>JAZRYA010000001.1:0-26891 GCA_045600505.1 Bacteroidaceae bacterium
GATAAGCGTATTCAGCATTCTGAGTCAAACCCTAAAAACAGCTTGTGCAAATCCTGTAGAAAGTATCAAAACAGAATAAACAAAAACAATATACAATTATGATTAAGATTGAAAATCTCTCGAAAGTATTCCGCACTGAGAATGTGGAGACAACAGCATTGAATGGCGTAAGCCTGGAAGTAAAGGAAGGTGAGTTCGTAGCAGTCATGGGACCTTCTGGTTGTGGCAAGTCAACACTCCTGAACATCCTTGGATTACTCGACAATCCCGATAGTGGCAACTACTACCTCGCTGGCGAGGAGGTGGGACACCTCAAAGAGAAAGATCGTACCAAGTACCCCAAAGGACGTATCGGCTTTGTGTTCCAGAGTTTCAACCTCATTGATGAACTGACCGTGGAAGAGAACATCGACTTGCAGCTGAAGTACCTCAAGGTACCAAAGGCAGAGCGTAAGCAGCGTGTCTTAGACATCCTCCGCAAGGTGAACCTCTCACAGCGTGCCACACACTATCCCCAGCAACTCTCTGGTGGTCAGCAGCAACGTGTAGCAATCGCCCGTGCTGTCATCAACTTCCTCCCCTCGGGGAGGGCAGGAGGGGGCTTGATTCTTGCCGATGAGCCAACAGGCAACCTCGACTCAAAGAACGGTTTGGAAATCATGGAACTACTATCACAACTCAACTCCGAAGGCACCACCATCGTGATGGTAACCCACAGCCAGCACGATGCAGCATACGCCAATCGCATCATCAATCTCTTTGATGGCGAGGTGGTTGAGAATACCATATTATAATAAGGTCACATGAAAAGTTTATTGTATCAGATACGAGCGCATAAGCTGGCGTATGCCCTCAATGTGCTTGGCTTGAGCATCGCCTTGGCAGCATTCTATCTCTTTGCCACTCAGGTGGAGTTCAACCAGACGTACAATCATAGCATCAAAGACCACGAACGCACTTACAGATTGGAAGTAGGCGGTTTCACCAAGAACTTGGAGTGGTCTTGCTACATGATTCGATTCTTTGAGTCTTCGATAAAGGAGATGACACACGTCGAGGATGTCGTCAGTCACAACATGGTGCAATGGCATTTCCCTGTATACGTTGGAGAAAACCAGTTCAACGACATCATGTCCATTCAGATTGGCGACCCTGGTCTTGACTTCTTTGGCGTGAAGATGCTTGCGGGAACCTCGCAATATGAGACACGCACTCAGGCTGTTGTGACTAAAAGCGTTGCAGAACAGTTGTTTGGCACAGCCGACGCTGTTGGACGAAGATTCAGCATTCCACAGGTGAAACGTTTGACAACAGGAGACGGAAACTCCTCCCCCTCGGATGAGACCGGGAGAGGGACCGAACTGGAGGTTATAGGCATTGCCCAGGACATGCCTGCCAACTGCCTCTTGCAGGATGGCATCTATCTCGGATTGAAAGACCTGCACAATGATTCCTACAATGAATGGAGCTATGTCACTTATCTTCGCATTGACTCACCCAACAACAAAGACGCTGTGGAAGCCTCGATGCGCAAGATGCTGATGGAGGCATACGGATACAACGACTGGAAACAGTTCCATGAGGCAACGGGAATGGATATTCGTCTTAATTGCTTGGATGAAACCTATTTCAGTGGCGTCAACCAATATGATAAAGGTAGCAAGGGACTTGTGAACATCATCTTCTGGTCGGCAATCTTTGTGCTGATTGTTGCGCTGCTCAACTACAGCAACTTCGTATTGGCACAGGCACCGAGTCGCATCCGTGGCATCAACACTCGCAAGGTGATGGGAGCATCTACCTTTGGACTTCGCATAGAGTTTATCGGTGAATGCGTGTTGCTAGCTCTTGTTGCTTTGTTTTTAGGCATGTTATGGGTCAAGCTGTTTTCTCTCAACAACGATTGCATGTCCTTGATGTCCGGAGACGTTGGTTTCTCAGAACACCCAGAGCTATTGGGACTTACCTTTGCCGGTGCTTTGATGGTCGGCATTTTGTCAGGAATTTACCCAGCCTTCTATGCTACATCATTCACACCAGCTCTTGCGTTGAAAGGCTCGTTCGGCCTATCGCCAAAGGGCAGACAGATTCGCACTCTGATGGTGTGCGTGCAGATGGCGGTCGGTTTTGTGCTGAGCATCTACATTGGTGTTATGATATGCCAGACGCGCCACATCTACTCGTCCGATTATGGATTCAACAAGGACGAGGTCCTGTTCACGCTGCTTTCTACCGAGGGCATGAAGAAGAAAGATGTAATCAGCAAGGAACTGGAGCGACTGCCGTGGGTGGAAAGCGTGGCGTATGGCATGTCGGAACCTGGCGATGCTGATGTGTTTATGCAATGGGGAGGTAATTTTGAAGATGGAGCCCGCCGAGACTTCTACATGCTGCCTGCCAACAAGGATCTGCCTAGGACATTAGGCATTGAGATAGTCGAAGGTCGTGACTTCAACGAGTCGGACAAAAATGGTGTTTACATCATCAGCGAGTCTACGGCCAGTCGCTACGAGGATTTCCACATCGGTCAGTCACTAGCACCTCTTGCAGAGAATGGCAATTATGCCCCCATTGCTTATCCTGTAGTGGGCGTGTGCAAGGATTTCCAGTTCACCACGATGCGCATCAACAGCAGCACCAAAGATGTAGCCTTCATCATCTACGGTACAGGAATGGAGGATTGGGATGATCCATGCAAGAAGATTTTCATTCGGGCGAAGGCTGGTTACGACAAACTCGCAGCAAAGCAGGAGGCTGCAGAATTGCTCGACCGCCTCTGTCCAGACAAACAACATACACTCAATTTCCTGGATGATTGTCTGGAAAGAGCATACGTAGAGGAGTTCCGCTTCATCGGGCAGGTCAAGCTCTTTGCCTTTATCTGCATCTTCATCACGCTTATCGGTGTCTTCTGCCTCACGATGTTCGAGACGGAGTATCGCCGCAAGGAGATAGCTATCCGCAAGGTGATGGGCAGCAGCGTGGGCGAGGTGCTGTCACTCTTCACCAGGCGCTATGCACTTCCGCTCGTCCTTTCCTTCGCGATAGCAGCCCCCATTGGCTACTATATCAGCGAGCAATGGCTGCAGAACTTTGCCGAGCATACGCCCATCTACTGGTGGTTGCTCCCTATGGCTTTCGTTATCATTAGCATAGTTGTGCTGCTAACTGTCGTCGTCCAGAGCTGGCGAGTAGCGACCATGAATCCAGTGGAGAGTATCAAGACGGAATGATGATCATCAGTAATAGAGTTAATAATATAAGATGCATCAACCGCTCACCTGTCTGTGAAGATGGGTGGGCGGTTTTTCGAATTAGGACAGATACCTTGGACGCAAGAAAAAAAAGTTTTGAAAAAGTGCTTTCAGCTTTCAGCCTCGATGCAAAATACGGAAAAACGTCCTATCGTATGAGCCCGCAGACCCTACCTTTTTGTGCTGTACGATAGGGTGTGCAGGCCAAAAAGGGTAACCTTTCGGTGGCGTAACCCTAACCTTTTTTCGAGGAAAACCCCGAGGTTTTTGTTTACACCCCACGTGGGGTTCAATTAACACCTCACGTGGGGTTCAATCTAACCTCACGTGGGGTTAAATCAGTCCACACGTGGGGTAGGGCGCATTTGAGGCTGAAAGCTGAAAGCACTTTTTTAAAACTTTTTTTCGTAAAAGGCTTTTGACTCTCGTCTGACGGCAGTTGTGGTTAGTCTAGGAAACGCTTGCTCAGCCCCTGGAACTCCTCAATTCTGCGGTCACGCAAGAAGGGCCACCAACGGCGCACATTCTCGCAACGTTGCATGTCCACGTCGATGACCACGTTCTCCTCCTGGTCTTTGCTAGCACGATAGAGGAACTCACCCTGAGGTCCGGCGACAAAGCTGCTGCCCCAGAACTTGATTCCATTGGTTTGTCCGCTAGGATCAGGCTCATGGCCTACACGGTTTACGGTCACCACGGGCAGTCCGTTTGCAACAGCGTGGCCACGCTGGATAGTGGTCCATGCCTCGCGCTGGCGCTCTTGTTCCTCGGGAGTGTCGCTACTCTCGTATCCGATGGCAGTAGGATAGATTAGAATCTCTGCTCCCTGCAGTGCCATCAGACGAGCACCCTCGGGATACCATTGATCCCAGCAAACTTGCACGCCCAGTTTGCCCAGACTGGTCTGTATGGGGTGAAAACCGAGATCGCCAGGGGTGAAGTAGAACTTCTCGTAATAGGCGGGATCGTCGGGGATGTGCATTTTGCGGTATTTGCCAGCCATGCTGCCATCGGTGTCAAAGACCACAGCCGTGTTGTGGTACAAACCGGCGGCTCGACGCTCGAACAGGCTGGTAACCAGCACGATACCGTGTTTCTTGGCAATCTCACCATAGAACTCGGTAGATGGACCAGGTATGGGTTCTGCCAGATTGCATAGCTCTACGTTTTCGGTTTGGCAGAAATAGAGCGAGTTGTGCAGTTCTTGCAGTACTACAAGTTGTGCGCCACGAGCGGCCACGTCGGCTATGTTAGCAGCCAGTTTCTCTTTGTTTGCCTGCACATCAGCGGTGCAGCTTTGCTGTATGATTCCTACTTTCATTGGATAGTACCTTGGGGATATTGCATGGTGCAGCAGTGCAGCGAACCATGTTGTTCTATTAGTATACGGCAGTTGATGCCGATGATCTCGTGTTTGGGAAATGCCGATTGCAATTGTTTGCGTGCTTGCTCGTCCAGATCGGTGTGTCCGTATGTGGGCATGAGTACAGCCCCGTTGATAACAAGGAAGTTGGCATAGGTTGCAGGCAATCGGTTGCCATCTTCGTCATGCTCTGCAGCGGCCATAGGCAGGGGTACCAGTCGGTAGGGTCTGCCGTCTATGGTGCGGAATTCTTGCAACTGTCGTTCCATGGCCTGCAGTTCCTGGTAATGCTCGTCTTCGGTATCCTTGCACTGGACATAAGCAATGGTATCGTTGGGGCAGAGGCGAGCTAGGGTGTCCACATGGCTATCTGTGTCGTCGCCAGCCAGGTATCCGTGATCGAGCCACAAGATACGCTCTGCATGGAAGGCGCGTAGCAGGTACTCCTCGATGTCGGCCTGTTCCATGGGTTGGTTACGATTGGGGGCCAGCAGACACTCGGATGTTGTGAGGATTGTGCCCTTTCCGTCGCTCTCGATGCTACCTCCCTCGAGCACAAAGTCCAGATGCGACTCGTAGGTGCCTCGCATCAGGTTCATGTCATAGAGGTGGCGGTTGATCTGGTTGTCCAGCGAAGCCTCGAATTTCTTGCCCCAGCCGTTGAACTGGAAATCGAGTAGGAGAGGCCCTTGGCTGGTAATCAGCGTGATAAAGCCATGGTCGCGTGCCCAGGTATCGTTGGTGTCTACCTGATGGAGGGTGATGTTCTTCATCACTCTTTGGGGTAGCCTTTCGTGCAGCAGAGCGCTCACGGCATCAGGTTCGGGAGTAGCGATGATCAGTCGTTCTCTCTCAGAAATCTCCATAGCCATCTTGACGTAGCACTCCTGCACCTCTTGCAGTATGGGTGCCCAGTCCGTGTCGGCATGGGGCCAAGTGAGTTGCACGGCACTCTGGGGGTGCCATTCCGAGGGAAGAAATGTAGCACGAATCTCGCTATGCTCGGGTCCTGCAGCGTTTTTTTCGCGCAGGGTGAGCGTCAGGTCAGAGATGGTGCTGGTGGTTCTTGTAAAATGTAAACCCATTCCTTATATATAATAATGTGGCGCAAAGGTAGTTGTTTTTTTCGGAAAAGTTTGTTCTATTCGAGAAAAAGGCTTAATTTTGCATCAAATTTCTATTCATTGCGCGTGAAGATTAAGGAAATCATCGGTGCCCTTGAACGATTCGCGCCCCTGCCCCTGCAGGAAAGCTATGATAATGCTGGCTTGCAAGTGGGACTGACAGAGGCGGAAGCATCAGGGGCTTTATTGTGTCTAGACGTGACCGAAGAGGTCATCGACGAGGCTATTCGTTTGGGCTGCAATCTGGTTGTGGCTCATCATCCGATGTTGTTCCGCGGACTCAAGCAGATCAGCGACAAGACTCAGGTTGAACGCTGTGTGCGCATGGCTATACAGCATGATATTGCCATCTATGCCGCCCACACCAATCTGGATAACGCCGAGGATGGAGTCAACTACCGCATTGCAGAGAAGCTGGGGCTGGTCGATGTGCAGATGATGCAGCAGCATACGGTCCGTGTCAGTCACGATGGTCAGGAACACCATGTGGTGGCGGGTAGTGGCCTGATGGGTTATCTGCCTGTACCCGAGGACTCGTTGGCATTTCTGCAGCGCGTCAAGGATGTTTTCCATGTGGAATGCCTGATGCACAACGAGTTACTGCAGCGTCCCATACATAGTGTTGCCCTCTGTGGTGGTGCTGGCAGCTTCCTCATCGATGAGGCTATTGCATGTGATGCAGATGCCTTCCTGACGGGCGAGGTGGGGTATCACCAGTTCTTTGGGCATGAGCAAGAAATACAGATTGCAGCGCTGGGTCACTACCAGAGCGAGCAATATACGAAAGAGATATTTTATTCAATCATCGGGGAGATTGCTCCCGAGTTGCCACTTTTTGTGACGGCGGTGGATACAAACCCCATTAAATACTTGTAATCAATATGGCAAGAGAAAAAGTAAAGGATCCTGCTGAGCTTCCCGTAGAAGAGAAGCTGAGTAACCTGTATCAGTTGCAGACCATGCTGTCTGAGATCGACAAGATCAAGACCCTCCGTGGTGAGCTTCCTCTCGAGGTTCAGGACCTGGAGGACGAAATCGAGGGCTTGACCACTCGTATCGAGAAGATCCAGACCGAGGTGGTAGAGCTGAAGCGTGAGGTAGCCACTCGTCGTGGTACCATCGAGCAGAATACTGCATCGATCGCTCGTTATCAGGAGCAGTTGAATAGCGTTCGTAACAACCGCGAGTATGATTCTCTGAACAAGGAGATCGAGTTCCAGACTCTGGACAACGAGCTGAATCAGAAGAAGATCCGCGAGGCAGAGGAGGCTATTCAGAAGAAGAACGACGAGATTGTTCAGTGCAACGAGCAGGTGACCGAGCGTCGTACTGATCTGGATATCAAGAAGAGCGAGCTGGACGAGATCATCTCTGAGACCAAGGCCGAGGAGGAGAAGCTGCGCGAGCGTGCCAAGAATCTGGAGCTCAGCATCGAGCCCCGTCTGCTGACTGCTTTCAAGCGTATCCGCAAGAATAGCCGCAATGGTCTGGGCATCGTGTACGTACAGCGTGATGCTTGTGGTGGTTGCTTCAATAAGATTCCCCCTCAGCGTCAGTTGGACGTTCGCATGCGTAAGAAGATTATCGTGTGTGAGTACTGTGGCCGTATCCTCATCGATCCCCAGTTGGCTGGTGTGGAGACTGTTGCAAAGACCGAGGAGAAGCCCAAGCGTCGTCGTGCAGCACGCAAGGCAGCTACTCCCGACGTGCCCGAGGCAGAGTAATCAAAGTTCTGAGTAATTGGGAATATCGGGCAGGAACGTGTAGCCCCCTAACTCATAATCCATGCGGCAGCAATAGTGCTGCATTCCGTTGCTAATAATCAGATAGTCAACGTGTAGGGCAATGTTGTACCGCGATATTTGGTCAAAAACCATTTGGGTGAGAGGGATGTGCGGGGCTTTGTATTCGATGATCATCTGGGCCTGAGCCTTACGGTCATATAGCACACTGTCACATCGTTTGCTAGTATTCCCCAGTGCAAGGGATATCTCGTTGCCTAATAGGGCTGCGGGGTATCCTTTGTGCTCTATCAGAAAGTGCACAAAGTGCTGTCGTACCCATTCCTCTGGCGTCAGAGTAATGTATTTTCGTCGCAGGATATCCCAGATTGTGGTTTTTCCATTGCGTGTCGAGAATTTGAGCTCCGTCTGGGGAAGATTGAGTGCTTGCATAATGTGCTTACCTGGTTTTCTGGAACAAAATTAGTGAATTTATGAAAACAAAGCAAGAAATTGTTGGAAATTGGCTTCCTAGATACACCAATCGCCCTCTGGAACAGTTTGGTGAGTATATCCTTTTGACCAATTTCAATAATTACATCGATATTTTCTGCGAGATTTTTGGTATAGAAAAACCAGACCATAGTGCCAATATGCGTTCGGCTACGGCTGACCATATCACAATTATCAATTTTGGTATGGGCAGTCCCAATGCAGCCATCATTATGGACTTGTTGAGCGCTATCAAGCCCAAGGCCTGCCTCTTTCTGGGCAAGTGCGGTGGCATTGCAAATAAGACAAAGAAGGGAGACTTGATCTTGCCTATTGCAGGCATACGTGGCGAGGGTACCAGTAATGACTATTTCCCTCCCGAAGTGCCGGCTTTGCCCGCTTTTATGATGCAACGCGCTGTTAGTTCGGCTATTCGTGACTTGGGGCGTGACTATTGGACGGGTACGGTGTACACGACCAACCGTCGCGTGTGGGAACACGATGAGAAGTTCAAGGAGTATCTGCGTTCTACCCGTGCAATGGCTGTGGATATGGAGACCGCGACTCTGTTTACCTGTGGCTTTGCCAATCACATCCCCACAGGTGCCTTGCTGTTGGTGAGCGACAATCCCATGACACCTGAAGGTGTGAAGACGGCAGAGAGTGACAATGAAGTCACTCGCAATTACGTGAATGACCATGTGACTATGGGTGTGCAGGCTCTGGAAATGATCATGCAAGAGAAGAAGACGGTCAAGCATCTAAAATTTGATTATTGATGGCAGCAAAAAACGAAGGTCCTAGTTACCAAGATATCGTGCGCGATGTGCGTAGTGGTAAGTTCGCTCCCGTATACTGCTTTATGGGAGAGGAGGACTACTATATAGATAAACTGAGCGACTTTGTCTTGGGACAGGCGCTGAATCCTGAGGACAGGGATTTCAATTACGACTTGCTCTATGGAGCCGAGACCCGTGCCAATGACATAATCAACATCGCACGCCAGTTTCCCATGATGGCAGATCGGCGTGTCGTGATGGTGCGTGAATTTCAGTCTTTGTCTGATAAGGAAGCCTTGGCTGCATACATCAAGAATCCCAATCCTACTACGGTCTTGATTCTATGTCACAAACATGGCGTTCTGGACAAGCGTCGTACGCTGGGGCAGGAAATCAAGAAAGCGGGTGTTCTCTTCGAGAGCAAACGGTTGTATGAGAACCAACTTCCAGGTTTCGTCAATAGCTACATGCAACGAAACGAGAAGACTATCGAACCCAATGCGGTGCAGATGTTGTGCGAACATGTAGGTAGTGATCTTACTCGTCTTTCTGCCGAGATGGACAAACTCTTGTTAGCAGTTCCCTTGGGCGAGAATAGAGTAGGGGTGGAACTGGTGGAACAACAGACTGGAATCAGCAAGGACTTCAATAATTTTGAATTACAGAATGCTCTTGGAAATAAGGACGCTTATAAGGCAAACCAAATAGTAAATTACTTTGACAGTAGCCCAAGGGGCTTCGCTTTACCAGCTACGCTCTCTGTCCTGTTCAATTTCTATACGGAAGTTATGCTGGCATTTTATGCTCCTGATCAGTCAGATGATGGCATTGCGAACTTTGTTGGAAAGAATCCCTGGGTAGCTCGTCAGGCTTTGATTCCTGCACGCAGAAATTACTCGGGTAGAAAAGTTGTAGAGATTTTGGATCAAATACGCAAAACAGATGGCAAATCCAAGGGGGTAGGGGGCTGTAAAACCAGCCACGGAGACCTCTTGAGAGAGCTAATATTCCTTATTTTGCACTGATTCTTTTTCTATTTTAACCTAGATTCTCGTTTTTCGAGAATCTTTTTTTATTCATTATTTTTCTTAAAATAAGCGATTTGCACCAGGTTTTCACTCGCTGAGAATCGCGCAAATTTCCGTGACTTGGTACTTGTTGGTAAATATTTTAAGGAGAAAAATCTCACGGAATTTTCCCTTCGGAATATTTAGAATTACACAATTTAACAATTTCTACAATTCCGAATTTCAAACACGAACACAACAGAAGTGAATACTCCCCAGTAAACAGCCTGCGCACTTCTCAATTCAAAACTTAGAATTAGCAATGTGAAATGTGAATAGAAAATATAAATATTTCAAATTGAATAGGCGAATGAATATGTATTTGTTGTACATAATGAACATAAAGCTTTGAAAACCAGAAAGTAAATACAATGCCCGTCATTTTACTTTAACTCATTATGTAATATATTTGGAATTTGGCTTGGATTCCCTTCGAATTCCGCTCTTATTCGGCTATAAACACACTAAAAACCAATAAAATACATAAAATCAAATAAACCTAATGCTTTAATGCCCTTTACATCCTTTCTTTTGGGTTTACGAATCTATATCGTTGCAATCCATGATTTGATATTTGGAATTCGGAATCCAAAACTCAAAAACTAAAGTTTCAATCACGAATCATCTTTTGATTTATAAATTTGGAAATCTAATCCATTTTCTCTACCTTTGTACCTATAAATTTGAATCAAAAAGGGGTATACCCCAAAATGGAGGTTTTTATAATATGAAAGATCGCATCTTCAGCATAATGAAGAAGGAGAATATGAATCAAAAAGAATTCTCCCAGGCAACGGGTATTGCACCTGCAACCTTGTCAAGCATTTTTAATGGACGTACATCTCCCACTCTAAATCATGCCGAGGCATTGCATCATAGATTCCCCGAACTAAGTATGTCATGGCTATTGTTTGGAGAGGGTGAAATGCAGGTTTCTACTGTTGCAGCAGATCCTTTAGAGGACACTAATGCTGTTGCAGAGTCCGATGGTGAAGGCGTTACTTTCTTCTCTCCTGAGACGGCTTTTGATTTCACAGGTCAGTCTACAAATTCCTCTCCCCTACCAACTGGTGGCATGCAACGTACTCATTTGTCTGGCGAACCCGTACAGCAAGTAATTCGTGAGACGGTAAAATATATTGACAAACCCGAACGCAAGATTTCTGAGATTCGTATATTCTTTGATGATGGGACTTATGAAGTGTTCCCAGGTCAGAAGTAATCCATAGGCTAACTTTCAAACAAGGGAAAGACCCAATATGACAAGAGAGGGGTAACACCAGTTACGGTGCTACCCCTCTTCCTTATTTATAATATAGAAGCTTTGTGCTTATTCTTCCAGCGCGCCAATGATTTCCTGTACCGACTTGTACCCATGTCGTTCCAAATACTCATTGATGCCCTGAGCTACCTTGACCGTGATTGCAGGATCGATAAAGTTTGCTGTGCCAATTTCGATTGCCGAAGCACCGGCAAGTAAGAGCTCAACAGCATCAGTTGCATTCATGATTCCACCCAGACCTACAACGGGGATATTTACGGCGTGAGCAACCTGATATACCATACGTAGAGCAACGGGCTTGACACATGGGCCGCTCAAACCGCCAGTGCCAATGCTAAGTACCTTCTTGCGTTTTTCCGCGTCTATGGCCATTCCCATCAGAGTGTTGATGAGAGAAACAGAGTCGGCTCCTTCTTCTTCTACAGCCTTGGCAATGTCCACGATACTGGTTACATTGGGCGAGAGCTTGACGATGAGTGTCTTGTCATAAGCCTTACGTACAGCCTTGACTACGCTGGCAGCTCCTTCTGGTGTTACGCCGAAGGCCATACCGCCCTGTTTTACGTTGGGGCAGCTGATATTGAGCTCAATGGCAGGGATATTCTCCAGGGCATTTACTCGTGCAGCACATTCTGCGTAGTCCTCGGGGCAACTACCACTCACATTGACGATCATGTTGGTGTTGATGTCCTTGATCTGGGGATAGATGTGCTCGCAGAAGTAGTCCACGCCTTTATTCTGGAGTCCCACACAGTTGAGCATACCCTTGGGAGTCTCCGCCATGCGTGGGTAAGGGTTGCCCTGACGAGGATTGAGTGTGGTGCCTTTAACGATGATACCTCCGATTTCCTCCAGATTAACGAAATCGGCAAACTCCAGGCCGTAGCCAAATGTGCCACTAGCCGTCATTACTGGATTCTTGAGTTCCAGTGCTCCTATTTTAACGCTTAAATCTGCCATTTCAGTTCATTGATGTTAAATACGGGACCTTGTTTGCACACACACACATGGCCTTCCTGAGTGTCTTCCACGCAGCAGAGGCACGCACCCACGCCACAGGCCATCATATTCTCGAGAGAAGCCTCACAGTCGATGCTCTGAGCCTTGGCGTATCGAGCTACAGCCATCATCATGGGCTTAGGACCACAGGTACTGATGCGGTCGAATTGCTCTTGTTGCAACAACGAGTGTTGAGTGACGAAACCACGCTCTCCCTCGCTGCCGTCCTCGGTAGTCACGTAGACAGGACCCAAAGCACGGAACAAATCGAGCTGCAACAAATCACTTGCACTACGAGCGCCGAGGAGGAAAGTGGGTTTGCAACCCATCTCCACCATCTTTTTGCCCATGTAGAGCAGGGGAGCAGTGCCGACGCCACCGCCCACCAAGAGGATTCGTTCTTCTGGGGAAGCAGGCATGGTGAAGCCATTGCCCAGAGGCAATACTACATTCAGCGTATCACCGGGCTGCAAGGTGGCCAGAGTGCGAGTGCCCTCTCCCACGGTTTGGATGAGGAACCACAGTTCGTTGGCCTCATAGTCTACGTAATGAATACTGATAGGACGACGCAGGAAAGTGTTTTCTGCTCCGTCCACACGCAATTGTGCAAACTGACCGGGCTTCATCTCAGGCAGAGGCCCATCGGGATTGGTGACCTTGAGCAGCACATAGCGCTCATGAGGGCGGGTGTTGCTCACCACCTTCAGGTCGAGGATGTATTTTTTCATTGTTCTGTGACTTTGCTCATGAAACGTTGGCGATCCACGATGAATCGCAAGTGTGTACCTTCACCTATCAGCCCCTCTTCGTCGTGAGCTTCGATGTGAAATTGGAGTTTGCGTCCCTCGACTGCTGTCAAGCGGGCTGTTGCGGTGACGGTGTGCCCTAGGCCAGTAGGCTTTAGGTGAGTGCTTTCTATTTGTCCACCTACAGTGGAACTCCCTTCGGGCAGTTCGTCGGCTATGCACATCATGGCTGCGTTCTCCATCAAGGCCATCATGGCAGGGGTTGCCAGTACGCGGAGGTCGCCACTGCCCATGTTGCAGGCCAGCAGTTCCTCGGATATTACACGTGTCGACGTATATGTTTTGCCTATTTCCATAGGGGTTATTTGATGCTAAATTCGGTGGCAGGAAGTTCCTGTACCTTTCCGTTGCGGCATACGACGAGCTTCAGATTGTCGTGCATAGCACGGCTCACGAGGCGCTTCTGAGCAAGCAGAATGCCGTCGTCGATGCGTCGCTGCATCTCAGCCACATCGGCATCAGTCATTGTTACTGCTTTGTTGCTCATCTTCTTCTGTGTCGTAAAGTTCCTTGAATCGGTTGTATTTCTCAGAGACCAGTATGGTGGTCTGCTCGTCCTTCCATCCGCAAGCGATCTTTTCTGTGGGGCAATCGCTGTTGTCGTACAATGCCCAGTAGTCACACACGGGCATGTAGAGTTTGAATAGATTGCGAAGACCAGCCTCGTAACGTCTCAGAATGACGTCGGTGGGGATGTTGTGGCCACCCTGGCTCACACGCTTTGCCACACGCTTGATGGCTTGCTCGGGAGTGGAAAGCGAGAAGAAAAGCAGGGTGACAAAGTATCCGCGGCGCTGGGCCTGCTGGATCAGTTTCACATAGGATCGGGTGGATAGGGTAGTCTCGAATGCAAAGGTCTCACCTTCCTTGAGCAGGTGGATGACGCGTTCGATCATCAATCTGCCGGCTTGGATAGCCACTCCTTCAGGGTTGAAGGGGGAGAGGCCACGTGCGATTTCGTCGGCGTTGACGAACTCGCGGCAGTCGAGCATCTCGGGCAACACCGTGAATGATGCGGTGGTCTTACCAGCACCATTGCATCCGGCGATGACATAGAGATTGTGTTTTTTTTGTTCGCTCATGGTATTATTTCTTTTTCAGGAGGTCGGGCCTGAGTCGCTTGGTGCGTTCATAACTCTGTTCGATCTCCCATTCTTTGATTTTTGCAGCATGTCCGCTGAGTAGCACGTCAGGTACTCGACCCCAGTCCTTGTATTCGGCAGGGCGAGTGTAGACAGGAGGAGCAAGCAGATTGTCTTGGAACGAGTCGGATAGGGCGCTCTGTGCATCGCCGATGGCGCCAGGGATGATGCGTACGATGGCGTCTGCCATCACTGCAGCAGCCAGCTCGCCACCAGTCAATACGAAATCGCCGATGCTTACTTCCTTGGTTATCAGGTGCTCACGTATGCGATAGTCAATGCCCTTGTAGTGGCCACATAGGATGATGATGTTCTCCACCATCGACAGTTGGTTGGCCATGGGCTGGTCAAACTGTTCTCCGTCGGGTGTGGTGAAGATAATCTCATCATAGTGTCGCTCGGCCATCAGTGCCGATATGCAGCGGTCGATGGGTTCGCATTGCATCACCATGCCAGCCACGCCGCCAAAAGCTTCGTCGTCCACGCGTCGCCACTTGTTGGTGCTGTAGTCGCGCAGATTGTGCAGATGTATCTCGACAAGACCCTTCTTCTGCGCACGTCCCAGGATGCTCTCGTTGAGGAATCCCTCGATGAGTTCGGGTAGGACGGTTATAATGTCTATTCGCATATTCTTTCTAATTTAGGACAAAAGTACGCATTTTCCTCCATTTTCCCAAATGATGGTTGCTTTTTCTTGTTTGCATAGCGAGTTATTCGAATAAAAAACCTATCTTTGCAGCAGAACAACGACGAAACACATAGATACGATGAAAAACAGATTTTGGACTTTAGCTGCAGTTTTGCTGCTATGTGGCAGTGCTTCTGCCCAACGAGTGCGTGACGAACATTGGAAGATGATTTGGCACGATGAATTCTCAGAAAACGGAGCTCCCAACCCCGAGTATTGGCAGTCGGAGCATGGCTTTGTGCGCAATGAGGAGGATCAGTGGTATCAGTTGGAGAATGCAACAGTGCGTGATGGTATCTTGACCTTGGAGGGACGACTGGACAGTATCCCCAATCCTCGCTACAATCCCGAGCGTAAGGATTGGCGTAGCGTTCGACCCTATGCCAAGTATAGTTCGGGTTCCATCAACACCCGTGGCAAATTCCAGTTCCAGTATGGACAGATGGAGGTGCGTGCCCGCATCCCAGCTGTCGAGGGTTCTTGGCCTGCCATCTGGACCTTGGGCGTGACTCAGCCTTGGCCTTCGAATGGCGAGTGCGACATCATGGAGTATTATCACATCAAGGGCAAGCCCCACATTCTGGCCAATGCTGCTTGGGGTAACGAGAAGCGTAACTCGGCAGTATGGAACACCAAGACGATTCCTTACGAGCATTTCCTGGAGAAGGACTTGGGGTGGGGCGAGAAGTTCCACATCTGGCTGATGGACTGGACCGAGGACTATATCCGCATCTATCTCGATGGCGAGTTGCTCAATGACGTCGACCTTTCCAAGACCATCAATGGTCAGCTGGGTGGTGGAATCAATCCCTTCCGTCAGCCTCATTACATCTTGTTGGACTTGGCCATCGGTGGTGTCAATGGTGGACGCATCCAGGACGATGCCTTCCCCATGCGCTATGACATTGATTATGTGAGAGTTTACCAGCCTGAGTAAACCAGAATAAATACCCGTCAAAAAGAGTACTCTTACGGCGTCGTACACTAGGGTGTACAGGTCCATAAGAGTACTCTTTTTGCCTTGTACACCTAGGTGTACGGTGCCTTAACCCCTAGGCTTCTTATTCACGTGATTTCTTGGGCTTGATGTTCAGCCTATATCCCAGTGTCACCATGCCATAGGCGGGCTGGGTGTTGTACCAGGTCTCGGTGCGTCCTTGAGCATTGATGGTGCGACGTACGCTGGTCAGTTGCTGCAGGATATCGTGACCGATGAGTTTCACAGTCAGTTGTTTTCCCTTGAGGAAGGCCTTGGAGAGAGCGGCGTTCCACACCAGGTTGTTGTCATTCATGGTTGCGTCCTCATACCCTCGACGGCTGTGCATGGTCAGGTCTGTGTCTATCTCCCAGGCATGTTTCATCTTGAGGGCTCCGCTCACGCCGTAATTGTAATCCACGGTATTGATGGTCGAGAAGTTCATGCGTTGGCTGGTAGAGTGCTGATAATCCGCTTCGACGTTGGCGCTCACGCGGTATCCTCCTTTCTGATATTCCAGACGTAATTCATTGTCAGCCGTGTAGTTATTGACCCGACTGGTGGTGCTCTCCTCGTTGCCTTCTTCCAGAGCATAATCCACGCTGCACTGATAGTTCAGCGATGTGCGTCCGTGCAAAACCAGATGCTTTTTGTGGTCTAGGGGGATGGCAAAAGAGCCTTGTCCTCCCATGTTCCAATTGCCACTGATGTTGCGAGGCTGGTAGGTGTAGACACCGGTCTGCCTGTTGTACGTCATAGCGTTACCGATGCTGTTTTGCTGCATCGATGCATTTGCACCCACCCACCAGTTGCGTTGCTTTTCCGTATTGTTATGGCGGTATCCCAGATTCATACTCTCGATACTGCTGTTCTTCAGGTCTGCGTTTCCCAGGGAGATAGATAGCGGGTTGCTGTCGTCGCGAATGTTGAGCAGATAGCTCATCTCGGGTGCATTTTGGCTGTAGTTGACATTCACGTCAAATTCCTTGTATCTGAATGCTGCATTCACTTCGGGCAGATTGAACTTACGAGTGAGTTGGGGCATCAATTCATAACGGGTGTCCTCAATGGTCTTTCGGCTGTGATTCAGGCCACCTGACACATAATAATATCCCCACTCGCCACCTTTCATCAGGGTCAGTTTTGTACCATGCATCCGACCCCGATTGACCGTGTGATAACTGTTTCTTGCATCGATGACAGCATTCAGCGAGTCGGTTGTCGAGGGCAGAAGACCGATGCGTCGGTCGCTGTCGGCTCCCCAGTCGTCATACTGATCCAGCCGATAGATATTGCGTCTACCTTGCTGATAATTATAACGATAGACATAGTTCATGCCGATGGTTCCAAAAGGCAGTTCGATGAATTGGTGGTCAAAGTCTGCCGAGAATGATGCATTGCGGTTGGGCGTCATGTCGTACTGGTTGCGGTAGTCTCCATCGGCGTGTGTCTGCCTCAAATCATAATGGCTGAACTGCTTGTTGCGGTTGTCCGAGTAACTTCCATTCAGACTCACTCCGATGTGTTCTCCATTCCAGGGTGCGACGGTGTAGACCTGAACGCTCAGATTCGAGTTTAGGTTGCTGCTGGTGCCTAGGGCCTGATTCTGTGTGCGGTTGGTCAGGATAGAGTCCAGCCTGCTACTTCCCAGCGGTTGGTAGAGGCTGTCGAGCGAGGCGCCTCGATAGGAATCCATAGGATCGGCAGTGAATGTGGCCGAGTGGGAGAGGGAGCTGTTGTGCGAGCGAGAGAAGGAGAGGTTGGGTGAGATGCTGATCCAGAGTTCCTTTTTAGGGATTTCCAGGCTGCCCCACCAATTCATGCTGTTAGACGTGTTGTTGCTTACCGTACGATTACGTCCGAATATGTCGCCCGAGGATAGGAAAGTAGTGCTGCTTTGGTCGGTTTCATTGGCCGCCTTGGTGTGAGAGGCAGAGAGCGACGTGTTGAATTCCGTCTTCTTGGTTTTGCTGTCTACGTGGAAATCCACGCCTCCTGTCACTACATCCATCTCACCAGTTGGGGTGCTGTTGTCGCGCCACGAACTCTCCTCTCCGGGTCTACCTTGGTTGTTGACATTGTTGGAGTTGGCGAAGACTGTCAGTCGGCTGTGATCTGTGAAACGTGTTGCAAACAATCGGCCCATATGCCTGTTGTTTGTTCCGTAGCCTGCCTCTGCATTCCCTAGCCACCCTTGGTTGTATTCCTTCTTCAGGTTTACGTCGATTACCCAGGGATCCTTCTTCTTGTTCTCCTCGTGATGTTTGTCCAGATAGGACATCTTGTCGGCCTTCTGGTAGGCCTTGATATTCTGTACGGTATAGGCGGGCAGATTGTCTAGTGCCACCTTAGCATCGCCCTTGAAGAAGTCCTTGCCATTGAGCATCAGCTCTTCGCACTTGTTGCCATTGATGTAGATTTCTCCACCCTCGCGCAATTCCACTCCAGGGAGCTGGCGTACCAGTTCGTCCAGCATCGACCCCTCGGACAGTTCAAAGGCATCGGCATTGTACACCACCGTGTCTCCATCCACCAGCATCTTTACGCGGGTGGCTGTGACCACTACTTCGTCCAGATTGGTGTACATGTTCTTGGACTGTTTCTTCAGTAAGATGTCGTCCAATTCCCAGTATTTCACCCGTTTGTTGTACTTCTTCAGGGGGATGTTCATCGGGGTGTAATTCGTCTGGTAGCCCTGTTTCCAACTACGCAGCACGTAATGTCCATATTGTGTAACCTTTCCCTCGAAGCCCTCGTGGTACCACATTCCCCATGTGAATTCCTCTTGAGGATGCATCTTCACGTTCCACAGGGTATCCAGGACAGTGGTAGTGTCGGCCGTCATAATCTCCACCACCACACTATCCAACAGGTCGCGTGTGAAGGAATCCACCACGCGACCTGATATGTATATAGAGTCGACCTTTGCTGTTTTTTGGGCTAAGACTGATAGAACACAGATTGCGCCGATCAGTCCCAGAAGGAGCCGTTTCATAGATTGCCTTTAGAAATTTAGTACAAAAGTACCATATTCTATTGACAGGTACACGAAAAATTCATTTTTTAACCGCCCTTTAACGGATATTTACGGTAAAACGCTGCAAGTCTTTGTCTCGGCTTGACGAACCCACCATCACCTCATAAGCTCCAGGCAGGATGCGCATAGCCTGACTCTGTTCGTCCCACCACTCAAAGCTTTCGCGTCCGAGAGGAATGTCCACCTTGGCTGTCTTTCCAGCTGCGATATTGACGCGCTGATAGCCACGGAGGGTCTTGTTGGGACCTGTCTTGTCACCCACACGGCGGATGTACACCTGCACAACCTCGTCTCCATCACGATCACTCTGGTTGGTTACGTTCACTTTTACGTGGCCTTTCTTGTAAGCGGGCTTGCTGTATGCAAACTGGCTGTAACTCAGTCCATAACCAAAGTGGAAGAGGGGATCCTCGGTCATGTATCGATAGGTACGTCCCTGCATGGTGTAGTCCTCGAAGTCGGGCAATTGCTCGGTGTTGCGATATAGGGTGATAGGCAGTCGGCCAGCAGGGTTGTAGTCGCCCCAAAGCACATCGGCAACAGCCTCGCCAGCACACTCTCCGGCGTACCAGGCCTGCAGAATAGCATCGCAGGTCTCCATCTCAGGCTCCAGAGCAATGGCACTTCCGCTACAGTTGACGTACACCACGCGTTTGCCAGCCTTGTGCAGCATGGCCAACATGTCGCGCTGCACCTGAGGCAGTTCGATGCTGGTGCGGTCTCCGCCACGGAATCCAGGAGCATTGGTCTTCATCTCCTCACCTTCCAGACGGGGTGAGATGCCACCCACATAGATAACCACGTCGGCGTCCTTCACAGCCTGCAGTATCTCAGCGTCGCTGTTGCTCAGCGTGTGACCGATGTCGAAGTGCAGTACTGCGCTGCCTTGGTTCTGGGCATAACGTATCTCCACGGGATATTTACGTCCGCGTTCGATCTGATAGTCGATATTGACAATGCGGAGGCTATCCTCGTTACGTCCCGACCAATCGTGGATCAGAGTATCATTGCCCACACGCAACATCAGACGGTCGGTGTACTGCAGTTGCAGAGTGATGCGATCGCTTACTTCCGAACGGAGTACGCCCTCGTATACAACAGAGAAGTCGTAGATGTTCACGCCTGAACCCCAAGTAGTTGCACCACTGTTATCGAACTTCATGGGACGCTGGTAGTAGTCGTTGCACACGGGATTTCCCTCAAAGTTCTGATTGTTGTAATAGTGAGAACCGAGTCCTACATACTGCCCGTCGAAGCAGCGCAGATTGTCGAACCAACTGTCGCGTATCTCACGATCTACCAGACCACAGCCACGCAGGTAAGTAACGTCCTTCACCTTGTTCTGCACACCTTGCAGGATGGTGGTAGTGTGAGTGGGGAATCCATTGTAGTTACCCCAGAGCATTACCGAGTCGGCTGCATTGGGACCAATGACTGCCACGCGAGCGTCACGGTTTAGGGGCAGTATGGGGCGACCTGTCTGGGGATTGATGCCATTCTTCAGCAGCACCTGGCCTTCGCGAGCAAGACGCAGCGACAGGGCACGATGCTCGGGACATGCAATCACCTCGGGACCCAGTTTGCGCCACTCTACCAGTTCATCACCGTCAAAGTCACCCAACTCGAAGCGTCCCTTCAGCAGGCGCAGCAGGCTCTCGTTCATCTTCTCCTCTGTGGTAAGTCCCTGAGCCACAGCCTCTGTCAGCGAATGATACGCATTGCCACACTCCACGTCGGTGCCAGCTATCAGGGCTTGGGATATTCCCTCTATCTTGTTCTTGGCCACCCCATGGCGACCGGGCTCCCAGAAGTCATTCACAGCCCAGCAGTCACTGGTCACGATGCCGTCGAATCCCCACTCCTTGCGCAGAATCTGTTGCAAGTAGCGATTGTTGCCACAACAGGGTTCGCCATCGATGCTATTGTAAGCACACATCACCTCGCGCACGTGTCCCTCTTGTACCAGGGCCTTGAATGCAGGCAGATAGGTCTCCCACAGATCACGGGGAGGCAGTTGCTGCACGTCATAGGAATGGCGATTCCACTCAGGGCCGCTGTGCACGGCGAAGTGCTTGGCGCAGGCAAAGAGTTTCTGATACTTGCTGTCCTCGGGACCTTGCAGTCCGCGCACTACAGCCAGTCCCATCTTGCTTGTCAGATAGGGGTCCTCGCCATAGGTTTCTTGTCCGCGTCCCCATCGAGGGTCACGGAAGATGTTGATATTGGGTGTCCAGAATGAGAGACCTTCGTAGATCTTGCATCGGTCTTCTTTGCGAGCCAGGTTATTCTTGGCACGAGCCTCGTCGCTGGCAGCGTCAAAAGCCTGTTGCACCAAGGGGTCGTTCCAACTAGATGCCATAGCCATGGTGATGGGAAGCACGGTGCTGGTGCCATTGCGTCCCACGCCATGCAGAGCCTCGTTCCACCAGTTCCACTGGGGTATGCCCAGTCGAGGAATAGCAGGCGAGGTATGTTCCATCAGCCAAGCCTTTTCTTCCAATGTCAGTCTGCCCAACAGGTCCTCGGCACGTTCTTGGGCCGACAGTTTGGGATTACGATAGGGTTGTGCGTTGGCACTCAGGGCCATCAGGACCATTGCGCCAGAGATCAGAGTACGTATTTTCATAGGTTTTATTTGTTTTTCGTTTTCATTATGAACGCATAGTGCATGGGCTTGTTGCCGTCGATGGTGTACTGGGGCATGGTGCGAGCGCCCCATCCGTCTGCTCCACCCACGCCATGGATGTTCAGGTCGATGTTGATGTTTACGAATTCTCCGCGATGTAGTTCATAGGGATGATCCACACCCAGGTTCTCCTCGCCGAAGTCCCAAACACGGAAACACAGGGGCTGACAGCCCTCGACGTGGATGGCATGCTGGCCCGACGAGAGGGTAAACCAGCGCACATCGCATCGGTTGGCATTGTCTTGAGGATGAACATAATCCACCATAAACTGGTTCAGGGGCAATGCCCAGTGACCGATGTTCTGCGACATCTTGCGATCGGGATAATTCTCCAGAGGCCCTCGGCCATACCATTCCACTTGGTTGAAGGGGGAGGGCACTCGCATGCGCATACCAAACTTTGGCATGAGTGGCAGGTCATCAGCCATAGGCTGGTAGTCAGCCTCCACACGTACTTCACCCTCGTTGTTGATGGAGTAGGTCAGTATCAGGCGTGCCTTGTCCAGCAAGGTCGACTCGGTTACAATAGCCACTTCTCCGGTCTGTTTCTTGCAATGTGTCGACAGCACCTTTCGCTCGGCAGCAGCAGTCTTCCATGCACCCAAGCGACGGGCATAGCCATTGGCAGATTGATTGTCGTTCTCGGGCTTCCAGAAGTAGGGCTCCAGGGGCGAAGTGAGCAGATTGCTGCCATCCACAATCCACTCTGTCAGATTACCGTTTTCGGCTACGAAGAAGCTAGCGCATGGGGTGGTGATGCGGTAACCACCTTGCTCTTGTTGTACTTGTGGCGCGATGTCCGACTTCTTGAGTAGAGCGGGGAAAGTGTAAGGGGTGAGTTGGAATTGCTTGTGTGCCACGATGTGATTAGCAGAAGCCCAAGGCACGGGTTGGCGCAATCGAGCACTCACGTTCAGCAGCCGTTCTGTGCCTTCTTGAGAGGTTTCCTGTGTGATTTCATAATCGCTCAGCTCTGTAAATTGGTCACGTTTGATGCTGGCCACCACACCTTGGTCGGTCATAGTAAAGTCGACAGGCTGGTAGACGTATTTCACCTCGTAGTAATGGGGATGAGGCTGTCGGTCAGGGCCGATCAGTCCGTTGATGACGAAGTGCCCGTCATTGGGCTGGTCTCCAAAGTCCCCGCCATAGGCCCAGAACTCATCCGAGCCGAGTGCCAACGAGCTGGATGGATTAGCCTTCAATCGGCTTCCGTCTATGGGTTTGGCTATGCCTTGGTCTACCCAGTCCCACACGGCACATCCCAGTATGCTCGGGTCTTGGTCTACCACATCCCAGTATTCCTGCAGATTGCCCATCGAATTGCCCATGGCATGAGCATACTCGCGTTGCATCATGGGTTTGTCAGTCACGCGTCTAGCAACCTCGGCCATGCGATCGGGTAGCAGATAACTGTCGTCGTAGATGTCTGACAGCGACATGTCACTATCGTAGAACACAGGCCGGGTCTTATCCAGAGCAAGGATTGCTTCGCGCATGGCCTTAGGATTCTGGCCTGCAGCGCTTTCGTTACCCATCGACCACACTATTACCGACGGGTGGTTGCGGTCGCGTTGCACTAGCGATTGTCCTCGGTCTACGAAGGCCTGCTGCCAGTTGGGATCCTCGCCCAGTTCCTTGTTGTGTATGCCATACCCATGAGATTCCTGGCACGCCTCGTCCATCACGTAGATGCCGTATCGGTCACACAGCTCGTAGAGGTATTCTCGGTCGGGATAGTGTGATGTGCGCAAGAAATTGATGTTGCACTGTTTCATCAGGGCGATGTCTTTTTCCAGGGTCTCGTGGTCCACATATCGTCCTGTGCGGGGATGATGGTCGTGGCGATTCACACCACGCAGTTTGATGTTCTTGCCGTTCAGTTTCAGCACCTCGCCCACGATTTTCACCTCGCGTATGCCCAGTTGGTAGTCCAGGTGCTCTATCACATGGCCTTTGTTGTCCTGCAGCTCGATGGAATAGGGGTAGAGGTTGGGCTTCTCGGCTGACCACAATCTTGGTTCCTTGATCTCTGTCTCCAGCTGACATGTCAGGGTGTCTCCCTTACCCAGTCGGGGAATGTTTCGGCTCACCTCACGACCATCTATTTGCAACACTGCACGCAGCTTGCGGACGTCGTGGCGACCCGTGTTGCACAGACTTACTTGCGCCTTGATGACAGCCTTTTGGTAATGATCCATCAGGTTGCTTTCTACCTGGTAGTCAGCGATGTGTGCCAGAGGCCTAACCCATAGTTGCACAGGACGGTAGATACCGCTCAGTCGCCACATGTCCTGATCCTCGAGGTAACTGCCGTCGCTCCATCGGTACACCTCCACTGCCAGTCGGTTTTTGCCAGTGTGCAGTAGGCGTGTAATGTCAAATTCGGCAGGCGACATGGGATTTTGGCTGTATCCCACTTGCTGCCCGTTTACCCATACATACATGGCAGAATGTACACCTCCAAAGTGCAGAATCAGGTTCTTTCCCATCATCTCGGGCGTTACCTCGAAGTCAGTCACGTACTGTCCCACGGGGTTTCTCGCTGTCCATGCGGTCCAGTGCTTGGGCGGTTCGTCGGTTACCAGGGGCTGGTTTCGCTTGAAGGGGTAACTCATGTTGGTGTAGATGGGTGTTCCATAGCCCTGCATCTGCCAGTTGCCTGGCACGGCTATCTGGTCCCACGGGCTCGCGTCATAGTCAGTGCGATAGAAGTCGGCCACTCTGTGCTCGGGATCTGGTGACCAGTGGAAGCGCCACAGTCCGTCCAGTGACACTATCTCGGGGCATTTGCTCTGCAGCGATGGCAGTTGCAATGTCGCATGATAGGGCAGTTTGTTCCGACCTATCATCAGGGGGTTCTCCCAGTCCTTGCGCTGTGCGTTTGCCCCAGCGCATGCCAGTGTCAACAGTCCTATGGCAATCAGTTTCTTCATGGTCCTACCTTATATATATAAGTATGGTGTACAAATGTACTAAAAAAACTCGAAACCACATCATCTGCAGGTTGATATTCGCCATCGAGAGGAAAAAGTTTTGAGAATTTGCTTTCAGCCTTCAGTCAATTTTCCTTTCACCACACGTGGGGTTCAATTTCACCCCACGTGAGGTTTGATTGAACCCCACGTGACGTCCTAATTAAACCCCACGTGGGGTGTTAACAAAAACATCGATATTTTCAGCCCTAGCAGCAGTTTGTTCCACATAGTTAGCCGGAGCGCTAAATATTTCCCCTAGGGCTGAAAGCTGAAAGCACTTTTTCAAAAACTTTTTTTTGCCTCTGTAGACAAAACGAACCCGGCACTCCATCTTCGCAGATAGAATGCCGGGGGATGCATTGTAACTTTATTATAAACTGTTTTATTGCATTTTCAACATGATGAGGCTATGAATCTTGTCGAGAACTTCCTTTCGCTTTTGCTGGATGTTCCGCAGTTCATCTGTATATTGGCTTTCGAGTGTAATCCACCCTCCGTCTTTTGCCTCTGCAATCCGTTTCATAACGTCGACTAGTTGGCTGTCGTAGTATTGGGAAAGCTTTTGCAGCGTATTGATTTCACTTGCACCATTGTTGCTCATGACAGATGATAGGCTAATGTCACCCTCGTGCTCAGCGTCCTTGAAGATCAGGTCGGGACGACGTGAATGGATGCGATACAGGACTCCGTCTGTCTCGTTATCCAGATTTCTCCACTTTATACCATAGAAATTGCGGTGCTGGGGGTTGAAGCCGTCCTTGATCTCCATGAACACCAGCTGGTAGGAAACATCTGGTCCCTCCAGAATACAGAAGGTGCTCTCCTTGTCGTTTCCAGTATATGTGCTGACAGACTGACCAGCGCGAGGCAGGATGTGAGCATAGTTATAGGCCAGTTCCTTGTTTTGCTCGAAAGTGCTCAGCAAGTGTTGAACAGCTTCTGCCACAGTCTGTTGACCGGAATGAAAGGGGCGCACATCTACCGCGGAAATTATGGCGTTGCTTTCCGGATTGCGATGTATGCTGTAGGTGAATTTCTCCTTGTCACCGAAGATGTTGGAAATCTCGTCCATGACTTCACTAATCACCTTGTTGGCGTCCTTGTTCTCTTGTGCAAATGCGATGTTTCCTGCGGTAAGAACCAGGGTCAGTACTAGTAATGCGATACGTTTCATATTGCTATTGTTTTTTTGTTTATTCTTCTAATAATGCCGCCGTCTGCTGACGGTCATATTCCATAATCTCTCGTTCCAGTTGCAACCACTCCAGGTATTTGTCTCTGGCTCGTTGTTTGAGCGCCTCTATCTCCTCGGGTGTGTATTCCAGCCTCTCGGGATTACTCACGGTGTATGCTATCAGATGCTCTTCGGGAGCAGGTTGTGTGGATGTCTCGGGCGTGGTGTCTGCGGGCATGGGTGTCTCGACCTTGGCAGCCACGGTGCGACGCGTGGGAGCTGGTGTGACAGGCGCTGTCTCGGCCACCAGTTGTGGTGCGGGATCTGGTTTCACCACGCGGATGGTGTCTGGCACAAGCTGCGGGTCGGGCCCTTCTGCCACCTCGACAGAGCGGGGAGGCGTCAGCAGCACCAGGGCGATGCCTGCCAGACAGGCTGCAGCCACCCAGGGCCACATGCGGATGCTGCGCTGTGGCTTGGCCACACGGTCATACTCCTCGGTCAGGTCGATGGCGAAGATGTCCTCCTCGTCGGCCTCGGTGTCGGTATAGGAGATCAGGTCGAGGATGGTGCGCTCGTCGGGTGTCAACTGTTCCCGAGGACTCTCCTGTAGCAGACGCTGCAGGGTGCGTTCCTCGTTGGCGGTGGTCTCTCCGGCCAGGTATCGGTCTATCAAAGTCTGCTTCATAATCGTAATTTGTTTATTAGTTTCTTTCTTGCCATCGACAGCATGCTGCGTACGCTGGCTAGGGGTATTCCCGTGATGGTGGCTATCTCTTTGGCATCCAGTCCGTCTTGTTGCCGCAGCCGTATCAGGCGTTGTTCCGATCGTGTCAGGGTGCTGATGGCCAGTTCTATCATCATCTCCCGTTCGCGGGTCAGCATCGGCTGGTCGCTTTCACTGGTGCTGGGTGGGTGCGGCGTGTCGTCGATGGGCAAGTGTTGCCGCAATCGGTTGCGCCGAGCCTGGGTCACGCACTGGTTCTTGGTCGCTCGGATGGCCAGTGCCGTCACATCGTCGTCGGGCTTCCACTGGCGTCGCCACATCCTGAGCAGTACCTCCTGCACGGCATCCTCAGCATCCTCCTGATGGTGGAAGAAATCCAGGGCTACCCGCATCATTTGGGGCCGCAGCTGAGGGATTATCTGTTCTAGTTCTATGGCGTTCATCTGTCTATATAACGCGCAACTCAGGAAATATTAAGTAAGAAATGTGATTTTTTTGAAAAAAAACCACTCCTCTTGCGGGGAGTGGCTCTGTAGTCTATTGTGCAACGGGTTCTATGATCCGATATTTGCCACTGAGGTGCATAAAGGCAAAGA
>JAZRYA010000002.1:0-13401 GCA_045600505.1 Bacteroidaceae bacterium
TGTTAGGCATTATCGTCGCATTCTGTGCTTTGCTTACAGCCGACCTATGTCTGCAACTCAATCTGTGGGGCAACCTCATCGACGAGGGCTACAACTACACCGTCAACGGTGGCTTCATCTGCAACCCCGAGCACATCTATCGTGCCATGGTGCGACTGATGTTCCCCTTCACCATGGGATTGCTGCTCTCTCGTGTGGGACGTTTCATCTCCATCAAGGGCGGATTCTGGGTTGCCTCGCTGTTGATCATCGCCATGGTATCAACACCTAAGCTCAACATTATCAGCGATTTGTCAGAAGGTGTCTTCGAACTCTGCAGCATCTTGCTGCTCTTTCCCATCATCCTTTCGATAGGAGCAGGTAGTAAGTTGAAGGGAAAACGTGCGACCAACATCTGCCTCTTTGTCGGCCAACTCTCCTTCCCTCTCTACATCACGCATTATCCTATATTATATATGCACATGAGTTGGGCCGAGAACCACATGGATTTGCCTGTCAGCACCCACATATTTGTCGGAATTTCTACTTTCCTGATGTGCATCGGCGTTGCTTGGGCATGCCTGAAGCTCTACGACGAGCCTGTACGAAACTGGCTGAAAGAACATTGGCTGAAGAAATAACAATATAATCTATCGTAAGTTTCAATGAAGAAGATTCTGATATTCCTTACACTGGCAGTCTGCATGGCTGTTCATGCTCAGGACAAGGTGCTACGCATTCCTTATTCGTCTGATAAAAGCATCTATGGCATTATCTGCGAATCGTCGGATAACGCAAAGAAGCATGGTGTTGCTATTGTCTGTCATGGTTTCAATGGCACACACCACTTTGGACGTGACTATTTCAAGACCCTCAACGATCTGGGTTATGCCGTCTATACATTCGACTTTCCATGCGGCTCGGTGAATAGTCAAAGTGACAACAACACGATGAACATGTCCATCACAGATGAAAAGGAGTCTCTGAAGACCATAGTAAAATACTTCCAGAAGCAGAAGAACATAGACAAGAAACGCATTGTGCTGATTGGTGAAAGTCAGGGCGGACTCGTTTCTGCCCTAGCTGCCTCGGAGCTGAAGAAACAAATCAGCAACCTCGTGCTCATCTACCCCGCCCTTTGTATTCCAGACAACTGGAACCAACGCTATCCTCGTGTAGAGGATATTCCCGAAGTATCTGAGATTTGGGGCGTGAAACTCGGCAAGAAGTTTATGCTTGACATTCGTCCGATGAAGCCATTTGAGACCATCGGAAACTACAAGGGAAGGGTGCTTATTGTTCATGGCACGGATGACATGGTCGTACCACTTGATTATTCAAAGCGAGCAGTTGAGATCTACAAGAACGCTACGCTAAAGATTATAGACAAGGCTGGTCATGGATTCAACCCAAAAGAACGCGTTCTGTCAAACCAATATGTAAGGGAATTCCTCAAGTAGCAGAGAACCAGCATGATACAGCAGACCGAATTTACGCTATCAGCTAAACGCAAAGGATTCCATCTCGTAACTAGGGAGATACTAAACCATCTTACACAGTTGCCAAAGACGGGGCTACTCAATCTCTTTGTACAACATACCAGCTGCGCATTGAGCATTAACGAGAATGCTGATCCCGATGTGCGCACTGACATGGAACAGATATTCAATCACCTCATTAGGGAGAATGAACCATACTACGACCACGTTCTCGAGGGGGCCGATGATATGCCAGCGCATGCAAAGAGTACACTTTGTGGCGTGAGCATCAGCATCCCCATCACCAGAGGTCGACTGAACCTAGGCACATGGCAAGGCATCTATCTCTGTGAGTTTCGTGAGTATGGAGGTGAGCGAAGAATTGTAGCCACAATCATAGGAGATTGATTTTGACGCCAGGTATATTTCTCTTGTTTGCAAAAAGTAGCTAAAGAAAATATTTCGGTAGATAGTTTTAATATTCAGCATTAATTATTACATTTGTGCGACATATACAAAACATATACGAAAATTCAATGTAATATGAAAAAGACTATCTTATCACTTTCTATGCTTGCTATGCTGACTGCATGTGGCAATAAAGAGGAAAAGGCATCCAATACCTGTGAAGAAATAAGCACCCCGATTACACTCTCTATAGGAGATTTCCAGTGGACTCGTGAGCCCGAGTCGTGCGTGATCAAGGGTGACACCATCGAGGTTGTAACCAAACCACATACCGACCTGTGGCAGCGCACATACTACCATTTCCAGAACGACAATGCTCCCGTCTTCCAGATGAAGACAACGGAGAAGTTCTTTAGCTTTATCGTAAAGACCGACTTTGCTGAGAGCCATCATCGCTTTGACCAGTGCGGTGTGGTGATGTACCTCGATTCTGAGAATTGGTTGAAGGGAAGCATCGAGTATGAGAATGAAGAATTTCAGCACCTCGGTAGCGTAGCAACCAACCACGGCTACAGCGACTGGGCCACCACGGCCATTCCCGCTGATGTGAAGAGCATGTGGTATCGTCTCTCACGCCGCGAGGATGATTTCTGCATCGAATGTTCAACAGACGGTGATGAATGGAGCCAGATGCGTGTCTGCCACATGTATGAGGCACAGGACGAAATCAGCTTTGGCATCTATGCTTGTTCGCCCGAGGAGTCTTCCTTCAAAGCAGTATTCACCAATATTCAACTGACTGAATGTGCCTGGAAAGCACATGATGGTCAACAACCAGATTAATAAACGCATGAAAAAGAGTAGGAACAACCAGATAACGAAGGTAAGCATTGTAGGAATTGGCGCAAATGCTGTGATAGCCACATTCAAGGTGGTTGTCGGTCTTCTCTCCAATTCTGTTGCCGTGTTACTCGATGCTGTCAACAACGTGTCAGACGCGTTGTCGTCGGCCATCACGATAATCGGTGTAAAACTGGCAGGAAAGAAACCCGACAGCAAGCATCCCTTCGGCTATGGCAGAGTGGAGTATTTCAGCGCCATCGTGGTAGCTGGAATCATCTTTGCCGCTGGTGTATCCTCACTGATAGAATCGGGAAAGGCCATCATCCATCCCGAGCCTACCTCTTTCACCTGGGTGTCGGTAATGGTTATCCTTGTGGCGATAGCAGGTAAACTATTGCTGGGCAGTTACTTCAAGGTTCGTGGCAAGGCGCTGAACTCCGATGCTTTGGTGGCAAGTGGTTTGGAAGCGTCGTACGATGCGTTGCTTTCGGCCACTACCCTTCTGGGTGCTGCGGTATCGATGCTTTGGAGCGTCAATATAGATGGCTACATCGGTGTGGTGATTTCCGCCTTCATCATCAAGACTGGAATAGAAACGCTCATGGATCCTCTCGGCAAAGTCGTGGGCAAGAGAGTGCAAGGTGACCTCGCAACAGCCATCAAGAGCAAGGTGACAGAATTACCCGGCGTGCTGGGTGCCTACGATTTGATACTTCATGACTATGGACCAGACACAGCCATCGGCTCCATCCATATCGAGGTGCCCGACACCTTGCCTTCCCATCAGATTCAGAAGATCTGCCGCAGCGTTTCTGCCCTTATCTATTCGGAATTCAGGGCTGTGATGACCGTGGGAATTTACGTGTCAAATGACACGGATCCCGAGGTGGTTGCAATACGCGAGGACATTCGTCAGATGGCACTTTCGCATGACGGCGTGCAGCAGATGCATGGCTTCTTTGTGGACGAGGATGAGATTGCTTTTGACATTGTCGTGTCTTTTGATCACGATGCTCCTGCCATCTGCCACAAACTTGCTGAGCAGATAACAAACAAGTACCCTGGCAGGAAAGTGCACATCACCACAGATACTAATTATTCTGGGTAATCCTATTGCCTGAGCTTGCGAAAGATTAACTCGAACTAGAGGGCGAGGCGAAATCCTAAACTATTGATTCTGAAGGATTGCGGAGTTTCGTTAGGAATTGCTGGATCGCAGTTTCGTGCATTGTGTATCCAACTTCCACCACGGCACTCTCGGTTTTGCCCGTTCAAGTCGTGACACCATTCCCACACGTTTCCGCTCATGTCGTAAAGCCCCAGTTCGTTAGGTTTCTTCAGACCCACGGGATGCGACTTGCCATCGCTATTCTCACCATACCATGCCACCTCGTCTATATCGTCGCTGCCAGAATATTGGTAACACTTGGAGTGTTTGCCCCCACGATAAGCGAACACCCATTCGGCTATTGTTGGCAAGCGGTAATTCTTTCCTGTCAACTCGTTGAGTATGCCGATAAACATTTGACAATCATCCCAACTGACTTGTTCTACAGGCAGTTCGTCACCTTGCATTTCCGATGGATTTCCGATCATCACCTCTTTCCATAGTGCCTGAGTGACCTCATACTTGCAGATGTAGAAGTATCCGGAATCAGTTTCAACATAGACCATGTCGTTGGCAAGTTTGTCCAATAGAGTTGCTTGCTCAACAATGGTATCTGATGGTGTCGACGGCAATTCGACATTTGTAGAATCTATCTCCGTTGTCGAAGATGTATTATCAGTTTTGCCGGCGCAACCTGTTAGCAGCATCATGCCGACAAAGACTATGCCATAGGGGAACTTCCTGTCACTCATAATATGCTTATTATATCTCGCCCTTGGTTTCAAAACTTCACTTCTCCCTCGGGTATGTGCATACCATACATCGTGAGATTATTTGTCTTGGCATATTTCAGGATGCGCTTTCTCGAAGCAGTGGCCTCCTCGGGATTCATATCAAAGAATGGGCAATATTCGGGATGCTTCAACTGGAGGGCAGCTCCGTGCATTAGGTCAGCAATCACTAGGATGCTATCTTTCTGGAGTACAGTGTGTCCGGGTGTGTGACCATAGGCTTCAATAGAGATCACTCCACCAGGGAGCGTGTCGCCTGCTTCAAAGAGGGTGAGCTGATTCTTGTAGGCCTCAAGCACAGCCTTGGGAAGTGAAGCCTTGTCTGCAGACATTTGTTTCCAAAAAGCAGCTTCATGCCGATTTATCCACAGCTGAGCATTGGGAAACACCTTAGTTCCATCCTTCAGCAAACCGCCGATATGATCAGGATGCATGTGGGTGATGTAGATGAGTTCGAGGCTATCGGGATTGACGCCTTCCTCGTTGAGTTTTGGAATGAGTTGACTGAATGGTGCTCCCAAACCTGCATCTATGAGAATTGTCTTACCCTCGGTGCGAAGGAGGAAACAGCTCATGCTAGAGGGCACACCTTCATGTAATCCCAGTGCTTCCCACAGCGAATCAGGCACACTAGGGAATATCTCATGTCCTTGCAGCGTAGGACCCGGTTTATCCTCAATCCATGTGATTGTTGTGGGTTCAGTTGTTTCGGTCATCTCGCTGGCTGCAGGTGTGCACGACATCATGAAAGATGCCATTACGATAGATATAAGCATTGTCGTTTTCATATTTATAGTATTTTGTTGTTTTTTCAATCTTTGTTCTAGGGCTTTGGAAAGACATACTTCCAACACCCTTCGAGATGTCCGTTTATCACGCCGATGGCTTGCAGATAAGAGTAGATTATTGTGCTGCCCACAAACTTCATACCATGCTTCTTCAGGTCCTTTGAGACCAAATCCGACAGGGGGGAAGTTGTTCTCAGATCACATGGTTCATAGATCACCTGGCCATCGGTGAAGCTCCAGATGTACTTGTCGAATGAACCATATTCCTTTTGTATTTTGATGAAAGCACGAGCATTGGCTACGCTCGCGTACAACTTTAATCTATTACGGATAATCCTCGGATTAGCAGTCAGTTCGAGTATCTTATTTTCATCATACTTCACCACCTTCTGCACCTCGAAGTTGTCGTACGCTTTACGAAAAGCCTCTCGCTTGTTGAGCACACACTCCCACGACAATCCTGCCTGAAATCCCTCCAGTATCAGCATCTCAAAGAGCATCCTCTCGTCATGGCAAGGCACACCCCACTCCTCGTCGTGATAAGCGACGTAGCGCGAATTATTGGTATTTGCCCAGAAACACCGGCATTTATCTGTTTTCTCCATACGTGGTAGCTCTTTTGTCCCTATTTCGGGTTACTCTTCCGTTTTGCGGAACAGTTTGGGAGATTGTCCTGTGTGGGCTTTGAAGTAACGGCCAAAGAAACTCTGAGTGGGGAAACCTAGATAGTAAGCGATTTCCTGGATGCTCATGTCACTGTATCTCAGGAGATTCTTGGCCTCCATTACCACGCACATATCTATCCATTCCGAGGGGCCGCGGCCCGAGAACTTTCGAATCAGCGTACTGAGGTATTTGGGAGTGAGGCACATACGATTGGCATAGTAGGTGATCTTGCGCTGCTGGCGGAAGTTGTCCTTGACCAACTGGATGAATGTGCGGAAGTATTCCTCGTTGCGCCCCTGTACCTGCATGTCTTCCTGCGACTTTTCATTGACCAACTGGGCTGCATAGTTCAGTATCGTGTAGAGGAAAGACAGAGTAAGCGATCGGGCCGTTTCGTGGTAGTATGGTGTCGACACATCTTGCTTGAAGCTGAAAGCCATCACCTGTATCAGGTTGAGGGCTTCTGTTTCTTGGTCTTTGTTGAGCTGCATGCCACGAATACTACTGAGCATAGCAAAATGCGCCAAGATCTTCTGAACCGAAAGATTGAAAATGTCCAACAGATGCACGTCGATGACAACTACCGAGCCCTTGCAGTTGGACAAAGAATTTCCTTGGATGATGCTACCGGGACGAGTTGCAAACAGCATGCCTGGTGTGAGACGAATTTCCTCAAGGTCACATGTAAATTCCATTTCTCCCTCGGTACAAAGGAAGATGATGAGTGCATCGAGTCGAGTAGGTGACGAAAAGAAATTGTCGTGTGAAGAATAATTGGCTGAATCAAACTCGCGAATGACAAGACATTTGTCGTCATAGAGCTCGCTATGAGGTACAGCCAAGTCTAAACGATCCAACATTAACTTGTGGAACGTAATGGTGTTGAGATTATTTGATTTCACCTAAGTTAGTTTTAGTTTGGTACGCAAAATTAATGATTTCCTACCAATAAAACAAGAATTTTTTATAAAAAACGACTTTTTGGTCAAAATATTCTCTTATAATGAAAATCGGAATTTATGCCAAAAAGACTGATTTCGGTCAAATTTCTCCTGAGATATTGTTCAAAAATGCTGAACTCGTGTCAATATCAGGAAATTTAGGACATTTTAGTTTCTTAGAGCAACCTGAACTCATAGAATTGTATTACCTTTGCAATCCGAATCGAAAATATAATAACAAAAGATATGAAACACGTTATTTCTATTCTTCCCGTGCTAGTTGCAGCCGTGGTGCTGAGCTCGTGCAAGGGACAGAGTGAACATCAGAACGACACCTTATTGGTTAGCACCGAGCGTGTACAGACCACGCAGCACCTGGGACAGCGCCCTTACGTGGGTACAGTGGAAGCCCTGGAGAGTACAATTGCCAGTTTTACCGGCACAGGAACCTTGACAAGTGTCCCTGTCGAAGAAGGTCAGACCGTACAGCGCGGCCAGGTGATAGCCGTGCTGGACAAGGTGCAGTGCGAAAACACGGTCAAGGCAACCAAAGCCATGCTGGATCAGGCCCTCGATGCCCAGAAGCGCATGAAGCAGCTGTACGACGCCAATTCGATTCCCGAGATCAAGTGGATCGAGATAGAAAGCCAGGTTCAGCAGGCACAATCGAGCTATGACATGGCCATCAAGGCCCTGTCGGATTGCACGTTGCGAGCACCTGCCAGCGGCGTCATCGGCACCAAGTTCCTCAAGACTGGCGAGGTTGCCCTGCCCAGTCAGCCCGTGGTGGATATCCTTAATATAAATAAGGTAAAGGTGCGTGCCAGCGTGCCCGAGAGCGAGATCTCGCATATCGAGTCTGCCACCAACACCACCATCCACGTCGATGCCCTGGACATGGACTTCCAGGGTGGACGTGTCGAGAAGGGCGTGACAGCCGATGCCCTCACCCACTCCTACGACATCCGTGTGCTCGTGGACAATCCCCAGCACCATCTGTTGCCTGGCATGGTTGCACAGGTGACACTCGATGCCAGCGCCGTTAATCAGTCGGCCATCACAGTGCCTGTGCGCAGTGTCCAGCAGGACAGCCGCGGCCAGCAGTTTGTGTGGGTTGTTCGTGATGGCAAGGCCCATCGCTTGCCCGTGTCTGTGGGCGAGGTGTATGGCAATCGCATTGCGATCACCAGCGGACTCAACGAGGGTGAACAGCTCATCACAGCGGGTTACCAGAAGGTGAGTGAGGGCAGTGCAGTAAAATTCTAACCCACGCGCACTATGAACAGAAAATGGATTGAATGGCCTCTGGTCAACTACAAGATTACGGCATTTCTCGTAGCCTTGCTGTTGATTTTTGGTCTCTATGGCATGTATGTCATGCCCAAGGACGAGTTCCCCTCGTTCACCATCCGACAGGGTGTTGTCATCGCCGTGATGCCAGGAGCCACGGCCGAGGAGATAGAAGCACAAGTGGCTCGCCCACTGGAGCGTTATATATTTACTTACAAGGAAGTTAACCGTGCCAAGACCACCAGCACTTGCCAGAACGGCATGTGCATGATCATGGTGCAATTCCAGGACGACGAGAACAACCTCTCCCCCGTGTGGAGCAAGATGAAGCACGGACTGAACAACTTCAAATCGAGCCTTCCTAGCGGTGTGCTTGCCCTGGTGGTGCAGGACGATTTTGGCGACACCAGCGCGCTGCTCATCACCGTGGAGAGCGACCAGCGCAGCTACCGCGAACTGCAAGGCTATAGCGACGAACTCGCCGACCAACTCCGTCGATTGCCCAGTGTGAGCAATGTGCGCCAGTATGGCGAGGTGCGCGAGGAAATCAGTCTCAACATCGACCGTGAGAGACTGGCAGCCTATGGTATCGGCCAGATGCAGTTGATGCAAGCCATCAACGGTCAGGGACTTACCACCATGGCAGGTGATGTCAGCACCAATCACCAGAACATCCACATCCACCTCTCTCCCACCGACAACAGCGAGCAAGAGATTGCAGACCGCATCATCTACAGCGGTGCAGATGGCAAGGTGGTGCGTGTGCGCGACATAGCCACCATCACCCGTGGATACGACACGGACCAGAGCTACATCGAGAGCAACGGCAAGCGATGCGTCCTGCTGTCCCTGGAGATGATGAAGGGCAACAACATCGTGCAGTATGGCCGTGATGTGGACGAGATCCTGAACAATTTCCGCAGCACCTATCTGCCCGAGGATGTGGACATGCGTCGTATCACCGACCAGCCCGAGGTGGTGGGAACCAGCGTCCACGACTTCCTGCGCGACCTGCTCATCTCCATGGCCATCATCGTGCTGGTGATGATGATCCTGTTCCCCCTGCGCAGTGCCATCGTGGCTGCTGTCAGCATCCCCCTCAGCACCTTCATCTCGGTGGGATTCATGTACATGTGCGGCATCGAGCTGAACATCATCTCGCTGGCTTGTCTCATCGTGGTGCTGGGTATGATCGTGGACAACAGCATCGTGGTCATCGACGGATACCTGGAGTATCTGGGTCGTGGCATGGGCCATCGCGAGGCCGCCATACAGAGCGTGCAGCAGTACTTCTGGCCCATGACGCTGGCCACCATGTGCATCTGCGTCATCTTCTTCCCCCTGCTGTGGACAATGAAGGCCGAGGCGCATGATTGCATCCAGCTGTTCCCCATCACCATGAGCATCAACCAGATGGTGTCACTTGCCATTGCTTCACTCGTAATTCCTTGTCTGTGTGCACTGTTGATCAAAAAGGTTAAAGTGAAGGTAGAGGGCAAGAAGGACATCACCGATTGGGTGCAGGCCATCTATGACAAGTGTCTGCAGTGGAACTTCCGCCACCCCTGGGTGACCATCATCGGGGCCATCATCATCTGTGCCCTGAGCGGTCTCCTCTATCCCCAGCTCAAGATCCGCCAGTTCCCCTTTGCCGACCGAAATCAGTTTGCCGTCGAGGTGTATCTGCCCGAGGGTAGCGGCATCGACGAGACACGACAGATTGCCGATTCGCTGGTGGATATACTGGAGTCCGACGACCGCGTGACTGGTGTGACCAGCTTCATCGGCTGCAGTTCGCCCCGTTTCCATGCCAGCTATGCACCTCCCATTCCGGGTCCCCACTTTGCACAGCTGATTGTGAACACCCGCGACAACGATGCCTCGCAGTCGATACTCGACGAACTGGCACCCCAGTACAGCAACCACTGGCCCCAGGCCTATGTGCGCTGGAAGCAGATGGATTACCTGCCCGTGCCCGCGTTTGAATACCGATTCTATGGCAACGATGTGGACAGCATCATGTCTGCCGCAGAATCCCTGATGGCCTACATGCGCACCATACCCGAACTGGAATGGGTACGCACCGACTTCGACCAGCCCTCGCCCACGATGGAGGTTACCCTCGACCCCGTTGCCAGCAGCCAGTTGGGCATCAATCGCACCCTTGCCGAACTGCAGTTGACCTTGCAGACGGGCAAGATGCAGGCAGGCAGCATCTGGGAGGGCAACTACGAGGTGCCCATCATGCTCGAGGACCGCGGCACCCGACAGATGACACTGAGCGATGTGCAGGACGTCTACCTGTCCACCACCACGGGACAGAGCGTCCCCTTGCGCCAGGTAGCTGGCGTGCAACCCCAGTGGTACGAGACAAAGATCGTGCACCGCAATGGCGAACGCTGCATCAGCGTCATGGGCGAGGCCAAGCGCAATGTGTTTGCCCTGGCCATTCAGAATCAGATAGCCGACCATGTGGCACAGATGAAACTGCCCGCTGGTGTGCGCAGCGAACTCGGTGGCGAGACGGAGAAGAACACAGAGATGGAGCCCCAAACCATGGGTGGCATAGCCATCTCCATGATATTCATTTTCTTCTTCCTGCTGTTCAACTTCCGCCGATTCTCGCTTGCCATCATCTGCATCCTGGCCATCAGCCTGGGCATGCCCGGTGCCATGATCGGTCTGTTGCTGGCCAACAAGACCCTCGGCCTCACCTCGATGTTTGGTTTCATCACCCTGATGGGTATGGTGATGCGTAACGAGATCCTCATCTTTGAGCACGCCAATGAGAAGATGGACCAGGGCATGTCGGCTCGCGATGCCGCCTTCGATGCAGGTCGACGTCGCATGGTGCCCATCTTCCTCACCACCGCCACCACGGCCGTGGGCGTTGTGCCCATGATACTTGCCGGCAACTCGTTCTGGATGCCCGTGGGTATCACCATCTTTAGTGGTGGAATCGGTATGCTCATCCTGGTTACTACGGTTCTCCCCGTGGTCTACTGGAAACTGAATGATAAGAAATAAATTTGACGTTGGTATCAAAATAATCGATATGAAACGATATATCATACAACTGCTATTACTGCTGCCCGTGACCCTGGGAGCACAGACCGTACTCTCGCTCCCCCAGTGTCTTGAATCGGCTCGCAAGCACAACCTCACCCTGCAGAATGCACTGCTGGAAATAGAAAGCGCCAAGGAGCAGCAGAGCGAGGCTTTCACCAAATATTTCCCTGACTTGCAAGCCAATGTGATGGCCTTCCAGGCTTTTGACGATATGGTCAAGGGCGACGGAACCATACCTCCCGAAGTGGCTATGATCAATCCCGACCTGGCCGTCATGGCGGGTATGCCCTATAACTACAGCGAGTTCAGTCGCATGTATTCGGCTTCTGCTGTGCTCACCCAGCCCATCTTCGCTGGAGGACAGATACGCAGTGGAAACAAGTTGACAAAGATACAGACCGAGGTAGCCGAACTGAAACGCACCCTGGAGGAGAAGGACATCCTGCAGAAGGTGACCGAATGTTACTGGCAGATCGCTACCGTAAAGTACAACCTCAACACCATCGAGGCCGCCAACAAGCAATTGGATGCCGTGCTGGAGCAGGTGAACAATTACGTGAAGGCTGGCGTGACCACTAGAAACAGTTTGCTGCAGGTGCAGCTGCGTCAACAGGAACTAGCCAGCAACAAGCTCAAACTGCAGAATGCCCAGCACGTTCTGCTCCTGCTGCTTGCCCAGCAGATCGGCATGAGCGGTCAGCAGATCGACATCGACGCCAGCGCCATCACCGCCTCCGAGCCCCAGCAAAACTACATCCCCGTGGCCGAGGCTGTGGAGAACCGCGATGAACTGCAGATGGCCCAACTCGGAGTGCGTGCAGGCGAGGAACAGGTGAAGATGGAACGTGGCAAGAATCTGCCTACTATTGCCATTGGAGCCATGGGTTACCACACCGGAATGGGTGGACTGAGTGACAACGTGAAGCAGAACATGCACACGCGCATGACCAACGGCCTGGTATTCGGCACCGTCAGCGTGCCCATCACCAGTTGGTGGGGAGGCAGCCATGCCATCAAGCGCCAGAAGATCAAGCTGCAGCAAGCCCGCAACACCGCCGAGGAAGCTCGTCAGCAGTTGGCCATCGACGTGGAGTCGGCCTGGAGCAACCTGACCGAGGCACACCAGCAGATAGCCATCGCCGAGAAGAGCGTGGACCAGGCTGCAGACAACCTGCGCATGTGCAGCGAGCAATATCGCATGGGCACCATCGCCCTCACCGACTTGCTGGATGCAGAAACCCTCAACCGACAGGCCCAGAACTCGCTGTCCGAGGCTCGAGCCACCTATCAAATCCGTCTTGCAGACTACCAGCGCAAGACCCGATAAGGCAGATAAGAGCCTAAAATACCAAGAAATCCGAACGAAAAAACAAAATTTATGCACATTTTCAAACGAAAGTGTGCATAAATGAACTATTTTTTCTATCTTTGCAACATATTTATTTTATAGACATACTTTATATATGGTATTACCCAACAGTCTGAACAAGGCATTTGAGCAAAGCATGCGACTCCACTGGAACATGCCAGCTCTGAGTGATTACAAGGGCGAGACCTTTACTTACAAGCACGTTGCAACCGAGATAGAGAAGCTCCACATCGTCTTCGAGGCATGTGGCATACAGCGCGGAGACAAGATTGCCCTGTGTGGCCGCAACCAGAGTCGCTGGGCGATTGCCTTCCTGGCCACCCTCACCTATGGCGCTGTGGCAGTGCCTGTGCTCCACGAGTTCCACCCCGAGCAGGTACATGCTATTGTCAATCACTCCGAGGCCAAGCTCCTGTTTGTGGGCGACCTGGTATGGCCCAAGCTCGATGCCGAGGCTATGCCCGCACTTACCGGCATCATCTGCAATCGCGACTACAGCGTATTGGTTTCTCGCGACCCTCGCCTCGCTCAGGCTATGGAGAATAGCAACCAGCTCTTTGGCGAGCGTCATCCCAAAGCCTTCACGGCCGACGACATGCATTATTATGAGGAGGATCCCGAGGATCTGGCTGTCATCAACTATACCAGCGGCACCACCAGCAACAGCAAGG
>JAZRYA010000003.1:0-53813 GCA_045600505.1 Bacteroidaceae bacterium
GCCGCCCCAGTACTGACTGATGATGTCCATGGCCTCCTCGTATCGGCCGTCCATGGCCAGCGCCTGCAGCATATAGTAGCCATAGAAGGTGCTGAAGCCCTGGGGACCGCCCTTCAGCAGTTCGACTGCCGCCTTGCTGGGCTGCATCAGTCCGGCAATGGACTCCAGAGCAGCAGCTTGCTTCAACTGGTTGGTGGGCAGCACTTTCTTGGCTAGTCTGGCCTCTATCTGTTCGGCTTTCTGGGCACGAGCCTCATCGCCCAGCAAGCGGCAAAGTGCAGCGCCATCTCGCATGGCCCATCCCAACAGGGCACGGTAACCAGCCTCCACACCGGCAGCATTGGGACTGCTGGGCCAGTCCAGGAAACGGGACTCCGAGAGGGTCTCGGTACCATCCTCGGCCACCTTGGTATCTATCAGGTCGATGAGCCCCAGGATATAGTCGCGATGCTTCTCGATGAAGGCCAGATTCCCGAAGTGCTGATACCAGTCGTGCTGGATGATGAGGTACCACATGCTATAGGCGCTCATGCCGTTGAGCCAAGACGGCAACGGCCATTGTTGGCAAGCGAGATCCATCGAACTGTAGAAGCTCTCGTCCTCGCCAAACACGGTGCTGATGGTGCTGGTTTCGGGGTGCATATCGCCCAGCCAGATGAGTCGGTCGCGCTTGACGCCGTCCCAGATGTATTCCTGCATGTTGAGGTGCACGGTGTAGGCTCCGGTCTCCCAGATCTGGTTGAGTCGGTCGTCAGAGCAACGGAAACTGCCCACATAGGGTATGTTGCGATAGCGCAGTATGGCGTTCACCTCCTTCAGATTGACCAGGATGTCGGGCGTGAGCAGGTCGAGTCGCACAAAGCGGAATCCGCTGTTGCCTATCTCTATCTGTCCGTAGTAGGGGCAGGTGAGTTCCATGTCGCGTATGGCATGGTCGTTGGTGGCCGTGTTGTTCTTCAGGTCCATCTTCTCGTGGCTGCCGGTCTCTACCAACGATTTGGTATTCAGTTCACTACAGGTCTCCATCACCGATTCGCCAAAGCGGATGCGGAACAGCGGTGTCACGGCCGGCGTACAGCTGCTGATGACCAATTTGAGACTGCCGTGCAGTTCGCGGCCAAAGTCCAGGATGATGCTGGACTGCCCTCCTTGTTTGTTCTCCATCTGGCACATGCCGGTGGTGAAGATGTCGCTCTGGCCCGAGTTTTCCTTCAGCAGGAGTTGCGAATCGCGCACCTGTCCATCGGTCCACAGCACGCGACGTGGCACGATGTAGGCACGTGTGATGCGGTCCTGGCGGATGCCAGTGGTGTCGGCGCCAAAGACGGGTGGTATGTGCAGCTGTGCCTGAGCGCCGAGGGCAGAACAAAGCAGGAGCAGGAACAATAGACGTCTGGTGGGGCAGGAGAGTATCTGTTTTTTCTTCATGGTTATACTATGCGCTTTTTGTTGCGACACGGGTTTGATACCGACAAAATTAACAAATTATCTTGATACCGCCAAATATATTCTGGCAGATATGGTGATTTTGGCTTGATAAATAGTCAACCTATTTTAGGAAAGTACACAATGGTGACAAGTTTTGTGACAAAGCTGGACGAAACTTTACCACACGTAGAATGCTGAATTTCAGTGTGTTATAAATCAGTTTTGCAAAAATGACACACTTTCCTTTATAAACTCTATATACGTATGCGTATAAAGAAGTTATAGAGAAATATTTGTCATCTTTGACGCAAAAAAGCGAAATCTCTTGATATTCAATTAGATGCAATGTGCATTCTTGCCCTTGACCTTGTCACAAACTTTGTCAACACGTTGTATTTTGTTACTTTTCAGACACTTTTTGTCCAATTATTCAAAAGAAACTTGTACCTTTGCCCACGAACCATGTAACCATAACTAACTTTTGTCATGAAAAAGCTGATTCTTTTCTGTTTGTCGGTATTGTGCCACACCGCCATGTGGGCACAGATGATCATTCCTGCCCCCAGGGAAATGAAGGTGGTGCGCGAGGGCAAAGTGAAAGTGACCACGACGCAGGAGCGCATAGACCGTGGCATGAAACTGCCGAGCGAGGGATATACCATACAAGTGCGCGACACCAAGGCTGTGATCAAGGCCAAGGACGAGCGTGGACTGGTGTGGGCAAGGCAGACCCTGCGCCAACTGAAGGATGAGGAAGGACTCTCGCCCCAAGTGACCATACGCGACTGGCCAGAATTTCCCATCCGCGGATTCATGCACGACACGGGACGAAACTACCGCCCTGTGGAACTGTTGCTCAAGGACATCGACCTGTTCTCGTTCTACAAGCTGAACACCTTCCACTGGCACCTGACCGACCATCCCGGTTGGCGCATAGAGTGCAAGGCATATCCCCAACTGAACAAGCCCGAGAACATGCGCAAGGGCAGAAAAGAAGGCATGTTCTACACCTACGACGAGATACGTCAGGTGATCCGCTATGCCAAGGAGCGTGGCGTGATGGTGATACCCGAGATAGACATGCCAGGGCACAGCGATTACTTCAACACCACCTTTGGGTTCGGCATGGCCACCAAGGAGGGAATGGCCGTGCTGGAAGTTTGCCTGAAGGAGTTCCTGAGCGAAATACCCCGCGAGGACTGTCCCTATATCCACATCGGCAGCGACGAGGTGAATGTGGACAATCCGCAGGAGTACATGGCCTTCTGCGAGAACATCGTCATCCAGGACGGTCGCACCCCCATAGCCTGGGACCCCGGATTGCCCGCATCGGAAAAGACCATCGGTCAAGTGTGGAGGTCGCAAATAGGAGAGAAGATAGCGAAGGAGGGAACTTACGGCAAGCGATACATCGATTCGTACAACGGATACCTGAACAACGGCAACGTGATCTGGAACACCTACCGGCAACTGCTGCACACGTTTTGCAGTAAGGGCGTGTCCGATGGCCATGCTCTGGGATCCATCCTCTGCCTGTGGAACGACTTGCGCATAGACGACCAGAACTTGCTGATGCCACACAACGGTTGTCCCGCTGCTGTAGCGTCCTTTGCCGAGGGAATATGGCGCGGTGGCAAGAAGATGCCCGAGGGCCAAGCCTCGCTGATGCCTGAGGCAGGAAGCCCGATGCACGCGTATGTGGCAGACTGGGAGAAGAGGTTTGCCTACCACTGTCAGCACTTTCTGGATGGTTGGGACGTCCGCTGGAGTCCCAATTCTCACCTGACATGGCGTGTGACTTTGCCCGAGCGCCGAGGGGCTGACCCAGACAAGATGAAGTGGGTGCCCGCCTGGGGCGCTGCCATCAACCTGGCCGAGATAGCCTACCAGCATGGCATCAAGCTAAACAAGACCATGGACGCATGGGCCGAGACGCGCCTGTATGCCGAGCACGACACGGTAATACGAGCCATGGTGGGATTTGAGACCTGTGGCCGCAGCAACCGTATGGGCAATGGCATAGGTGAGCAGGGGCTTTGGGAGGCCGACGGACGCCTGTTTGTGGGCGAGACGGAGATCTTCCCGCCCAAGCCCTGGAAGGAGCCTGGCAAGTACCAATTACAGCGCGATGCATGGAAATTGCCCGAAAGCGAGATACCCTATACCGAGGAGCAACTCTTCTGGATGCGCGAACCCGCCCAGATACCCCTGAAGGCTGGATGGAACACCATCAGACTCTACTGCCCCCGACTGTTTAATCAGAGGGACTGGACGGTGACATTCATGCCGCTGTAGAGCTTTTTTTGCCCTTTCTCCCCAAAGGGGAATAGGTGAAGTTTGCCTTGGTTAAAATCTTTCGCCAAAATTTGCTCATGTCGAAAAAAAATCGTATATTTGCAATAGAAATATATCCTAATCGACATGAGAAAACTGATATGGGCCTTAGGTGCCCTAATTCTGAGTATGTGGAGTGTGTCAGCCCTGGCCGAGACTTGGGCTGTAGGCTCTGGCGTGCGCTATCGTTTCCAGGCCCAGTACCGAGACGGTTTTGCCTGCCTGGGTAGCGTGCGCGGATTGCCTTACCCCGTGTACTATCAGACGGGGGACAACACGCCCACCGAGGACGGTTGGTGGTACATAGAGCCCGACCAGAGCGCCAGCACCGAAGAGGCCACCTATGTGGTGCGCAATGCCGTGAGCGGCGAGGTGATGTCGTGGATAGACAATTACCAGGACTATCGATACATGTATCTGACCAGTGGCGAGATCACCGACGAGTGCCGTTGGCGCATCGTGCGTGTCGATGGGGACTGGCTGGGTTTTATCAATGTGGCTTATCCATCGTACAGTTGGAACGTGCGCACCGGTACCGGTCTGCTGGGCAACTATTCTTCATTCCCCAATAGCAACAATAGTCTCTTCTACATCGTCGACGAAGACGGCAAGCATCTGGAGGAAGGTGACCCTGCCGACCTGGTGCCCATGACGGACATCACGCTGCAGTACACCGGACTGAAGATGCCCGTGGGCAGCACGATGAAACTGGACTGGAGCTACATGCCTGCTGAGGCTACCGACACCCGTGTGCAGTGGACATCGAGCAAGTCGAGCATCGTGGGTGTCAACGCTAAGGGCGAACTGACTGCTCTCGCGGCTGGCACATCGACCATCACGGTTGCGGGCCGCAAGGGTTCGGCCACGGCACAATGTCGTGTGCAAGTGTATGAACCTGGTGAGGGTGGAGGCCCCGTAGGTGGAGACAGCGTCTACGTGTTCCTGGCCAATGGCCGCATGGATGCATTCCCCAGATTCGAGATTGCCAAGGATACACGCAGCGAAAAGGGTGATATAGAACTGGTGATGAACGACGGCAGCGTCTGGCACTATGACCATCGGGACATCGACTCGGTGACCAGCCATTTCCACGGACAACTGCCCGAACTATTGAGCTATAAGTTCAACAACAAGTTCAACGACAATCTGCTGGTGGACATTGCGCCCAAACAGAAGACCCGCGTGGTCAATGGGGTAGAGGAACTCTACATGCCCGCCTCGTTCCGCGTATGGATCACCAGTTGCATCGGCAAGCGACTGACAGCATCCTACAAACTCTCGTCAGAGGATTGTGCCGTGTACATCGATGGCGAGGAGCAGATAAGCAAGGTGACACGCCGCCGCTACGACAACGGAAAACTGGATCTGCTGGTAGCTCCCCGCAGTTACAAGATGTATCGTAGCACGGGTCGCGTGATATACGACACCTCGGACCCCGACAACCCCAAACCTATCGGTGGAGAGAATGCAGGTTACGAGATGTTGCCTTTTGGCCGCCACTACCAGGTGACCATCGCCTTTGCAGTGGACGATAGCGACAGCCAATACAACCTGCCCGAGGTACACATCAATACCGCTGATGGCCAGATGATCACATCGAAGGCTCTGTACAAGAATGCCACCATCCGCATCGAGGGCAATAGCGTGTTTCCTGACCTGGCCGAGACGCCCATCCTGATCAAGGGACGTGGCAACTCGTCGTGGGGCGGCGGATACAGCAAGGAGCCCTACCACTTCAAGTTTGACAGCAAGCAGAAGGTGCTGGGCATGACCAGCGGAAAGCATTGGGTACTGCTATCCAACAAGCAGAGCGGCAGCATGACGAGCAATGCCCTGGCCCTGCGCATGGCCAACATGGTGGGAACTCCCGCCACCAACCATTGTGTGCCCGTGGAGTTCTACCTCAACGGTGAGTATCGAGGCAGTTACAACATGACGGAGAAGATCGGCTTCAGCAACAACAGCATTGACCTAGAGGACGAGTCGTGTGCCGTGCTGCTGCAGTTGGACAGCTACTATGACGAGGCCTACAAGTGGAACGACCCCACCTATAATCTGCCCAACATGGTGATGGAGCCCGACTTGCAGGAGATTGCTGCTATGGATAAAATGGTGGCCAACAATCAGTTCAATGCCATCAAGGAGCACTGGAACCGCTTTACGTCAACCGTCTTCAACGGTTCGTATGGTTCTCGTGTCGACCCCGAGGCGCTTGCTCGCTCGATGTTCGTCACCGATCTCAGCCGCAACACCGAGCTGAAGCATCCCAAGAGCTGGTACGTCTACAACGAGAGTGCCCTGGCACCCAACGGAGATGGTACCTTCTCGCTCAACATCGAATCGCCCTACGTCTTCGGACCCGTCTGGGACTTCGACTGGGCCTATGGTTACGACGGCTCGGGTCAATACTATGTCTATGAGGCAGATAAGGACCTGTTCAGCGTCAGTGGAGCAGGTGTGGGACTGGCATTCTTCCGCCAACTGCTGCGTGGCGACGAGGAGGTGAAGAAGGCCTATTACCGTCTGTGGTACGACTTCATGAACAATGGTAAGTTGGAGGAACTGCTGGAGTATTGCGACGACTACTACCAGTTTGCCAAGCCATCGTTTGAGCACAATGCCACCCGATGGAGCGATGGTCGTGACTATCAGCGCCAGACCGACAATGCCAAGAATTGGCTAGAAAAGCGTGCTAACTATATCTTCAGCCACCTGACTCCCTACGAGATAGACGACGATGATGTCATCACAGTGGGCGATGTCAACGAGGATGGAGCCATCACGGCTGCCGATGTGGTGTGCTTGCTGAATTACATACATGGCATCGAGAACGAGTCCTTCTCGTTCCGCCAGGCAGACACGGACAAGAACGACCTCGTCACCATGCGAGATGCAGTGAGCATCATCTCCCTGATTATGGGTCAGCAGCCCAATCGCACACGCCAGTGGCAACTGCCTCAGGCCGAGGGAGCACTCACACTCAGTCCCTTCCAGGCACAAGCAGGTGAGAGTTGCAGCATCCCCGTCAACCTGGTGGTGGCCGAGGTGCAGTATAGCGGAATGCAGATGGATGTACATGTGCCCGAGGGATGCGAACTGACCGACATCACGTTGCCCCTGACCTTGCAGAAAGACTATAGCGCTCGCGTGCAATGGGTGGCCGATGGCACGTATCGCGTGGTCCTGTATGCCACCACCGAGCATCCCTTGCCTCTGGGTCGCAGTCGCATGGAGCTGGAGATGACCGTGGAGCGCGAACTGCCTCAGGAGGCTTGTCTGATATATGTCACTCAGCCCATGCTGGTCAATGCACAGGCCGAAGATGAGCGCCTGACTACCAGCTCGGTACACTTCCGCATGCCTGGCCATGCCGATGGCATCCAGCGTCCCGAGGCAGAAGCTGAGCAAAGTGCCACCTATGACCTGGCTGGTCGTCGCGTGCAGCGCACACAGCATGGCATCTACATTACTAACGGAAAGAAACTGGTACGATGAAACAGATCAAGATACTCCTGACAATGCTGCTGGCATTGCTTCCTGTCGGTCTCATGGCCGATGAACTCTCCATCAGTGTGTCTCCCGTGGCTGCGGGAGAGTACGAGGTAGCCATCTCGCTGGACAACAGCGAACAGTACCGCGCATTCCAGATGGACGTGGTGTTGCCCGACGGTGTGACCTTTACCGACGGCGCCATCCAGGCCGAGGATCGTCTGTCGGGGTTCTCGCTCCAGGCTACCAATCATCCCCATGGCTATGTGCGTGTCACCGCTCATCATGCCAAGAACCAGGACATCCCTGGCACACAAGGCGTGTTGTTTACACTCCGCGTGCAGGCAGAAAAGCTCTATGCCGGTCAGATTCGTCTGCACAACTGCCTCTTTACCACCAGCAGCATGGACGAAGTGACGCTCTATGACGTCAACGCCGACACGCCCTGGGATGGCATCACCTTGCTGCAATCTCAGCGTAAGTCTGTGGGATACAATCTGATGGGCCGACAGGGCAATGGCCGTATCGTCATCAAGAACGGCAAGAAATACTTAGCAAAATAAAATTATTACCATGAAAAAGATATTCTTTATCCTAGCTCTCGTCTGCTGCACATGTGCTTCGGCAGGAGAAAAAGTGCGCAACAGTAAGACAACCTTTATGCACGATGCACTGAAGCCCTTTGTCGAGAGCGGTCAGTTGCCAGGTGCTGTCAGCATCCTCTACAACGACGGTGTGCAAGAGGTGTGCTGCATCGGATACGCCGACGTGGACAAGAAGCGCCCCATCCGTCTCGACAATGTATACATGCAGTGCTCTCAGACCAAGGGATTCTGTGGTGTGACCGTGGCCAAACTGGTGGAGCAGGGCAAGATGTCGCTCGACGATCCTGTGAGCAAGTACCTGCCCGAATTTGGTACACTTTGGGTCAATGATGGTGAGAAGGATGGTGTTCGCACCCTGCATCGCGCCAAGAATGTGCTCACCGTGCGCATGTGCCTCAATCATACGGGTGGCTTCCCCTTCGAGACCAGCGCCAAGGCACAGTATGTGCGTGGCGGAGGTTGGTCTGGTGGCGCACCTTTGCGTCAGAATGCTACCGTGGCTGCCATGTCGCCCATCAACTTCGAACCCGGTACTAGCATCTTGTATTCCAACACGGGTATCGACATTGCCGCAGCCTGTGTCGAGGTGGTTACCGGCATGCGTTGGGAGGATTTCCTCCGCAAGGAGATTCTGCTGCCTCTGGGCATGAAGGACACTTGGTTCTGGCCCACCGACAAACAGCTCAAGAGCCACATCGAAATGTATGATGCTCAGGGCGATGCGCCTGCCACATATTGTTTCGAGGCAGATTGGCAGCAGCGCCCCTACAACGATGGACACGTCTTTGCATCGGCAGGTGCTGGTCTGTGGACAACGGCACAGGATCAGATCAAGTTCTACAAGATGCTGATGAACCTGGGCGTGGGTGACAATGGTGTGCGTGTCCTCCAGGAGGAGACCGTCAAGAGCATCCTTCTTCGTAGCACTCGCCCTGCAGGATGGCCTGGTTATTCACTGGGACTCGACGCTCCCGAGAACGACAACGAAAACAGTTGGGTCGGTCACGGCGGAGCATGGTCTACCTATTGTTACTTCAATTGGCACAAGCGCCAACTCAAGTTATGGGCTGTGCAGATTCATGGCGGCACTCAGGCATGGACCTCAGCTCGCGAGCAGGCCGAGAACACATTCTTCCAGGCCACATTGGACAACACCACTCTGAAGGAATATACCGGCAGACACAAGTAATATATAGCAGTTTAGGAAGGTTATGAGTACATGGAGGCGTAGTGTAGGAGTCCTGCTGGCCCTGCTGAGTCTGGGGGGATTGTTTTCACTCACAGGTTGCAAGATGGTGACCAAGGACGGCACATTGCGCGACAGCACCCAGATACGCGAACTGGAAGCCATGCAGCGTCGTGGCTCGGCGTTCCGCAACACGAGTGACTTTGAACGTGCCATTGCCATTCACGACAGTTGCATCGAGATGGCCATATCCCTCGAGGATACCATCCAGTGGGTTATTGCCCTCAACAATCAGGCGACCAACTACCGACGTCTGGATGCGCTGAAAGAAGCTTCCGACCTCCACTTCCTGGCACTCGAACTCTGTGACAAATATTCCGATACCGTCAGTGTTCCTGCCAAGAAAAATCGTGTCCGTTCGCTCAACGGATTGGGAAATGTCTTTATGGCCCTTGGTAACTACGAGGCAGCCAAACATGAGTTGCGCATGTCCCTGGAAGGCGAGATTGCACTGGGCAGTGCTACCGGTCAAGCCATCAATCTGGCCAATCTGGGCACCATCATGAAGTACGAGGGGAAACTCGATTCTGCACGCATCTACTACCAACAGTCGCTGGAGAAAAACATCGAGGACGACAACACCACGGGCATCTGTCTGTGCCACACCTATCTGGGTGAACTGGACGAGAAGATGGGACACATCGAAGAAGCAGAATCAAACTTCCGAAGCGCGCTAGCTGTAGGTCAGAGCACGGGCGACATCTTCCATTGGCTGACGCCTTGTATCTCACTGGCAAGCAATCTATTGACCATCCATAAGACCGACTCTGCAGACAAGTACATCAACATCGGTGTAGCAGCGGCACAGAACATCGGGTCCAGCAAACATCTGGCCGACCTCTATGCACTGCGCTCTCGACTGGAGGAGATGCAAGGACAAACGGCATTGGCCCTGCGTGACTTGCAGCAAAGTTATGCCTACCGAGACTCGATGCTATCACAGGAGCAGAAGCATGACATCCAGAATAGTCGTGTCAACTATATTGTGAAGCGCAGCTCGGCAGAGGTGAAAGCTGCAACGGATCAGGTTCGTGTCAACCGACTGATACGTAATGTCACCATTATCTTCAGCTTCATCATCATTGTATCACTGCTCATTTGGTTCTTTGTGGTGCGTCGTGCGCAGATTTTGTATCGCCGCACCATGACCGAACGAGAGCAGTTCTACCGCAATGTGACGCACCAATTGCGCACCCCCCTGACCGTGGTGCTCGGTATGCTCGACCAGCTGAGCAACCATGTTGCGGCCAATGACGCGGAAGGACTATCCGAACTGGATGCTGCCAAACGCCAAGGCCACCATTTGCTGGGACTCGTGAAGGCATTGATCAAGGGTTCGCGTGAGGGATTCGAGAACGACATGAACACGCCCGTCAGTGAGAAGCCCACACCGGCAAGCCAACCTCTGCGCGAGGATGATACGGTCGGCGGCTCTATCTTGCTGGCCGAGGACAACGAGGATGTGGCTATCCTCATCTGCACGCTGCTGCGCGAACATGGTTATCAGGTAAAGCATGCCAACGATGGTAGGGAGGCCCTCGATATGTTGGCCGATGAACTGCCCGATCTGCTCATCACCGACATTGCCATGCCTCGCATGGATGGCCTCGAACTCATGCGAAACATCCGAGAGGACGAGACCATGAATCACCTGCCCATCATGGTTGTTTCGGCTCGTGTCGAGGACAGCGAACGAATAGAAGGCATACAAGCTGGTGCTGAAGTATATCTGGCCAAACCTTTCATCAACGAGGAACTCCTGCTGCGTGTGCGTAAGTTGCTCAACCAGCGTGCCTTGTTGCGCCACCACTTCAGTGCCAACGCACCTGTGGCAGCACCCACAGAAGCATTTTACCAACCCGAGGAGGACTTCCTGGAGACGCTCAACAAGCTCATCGAAGAGCACATGCGAGAGGGCGAACTCAATGCCAATCTGCTGGCACACAAGATGCTTATCTCGGTGTCTACACTCAATCGCAAGTTGACCAACCTTACGGGTCTGTCGTCCTCTATCTACATCCGCAACCGACGTCTGCTGGCCGTCAAACACCTGCTTGCCACCACAGAAATGTCCATCAGCGAGATAGAGGCTGCCTGTGGTTTCAACACAGTAGGTTACATGGGACGACTCTTCCGCACCGAGGTCGGTTGTTCGCCTTCAGAGTATCGTAAGCAGATAAAAGGTTGATTTCTTGCAAAAAATCTATCAAATAGATAGATAAATCCACGGATTTTTGTTATCTTTGTCGTCGCTCTGACATCAAAATCAGGCAATAACACACACAACATACACGACATGATAACACAAGTTACAAGCAAAGCTCCCAACCAATGCACGTCACTGGACGATGCTCGTCGTGAGATTGACGCCATCGACCAGCACATTATCAAGCTCCTGGCACTCCGTCACGAGTATGTCAAGATGGTGGCTCAGTTCAAGGAAGCTACCCTCAGTGCCATACAGGCCGACGATCGCCGCCAGCAGGTGTTGGAATGCCGTCGTCAGTGGGCCAAGGAACAAGGCCTCGATCCTGATGTGATTGCGCAGATGTGGGACTTGATGATTGCTTACTTTATACGTGAAGAATTGAAAATCAAGAAAATATAATGGCTATGTTTAGAAAGGAAATCAAGGTGCTTGACTGTACCATCCGCGATGGCGGACTGATGAACAAATGGCAGTTCAGCAAGGAATTTGTCAAGGGTGTCTACGACTCTTGTGTGCAAGCTGGCGTCGATTTCATGGAGATTGGCTATATCAGCAGCGAGGACCAGTTCCCCCGCACCGAGTATGGCCCATGGAAATTCTGTGCCGAGGATGATCTGCGTGAGATTGTGGGTGACAATCCCACCAACATGAAGTTGAGTGTGATGGCCGACATCGGCCGTATCAAGTACGACGATATCCGTCCCAAGGACGAGAGTGTAGTGGACCTTTTCCGCGTGGCTTGCTATGATTATCAGATAGACAAGGCCATCGAACTGGCTCATCACGTGATGGACAAGGGATACGATGCCACCATCAACCTGATGGCTGTGTCCAAGGTCAATGACCGTGCACTGGACCAGGTGCTCGAGGATGTGGCTAACAGTCGTGTAGGCACCTTCTATCTCGTAGATAGTTTTGGCAGCCTCTATTCCGAGGACATCCACAGCCTGATGGACAAGTACATCAAGGCTCTGCCTGGCAAGACCATTGGTTTCCATGGTCACAACAACACGCAGTTGGCCTTTGCCAACACCATCGAGTGCATTCGTTCGGGTGCCAACATGCTCGATGCTACCATGTTGGGTATCGGCCGTGGTGCAGGTAACTGTCCTATGGAGTTGCTTCTTTCGTTCCTCAAGAATCCCAAGTACGACCTGGTACCCGTGCTGCGCTGCATTCAGGAGCAGGTACGTCCCTTGCAGGAAAGCATCCACTGGGGTTACTTTATCCCTTACATGATTACAGGTTCGCAGAACGATCATCCCCGCAGCGCTATGGCCTGGATGGATAGCGACCAGCGCGACGACTACGTTTCTTACTACGAGTCAGTTGTCAAGGGAAAAGAAGTATAAAATCACTCTAATCTAAACAAATAAAAATACCCTTCTGGAATTCCGGAAGGGTATTTTTGTGAGCGGAAAACGGGGCTCAAACCCGCGACCCCCAGCTTGGAAGGCTAGTGCTCTATCAACTGAGCTATTTCCGCATGTGGCCTAAAACCGAGTGCAAAAGTACAAAAAGTTTTGAATCTATGCAATACTAGGCCTTCTTTTTATGAGTTAGAACAAAACTTTCTTCCCATTCTGTATTACCATACCACGTTGGGGACGAGAGAGTAAGCGTCGCCCCTGTAGGTCATACATGGCCGTTGTGCGGGCGAGGGTAGAGGCCTCATCATCAAGCATGACAATACCTGTTTCATCATATCCTGTGGGGAGACGGTGCTCGAGCACAAAGAGGTTGAACTCGCTCACCTGCAAGGGAGCACCCTTGGTTCCTGTCACTTGCCAACGGAAATACTGATAATCACGGTAGGCTGCATCACCCAGATAGCGGTAAGCTGTCTTATCCACCGGCTGCATGATCTCGTCGTCGGCAACACTATAGATCAGTTGCCACTTACCATCACAGAGGCCAAACAACTGCCAGTTGGCGGGATTACAGCCTGCATGCTGAGAGGCATCTGCTGCTGTAGCGATCTCGTATCCATGGATGCGAACGGGTGACGAGGTGTGGAAATCTATCCATGCCGTGCCGTTTTCCATGGCGGGGGTCCACTGGGTATCGGTATTGTCATCCAGCAAGTCGGCAGCAGTTCCCTCCGATGCTCCATCGGGCACTATGGTTACAGGCACCGAGGTATATCCGTCGAGTACCAAGGGGGTGAACTCTGCCACTTGCAACACACCATCGCCACCGCCCTTGCGAGCAGTGATCTCCCATTTGAAAGTCTGATAGGCTTGCTGATGAGTAGAAGGAATAGTATATTCTGCCACCATATTGTTGCTGTCCTTCAGTTTCATGTCTGTGGGCATCGAGGCGAGCAACTCCCACTTGGTGTCAGAATCGTTGACACCACCAGCATCACGCGAGCCATAGAGTTTCCAGGTCTTGGGATTACGTCCGGTAAACTGGGCACAGTCGTTACCCGTGGTGATGCTGTATCCGCCCAGGCGAACGGGCTTATTGGCGTGGAATATCATGCTTACGCCCGAACCCACATTCAGGCACCATTTGGTTGCAGGGTCGTTGTCAAGCACGCTATAGAAGTTCTCTGCCAGAGAGAATCCTCCATTACCCGTCTCCCCGCTGAAGGTCACGTCATCGCCCACGGTTTTCACAAATTTTGTTCCATGCTGTGCAGCTGCCACCCACACCTTATTGGTGCTCTGAGCCAGATTGGACAACGACTCTGCGCTAGCCATGGGAACATACAATTCGAGGCTAGACTTCAGCATCTTACCACCGCGCAACGCTGTGATTTCATCCTTGGTCATGGCCGAACGCCAGAAGAAGAGTTCCGACATATCACGCTCGGCACCACCCACTTGCACCTCGTACAATTCGCCCAATCGCTCGGTCAGTTCGCCTGCCAGCGTAGCATCTATATATAATAAGGTACGCTTCTGGGCATAATAACTAGTGAGGGTGATGTAGTGATTTGCTGATTCAGACACCGCGGTGGTCGAGGTAATCGACTTTCCCGAGGGAGTAGTCATGGTCACAATGCCATCTTCACCGATGCTGATGGTGACAGTGCCCTTGTTGGTGCGTGCCCACAGCAGTTGTCCTTTGCTGCCACGTCCGCGAACGGTGATGGTGAAGGGATGCACTGTGCCTTCGGGGCGGAAGCAGACGGCAGAGTCAGCACCTAGCACCATGTGCTTGGACATGGCACGCTTGGGTTGTGCCTTACCTGCCTTCAGAGCATCAAAGAGCGAGGGTACCATGCAATAGAAGAATTCGTAATGACCAGCAGTATTCTGGTGATAAGTGTCTGACACATATCCATCTGCCCACTGACCATTGCCCTTGTCGATAGCACCCAAACAATTAAACGAGGGCACATCCCATTCGTGTATCAGCAGGTTGAGTTTCTTGACATAGGAGTAATCCGACTGGTCATAATCGGCGCGGGTGTAGTTGTTCATTACCACGGGAATCTTGCCGTCGGCACGTACCTTGCTGATGAGTTTCAGCATGTTGTCGCGCCATTGTGCAAATACGCCTTCCTGGTTCGATGCGCCATGTATGCCTTCATTACCGAGTGACAAGCCAAAGATGACGTAGCGACCAAAATCACGAATCAGATCATCGTATCTGTCCAGCAGATTCTGCGTGGTATTACCACCGATGGAAACATTGCTGGTGTACATCGAATCGGCAGAAAGTCCGCTCTTGTAGCGCTCTACCAGCGATTGTCCGTAGAGGTATCGATATCCTTTGTAATCCTGAGCACCCTGGCCATTGGCCACGCTAGAACCAAAGACTGATACACGGTTCTCGTCGATGGGGGCAGAAATCTTATATTTCATCTTCACCAGGTCCACTGTGATGGTGTATGTACCTGCATTCTGATAGATGTCTTCCAGACTCTGTCCCAGTTCTGCCATGCCCAAGGTGTAGCGGTTGGAGTTGCCACGTAAGCGCTTGATAGCCATCTCATCTTGGTTATTCAGGGCAAAGTACATCGTTTTGTCCACCCATTGCTGACTCAGGGTTTCTTTCAAAGTCACTTCAGATTCCCATACGCCCTGTCCCAGATACTTTATCTCGGGATTGCCAGCAGCAATATTGCCACGCACATGCATGGTCACGGGCAATATCTCCACCATCTGACGCGCTGCATCCACCGTGATGCGTGCCACGCAAGCCTCTCTTACATGGAAGGGAGCATACTCATCGGTATCGTCAGCAACCCAGTGTCCATCTCCCTTGCTTTTCAGGTCGATGTCACCATCAGCTGTCGTACCCACAAGCGAGAAAGTGCCAACCTCCAGACGAGCATATCCCTCGTATCGGTTGCTGCCAACACTGGTGAGCGTGATATCCTCAGCATTGCCCTTCAGAGTGAGGCTCTTGAAGACAATAGGATCGGCAGGTCGTTCGCCACCTTGCAACTCTTCCACCTTCATAGCACTGATGTGGGCCATACCGGTCTGGCGCTGGAAATTGATGACTATCTGACCATTAGCATCGGGATACAGCAGATCCGATACCAAGATGTTGCTCAAGTTGCCATTGTAACCGTCGCCACCCGTATTGTAACCCGATGTGGTTTGTGCACCTTCCCATGTCTGTTGTCCTACCAGTCGATAGGTAGTGATGCGATTGTCGCTGTGGTTGCGGGTGCCATAGATGCTGATGCGATACTGGCATGCTGCATCGAGTCCTTTGAGTGTAAAGGGACGCAGGTCTCCATTGTCGATGAATACATAGTCCTCGGTTGCCGTTTTGATAGCCAAGTCGCCCAACAGTTCTGCATCGGGGTTATTGTTTCCGCCGTTCGTCACACCGTTGGTGTATTGGGTGGTGGTCGTAACCAATTTGATTGCAGAAGTTTGGTTGGCACTGTTCTTCAGCGTCAATGTCTTGGCAGACACTGCATTACTGCTCGACGAACCCGATGAGAAGTTGTTCCAGTAGTTGCCATTAGCGTCAGCGCCCGTAGTCTGATGACCTCTAGAGTCATTGTTTGTCTCACCAAAATCGATGTAGAATTTCTGCTTCAGAGTCAGGTCTTGGTGAGGACGTGTCATACCACCAACTTCCTCTATCTTCATGCAATTGAGATAAACCATGGCACCAGCTGTCTTCTTGCTCATCGTCAGTGTCATGTGTCCATTGGCATCAGCAAACAGGGGCTCTGATACGGCGATCTTGTTGTTATTGCCATTATATCCGCCATCACCTATGCCACTGCCACCCATCTGCAGGATGCCTGTCCAACTAGTTTCGCCAGCCAGGGTCAGGTAGGCAGTTCGCGCGTCGTCCGAAGTACGACTGCCAAAGAGATGGAATCGATAGGCCTTGTCGGCCTTCAGCCCCGACAAATGTATCACACCATGGTCCTGAGCACCCTCCAGGAAGATGTAGTCCTGAGTGGCAGACTCGACGGCCAAGTCGTCCAGCAAACTTGCCTTGGGGTTCTGCAGACCGCCATTTCCATATCCATTGGTCATGAATGTAGTGCCCAGTCGCAACTTCATCCCTGTGGCTGCGCCGTCGCTGGCAACCAGGTCCACCTGTGTCAGTGCCCACGCATGGTCAGGGGCTCCCTTATCACGACCGTGCACGTTGTTCCACTGGTTCCCATTACTGTCCTTGTCAGTCAGGAAGCCCTGTCCAGACACGTTATTCTGACCGAAATCCACATAAATGGTACGTTCTGTCTGGGCGTATACGGTCGTTACCATCATGAAAAGGAGTAAGCCTATGTATTTTCTCATTGTGAAGCAAAAATGTTGTTACTATATAAATAAGACAAATATTTTGTGTCCTTTCAGCGCACAGCAAGCAATTATTTAGATAAATCAAGGATTCCACGGCTGGTAGTCCATCCAGTCAATCTCTACCTCATAGGGATACAGAGGGGGCTCAACGGAATGAGGATTGGTGTCCACTGGCCAGTTGTTGGTATGCCAGAAATTGAGTCTATAACGTGTTGGTCCTACAGGGATCCCACTGAAATGAGGGGTGCTCCCCTGATAGTCCCATAGCACGATGCGCTGTTGTGTGTCGGGATGCAGCATCCACCACGTCAGACGGTCGGGTAGCCAGTCAAATCCGTAGGTGTAGAAACGAGACGATGCATCGTAGTCGGGGATGGCAGGAATGGTATCTGGAAGACATTGAGTTCCAGAGAATTGATGGTGAATGTTTCCATCAATGGGTGAACGGTAATCAGTGCTCAGTATCTTGCCGGTGGCGAGGTTGATGGTACGGCCTATGCGCTGCAATCCATCGGAGGGTCCGGTCCATGTACCGATGTAGACGAGATGTGGATCGGCAATCAACCATTCCCAGTCGATCTCGCTGAGCCCCGTATCCTTATTCATTTGATAGGTGAAATAGCCCACTACGGCTCCCACTTGTGGCTGAACACGTGCTGCAGCAGGTATTCTCAGTCTAGCCGAATAGGTACCATAATGGGTATTCTGACGTGAGATAATCTCGGGTCCCTTGCCAGCTCCTGCCGGATCAGTAGGGTCAATACGCAGCAGCATGACACGGGTATCGGGCTCCGTAAACGATGCGTTGCCTGGAATGTAACGCATGTCATGCTCGGGACTGTGACGATAATGGCTGAGCGAAAAGAAAGGGGAGGTCTTGTCGCTGAAATCTTCGTGAAAGCCCTGAATGTTGCGCTCTTGTGCGTAGAGCATTGTCGACGCAAACAGAACGATGGCCGTCAACAGGTGTCGAGGTATAGAAGAACGCGAATAGTAAAAATCAACTTTCATGATTCTTGTTTATGATTCTACCGATAATTACAACGGACAGCACCGAACAGAGAAGCATAAAGAAACCTGATGCTACAGTGCCATTCCAACCATACAGGCTCCAGAGCGATCCTGCCAAGAATGTACCCAACGAGCCGCCTATAAAATAGGTGACCATATAGATGGTGTTCATGCGCGAGGATGCCTCGGGACAGAGCTTCATCGTGGCACTCTGGTTACTCAGTTGGATACATTGCATGCCGATGTCGATGATGATGATGCTGGCGATGATACCGACATAGCTGTGATGGAACAGGGCAAGTATCACCCATGCCAACATCTGTAGCGCAACACCCAGTGCATGCACACGTTCCACACCGTAACGTGGAATGTATTTTCCAACATTGGAGGCAGTCAGTGCTCCTGCTATACCACAGATTCCCAACAAACCCACCACATCGCTGCCAACGAAGAAGGGGGCCTCCTTCATACGAAAAGCCAGACATCCCCACAAACCTAGAAAAGACCCGAATGCAAAACCAGAACGAACGGAGTAGAGTAGGGAGCGTGGCTGTCGGACAGCAAGTGTGCGAATGCTCCGTAGCAGGTGCACAAATCGTCCCTGATACGTAGGTGCAACATCTGGAAAATAAGAATACACGAGACGAGTCATGGACATGACTGCCAAAGCGGCTATGATATACATGGTACGCCAACCCCACAAGTGGCCAATATAACCACTGACGACACGCGAAGCGAGTATGCCGGTGAGCAAGCCCGAGAGTATCATTCCCACACGACGGTCCTTCTCCTGCGGACGTGAATATAGCGACGCAAAAGGCATGAACATCTGCGGCATGACAGAGAAGAAACCCGTGACAAAAGATGCAAAGAGCAGAAGCCAGATGTTATGAGAAATGCTTATCCCCAAGAGAGAAAAGGTAAGTACCAGCGCACATAACCTCATGGTTTTCCTGCGATTGTACAGGTCGCCCATAGGGATGATGAATAGCAGACCTAATGCATAGCCCACCTGGGTCAATACAGGCATCAGATTGACTTGGAACTCAGTCAGCTGCAAGTCTTGCCTTATCATATTGAGCATCGGCTGGCAATAGTAGAGGTTGGCCACAGAGACGCCAGCTAGGATAGCCAGCATCCACATGAGGGTAGATGGTATGCCCTCGTGAGGCTTAATTGTAGTTCTGCTCATGAAATTGTCAATTATGTGACAAAGATAAGAAAAATTATTAGTAATTTTGGTGTGCCATACAAAAAACGAGTTTTTGCGACCTGTAAATACATAAAAGCTACAGTACAAGCGTGGATACTTCAATGACTGGAATGTAGTGGACCGGCACAAGACACGGCTCATTGAGGCCGGTCACATCGACTACTGGATAAAGACAACGAGGAGATAGTAGAGTCCGTTCGCCTGCCCGCCGTCACCACCGATACAGAAGGGTGCTGGCTACGCTCTTGCTTTTCGGAATCGGCAGCCATTCTTACTATGAGTATGGGAGTGCTCTATATGCTTGTGGCTTACGTATTTCTGCGCAAATAGAGCATGCCAGTCACACGGAGATAGCGTCTATTCTGAGCTTCAGCGTACCTGCAGGTACTTTTACATCTACGACATCTCCCACCTTCTTGCCCAGCAACGCCTCGGCAATAGGTGATTTGATGGAGATCTTTCCCTCCCTCACGTTGGCCTCGTGGGGATTGACGACCGTGTAGGTCATCTTCATATTATTGCCCATATTGGTGATTTCCACCTTGCGGAACAATCCCACGGTTTCACTGTCGAAATGAGAAGCGTCGATGGGGCGGGCAAACTGCAGTACACGTTGCTTAAACCGTATTCTACCCAGCAGTTTACCCTGCTCGCGTTTAGCTGCATGGTACTCGAAGTTCTCGCTCAGATCACCCTTATCGCGTGCCTCGGCAATCTCATTCTTTACTCGGGGCAGTTCCACGTCTATCAGTTGGCGCAATTCAGCCACCAACTTGTCGTAACATTCTTGTGAGAGATACTCCATGCCTTACAACTGATATCGCAGACTGTTACTTTGCGAGTTTCTTTCCACTGAGGTCATAAGCTTCGCCCTGACGTTCCACGACAATCTTGCCATCACGCATCACTTTACGCACGCGCAATCCCTGTTCTGCCAGAGAATCCTTGATGGAGTCGAACGTGTCTTCTGTCAGGTTGATCATGTTGCCTTCATCATCGATGCAGAGGAGGAAGTTCTCGCCCTCACCACGATAGATGCAGCCGTTCTGGCCTACAAACTGGAAGTTCACCTGATAGAGATAGGTAGAAACGATGCCCATTTCCAGTCCCAGATTGATCTTGACTTGCTCTTTGGGCTCCACCTTCAGCGTTCCGGCAACGGGTGCCACGCGTACTTCACATCCCTTTTCATAGAAGATGTGACACTCGTCCTCGGCCAGGGTTCCATCCGAATATCCATATTCGCCAGCAATTCCCTTGTTCTCATGGGCAAGATAGAATGAGAAGAAGTATCCGTCACCGACAATGTTGTAATCCTCATCAAAGGCGTCATCGAGATTCTGGAATTGCAAGGTGTATTCGCCATAGTTGTCGTCACCCTCGCGCAATGCCATCATGGTTATATTCTCCTTATAAGCAATAGGATAGGTGCATTCCTCCTGTAAGCATTGCAGCGGATCGATATACATCGTTGCGTGGTAGAGGACATCGTCCATGCCATACAGGTCGATGGTAATCAGAGTACGATTGTCCTCCTTCTCCATCGTTGCATTGACATAGCGAGCATCATGGAATACATAGCTGCTCTCATTGACGACCATGATGTCACAGAGATCCATTACAAAGTCTTCCGTAGTAAACTCGCCTTCCAGCTTGGTCGCGTTGAGGTAGACACGCAGCTGGTATTTATCAGGCACCACAGCACCCAGACCGACTATGCCCATGCCCTGGGTGTAATCGAGCACGCTGACGTGGCCAAAGTCGATGTTGACGGTCTCTGTAGGATCGGGCATGAATCCTGTATCCTCCAGATACATAGTGATGTGATAGAGCACACCGTCCATACTGGTTACATCGGCCTTCAGCACCACGGCCTTGTTGACTTGCTCCAGAGTGACATGTATGTCATATACAGGCACATAGGCATCCTCATCTACTATATAGAGGCGGGTGTACTGCATGTTCAGGTCATCCTTGCCCCATTCGGTTTTGCCTTCTTCCACAGACTCAGGGCGAACAGCCACGCCAAACTGATACATTGCATTGGCGCCTGCAAACAGGTAACAACCATACATATCCACCAGATCCTGCAAGGTAGCTCCACTGATGGTGATATTTTCTTCCCGTTCTATAGTTACGTCCAGGGGACCATTATACATCGACAAGCGGTAGAGGATATGATCCTCACTCAGCAGATCCACTGTCATCAGCGTGTTGTCACCCTCCTGGGTATGTACTGCCGAAGCATAGATGATGTTGATATTCTGGTTGGTCTGCTTGTCATGCAGTTCAGGAGTAAGCATATCCGCACGATAGAAAGTGCCTGTCAACTGACTACTTACTATACCATAGGCCAACTTGTAGTTAGCATTCTCGGCATAGATGGCATAAGTTCCATAGAAGGGATTCTCCTCCACACGAGCATATCCCAGGTCATCGGTGAGTGTCTGCTTGGGTTGAGGAGCGTCGATGGTTGCCTCCACCAGAAAACGTTTCTTGTTGTTTGTAAGGCAGTTGGCCTTGACGCGATATACAGTTCCCTCATCAGTCACGCTTACATTCATATCCACGAACGAATAGAACACCATATCGTTCTTGGGATTGCGCACATAGTTGTAATACTGGCCTTTGCCAGCCAGGTCAAACTCCTCGTTGCCAAAGGTGCCAAACATGCTGGCAGAATTGTAGTTGAGCTGCATCTTCCACTGTCCATCGGGAGAGAAAATGGTGATGTTGTAGTTCTGCTGGTTGGGATCGTCCTCCATCGTAGCATTGGTGGAGAAAAACTCGATGATGGTCTCATCGGTATCCTGTGCACGCAGTTCCAGAGGAAGAATACACAGCAGACACATCAGTAGGCAGGTGAAATGATGAAATAACTTCATATATCTGTGATTATAGATTTTGGAGCACAAAGTTACTCATTTTTTTACGAACTGACAAGGTCAGTCCACAAAATCTTATACCTATTATAATATACGCGCGCAAGGGATTTCCTAAAAACAAACCACCCAGCCTGCGAGAAACAGGCTGGGTGATTGTGTATAGAGTAGGAGAGAGGTTACTTCAGAACCTTCTTGCCATTTACGATGTAGATGCCATGAGTAGGCTTCTGGATACGACGACCGCTCAGGTCATAAACCTCGGCGTTGCCGTCCAACTTGTGGATGCCCTCGATAGCGGTAGCCTCATCACTGAAGATGCCAGACATAGCCTTCACAAGCTGACCGTGAGTCTTGTCGGTGAGGTAAGCACGATTAGCACCGACGAAGATGCCCTCGCTGTCTACTGCATAGAAGCCCAGACGATTGTTGTTGTTCTGCAGTACATAGTTGTCAGCGTTAGCCTCGATGGGAGTGCGCTCGAAAGCACCGGTCAGCAGACCGTCCGTGTGCATCTTAGAGGTTGCGCGTGCATAATCGCTGAAGGTGTAGGTGCCTGCAGTCAGGTTACCCTCATCGTCGGTGTGACGTACCAGATAGGGTACACAAGCCTCCAGTTCCTCTACCTCATCGATGTCAACAACCAGGTTATCTTCTACACCGGTAGCACGGTATGCAACGAAGCCCTTGGGCAGAACACCGTCGTAGGGCAACATGAATGTGCTCCATCCTACAGAGCTGACGTTCAGCACTACATCATGCTTCTTGGCGGGTGTTACGCTCAGCGCATTGTGGCTAACTGTAGAGGCGCTGCTCAAAACGTTGCTGTTAGTTGCCACACCGATAGCAGTGTTGCCGCTCTTAATAGCATTTGCAGACTCAACATGAGTAGAAGGAACTACGCTGTATACAGTTGCCTTGCTCTGATCGGTGGTGGTAGACAAAGCGCCATTACCAGTCAGATAAGCCTTGCTGCCGTCTGCCAAGGTTGCAGTCAGGTAGTAGGTGTTTACTGCATCACCAGTCTTCTCAAACGAAACGGTCTGCAGGTAGTTGGTCTGACCAGCCAGCTCGGTGAAGGTGATGTTGGTCTCACCAAATGTAGCCGACTTACCTACACATGAAGCGGCATTCTCGTCCAGCATGTTGATGTTGAAGAGACCTGAAGCTGTGGGACCCTGGAATGCCTTGTCGAAGAAGGTAGCCTGGAAGTCAGCCAACTTCTTAGCGGCATCAGCAATCTCCTTGGTCGACTTGGTTCCACTGGTAGCAACGGCATTAGCTGCATCCACTGCCTTCTGGTACTGATTTACCAGGTTGGTGTTGTAGGTGAAGGGATTGTCATTGCTAGCACGGGTTGCCTGGTTAGCATCGGGAACGTCAGCTGCATTCAGTGCGCTTGCCATCTGCTGCTTAGCACTCTTGGGTGACTGCAGATACTCGAGGCGAACATTGTCAGCCTTGAAGGGAGAGTTTCCAGTGAGAGGAATGAGACCTGCATTCAGGAAGAGAAGCACGACAGCACCTTCCTCCAGTTCAAAGTCAACCGATACCTCGGTAAACTCATTGGCATTTCTAGCCGAACCATTGCCAGATACAATAGAGCCCTGACTGATAATGTCACCGATGCTGCCCATGATGCCGCCCATCAGGTTTCCAATGTTTGTGGGATCAGTAATATCGATACTACCCAGGATGTTACCCAGAATACCCGTATTTGCGGGGATTACGACTGCAGTCAGGTGGCAGTTGCTGTTACCAATACCCAGGAAACCACCGAAATTACCACTCATGAGAGCCTTGGCACGATAGTCACCTGCAGGCAGACCAATGAGAGGAGTGAAGATCATCTGGCCAGTAGGAGTGAGATTACCCAACAGACCAGCATTGCGAGTCTGATAGTAATACTTGTTGTGACCATTGATCATGGTACCGCCATTGACTACGGGATATGAATTCTCATCGAAATCGCTGATAGAGATGATATTAGCCAAGCCAGCAAGACTGCCAAAATTACCGCCTCCATTGATCGCACCACTGATGATATCACCGATGGCACCAGCTGCAGCACCTGCATCCACCTTGAAGGTATACCAGTTTCTCATAGTGCCTGTATCGAATGAATTATTGCGAATCATTCCATTCAGGTTGGTGTTGTCGGGCAATACAGTGTTGTCATTCAGCAGTGCCAGACGTGCAAATACTGCAGCAGCCAATACATCCATAGCTGTGTTCATGGCAGCCACATTGATAGCAGCCTCCAATGCAGCATCAGCCACACCGCATGCAACATCCATACCACCCATAGCCCTGATGTTATCAATTTCGGCATTGCATGCTACATAGGTATCAGACATAGCCTTGAGGTTTTCTACGGCAGCCTCCAGGCCTGCAGCGGTAGCGTTCAGCACAGTTGCAGAGTAAATACCGGGAGCCAACAACTGAGCGTCGGCTGTCACAAGCAAAGCAGTTACGCTACCCTTTGCGGTTACGAGGGGTGCATCCATGTTGAGAGCCGCACGAGCAGCTTCCACGGCAGCACGCAGACGAGCGACGGCAGCATTCTTTACAGCAGGACTGCTATTGTAGTCATCCTCGGTAACAAGTACCCATACATTATATGCATCGGCTGCATTGTTGGTGGTGCCCAATGTGATTGCAGCATTACCAGGAACGGCTGTGAGGTAGGCTGTATAGGTTGCCTGCTGACGACCGATACCTGCGATTCCACCATACTGCCAGGTAGCAGTGCTGCTTAACATGTATCCACCATCAGCCTCGGTCACTGCGAGATTAGTGAGTGCACCATTGGGGGTAGCAGTGACGGCGGTGGGGGTTGCGCTACCACCAGTGCCCAGAGTACCATCATCGGGTGTGATGGTGATGTTGATGTATTGACCATCGGGATTCTTCAGGGCATAACCTCCGTTGCCATCAGCAACGGCAGTGAACAGAACAGGATCATAGTCCTGCAGAGTGTTGGCGCTACCCATGTACAGGCCGGTCATCTTGTTGACAAGGTAATAGCTCTTGCCGTCTTCCAGAGTAGCGGGCTTGAAGATAGAAGTCTTGTCATCGGTCTTACGCAGATCAGCATTGGTCAATTCCACGCCGTCTACACGGATAACATAGTTGCCAGCTGCACCTGTCTTGAAGTAATAGGTAAGATTACTAGCCTCAGCAGCAGGAGCAACCACTTTACCTACTACAGAACCATTGCCATCAAGGATAGTAACGGTACCTGCACCGGTGTAGTTAAAGGTCAACTTGTAGTTCTGATTCTCATGCAGAGGCATGGTATAGTTGGGCTCAGTACCATATACACTGGTGATTACGGTGCCGGGAGCCACAGCATTTACCTCACTTGTGTTAGCCTTCCACTCGTCATTAGTCCAGTTAGTTAAACTTGTTGCACCCAGGTTTCCGACCAGAGTATTTACTTCAGTCTGAGTATAATTGGCAGGATTTGCTACCATGTCGAGGGCCAAATTATATTCCTCTAGATACTTGATGCCAGCATAAGGAGCATACTCACCTCTGTCGAAACCAAGGTTTGCATTAGCTTTAGCAAAGATGTCCTCTGCATAAGTGATAGCCTTCTTCAAATTATCCAGATTCAAGGCACGCTTGGCAGTTCCCTGCAGTGCCACGTTGATGGTGTTGACACCGTCAGTAATTGTCAGACTAGCAGTGTGAGTGGTTCCGTTGGTGCCTGCCTGAGTGGGTGCATAGGTGACAGTGATTTCTTCCTGACCCTCTTTTCCTTTACCACACTCGCTGATGCTGCTGGGGCTAACGGTGAAATTAGTTGCATTGGTACCGCCAACAGTGATAGTAACGGGGCCCTCAGTACTTGCGTGAGAGAATGTAAAAGTCTGAGAAACGCTAGTGTTAACGGTTACATTACCCAGGTTTATGCTCTCAACACTTACCTCGAAACGAGGGTGACCATCGATGTAAGCGGTCTTGCTTACAAACAGCCAGTGTGCATTGTTGTTGCCATCGACATTATTGGTAGTTGAAGCACCCAAAGTGCTACCGTTGGCAAGGATGAAACGAGTCTGAGAAGCTCCAAAGGCGCCAGTCGTTACCTTGTTGCCGATTTGGTAAAAAGTTTCCTTGTTCTCAATAGCCGATGTAGCTGCAGATGATGCATTAGCGGATGCAGAAGCTCTGTAACCCGAAAGAGCACTACCACTAGTTACACTGATGTACTTACCTGCATCAGACTTAATTTCATTGCCATTCACTGTCCACAAGCTCTTGGGGGCAGCTGTCAGCGAATTGTCATCGTTAAGGTAAGTTTTAGTTCCTACGTTGTAGAGATAATACTCCACATCGCTTTGGATCGCTTCAAACGAAGGTGTCCAATCGGTCTGTGCCATTACTCTCTGTCCCAAAACAGCGCAACAAAGCACTAGCCAACATGCTAAAAGTTTTCTTTTCATATAAATATTTAGTTTGCGTTTTTTTCTATTTCTCGCTTACTTTATTATGTATTACATAAAAAGCTTTTGCAAATTTACGAATTTTCTCAAAATATTAGACTATTTGTTATAAACAAAATGTACGTCAAGTACAACTTTTTATGTTATGTATATACTGGGGATTACCTCCGCCAAACAAAAACGGCACTGCTCACAGATGTGGTCAGTGCCGTAGAGAACACGCGATCTATCCCCGAGGGAGAGTCGAGAACTAGTACTTCTTGAAGTCGTACTTGTCGCGGAGAACCTGCTGTGCCTCGCTATCGAGTGAGGTGAAGTAGGCCTTGAAACCGGGACAGAAATTGATGTGCCAGCGCCAGAAGCGACCAAGCAGTGACTTGGGATTCTTTTCGTAATTGGCACGCAGTTTGCAGTTCTCGCATGGATAAGTTTTTGTTGCCATATTGTTTTGGTTTATAAGTTGATAGAATAGGTTCGTTAAATTACTTGAGTAATGCTTCGATGGCAGGGGCCAGATCGGTCTTTGTTGCGGTTGGCTCGAAGCGTGCAACCACATTGCCCTTCTGGTCAATCAAGAACTTGGTGAAGTTCCACTTGATATCAGGCTTCTCAGCGTAGAAGGGGTCTGCCTTGAAGAACATGTTGTGGAGGATTTCGGTCAGGGGATGCTTGGGATCAAAACCAGCAAAGCCTTTCTTTGATTTGAGATAGGTGTACAGAGGCAACTCATTCTCGCCATTCACCTCCACCTTCTTGAATCGAGGAAAACGGGTGTTGAAGTTGACCGTGCAGAAATTCTGTATCTCCTCGTCAGTGCCTGGTGCCTGCGCACCAAACTGGTTGCAAGGGAAGTCCAGGATCTCGAAACCGTTCTCGGCATAACTCTCATAGAGGGCTTCCAATTCGGTATATTGAGGCGTGAAGCCGCAAGCAGTAGCAGTGTTTACGATGAGCAACACCTTGCCCTTGTAGGTCGAGAGGGAGACTTCTTTGCCCTTGTTATCCTTTACGATGAAATCATAGATACTGTCTTGTGCCATAATGGTATGAATTGATAATAGGATAAATAGTATGGATAAAATTCTTTTCATGCGCGATTATTCTTTGATAAACTTAGGCCTGAGGTAATGCCAGCTGGATGTCGCTGGGAAGATATCCTGCGCAGAACAGCACGGCCACCGTGGCAAACATCAGTATGATAATGGTGCTGCAGATGGTGCTGAAAGTCTTGATGCGAGAAAACCATACGCGATTGTTCAGTCCCAATGACTGCATGGCACTCCACATACCATGATTGAGATGGAACCACAAAGCACCCAACCACACCAGATAAATCAATGTGTAGACGTAGCCCATCATCGTGTGCTCGCCTATGCCGTGGAATGTGTTGACTATATGATAGATGCCATTAGTTGCCAGTTCGGAATCCTCAGAACCCGACAATTCGGCAAACATCATCTTGGACCAGAAATTATAGAGATGCAAGGCCAGACCCAACACCACGACAACACCCAGGCTGAACATGTTCTGGCTGGACCATTCCACGTCGTCGGGACGAACACGAACCGAGTAGGGCTGAGGGCCACGAGCTTGGAGATTCCATATCACCAGGTGGAAAGCAAGTACGAAATGGATAAACACCAGGAAACCTAGCACACACGTAGCAACAACGGCATACCAGTTGGCACCCAGAAACTCGCAGATGCCGTTGTAGGCCTGCGCACTGATGAGTGATACCACATTCATGGATGCGTGGAACAACAGAAACAGCACCAAGGCCGCTCCCGTAAGAGCCATAATTACCTTATGGCCAATAGATGATTTCATCAACCACATAACAGAGTTATTTTATCAAATTAGTTCTTCATATAATGCCTTCAGACGTCGACGTATGTGCAATACCCCGTAATGCTTTCTGGATAGAAAGGTTGCCACGGAAACGCCCATCTCGTCTGCTGCCTCGCGAGTAGACAGACCTCGTATCTCGGTCATTTCCACCGCCTGACGTTGTTCGTCTGGCAGCTCTGCAAGTGCCTTGTGTAGTTCTTCCCATACCATTGACCGAAGCATCTGTATGTCGGGGTTATCCTGATCCGAGGCTATCAAGATTTCTGAGATATCCGTCATGTACGACTCGTTGGCATCCGAGAACATCAGGGTTGGCAGGGAAGTCTCGCGTCGTTTCTTCCCATGATTGATGATCAGGTTGTATGCCACGGTATAGAACCACGAGGATACTTTACCCACAGGATTATCCATGATGTTCACGGCCTTCAGGAACTGATATAGCGTATCCTGTACGATGTCGTCGGCATCATCACGATTGCTTACCCTCGATCTCACGTACGAGTGGAGTCGAGGGGTGTTTTCCTTGATTATATCATCTAGGTTATCACTAGCCATTGCAGTGATCTCGATGCGTTTCGATGATACGTTCGCGTTCCTCGGGCGTCATGCTCTCCCAGCGTTCGCGCAACTTATTGTTGCCGCAATGACAACCGCCGTGTCCATGATGGCCACCGCCGATGCCGCCAAACAGGATCTTGGCGAGCAACAACAGACCTGCCGCCTGCCAGAATGTAATGGCATGCAATCCGAACAAATCGGGAATTAGCCAGTTCCATAGCAACATTACGATGTACCCAAAGAATGCAACAAATGCAACAAAACAGAGGGGGACAAAGACCAGATGTTTTTGCAAAATCGTCATTTATTCCAAATTTAAGTTTTTACGTATTTATTATATTAGACAAGCGAAATGCTGAAATATTTTAATCGTTGGAATAATTTTGACGTATTGTTGGTTTTTCGCCTTAATTTTTTTCTTATATTTGCAGAAAATATATGTATATATCTATGAAAAACTGGAGAAACTGGTGCTTGTCAGCTCTATTAATCGTGAGTACAAATGTGATGGCTCAACCTAATGACGCCGAACTGTCTGATCCCAAACCTGGCGACCAAACCTGCTGGAATGCGGTGAAGAAGAACACACTAGGGTGGGGTAGCATCGACGTGCGTTATTCGCGCAGTCAGGTCCCACAGACACGGGGCGGTGTGATGACCCTGAATGCATGGCGAGGCGAACGCGTGTCGGCCCAGGCCGTACTGACGGCAGCACAGGATCTGAACAGAGTTACCGTAAGTGTCAGTGACCTGAAGAGTGGGCGCAACATCATACCTGCCAGCGCCATCCGAAAGTATTTCGTGCGCTATGTCATGACCGACTGGCACAACAACAAGGCCGATTCGTTCCTGATGGCCGACAGACTGGATCCAGCTCTGAGTCTGCGTGTGGAAGCACACACGGCTCGTCCCTTGTGGTTCGACGTACGCGTACCTGCCGAGACCGTGCCCGGAACCTACAAAGGCACCGTCACCGTCATTGCCGATGGACAGAAGTTGACCTTGCCCCTTGCCGTCAAGGTGTCTAAGCACACCCTGCCTGCCCCCAGCCAGTGGAACTATCATCTGGACCTCTGGCAAAACCCCTATGCCGTGGCCCGTTACTACCAGGTGCCGCTGTGGAGCCAGCAACACTTCGACCTGATGCGCCCCCTCATGACCCAGTTGGCCGAGATGGGACAAAAGGTGATTACCGCCAGCATCATCCAGCACCCCTGGAACAGCCAGACCTACGATCCATTTGAGAGCATGATTGCCAAGATGAAGCAGATCGACGGCACATGGAAATATGACTACACGGTATTTGACCGTTGGATCGAGTTCATGATGTCGTGTGGCATCACCGAGCAGATCGGCTGCTATACCCTGGTGCCCTGGCACTACCAATTTGACTATTACGACTGTGCCACCAACAGCACCAAGATTGTGGCTTGCAAGCCCGACCAAAAGGAATACCACGATTTCATACTGCCTTTCTTGTGGGATTTTGCAAAGCATCTGAAAGAGAAGGGCTGGTTTGACCGTACCTGCATCGCCATGGACGAGCGTCCTGTTGCACAGATGGATGCCGCCTATGCCATTGTCAAGGAAGCTGACCCTGGCTACCGCATTGCCGGCGCAGCCAACTACAACATAGAGAGCGAGGCCGCTCAGAAGGTCTACGACATGAGTGTGGCCCACGACTACGACATCATCAGTGGCGAAGCCCTGCAGAAGCGCAAGGATGCAGGACAGAAGTTGACCTTCTACACCTGCTGCGGTCCTGACCGTCCCAACACGTTTACTTTCAGCGACCCTGCCGAGTCGTCCTACCTGGGATGGCACGCTGCAGCACTGGGATATGATGGGTATCTGCGATGGGCATACAACAGCTGGACTGCCCAGCCCAACCAGGATAGCCGCTTTATCACCTGGCCTTCGGGCGACTGCTTCATTGCCTATCCCGGCTGCAGCAGCATCCGTCTCGAGCGCATGGTCGAGGGCATCCAAGCCTATGAGAAGATACGCATCCTGCAACGGGCTGCCACCCCCGCTCAGAAGAAGCAGTTGGACGACATGCTCCAGGGATTTGCAGCCAACCAGTACAACGACGACATCGATGCCGCTGCACTCATTCAGAAGGCACAAAAACTCCTGCAGACTTTCTAATGAACAGCTGTCGAATGCGTAATACAGAATAATCATATAACAAACACTATACAATGAAACACATCATTACTGCCGTGCTCTGTCTGCTGTGCTTGTCGGCTCAGTCCAAGGGCAAGAGTGAGAAATTTGCCGGATACCTGTTCACTTACTTCGAGGGAGGAGGCGAAGGCAAACTGCAAGAGCAACTGCGCTTTGCCATCAGCGAGGATGCCCAGAACTGGTATGCCCTGAATGACAACAAACCCGTGATAGCCAGCGACACCATCAGCACCAGCGGCGGCATACGCGATCCCCACATACTGCGTGGAGAGGATGGCTGCTACTACATCGTAGCCACCGATATGTTCACCGTCAAGAACGGGTGGACAGAGAATCCCGGCATCGTGATGCTGAAGTCACGCGACCTGGTCAACTGGACACATGGAAAAGTGGTGTTGGGCAAGGACTGGCCAGCATTCAGCGACGCCTACTGGGTGTGGGCGCCACAGACCATCTATGACCGCAAGGCCGGCAAGTACATGATCTACTTTACCCTGCAGCGCACGGGCGACGGTCGCCGCAGCCTCATCACCTACTACGCCTATGCCAACGCCGATTTCACTGGTTTCGAGAGCGAACCCAAACAACTCTTCTCTGCCAAGTATGGCTCCATCGACAACGACATCATCGAGCACAATGGCGTATATCACCTCTTCTACAAAGGCAATACCAAGGACGCCAACGGCAAGGAAGTGCAGAACGGCATACAGCAGGCCACTTCCAAGAGTCTCAAGGGCCCCTGGAAAGAGGACTTCAAGTACATCGATGCCTATGCCAAGGACCGTACTGCCGTGGAGGGCAGTGGAGTGTTCCGACTGAATGACAGTGACGAGTACATCCTGATGTACGACCTCTATGGATCAGGCCGTTATGAGTTTCAGCGTAGCCGTGACCTGAAGACATTTACCACCAGACCCGAGTCGTTCCGCAAGAACTTCTTCCCCCGTCATGGCACCATCTGTTCGGTCACAGCCGAGGAACTGGACCGTCTACAGCAGAAGTGGGGATACGTGCTTCACCACGATTTCGTGTCAGAGGGCAATCCCATCATCCGTGACAAATACACAGCCGACCCAGCAGTGTTTGTCGAGGGCGATACCCTGTGGCTGTTTGCCGGCCATGATGCCCAGGGCAACCAGTCGAATTATGTGATGAAGGACTGGCTCCTCTACAGCACCACCGACATGAAGCACTGGACCGAGCATCCCTCGCCCTTGCACATCGACGATTTCCGCTGGGCCAACAGTCATCAGGCCTATGCCGGTCACGTGGCCAAGCGCAATGGCAAATACTACTGGTATGTATCGACCAACTGGTGCGGCATCGGTGTGGCAGTGAGCGACCGCATCACGGGTCCCTACAAGGACGCTCTCGGTCGCCCCCTGCTCACGGGCAAGGACTGCTTTGCGTCGAAACATAGTTGGGCCGTCATCGACCCTGCCATTTTGATAGACGATGACAACACCCCCTACATCATATGGGGCAATGGGCAATGCTACTATGCCAAGTTGAAGGACAATATGATAGAGATAGATGGCGAGATTCGCCAGATAGAAGTGCCCGACTACACCGAGGCTCCTTGGTTGCACAAGTACAACGGTAAGTATTACCTGACCTACGCCACGGGATGGCCCGAGAAGATCGCCACAGCAGTGAGCGACCACATCGGCGGACCCTACGAACCACTCGGCGTCATCAGTGAGATTGCTGGCAACTCTAACACGACCCACCCTGCCATTGTCGAGTTCCGCAACCAATGGATTTTCTTCTCACACAATGGCGGCCTGCACGATGGCACCAGTTATAGCCGCAGCGTCATCGCCGAACCCCTGCACTACGACGCACAGGGTCGCATCCTGCCCATTCCACCCACAGCCAAGGGATTCAGTTTCGAGTAATATTTAGCAGCAAAATCTACGTATAGCGATATGAAAAACAAAGCGTTCTTGTATTTCATCTGCATGGTGAGCGCCATGGGCGGCCTGCTCTTTGGTTACGACTGGGTCGTGATAGGCGGAGCAAAACCCTTCTACGAACTCTTTTTTGGCATCGATGCCGACCCGCTGATGCAGGGCGTGGCTATGACCACGGCTCTGGTGGGATGTCTGATAGGCGCCATGGTGGCAGGAGCATTGGCCGACCGATATGGTCGCAAACCTCTCTTGATATCAGCAGCAGTCCTGTTCACCGTCAGTGCTGTGGGCACGGGCTTGTTCGACGACTTTACCTTATTTAATATAGCGCGCGTGATAGGTGGCGTGGGCATCGGAGTAGCCAGTGCGCTCAGTCCCATGTATATAGCTGAGGTTAGCCCTGCCGAGATACGTGGCCGCATGGTCAGTCTCAATCAGATGACGATTGTCTTGGGTATTTTGGCAGCACAACTGGTCAACATGCTCCTGGCACGAGACACCACCGTGGCCGAAATGCAGCAGTGGAACCTCAACTGGGGTTGGCGCTGGATGTTCTGGGCCGAAGCTATTCCTGCAGGCCTCTTCCTGTTGATGAGCTTCTTCATTCCCGAGAGTCCCGTCTATCTGCGCGAGAGAGGTCGACTGGCTGCAGAACGCAGTAAAGAGGCCGGACTGAAAGACCTGTTCCAGCATCGTTATGCCAAAGTGCTCACCCTGGGACTCGTCATTGCCGTGTTCCAGCAGTGGTGTGGCACAAATGTGATTTTCAACTATGCTCAGGAGATCTTTGTGGGCGCAGGTTTCAACGTCGACGGCATGTTCATCAACATCGTCATCACGGGCGTTGCCAATGTGATTTTCACCATCGTGGCCCTGTACACCGTGGAACGCTGGGGACGACGTACCCTCATGCTCATCGGCGCCTGTGGTCTGGGAATCATCTATGCCGTGCTGGGAACCTGCTATGCCCTCCACATGACCGGCATCTTGATGGTGGCTCTGGTGGTTTGTGCCATCAGTTGCTATGCGATGACGCTAGGCCCTATCACCTGGGTGCTGCTGAGTGAGATATTCCCTGTCAAGGTGCGTGGCGTGGCCATGGCTACCTGCACATTTGCCCTCTGGGTAGGATGCTGCACGCTCACGTTCTCGTTCCCATCGATGAACGCAGCCTTGGGCAGTAGCGGCACATTCTGGATCTACTCCGTCATTTGCCTTGTAGCATTGGTATACCTGTGGCGCTGCTGTCCCGAGACGAAAGGCCGCTCACTGGAAGAATTGGAAAACGAATTAGCAAAATAAATATGTCTGTAAAAGCGTGGAAAGAACAGGTGGTCATTCCCACCTACGAGATAGGAAAACCCGAGAAGAACCCCATATTCCTGGAGAATCGAGTGTACCAGGGAAGCAGCGGCGTGGTCTATCCCTATCCTGTGATAGAGAGCATCGCCGACGAAAAGGTGGACAAGACGTACAATGCCGTATGGCTGGAGAACGAATACCTGCGGGTGATGATTCTGCCCGAACTGGGTGGTCGCGTGCAGATGGCCTATGACAAGATCAAGCAGCGTCATTTCATCTACTACAACCAGGTTATCAAACCCGCCTTGGTAGGCCTCGCTGGTCCCTGGATTAGCGGTGGCATCGAGTTCAACTGGCCCCAACACCATCGTCCATCTACTTTCATGCCCGTGGACTGCAAGATAGAGGAGAACGCCGATGGTAGCGTGACGGTGTGGATCAACGAGAGAGAGAGGATGTTTCACCAGCAGGGTCAGGCCGGTTTTACCCTGAGACCCGGTTGTGCCTATCTCGAGATCCAAGGCAGACTGTACAATCCCACCGAGACACCCCAGACCTTCCTGTGGTGGGCCAATCCCGCTGTGGCCGTCAACGACGAGTACCAGAGCGTGTTTCCACCCGATGTCAATGCCGTCTTTGACCATGGCAAACGTGCCGTTAGCAGTTTTCCCATAGCCAAAGGCACCTACTATAAGATGGATTATTCGGCTGGCGTCGACATCTCCAACTACAAGAATATCAAGGTTCCCACCTCATACATGGTAGCCAAGTCGAAGTACAATTTCGAGGGCGGTTACGAGAACGACACCCACGGAGGCATGCTGCATGTGGCCGACCATCACGTGGCTCCGGGCAAGAAGCAATGGACCTGGGGTAATGGCGACTTTGGACGGGCATGGGACCGCGCTCTCACCGATGAAGACGGACCATACATCGAATTGATGGCAGGCGTCTACACAGAAAACCAACCCGATTTCACCTGGTTGATGCCCTACGAGGAGAAGTCCTTTGTACAGTATTTCATGCCCTATCGCGAACTGGGTATCGTGAAGAATGCCAACAAGGACCTGATGCTCAACATCGACGAACAGACGCTGAAGATCTATGCCACCAGCCAACAAGAAATCGAGGTGCTGCTCTACAACCGCGAGAACCAGGAAGAACTGTATCACCAGACCGTAGTGGTCAGCCCAGAATCTATCCTGCAGATTCCCACGGGAGTAAGTCCTGAGACTCTACGTCAACTGCGACTCGACATCAAGAAGGCCGGTCGTGTGGTGCTGGGCTGGGAGGCAGAGCCCGACGAAATCACGCCCATACCCGATGCTGCCGAGGCTGCGCTGAAGCCCGATGAGATCAAGACCAACGAACAACTGTACCTGACCGGACTCCATCTCGAACAGTATCGCCACGCCACCTGGAGTGCGCTGGATTACTACGAGGAAGCCCTGCGTCGCGATCCGCTGGATGTCCGTTGCAACAATGCCGTTGGACTCTGGTACCTGCGCCGTGGTCGATTCCTGAAGGCTGAACCCTACCTGCGCACCGCCGTACGCGTGCTGCAGAAGAGGAACCTGAACCCCTATGACGGCGAACCCATCTACAACCTTGCGCTCTGTCTGAAGTATAGGGGTAGGGTAGACGAGGCCTACGATTGGGCCTACAAGTCGACCTGGAATGCCGCCTGGCAGCAGGCAGGCTACATGATGTGTGCCCAGATTGCCACCATGCGAGGCGAAATGGAGGAAGCACTCTACCTGATAGACAAGTCCCTGGTGTCGGGCTGGCACAACCACAAGGCCCGCGCACTGAAGGCTGCAATCCTGACAAGTCTGGGCCGCGACATCACAGACTTTGCTGCAGAATCGTTGAATATCAATGCTTTCAACTATGGCATCCTGCTGGAACAGGGTCGAAAGGAGGAAATGCGATCGCTGATGCGTGGCGACGCCAACAATTACGACGAACTGGCGCTGGACTATGTTGCTGCGGGTCTGACAGACCGAGCACTGGAGGTTTGGCAGATGGCGATAGAGGAGGGGGCTACCACGGCGATGACTTACTACTACATCGCCTGGATTACGGGTGATGCAAGTGACGCACAACGCGCTGCACAACAACCTGTTGCCTATTGTTTCCCCAACCGTATGGAGGATGTGCTTGCCCTGTCATGCTTCGGTCAGGATGCCAATGCCAATTTCCTGTTGGGCAACCTCTACTACGACAAGCGACAATACGCCGAGGCCAAGCGCTGCTGGGAGTTGAGCGAGGCACAGAACCCCCAATTCCCCACCGTTCATCGCAATCTGGCGCTGCTCTATTATAATAAGGAACACGATGGCCAGGCAGCCCTGCGTGAGATGGAATTGGCATTTAGCCTTGACACCACCGACGCTCGCGTGTTTATGGAGCTCGACCAACTCTACAAGAAACTCCAGCATTTTCACGCCGAACGCCTGATTAACTTCGAAGCCCTGCCCACTTTGGTGGCTAGCAGAGACGACCTGGTGCTCGAACACGCCACATTGCTCAACCTGTTGGGACGCCATGCCGAGGCCAAGAAACTGATCGACGAACGCAAGTTCCACGTGTGGGAAGGTGGCGAAGGCAAGGTGAGCGCACAATACCAGATGGCCCGTCTGGAGATGGCCAAACAGTTGTTGGCAACCGATCCCGCATCGGCAGAGGCCAAACGTCTGCTGGAGGAATGTCTCGAGTTCCCCGAGAACCTGGGCGAAGGCAAACTCTATGGCGCGCAGGACAACGACTTCCTCTATTTCCTGGGACGCTATCAGGAGGGAACCGCTGGTCCCACCGAGCCCGCTGCTGCCATGTACTACAACGACGCCAAACCCGACAAGATCTTCTATGCCGCCCTCTGCTACCGTGCCCTGGGACAGGAAGACAAGGCTCGTGGATTATTCAACAAACTGGTAATTTATGGCGAGCAGCACATCTTTGACCATATCACCATGGACTACTTTGCCGTGTCACTGCCCGACCTCCTGGTATGGGACGGCGACCTCGACTTGCAGAACCGCATTCATTGCCACTACATGTTGGCCCTCGGACATCTTGGACTGGGAGACAAGTATAAAGCATTGGTTCACTTAAGTAAGGTCAAGAGCTTAGATATCAACCATCTGGGTGCAGCACAACTGCAAACATTCATCGACCTGCTTGCCTAAGTCATCGAATGAAAAAGCTCCTGCTTGTCGCTTGCCTGCTCTTTCACGCGGTAGCGTATGCCCAGTCTTTTCGGTTTGCCCAGCTGACCGATATTCACCTCAATCGGGGCAACGCATCGCGTGAGGCAGACTTGCAGCAAAGCATCTCGGCCATCAATGCGATGGACGACATCGACTTTGTGCTCATCACAGGCGACGTCAGCGAGGAAGGCGATCGCGCGACCCTGCAACAAGCAAAAGAGTTTTTCGACCAACTGCGCGTACCATATTATATCGTCATGGGTAACCACGAGACGAAATGGTCCGACTCGGGTTGTACGGCGTGGCAGGAGATCTTTGGGTACGAACGCTTCCAGATGCAGCACCAGGGTGTACATTTTCTCGGATTCAACACAGGTCCTCTGATGCGCATGGCCTATGGTCATGTGGTGCCGCAGGATCTGTCATGGTTGGAGCAGCAGTTACGACGAATCCCCAAAGAAGAACCCGTCATCATCGTCACACACTATCCGCTGATTCCTGGCGAGATGGACAACTGGTACCAGGCAACGGACATCTTGCGACACTACAATGTGCGCCTGTGCATCGGTGGTCACTATCATCAACTGCAAAACCTGTCCTACGATGGCATCCCAGGCATACTGATGCGCGCCACCTGTAGTGACAGTGAGAAACCATCTGGATTTGGTGTCTACGAGGTGACACCCGACAGCATTCGCGTCTATGGGCATACCTATGGACAACCGGCTGCATACTTCGCATCCTACAGCATGCACGGACCCATCCGCGACGTCAATGGCGACAAGCTGGATCCCAACGCCGGTGCCAAGTCTTACCCAAGTATGCAGGACAATTCCACCTATCGACAAGTGCAAGAGACCTGGATTATGCAAACTGGCGTAGGCATCTACAGCAGTCCTGCCTATTACAAAGGTAAGGTGTTTGTGGGCGATGACCTGGGCGTGTTGTCGGCCTACGATGTGCGCGATGGCAAGTGCCTCTGGCAGTTCCGCACGGGCGCTCGCATCGTGGGCACACCAGCCGCAGACCAGGGCGTCGTTGTTGTGGGCTCTGCCGATCATTACATCTACGGCCTAGCTGCCAACAGCGGAAAACTGCTATGGCAAGTACCCTGCGACGAACCCGTCCTGGGCGCTGTCACCATCCACAGCAATCAGTGCTACGTGGGCGCCAGCGACCATCGTATGCGTTGCATCAACCTGAAAACTGGCAAGTTACGATGGGCTCTCGACGGCATCCAGGGCTACATCGAAACCAAACCTCTTGTTACAAGTCAGCATGTCGTCTTCGGAGCCTGGGACAATCAGATGTATTGCGCCGATCGCAAGACGGGAACACTGCAATGGACCTGGCGAGTGGACAAACCCGGTACGCATTACAGTCCGGCTGCCGTTTGGCCCGTGGAAGCGGAGGGGAAGGTCTTTATTGCCGATCCGGAAAGAGCACTTACGGCTATCGATGCACAGACGGGTGAGACGGTGTGGCGCACCAAACAATCCATGGTGCGAGAGACCGTGGGACTATCCCACGACAAGAAAAGGATATACAGCAAAACCATGAATGATAGCATTGTGTGCTATCAAACTGCTGGAAATAAACCCGTTGAACTGTGGGCTACGGCTGTTGGATTTGGCTACGAGCATGCGCCCAGTATGCCTGTTGAAGAGGGTGGGGTGGTGTATGGCAGTACCAAGGAAGGCATGATTTTTGCCCTGGAAGCCCTATCTGGTCGCCTGCTGTGGCGTCACAAGATAGGTAACTCGCTGATTAGCACCGTAGTACCAATAGGTAATAGGAGAGTGCTGTTCACCAGTTCCGATGGCACAATCGGTTTGCTCACCGATCTCGGTAACTAGTCGACAATACGCAGTTCGCTGACGGCTTCCTCATATTTCCGCCAGTTACCAGCCTTACGTATCTTTTTCCATTGCTTGTGTCCCAGAATGGGTTCGCTGTAGTCCCAAAACGTGCGCAATTTCTGCAACTGTGCAGCTTCGCCAGGTATGATACGCGAATAGTGCTCGCGCAACTTCTCATGCATTTCTCGCAGCACCGAAAGTCGTTGTGATTCAGTCAGTTCAGTGCCATTCCGATATTCAGCAGCCAGCGTGGGACGCGCCAGCAAACCACGGCCAATCATGATTCCAGCCAGATTGGGAAACTCGTTGTGCAACCGTTCTATGTCAGCGACCGACATGACGTCACCATTGTATATCAGCGGCACGCGACACTCGCTGGCAAATGCATGGAAGGAATCCATGTCTGCTTCGCCACTGTACTGTTGAGCTGCGATTCGGGGATGCAGGGTGATATGCTCCAGCTGTGCGTCATTGAACATCGAGATCAAGGACCGCCATTCGTTAGCATCAGCCAGTCCCAGGCGCATCTTTACGGAAAATCTCACTTCAGGCTGCGCATCCATCACACGCAAGATTTCCTCTACCTTATCCGGATGTGGCAATATGCCAGCCCCATGTCCGTGGCGCGTCTGCAACGGAAACGGACATCCCATATTCACATTGATTTCCCGATAGCCCTCGCCAAGGATCACGTCCGTCAGCCGACGCATCTCGTCCGCATCACCAGCAATCAATTGTGGCAGCACGGGCACATCCTTGTTATGATCATGAAGAATATCCCGATAATCCTTCGACCTCACTTCTCCGTGCACAATACGGATAAATGGCGTCAAATACCGTTCGATTCCGCCAGCAACATCGTGATGCGCTCTACGATACGCATCCTCAGTATATCCTTGCAACGGAGCAAAATATATCGGCAGTTTATTCATTTTATTATGATTTCTCAAACAATAAACACACTAATAATTCAATCCGAAGGCCCATAAAGGTATGACGTTGGCGAAGCCTGTCTCAATGTCATCTTTTACGATGTATCCATGGGCGGCAGATTCAATTTGCTTCTGTCCTTTCTTGCGACCACCGATCTCAAAGGTAAAGTCATCAATCTGGAAATCAGAAATAGACGAACTGACGATGTCGTGACGCACACGCATTTGGTTCATGAAGAATGTCTCGCGCACATTGCCAATCTCTGCTTCGCGTGGGGTGAGTGTATAGATAAGGTTGGTGTTGTCAAGATACAGTTTTTCCACCTTGCCGATACCCCTTATGCCACCAGTGCTGTCCCTGAGTTGAGTGATCATACCCGCGCGTTCCATGTAAATAAGGTAGTCGGAAATATTATTTCGACTGATGCCCGTCACATCTGCCAGCTTCTGCATTACTGGTTTGAAAGGGACACTTTTGGCCACCACCATCAACAATTGCTTCAGTCTACGACCTGTCGTAATGTTGACCTCAAGGAATTGCGGAATATCCACCTCCATGGTTTGGTTTATTACCTGCATCAACTCCATTTCCAGTTCCTCGTCCTTGCCGAAAGGGTAGTAACCTCGCTTCAAATAATCCTGAAACAGGGGGAGTGGATGAGCAACAGGTATGCTAGCCTCGTGAGACATAATCTCCTCAAGCGAATATGCCGGAACATCTATTCCATGGAAGAGCATCAGGTATTCTCGAAACGAGAGGCCCTGCATCTCGTAGATAGGAACTCGGCGGCTCAAATCAGCCATTCCCTTGTAAATATCAAGGATAGACGAACCGGAGATGATGACCTGCAGTTCGCTGTGGGAGTCGTAGATTTGTTTCAGTTCGCGCGACCACCCGGGATATTTGTGTATCTCATCTATGAAAAGGTGTTTGCCGTTCATCTTGACAAACCGATCTGCCAGATCTACCAAACTGTTAGTTGCAAAAAACATGTGGTCAGCAGATACGTAGAGGGTATCAGCCACAGTCAGATTCTCCTTGATGTATTGCAGCAACATCGTTGACTTGCCCACACCACGAGGCCCCACGATACCGAAGAACCTGGCGTTCCATTTTATCTCACCATACTTGTAGCGATGGAAGGCAATGGGGGTTTCCTTGAGTTTCCTTTTGAAGAATTCGAAAAGCAGTTCCATAGATCAACATTATATTTTAGTGCAAAAGTACAAAAAAAGACCGCAAATTGCATAGCAAAAATGCAGAAAACAACAAAAAGTGCACTAAATTGATGCAAAAAGATTGTTTTTCTGCATAAATTCGGTGCAGTTTTTAAATTTAGTCGAATGATATATTATAATTATTACTGGTATCACCCAACACAAAGTAAAAATGGAAACTTCTATGTAAAATGTTAAAGAATCGGTATTATGTTTAGTAGTAATCTTACGTTAATTATCTCACACCGAGACACAGAGTCACAGAGTTTTCTTTGTTCTGTGTTGTCTGCGTCAATGTGTGATACAAAAACTATTTCTGTGGTTTCTTGCTCATTGTGAGTTTGAGGGATCCTCCATCGACGACGTCGGCAAAGCGGATGCTGCCGGCCGAGGTGCGCTTGCCGTCAATCAACTTGCTCTTCTGCACATAGATGTTGTTGCGAGCGTTATTCTGAGCGGTGATAACGAACTGATCGCCAGGATAATACTTCTTGTTGAGCTTGATGGTCACGCGATCAAAGATGGGACTGCCAATCGAGAACGAAGGATCGGGAGACGTGAGACCATCGACAGCAAAGAGACCGATGGACGACATGACGTACCACGAACCCAACTGGCCCTGGTCCTCGTCCTGACCATATCCGTAGCCATGGATGCCATCGTTGCCATAAAACTCGTTACAGATGGCGCGCACCCACTTCTGCGACAGATCGGGACGCTGACTGTGATGAAACAGCCAAGAGATGTGCAAGCAAGGTTGATTGCCCTGATTGTAATAGGTACGCAATCCCGCAAAGGCGTCTATCTCCTTACCGCCCGAGAAGATCTGAGGCTGCGACGCAGCAAAGATACCATCGAGGCGCTTGTTAAACTCATCGACGCCCACCTTCTTGATCAGCTCCTCGGGAGTATGAGGCACATAGAACGTGTACTGCACCGCATTACCCTCCTGGAATCCGCGCCACACCTGCATAGGATCGAAGTTGGCAATCCAGTCGCCATTCTTCAGACGAGGATGCATGTAACCCATCTTCTCATCGAAGATACGCTCCCATCCACGCGACATCCACATCAACTTATCGTAGTGCTCGGTCTTGCCCAAAGCCTGCGCAAGCATGGCCGTAGCATAGGCCGAGAAAGAGTATTCAAGTGTGTGAGAACCAGAGAAATAGAAATCCTCGCCCGACTCCCCCAGGTTTTTGTGAGGCGCATAACCCAGTTCGACGAAGTCGGCTGTATCGTCCTTACCAGCACCCTGGGGACGGTCCTTGCCATCCATCTCATTCTTGAGACAAGCCTCGTAGGCCAGTTGGAGGTCAAAGTCACGGATGCCACACTGATACGCAGCATCGATCATCAGAGGCAACTGATTGGTGCCCACGCCCGATACAAACTTAGAGTTAGCCAGACCATCAGCCAACCAGCCACAATCCTTGTACTCCTGCAAGGTCGACGACACAAACTCCGACAGATGCTCGGGATACGCCAAGGCCCACAGCTGAGTGAGATTCCACTGACCGCCCCACATCGCGTCGGTGTTGTACATGCGATAGAGAGGTTTGCAGTCCTTCATGGGAACTTGGCCGATGGTGCCATCATGCTTGGGATAAGCGCCATTGACGTCGCTCATCACGCCACGACCCAGTAGACCGTGATACAGTCCCGAGTAGAACTTCTGGAGGTCAGCCTCGTTCTTGGTCTCCACGATGATACGACCCAGCGCGTCCTCCCAGGCCTGCTGAGAAGCCTTGCGAGCCTCGTCAAAGCCTACGTTGGTGCCCTCGGCACGCAGATTGATGCGCGCATTCTGCACCGAAGTGTAGGAAATGGCCACCTTTGCCGTAATCTGTTCACCCGCCTTGGTGCGGAAGTTGAGATAGGCCCCCGCCCCTACCCCATGGGCATAGGTCGAGTTGGCCTGGACATTGTCGCCATTGAACACACCAGCCGAGATGGCCTTCTTGTCCACCTGAGCCGAGAAATAGATGCGCTGATCGGCCCCGGGCTGGTACTTCTTGATGTACTCGGGACGCGTGATGACGTAGCCCTCCACCGTGCCATCCTCGTTGATCCACACCTCCGAGTCCTTGACCTTGCCACTCTCGCCCTGCTGATGACCGATGTCAAAGATCAGGTGAGCCTGTTGCGACTCGGGATAGGTGAAACGCAGATAGGCAACACGGTCGGTAGCCGTCACCTCGGCATTGATGTTGTAGTCCTGCAGCATCACCTGGTAGTAACCCGCTGTGGCATATTCCTGCTCGTGGCTATAGGCCGAACGGTAGCCACGAGGACCGCTGCCATCGGGATTGCCCGGGATGGTGATCAGCTGACCCGTAGAGGGCGCCAGCGTGATACCGCCTACCTGGAACTCGTGCGTGCACACAAAACCCTCTATCGAGGTATCTCGGTAGTCGTATCCCGTGGCCTGCCATCCGTCGGCATTACCCAGCGAACCGTTGGTCGAGGGACCCGGTTTAGCCATGCCAAAGGGCATAGAGCCCGGAGCAAAGTGGAACGAACGACAGTGTGCAGTACCTATGCGAGGCTCGACGTAGCTGACCAGCGACTTGGAAGTTTGAGAAAACGCCGACATGGCGCAGCAAAGCATCGAGACGAGAAAGAGACTTTTCTTCATATTATATATATAGTATTAGAATCCTTATATATAATAGACAAGAAAACGCCCCCATGCGAGTGCCGAAATCCGTGATTTTTCATCGCCGAGGGGCAAAAAAAATCCCGACCACCATCGGGTAGCCGGGATCATGTATCTCTGTCTGCAAAACTTACTTGATAGCAGCCTCGAGCTCAGAACCAGCCTTGAACTTGATAACCTTCTTGGCGGGGATGGTGATAACCTCACCAGTTGCGGGGTTCTTACCCTGACGGGCAGCACGCTCAGCAACGCTCAGAGTAGCAACACCAGGAACAGCAACCTTCTCACCAGCAGCGAGAGCGCCCTTAACAGCATCGATAGCGGCCTCTACAGCCTTCTTAGCATCAACCTTGCTCAAACCAGCGGTCTCAGCAACCTTTGCAATCAACTCAGTCTTATTCATACTTATAAGTTTAAAAATTAATAAATAGATTCGTTTTATCTTTCGCAAATTTATGGTATTTGATGGAAAAGACAAAATAAAACAACAAAAAATCAGCATAAATACTGCATTTTTCTATGTTTTTTGCTGATTTTGGCAGAAAAATAAGTACATTTGCCATAAACCTAATTATTTAATACTATTATGGCACAAAGATTTATTCTGAATGAAGTCTCCTATTTTGGAGCCGGCGCTCGACACGAGTTGCCCGAAGTACTGAACCGTATGAACCTGACCAAGGCGCTAGTCTGCACCGACAAGGGCCTGCTGAAGGTGGGTACCGCCAAGATGGTCACCGACGTGCTGGACGAGGCAGGTTTCCCCTACGAGATATACAGCGAGATCAAGCCCAACCCCACTGTCACCAACGTGCAGATGGGTGTGGAGGCATTCAAGGCTAGCGGCGCCGACTGCCTGATCGCCATCGGTGGCGGCAGCAGCATGGACACCGCCAAGGGTATCGGCATCGTGAGCAACAACCCCGAGTTTGCCGACATCGTCTCGCTCGAGGGCTGCGCTCCCACTAAGCACAAGAGTGTGCCCATCATCGCCCTGCCCACCACCGCCGGCACAGGCGCCGAGGTTACCATCAACTACGTCATCATCGACGAGAAGCGCCAGGCCAAGATGGTCTGCGTCGACCCCAACGACATCCCCGCTGTAGCCATCGTCGACCCCGAACTGATGTATTCACTGCCCAAGGGCCTCACCGCTGCCACCGGTATGGACGCCCTGACACACGCCATCGAGGCTTACATCACCCGTGGTGCTTGGGTCATGAGTGACATGTACGAGCTGCAGGCCATCAAGATGATTGCCGAGAGCCTGCCCACTGCTGTCGAGGAGCCCACCAATCCCGTTGGCCGCGAGGGCATGGCCCTGGCCCAGTACATCGCAGCCCAGGCATTCAGCAATGTCGGTCTGGGTCTGGTACACGGCATGGCTCATCCCATGGGTTCGCTGCACGACGTGCCCCACGGCGTGGCCAATGCCCTGCTGCTGCCCACCATCATGGAATGGAACATGCCCACTCGCATCGAGAAATACGGCATCATCGCCCAGCACATGGGAGTCGACACCACCGGCATGAGTGCCGAGGAGGCAGCCCAGGCAGCTGTTGATGCCGTCCGCGCCCTCAGCATCCGCGTGGGTATCCCCCAGCACCTGACCGACCTGGGCATCACCGAGGCCGACATCCCCGCTCTGGCCGAGCAGGCTCTGGCCGACGTCTGCACTCCCGGTAACCCCCGCGACGTCACGCTCGACGACATCCTGATGCTCTACAAGAAAGTTCTGTAATACCGCACAAAATAATCCCCGAGTTCGCTAAGGACCCGGGGATTATTGTATATTGCTCAGAAAATTTATCCTAAGAAACCGCGCAAGTTGTTCTTCTTGTTCGAGTCGCGAAGCTTGCGGATGCTCTTTTCCTTAATTTGGCGCACGCGCTCGCGTGTGAGGCCCAACTGGTCACCGATCTCCTCGAGACTCATCTCACGATGACCGATACCGAAGCTCCAGCGCAGTACCAACTGCTCGCGCTCGGTCAGTGTCTCCAGCACGCGGTCGATCTCGGTGTTCAGCGACTCGCTGATCATGCCCGTGTCGGCCAGGGGGCTGTCGCCGTCGCTCAGCACGTCCAACAGGGTGTTGTCTTCACCATCCTGGAAGGGGGCGTCCACACTCACGTGGCGACCGTTGCTGCGGATGCTGTCCTGGATCTTGTCCACGTCCACACCCGTCATCTCGGCCAGTTCCTCGGCATTGGGCTTGCGCTCGTGCTGCTGCTCAAATTCCTGGGTCAACTTGCTGATGCGGTTCAGCGCGCTCACCTGATTCAGAGGCAGTCGCACCATACGACTCTGCTCGGCCAGTGCCTGCAGGATGCTCTGGCGGATCCACCATACAGCATACGAAATGAATTTGAAACCGCGAGTTTCATCAAACTTCTCAGCGGCCTTTATCAGACCGATATTTCCCTCGTTGATGAGGTCACTCAGGGTCAGTCCCTGGTTCTGATATTGCTTAGCAACACTGACCACGAAACGCAGGTTCGACTTCACCAGACGCTCACGTGCAGCGTTATCACCTTTTCTCACCAGCTGCGACAGTTCTATCTCCTCATCCATGGTGAGCAGATCCTCACGACCGATTTCCTGTAGGTACTTGTCGATGGTGCGGCTATCACGATTAGTGATACTTTTGTTGATCTTTAATTGTCTCATGTATGTGCCTATTTCTACTTAGAACATGCAAAAGTACACAAAATAAATAACTTTTTCAACTTCTTTGACTATTTTTCATAGAAAAAGTTTACTCACACCAGGAAAAAAGTAAAGATTTTGGCGATTTTTCATCAAAAACCCTCAATCCTCAACCCTCAATCATCAATCATCAATCACTTTTCATATTCCCCATAATTCTTCGTATAATCGCCATTCATCTCCGGGTCGTCATTGTCACGACGGAGCTGGACACGGATGCGGCGCGAGCAGAAGATGTGCATACGGATGCAGAAGACGATGAAGGAAATGTAGATGAATGCCTGGACGGCCTCGGCAAAGACCGGCATAGCCATCAGCAACATGTCGAAGATGCCATGAGCCAGCACCGGCGCCACCCACACCAGCAGACGATAACGGCCATAGCGCACGGGGTCGAAATGCACCAATCCATAGTAATACCCCATCAGCACCGCAAAGGCGAAGTGCCCAGGCACCGAAAAGATGGCCCGTTGGATGGCAAGCGCCTGCACATTTCCATTGTTCGTCAGCAGGTAACTCACATTCTCCAGCGCCGCAAAGCCCATCGACACACAGACGGCATAGACGATGCCATCCATGCGCTCGTCGAAGTAAGGATTCCTCCTCACCAGCAGCCACAGCATGATCAGCTTGGCCGTCTCCTCGGGAATCGCAGCACCCCAGAAGGCCAACTTCACCGACCCCATCAGCGTGTCATAGTTCATGTGGAAGGGTGTTTTTAGCTCGTAAAGCACTGAGTATCAGTATATGTTAAAATTCAGGTAAAATCAAAAGGTACAAAAATTTACGATTCTTAGATTACGGAATTGAAATGTTGCCAGAGGGTTCCAAATGTTAATTCGTGGACAAAACTTTAACGTTTTTTAAATGGGTCATTTCGACAATTTGACACTTTCAGTGGACAAAACGCATCAAAACACATCAAACCATCATCTTGATTCATGCCATTTCGTTGGGTAGGAATCCAAGCGTTTCAAACAGGAATACAAGAACACTTTTGCCTTTCAAATGAAGATGCCAATAATGAACAAAAGGGAAAAGGAATTTGAACTGTTAAAACCTGGTTGTTACCCCATAATGCAACACTCCATATCGCTTGCATTTTGCACTTTTGCATTTTCGCACTTTGGTCGATAGTGCAATAGTGCAGAAAGTGCAATAGTGCAAGGAGCATTTACTTCTCCCTTTTGTTATAGAAGGAAATAAGACTGTACGGCTTGTACGGGTGTACGGGTATGTTTTGAAAAATAGTTGCTGAACTTCCGTCCTTGTGTATTCCTGAGTCAGGACATGCAATCAAAACAAAAATTATAAAATTTGTGCGTACACCCCCGACAACCCGTACACCTTGACAGGACAGAACAACGTACACAATTTTCCTTGCGAATTGGGTTTGAACCTTTATATCAATGAATTACGTTTCTTGGGTACGGAAAAGGTACAAAACTGCAATTTTAAATGTTGAATATTCTGAAGTTGAAAGGTCTAGATGTACCAACCATAAGTGGAACACTATCCTCTGTCGTTGTTGCAAACATAGACCTAAATTTGCAATATATACCAATAATTTGATATGTTTTTCAAAGAAAAAGGCAATAAAACGATGTAATGTTCGTTTGTTAAGATATAAAGTGCTACCTTTGCAGAACGAAAATGAATATATATGGATAAATCACAGAAGGAAATTACATACATAAACCGCATTAAAGTGGTTTTGGCAGAAAAGCATTTGACGAACAAATGGCTTGCGGATAAACTTGGAAAAGACCAAGGTACTATTTCAAAATGGTGTACAAACACTTTACAGCCTAATCTTGAAACATTGCGTGAGATGGCAATTTGTTTAGGAGTAGATATGTCTGATTTACTCTGGTCTGTAAAAAACGAAAACGAAAAGTAGTAACTATGAGCAAAAACACTCCGAAGAATGTCATAGATTTATTTTGTGGTTGTGGCGGTTTGTCCTTGGGTTTCGAGAAGGCTGGATATAACATAGTGTTAGGTATTGATATTTGGAAAGATGCCCTTACGACCTTTAAATATAACCACAAAGGAAGTGAAACCCTATGTGCAGACCTGTCTTCTATTGATTACCCAGAGGTTGATAATTTGATTAAAGGTCAGAATGTAGATGTAATCATTGGCGGTCCTCCATGCCAAGGATTCTCTATTGCGGGTAAGCGAGTGGTTGATGATGAACGAAACAAATTGTATAAAGGATTCGTTGGTATGGTGAAGCATTTCAAACCAAAAGCATTTGTACTTGAAAATGTGCCTAACATACTTTCCATGGGTGGTGGTATCATCAAGGAAGCCATTATCAAAGATTTTGAGTTACTTGGATATAACGTTGAATGCAAAGTGCTTACAGCATCAAATTATGGAGTCCCCCAGAATAGAAGAAGAGCTATATTTGTCGGTATCTCTGATAGCAAATTCGACTTCGATATTCCTGAAGTAGAGAATAAAGTGACTACAGAAGAAGCACTTTCTGATTTACCAGAAGGATCATTGAAGGATGGTTCTGAATATGTTAGTAAGGCAAATTCAAGGTATCAAGAATATATGCGTGCCAACAGCAAAAGTGTTTGGAACCATGAGGTTACGACTCATAACCAACAGACTACAGAAATTATATCCATGGTGCCAGATGGTGGTAACTATAAGGATTTACCTTTAGAACTTCAAGGTACTCGAAAAGTTCATATTGCATGGACAAGACTGAATAGCAAGAAACCTAGCATTACTATTGATACAGGTCATAGACATCATTTCCACTACAAGTGGAATCGAGTTCCAACTGTCAGAGAAAGTGCAAGAATACAGTCATTCCCTGACGACTTTAAGTTTTTATGTAGTAGAACAAGCCAATATAAACAAGTAGGAAATGCCGTGCCCCCTTTGATGGCACAAGCTGTTGCTACACAACTATTAAAATTTCTATGAAAAAGATAGAATACTATAATTTGCCAGATGAGTTCTGGCATAGAATACATTTCGTAAGACCTCGTTTCAAAAGCAATATCGAGAACGTACTGCTCTATATGGCTAATGAATGCTGTAGAATACCAAAGTGTTCCTGCGATGAGTATAGCCAGCGATATTTCAATGCAATTAAAATGTTCCCTGGTAATATTGACATGGCAGATAAGACATTACATAACTGGAGAACAGAAATCCCAGCCTTGTTTTCTTTCTACAAGGAAGACAAGGATTTGGATATTACTGAAACATCCCCAATGGCTAAGTTTCTACATGAAAACCAAGATTTAACACAGTTCTTACGATTGTTCTTGTTTTCTTTCCAATTTCCTGGTGGTCACATGAAGCCACAAGATTTGAAGGATATAATTTACCACCAAATTCGCTTCAAACCTGCAAAATCGATAATACAGGTTCTTATGGCTGGAAACAAACAGCTTAGTAAAGATGGCAGTTTGAAAGAAATGTCAATCTCTGCAGAAGAAGCTACTTATTGTATTTTTAACGACATTCGATTCACTTCTGGAAAAATCTCACCAGACGAAGCAGCATCAACAATAATTGCGAATCGTAAAAAGGGAATTAAGTATTATAACCCAAAGGATTCTAAGTCGTTATCGTTGACTGGCAAAGCTCGTTCAAAGGGAGATATGACTAGGTATGCAGGTGATATTCTGGATTACATGGAGTTGGCAAATCTTTTAGATAGTCATAATGGTTACTTCACTTTGAAAGGTAATGAACTTACGTCTTTAAAGACTTTTGCCGAAGATACATCCTTTTTTAATGGATATGAGCGTTTTTATAAGAAGCGTATTATGGAAACCTCGGAGTTGTCCAAGATAGAGCCTTTATGGTTTGAATATGTAAATAATTCAATGAAACCAGATTTGTTCAAGACTGACATTCGAACTCTCTTAACGAATGGAGAAGAAATTGATGTTATTTTTGATAATAGTTTGACTCCGAGTGATTCTGCCGAGATTGAAGAAGTATTTGAAGACAGAATACAAAGTGTTGTCACCTCGTCTGACAGGACTACAAAAGATATTGGCAATCTTGGAGAAGCACTCATATGTGGTCACGAAAAAATGCGCTTGAAACTAAGTGGATATGAAGAATTTGTACGATTAGTACAAATTGTTGACAGCCCATCATACCATCCTGGCTTTGATATTGATAGCTATGAAGCAGATGGAACTGAAAATCACAGATACATTGAAGTTAAAACAACTATTAGTAAGCAAAAAATTCAGATGTATGGTTTCCATATGTCACCAAATGAATGGCGTGTTGCTGGTACGATTAAAGAACACTACTGTGTCTATCGCCTTATGCTTAGCGAGCAAGGTAAAACTTTGTTCATATTAAGAGATCCCGTCAAGCTCTACAAGACAGATATGATCGAAGCTGAGCCAAGAGACGGTATGGAAGTAACGTTCTCTACGGAAATGTTCAAACCAACTGATTTACTTACATGGAAAAGATAAAAGTCGCATCTCTTTTTTGCGGATGTGGTGGAATGGATTTAGGCGTTATAGGAGGATTCTCCTTCCTGAACAAAGAATATAAGGAAAATCCATTTGAAATAGTCTATTCTGTTGATTTCGATGAGTATTGCTCTCAAATCTACAACGAAAACTTTACTCATAAATGCGAAGTTAAAGATGTTAGAGATATAGATATTCAACAACTGCCCCAGTTTGACATGCTTATTGGAGGATTCCCCTGTCAATCATTCTCCATATCCGCCCAGAATCCACCTCGACTTGGTTACAAGGATGAGAGGGGCATGCTTTTCTTTGAGATGGTTAAGATCTTGAAAGAAAGGAAACCAAGATTCTTCATAGCAGAGAATGTTAAGGGATTATTGTCTGCAAATCAAGGAAAAGCATTTCCTATGATTATAAAAGAATTTTCTGATGCAGGATATAAAGTTGTACACAAACTCCTGAATGCTTCAGACTATGGTGTTCCACAAAAGCGAGAACGAGTTATTATTGTCGGATTTAGGGATTTAAGCGATTATGAAAAGTTTAGATATCCCAACAAAGTAGCCAGTTCTGAAAGAAAGGTCTTAGGGGATGTTATCATAGATGATGAGAACCACAACGAATCACTATTTTTTAGTGATAGGGCTGTGGCTGGCATGATGGCAGTTAGAGAGAAAATGAATAAAGGAAGAGCAATGAGTCTTGACGAACCTTGCAACACTGTTAGTGCTCATCTTGCTAAAGTCAGCCTCAATAGTACAGACCCTGTGTTCATGTATGAAGGAAGGTACAGACGTTTCTCGACAAGAGAAGCAGCCAGAATACAGTCTTTCCCTGATACATTTTCCTTGGATAGTGTATCACAAATACGCCAATATAAAGCAATAGGAAATGCTGTTCCGCCTGTAATGATGTGGCATGTAATCAAATCATTGCAAAAAGTATTGGTAGTGCATCAAATAGATTTCAAATCAACATTAGAGGCCTATCCAAAGACAATTGTTGAAAATAGTTTGTTTACAAATAAAAATATCGAAACGGAGTTGCCTAACAATGTTGATCCATCAAAAAATCTCTTAATAAGTTATGTAAAAGGAGATAATATCGAACAATATCTTGATAGGTCAGCAAAGGTTTATTATACTGGCAAAAGATTTCCTTCAACTGTGGCGTTAAATAAATTATATTATTTCATGCCATATTTCAAAGGTAAAGGTGTTCGAGATTTATATTATATCAAGATTGCCAGAATTGGCACTAGAAAAGAAGGTCAACCAGATAATGACCCAAACGATTTCAGATTGATATTTGAGATAGAATTTGTTGACCAATTATATGAAGATTATAAAATGGTTGACTTGCAAATATGGAGAACCTTCACTGATACAAAGATGAGCAACATGCTTGAGTTGTAAAATTCATCATTGAAAGATGTTTATAAACGAAATAACCGACTGATTTTAAGCGCAAAGCCTAAGGTCAGTCGGTTTCCCTTATCTGCGAAAGTGGCGCACAACCTCACGTTCTGGCACTGCCTGATCGAGTTGGTTGGCATCGAAACAATAGTCAGGACTGTCACTCTTGACATCGCTTCGCCAAAGGTGCGTTGGTACGCTCCTCTGGGTGATGGCACTGTATGAGTTCAACATGCAGAAGTAGCAGTCGTTGCCTGTTGCTTGCTGAATGCGGTTGATGTACTCATGAATGTCGGGGTTCGACTTGTCGAGTTCGTCAAACATGCTTGCACACTGCTGACCGTTGTCTGCTTGTATAAAAGCGTTTCGAACTCCTTTGACAAGATCTCGCTCAACCTGCCACAATGTTTTTGAATAGTTCATAGGCTGTCAATATCTGTTTTGATGATTACTACATGTGATAACCTCCACCAACTCCAATTTTGTATTCGTTGTTGAGAAATCTTTTCATTTCACGCTTACATTGTTTCTCCTGCTCTTCATTGAAATGATACTTCTTTGTTGCCTCTCGGAGCATCCAGTATGCAACCTTTTCCTGCTCAGCAGGTTTGTCGGAGAACTTCTGCAAAATACGCTTCATATCAATCACTTGCTGTTCTGTAAATTCACTATAAAAGCTGATTTTACGGTTGACAGCAAGGTCACGAAGTGCCTCAATGAATGGAGCGACAATGTTCCAAAGCAACTTCAAGGCGAGTGTTGCACAGTCATCCCTGGTGTCAAGTCTCGCCTTCAAACTGTGATTCTCAACTTGAACATCTAACAGTTTGTCGTTTTCCTTCAGAATTTCCATAAATCGCTCCTTGTAGTCGGCAAGTTCCTTCTTGTTGGCTGCGATTTTCTTTTCAGCGGCTGCATCAACTTGCTGATTGAAA
>JAZRYA010000004.1:0-10393 GCA_045600505.1 Bacteroidaceae bacterium
TGTTCTTCAAGTGGCTCAAGCAGCACCTCAAGATTAAGAAATTCTGGGGTACTAGAGAGAACGCTGTCAGAATACAAATCTGCTCTGCAATCATAACATACTGCCTTGTTGCCATCGTCCAACACGACATGCAACTGAAGCGGTCAACCTATGAGGTGCTGCAGATTTTGAGCATCTCACTTACGGATAAGACTCCACTGAGAGATCTCTTCGAAAACACTAATTTCAACGATGTCAAAGAACTCGATTATCCCCTCTTTGAGGGACTATTTGATTAAATTTAACTTCGTCCCGATTTTAACGGGACACTAATGATTAATTATTATATTATAAAATTTCTTTTCACACTTTTCCTGCTACAATTTCCCCCGGTCCAGGAAACTGTAGTAACTGTAGTAATTGTAGTAACTGTAGTCGCTGCAACTATTGTCCCATGGCCCTGAATTAGGCGCGTCCAGATTTGCAATTCTCGTAATTTTTTCGTATCTTTGTAGTACGTAAAACACTTAATTCCAAACGCTTATGTATAACGAAAATGCCCTTCACACGTGGCCGAAGGGCCTCCTTGCCGAGGCCTACAACCCCACGGTCTGCCACGCCCGTGCAGTCCAGATCCTCAACGACTGGATTGCCCATCACCCCACTTTGCTGTCCAGTTTGCAAGCCCTCGGCTACAAAAAGACGCAAAAGTTGTTTACACCAGCCCAGGTTGCCCTGGTATTCGACGCTCTCGGCGAGCCGTAGCACGCGAGAACACGCGTACACGCACACAGGTACACTATTACTTATCAAGAGTACTCTTATCTACTGATTTTCGCCCGAGAGAGTACACGTAACGCCCCAAAGGATTACTCTTTTGGGGCGTTACATATACTCTTTTTCGTAGGTTATCGTAGTTAAACGCGCGTAATCGCACGGAAACGTATGGAAACCTAATATCGTAAATTATTTTCTTCGTACCTTTGCATTGTAAAACAAACAGCCCCCCTCTATCTCCCCCCGAAAGGGGGAGGATAATCCTGGCCAGGGAGTGGTGCTAAAATTGTTTACATCGCGATGAAAAATGGCTCACACAGCAAATCGCTGGCGAGCGATTTGGGGAAGGACCCCGAAGCGGCCACACCAGCCGCGTAGGACAAAGGTCCTGACGGAGTCATCACAGAGACCACAGAGTTTTTACGTAGTCCTCTGAAAGCCATGCCGCCAGGCAAAATACGCTACGACCTATCAAGCGTTCCTCCCCATAGAGGGGGAGGTTAGGAGAGGGTCTGATTGTTTAACCTAAGCGCCCAAGCCCTATTTGCGCTCCCCTTAAGAAGGGGTATGGAGAGGGATGAGAAAATGGCAGTACCTTACTCAATTACCAAGCAGGTGAGCAAGTTGAGTGGCAAGACCCACTACTATGCAACTCCCCAGCTCTACGGTACCAAGAGCACCAAGGACATCGCTAAGTTGATTACTGACCGCACCACCGTCACCTTGCCTGACGTCTATGCAGTTCTCACCGCCGTAGGCGAGACCGTCATGGACCAGCTCAAGAGCGGTTACCAGGTCGACTTGTTCGGCATCGGCAAGCTCCGCTTGAGCCTCCGCTCACGCAACGCCGACAGCCGCGAGGAGTTTACCAGTCAGAACATCACCGGCGCCCGTGTCCGCATGCTCCCTGGCGAGGACTTGAAGTACGTCTTCAACGGCATGACCTTCGAGTTCGTTCCCACCCGCAAGCAGCAGGAGATCGCAAAGGCCGCCTCAAAGGCCGGTCAGAGTCTCGAGGCCACCGATGGTGACACCGACTAAGCCCTATCCCAAGCCCACCTCCGTCGGCCCTCTAGCCCTACGCGGCTGGTGGGGCCGCTCCGGAGGTCCTCCCCAAATCGCTCGCCAGCGATTTGCCCCCAAAGGGGAAGGGTGTAGGGATGGAAAAACATTACTCCATGAAACAAGAATCATCTAACCAAACCTCCCCCCTTTGGGGGGGATTGAGGGGGGCTTCAGCCATCCTGATGCTCCTCTTCTCCATCGCCATCTCGTTTATGGCTCTCCTGATTCCCCCTCCCGGCGTCATCGACCCCAGTGTCCTCTGGGTAGTCGCCCAGGCCCTGCTCTTTTCAGCCAGCGTCCTCGGCCTTGATTCATTCGCCAAGCGGCTCGTCCAAGAGAATCCTCACTAACCACCGGGACCCCTCACTCGCAAAGAGAGTGGGGTCCCGTCTCTATTTACATTCCATAAAATGCAGTAGGCATTGAAAGATTCTCTTGTAAAAGAGCTAGAAATCGTGGAATTTTGCTAACTTTGTGGCTGATATAATCATTAGCATAGTTATGGCTACACCTGATACTAACACTGAATTACAAGCAATAATTACTAATCAAACGCTAGTCAGCGATCCTGAATATGTGAAACTTGTCTCACATATTGCGACGTTGTGGGATGATGCTAGGGCAAAGGCGGTTATTGCGATAAACTCAGAGCTGCTCAAAGCGAATTGGCAGACAGGACAATATATTGTAGAGTTTGAACAGGGTGGCAGTGCCAAAGCAAAATATGGAGACAAATTACTGGTAAATCTATCCAAGGACCTGACTCGACTGAAAGGTAAGGGCTTTAGCCGATCAAACCTTACGTATATGCGCAAATTGTATTTGGTCTTCCCAAAATGTGAGACGCTGTCTCACCAATTGACCTGGAGCCATTACTTTGAGTTGCTTAAATGCGAAGACATGCTAGAGATGCAATTCTACATGAAAGAGTGCATCAGGGACGGGTGGACGGTCAGAGAACTGAAACGACAGATTAACTCGTCTTTGTTCCAAAGACTGGCTCTCAGTACAGACAAAGAGGGTGTTCTGGCTCTTGCAAACGAGGGTCATAAGGTGATTAACCCTATTGACATTATTCGTGACCCATACATACTAGAGTTTACTGGTATTCCACGGCAGAAGCGTTACAAAGAGTCTGATTTAGAAAAGGCTTTGAAGACCAACATGGAACATTTCCTCTTAGAGTTAGGACGAGGTTTTGCGTTTATTGGCCGCCAGTATGTTGTACCTATTGGCTCAAGACGCTTTAAGGTTGACTTGGTGTTTTATCATGCCATTCTCAAATGCTATGTGCTGATTGATTTGAAACGCGCCGAGATAAAGCATGGAGATATAGGGCAGATGAACCTGTATTTGAACTATTTCAAGAACGAAGTGTGCCAGCCAGATGACAACCCACCTATCGGAATTGTGTTAGGGGCAAAGAAGGATGAAATCCTGATGGAGTATGCTTTGCAAGGAATTGACAACCAACTTTTTGCTGCACGGTATCAACTGTATTTGCCTAATCGTGAAGAGCTACAAGCCCAATTGAATCTATTATTAGATAGCCATCAATAAATGACGATTGTCAGCGGGTTTTCTATTCCTGCCACAAACAGATGGTGTCAATTGCTGCAATTACAATTACCCCTCGGACGGTTGCTTGGTGCAGTTTCCATCTCGATAACGAATCGTTATTGAGTTTGTCTTTGTTTGCGACATGGTCTCCTACCTGCGTTCCTATTTTGAGTACGCAGGTAGTATTGCTGTAACCCGCTCGGTATGATCTCAATCGACCCCCCGCTCGGTTTGATCTCAATCGACCCCGAGAGCCCTCCCACGGGGAGGACGTAACCGCTCGGGGCTGATTTCATCGACCCAGGACCTTCCACAGGAAGTTCCACAACAAAAAAGGTCTCTGTGAATCCGAAAGTGAAACTTTCTTCTTCGCAAAGACCTTTTCTGTTGTAACCCGCTCGGGGTTCGAACCCGAGACCCCATCATTAAAAGTGATGTGCTCTACCAACTGAGCTAGCGAGTCAAACCTAGTGCTATACCCCACGGAGGGGCTTTAGCGAGTGCAAAGGTATAAAAAAAGTATGAAGAATGAAGGAAAATGGGGAAGATTTTTTATTTCTCCTCCGTTTTTTCTGGTGTTTTGGCACTTTCCGCTGGCCGATGACCCGACTCCTTCAGTACAAAACGACGGTAATAACTGAGGCACAGGGTGGTGAGGGGAAGGGCTATGATGAGACCGATAAGACCCAACAAAGCACCCCAGACGGAGAGCGAAAGCAGGATGACGGCTGGGTTGAGACCCATGACGTGACCCATGATCTTGGGCGTGAGCACGAGGTCCTGGATCAGCTGCACCACGGCAAAGACCACCAGCGCCGAGAGCAGGATGACCCAGAAGCTCTGACCCGTCTCGACGGACTTCATGAGGGCCAGCAGGATGGTGGGGATGAAGCCGATGAGCTGGAGGTAGGGAACCAGATTGAGCAGGCCGATGAGCAAGCCGAGACCGATGCCCAAGGGCAAGCCGATGATGGTGAAGCCGATGGCAAACAGGATGCCCACGATGAGGGCGATGAGCGCCTGGCCACGGAAATAGGCATTCATGCCGCTCTCGACATCGCTGACGAGCTGGGTGGCAAAGTGACGCTTGCTGGCGGGTATCAGACGCACCCAGCCCTCGCTGAGCTTCTCGTAGTCGCACAGGATAAAGAAGATGTAGAGCAGGATGATGAACAGGCCAAACAGGCCGATGATGAAGTCCATGGTGTGATAGACCAGCGACCAGACTTGGGCCATGGCGGACTGCAAGGCCGATTGCACATTGTCTTGCTTGATGAGCTGCACGATGTCATTCTGCGTGACGTAGTGACGCAGGTAGTAGTCGACATTCTGGGCTATGCGCGACTCGCCGAGATACTGGGTGGCCAGGTCGTGGATGACGTGGCTCAGTTTGGCAAACTCGCTGATGGTGGGCGGGATGATGGTGAGCAGGGTGAGCGCCAGCACGGCCAGCACGATGAGCAGGGCCACGGCGATGCTGAGCAGACGGCTGCGCAGGTGGCAGCGGAACTGGAGGAAGCGCACCATGGGCCAGATCATGTAGGCAATGATCCAGGCGATGAAGAAGGGCAGCAGCACCGAGCTCAGATGATTGATGAGCAGGATGGAGGCCACGATGATGGCTGTGGCGATGAGACCGCGGATGAAGCGGTCGAAGGTGATTTCGCGGTCGAGCATTATTGTTCTTGTTTCTTTTCCTCGATGGCCTGCTGGTAACAGTGGCGGCAGAGGGGTTCGTACTCTTGTTTCTCGCCCAGCATCACCTGTTTCTCGCCAGCGACGATGCGGTGGCTGAGGTAGGCGAGGGCGCCACAACGGACACAGATGGCGTGCTGCTTGCTCACGCTGTCGGCAATGGCACACAGGGCTGGCATGGGGCCAAAGGGCTTGCCGGTGAAGTCCATGTCGAGGCCTGCCACGATGACGCGCACGCCACGGTTGGCCAGTTCGTTGCAGACGTCCACGATGCCGGGGTCGAAGAACTGGGCCTCGTCCACACCCAGCACCTGGGTGTCGCTTGCCATGAGCAGGATGCTGGCCGATGAGTCGACGGGAGTGCTGGGGATGCTGTTGCCCTCGTGCGAGACGACATCCTCCTCGCTGTAGCGAGTGTCGATGCCGGGCTTGAATATCTCGACGCGCTGCTTGGCAAACTTGGCACGCTTCATGCGACGGATCAGTTCCTCGGTCTTGCCCGAGAACATGGAACCGCAGATGACCTCTATACGTCCCTGACGGGTGAATTCTCCATTGTTTTCTGCTATGTTGCTGCTCATAGAATACACATTTATTCGTACAAAAGTAGTGAATATCCCGCAAATTACCCATAAAAAGGGTGAAAAATGTTGAACTTAACAAAATAAAGCAGATAATATTTCGGTCAAATCGAATTTATACGTATTTTTGTAACTTGAACTATATTGAATAGTATGGCAACATTGTATCTGGTACCCACACCGGTAGGAAATCTGGAAGACATCACGGCTCGCGCGCTGCGTGTGCTGCGTGAGGCTGACCTGATATTGGCCGAGGACACTCGCACCTCGGGCAACCTGCTGCGCCACTTCGACATCCGCAATGCGATGCTGTCGTATCACAAGTTCAACGAGCACCAGACGGTGCAGAGCGTGATAGACCGACTGAAGGCGGGCGAGACGGTGGCTGTGATCAGCGATGCGGGCACCCCTGGCATCAGCGACCCGGGTTTCCTGGTGGCTCGTGAGGCCATCCGCGCAGGCATCGAGGTGATAACCCTGCCTGGCGCCACAGCCTTTGTGCCTGCCCTGGTGAGCAGCGGACTGCCCTGCGACAAGTTCTGCTTCGAGGGATTCCTGCCCCAGAAGAAGGGACGCATGACCCGACTGGAGGAGCTGAAGGACGAGACGCGCACCATCATCTTCTACGAGAGTCCCCATCGCGTGGTGAAGACCCTGGAGCAGTTTGCCGAGGTCTTTGGCCCCGAGCGTCCCGTGAGCGCTTGCCGCGAGATATCGAAGCTGCACGAGGAGAGCACCCGCGGCACCGTGGCCGAGGTGCTGGAGCACTTCCGCCAGGAGGAACCCCGAGGGGAGTTCGTCATCGTGCTGGGCGGCGCCACCGAGGAGGCGACAGAAAAGAAACAAGAGAAAGAGGAGAGGAAGTCTAGCGAAAAGCCTCTCTCGAAATATCAACGTAAACTAATGGAGAAAGAAATATGAAAAAGCTATTCGTAATCCCCATGTGCCTGTTGGCACTCGCATCATGTGACAATGGAGCTCCCTCGCAGGACCAGGCTTCCCGTGAGCGTGACTCGCTGATGCAGATCATCAACCAGAAAGATGACGAACTGAATGACATCATTGGCAGCATCAACGAGGTGCAGGAGGGCTTCCGCCGCATCAATGAGGCCGAGGGTCGCGTGACCATCGCCGACGGCAACCCCGAGACGGCCAACGCCAAGGCCATCATCCGTGAGAATATGGAGTACATCCAGCAGGCTATGGAGCAGAACCGCGACCTGATAGCCCAGCTGCAGGTGAAGCTGAAGAACTCGACCATCAATGCCCAGGCTCTGCAGAAGACCATCCAGAACCTGCAAGCCCAGCTGCAGGCTCAGCACGAGAGGATGCAGGAGCTGGAGGCTAGTCTGGCAGAAAAGGACATCGTGATTGCCGAACAGGGCGAGCAGATAGAGAACCTGAACCAGAACGTGGAGCAGTTGACCCAGGACAACCGCGCCCAGAGCCAGACCATCGGCAACCAGACCAAGGAGCTGAACAAGGCCTGGTTTGTCTTTGGCACCAAGAGCGAGCTGAAGGAGCAGAGAATCCTGAAGGACGGCGACGTGCTGCAGGCCGACTTCAACAAGGACTACTTCACCGAGATAGACATCCGCACCATCAAGGAGATCAAGTTCTACAGCAAGAACGCCAAGCTGCTGACCTCGCACCCCGAGGGCTCTTATGAGATGGTCAAGGATGCCAAGGGACAGTATATGCTGAAAATCACCAATCCCACCAAGTTCTGGAGCGTGAGCAAGTACATGGTGGCACAAGTCAGATAATGAAGACCAGTCGTAGCAAGCATTACAATTCGTCGCGATCCTCGCTCCCCTTCGAGGATGGCATGTCGGCCGTGGTGTCGCACTCGATGGAGGAGGATGTGCAGGAGACTGCCATCCTGGTGGGTATCATCACCCCTCAGCAGGACGAGCGCAAGACCACCGAGTACCTGGACGAGCTGGAGTTTCTGGCCGAGACGGCTGGCGCACACACCATCAAGCGATTTACCCAGCGACTCAATGGACCCAGCAGCGTGACCTATCTGGGAATAGGTAAGCTGCAGGAGATACGTGCCTACATCGCTGCCGAGGAAGAGGCCGAGCGTGAGGTGTCGATGGTCATCTTTGATGATGAGCTGAGTGCCAAGCAGCTGCGCAACATCGAGGCTGAACTGAAGATCAAGGTGCTGGACCGCACCAGCCTGATCCTCGACATCTTTGCCATGCGTGCCCAGACGGCCAATGCCAAGACGCAAGTGGAGCTGGCACAGTACCGCTACATGCTGCCCCGACTGCAGCGCCTGTGGACCCACCTGGAACGCCAGGGTGGTGGCTCTGGCGGCGGCAAGGGTGGAAGCGTGGGACTGCGCGGACCTGGTGAGACACAGTTGGAGATGGACCGCCGTATCATCCTCAATCGCATGAGTCTGCTCAAGCAACGCCTGGCAGACATCGACCGCCAGAAGTCGACCCAGCGCAACAACCGTGGCCGCATGATACGTGTGGCGCTGGTGGGATACACCAATGTGGGCAAGAGCACCCTGCTCAACCTGCTGGCCAAGTGCGAGGTGTTTGCCGAGAACAAGCTCTTTGCCACACTCGACACCACCGTGCGCAAGGTGATTGTGGACAACCTGCCCTTCCTGCTGTCCGACACGGTAGGATTTATCCGCAAGTTGCCCCACGACCTGGTGGAGTCCTTCAAGAGCACCCTGGACGAGGTGCGCGAGGCCGACCTGCTGCTGCATGTGGTGGACATCTCACACCCCGACTTCGAGGACCAGATACGCGTGGTGGACAGCACCCTGGCCGACCTGGGTTGCAGCGACAAGCCCCAGATGATCATCTTCAACAAGGTGGATGCTTATACCTGGGTGGAGAAGGATGCCGATGACCTGACGCCTGCCACCAAGGAGAACATCTCGCTGGCCGACCTGATGAAGACCTGGATGGCACAGCTCAATGACAACTGCATCTTCATCTCGGCACGCGAAAAGACCAATATCGACGAACTGAAGCAGGTATTATATAATAAGGTAAGGGAACTGCACGTGCAGAAGTATCCCTACAACGACTTCCTCTTCAATCGATACGACGAGCAAGGAATAATAGAATAACACTATAAAAAAGAAAGAAATTATGGCAAATGTGGAATTTAAGTATGCTCCTATGTTCCAGTTGGGCGGGGATAATACTGAGTACCGACTGCTGACCAAGGAAGGTGTCAGCGTAGGTGAGTTCGAAGGACACAAGATCCTGAAGGTGAGCAAGGAAGCTCTGACCCTGCTGGCTCAGCAGTGCTTCCACGATGTGGAGTTTATGCTGCGTCGTGAGCACAACTTGCAGGTGGCAAAGATCCTGAGCGACCCCGAGGCAAGTGAGAATGACAAGTATGTGGCTCTGCAGTTCCTGCGCAATGCCGAGACTGCTGCCAAGGGTATCTTGCCCTTCTGCCAGGACACTGGTACTGCTATCATCCATGCAGAAAAGGGACAGCAGGTGTGGACTGGTTTCGAGGACGAGGAGGCGCTGAGTCTGGGTGTCTACAACACCTACACCCAGGACAATCTGCGCTATAGCCAGAACGCTCCCTTGAACATGTATGACGAGGTGAACACCAAGTGCAATCTGCCTGCACAGATCGACATCGAGGCTTGCGAGGGCGCTGAGTACAAGTTCATCTGCGTGGCCAAGGGTGGTGGTTCGGCCAACAAGACCTACTTCTATCCCATGACCAAGGCTCTCATCCAGAACGAGAGCACCCTCTTGCCCTGGTTGGTGGAGGAGATCAAGCACTTTGGTACTGCTGCATGTCCTCCCTACCACATCTGCGTGGTCATCGGTGGCACCAGCGCCGAGAAGAACCTGCTGACTGTCAAGTTGGGCTCTATCAAGTACTACGATTCTCTGCCCACTACCGGTGACGAGACTGGCCGTGCCTTCCGTGACCTGGATCTGGAGGAGAAGCTGCTGAAGGAGGTGTACAGAATCGGTCTGGGTGCCCAGTTTGGCGGTAAGTATCTGGCTCACGACATCCGTGTGATCCGTCTGCCTCGCCACGGTGCTTCTCTGCCCGTGGGTATGGGTGTGAGCTGCTCGGCCGACCGTAACATCAAGGCCAAGATCAACGAGGACGGTATCTGGATCGAGAAGATGGACAGCAATCCTTCGGAGCTGATTCCCGAGGAGCTGCGTCGTCCCGGTGAGGGCGGCAAGGGCGTAGAGATCGACCTGGACAAGGGCATGGACGCAGTGCGTGCCGAATTGAGCAAGTATCCCGTTTCTACCCGTGTCAACCTGAAGGGTACCATCATCGTGGCTCGCGATATCGCTCATGCCAAGCTGAAGGCTCGTCTGGATGCTGGTGAGGGTCTGCCTCAGTACCTCAAGGACTATCCCGTGCTGTATGCAGGTCCTGCCAAGACTCCCGAGGGCTATCCTTGCGGTTCTATGGGTCCCACCACTGCCGGACGTATGGATCCCTATGTGGATGAGTTCCAGGCCAATGGCGGCAGTCTGGTGATGGTTGCCAAGGGTAACCGTGCTCAGTGCGTGACCGATGCTTGTAAGAAGTATGGCGGTTTCTACCTGGGTACCATCGGTGGTGTGGCTGCTGTGCTGTCTCAGAGCAGCATCAAGAGCATCGAGTGCGTAGAGTTCCCCGAGATCGGCATGGAGGCTGTGTGGAAGATCACCGTGGAGGACTTCCCCGCATTCATCCTGGTAGACGACAAGGGCAACGACTTCTTCAAG
>JAZRYA010000005.1:0-13544 GCA_045600505.1 Bacteroidaceae bacterium
TATTCGCAGCAGTGGTCACCAGCGCCCTCGATGACGGCAATAGCACCCGAGTTACGCACACCAAAGCGCTCACCTACACGGCCATTGACGTAGAGTTCACCTGTCGTTGCTCCGTACAATCCGGTGTTACCAGCAATGATGTTGTCCTCGGCAACAAACGACGAGTTGGAACGAACCGGGGGAAGAATGGAAATGCGACCACCAGAAAGACCCTTACCAAAGTAGTCGTTGCACTCACCCTCCAATTTCAGGTTGACACCCTTGGTCAGGAAAGCACCGAAACTCTGTCCTGCAGCGCCCTTGAACTTGATGTTGATGGTGCCATCCGAGAGGCCTTCCTCGCCATATTTCTTGGCAATGGCGCCACTCAACATGGTACCCACAGCACGGTCGGTATTTTTGATAGCGTATTCCAAGCTTACCTCGCGACCTGTCTCGATGGCTGCCTGTGCGTCGTGGAGGATATCCATGTCCTTGACGTCCTTGACCATGGTGAAGGGTCGATGATCCCAACGGGGAGCTTCATCGTCTACGTGGTGCAACAGACGACCAAAGTCGAGCGTAGAAACCTTGCTTCCATCGTTCTGGGTGTCAGGAATCAGCAAGTCGGAACGACCGATGATTTCATCCAGTGACTTGTAACCCATCTCTGCCAGGTACTCACGTACTTCCTGTGCCAGGAACTGGAAGAAGTTGACTACATATTCATAATGTCCGCGGAACTTGGCACGCAGTTCGGGATTCTGTGTAGCGACACCGACAGGGCAGGTGTTGGTGTTGCACTTACGCATCATCACACATCCCAGCACAATCAGGGGCAGTGTGCCAAATGAGAATTCGTCGGCACCCAGCAGCGCCATGGTGATGACATCCTTACCGGTCTTCAACTGACCATCTGCCTGCAATCTCACCTGATGACGAAGGCCATTTAGAACCAGGGTTTGCTGAGTTTCGCTGAGACCTATTTCAGGGCTGATACCAGCAAAGCGCATAGAGCTTGCGGGAGATGCACCCGTACCACCCTCGGAACCAGAAATTACAATCAGGTCGGCGTTGGCCTTGGCTACACCAGCAGCAATAGTACCTACACCACTTTCAGCCACCAGCTTCACGCTTACGGCTGCCTCAGGATTGACATTCTTCAGGTCAAAGATCAGCTGAGCAAGGTCCTCGATAGAATAGATATCGTGATGAGGTGGGGGAGAAATCAATGAAATGCCAGGAATAGAATTACGGGTCTTGGCAATGATCTCGTTGACCTTGAAACCAGGCAACTGACCACCCTCACCAGGTTTTGCACCCTGGGCAACCTTGATCTGGATTTCCTCGGCATTGACCAGATATTCTGCGGTCACACCAAAACGACCCGAGGCAATCTGCTTGGTCTTGCTGCTCAGTGAAATTCCGTCGTGAGTGGAATGATAACGAGCATTGTCCTCACCGCCTTCACCAGTGTTGCTGCGAGCACCCAACTTATTCATGGCCAGAGCCAATGCCTCGTGTGCTTCGATGCTGATAGCACCAAATGACATAGCACCGGTCACAAAGTGCTTGACGATGCTCTCCACGGGTTCTACCTCGTCGATTGGCAGGGGAGTATTGGCTTTCTTGAACTGGAAGCAGTCGCGGATGAAGATGGGCTTGTCCTTCTTATCTACAATCGAGGTGTACTCCTTAAACTTCTTGTAACTACCCAGTCGAGTTGCCAACTGCAGGGTGCTGATGGTTTCGGGATTCCAGGCATGCAGGATACCATCCTTGCGGAAGTTGAACTGACCATTGTTGGGCAGGAATTCGGGCTTGTTGTCCGAGGCAAAACCAGCATGATGCATCTTGATGGCATCATCTGCAATATGCTTCAAACCTACACCGCCAATGGTACTGATCTCGGTACCGAAGTACTTGCGCAAGAGACCTTCGCTCAAACCGATGCTCTCAAAGATCTTGGCACCACGGTACGAACGGATGGTAGAGATACCCATCTTGGACATGATCTTGAACAAGCCCTTGCATACAGCCTTGATGTAGTTCTTCTCAGCCGTCTCATAATTCTCCTGGATGTCGTGATCAGCAACCAGTTTGTCGAGCACAGCAAATGTCATGTAGGGACAGATGGCGCTGGCACCATAACCGAGCAACAGGGCAGCATGCATCACCTCGCGAATTTCTCCGCTTTCCACAATCAGAGCGGTTTGCACACGCTTGCCCACACTGATCAGATGATGATGTACGGCACTTACAGCCAACAACGAGGGAATGGCAGCACGACGCTCGTCGATGTCGCGGTCACTCAGGATGATATAGTTGATGCCGTTGTCGACACTCTCTTCGGCCTTCTTGCAGAGTTCCTCCAGAGCACTGCGCAATCCGCTCTCACCACGGTCGATGTCAAACAGGGTGGGCAGTTTGATGGTGTTGAATCCCTTGTAACGGATGTTGCAGAGGATGTCCAACTGCGTGTTGTTGAGCACAGGATGGGGCAGACGCACCATCTTGCAGTTAGATTCATCGGGGGTCAGGATGCCTGTTCCTACTGCACCGATGTACTCGGTGAGCGACATCACCAGTTCCTCGCGGATGGGGTCGATGGCAGGATTGGTAACCTGGGCAAACTGCTGACGGAAGTAGTTGAAGAACACCTGAGGCTTGTCACTCAGCACAGCCAGAGGTGTGTCGTTACCCATGGCAGCAACAGGTTCCGAACCCGTGATGCTCATGGGAATAATCGTCTTCTCGATGTCTTCCTGACCAAAGCCGAAAGTCAACAGTTTATCTTGATAATTCTCTACGCTGTTGGCGACATGGCGACCGCTCTTTAACTTCTCCAGCTGGATACGATTGGTGTGCAACCACTCCTTGTAGGGGTGAGCCTTGGCCAACTTCTCCTTCAGTTCGCCATCATAGTAGATCTTTCCTTCCTCGGTATCTATCAGCAGAATCTTACCGGGTTGCAAGCGACCCTTCTGCACAATCTCGTTGGGGTCAAAGTCCATCACACCCACCTCGCTGGCTACCACCATCAGACCCTTGTTGGTGATGGTGTATCGACTGGGGCGGAGACCATTTCTATCCAGCAATCCACCGGCATATCGGCCATCGCTGAAGAGCAATGCAGCAGGACCATCCCAGGGCTCCATCAGGATAGAGTGGTACTCATAGAATGCCTTCAGTTCATCCGAGATGGGGTTCTTGTCGTTGAAGCTCTCGGGCACCATGATTGCCATGGCTTGAGGGAGCGACAATCCGCTCATCACAAAGAACTCGAACACATTGTCGAGGCTTGCCGAATCACTCATGCCAGGTTGCACGATGGGGCTTATTGCACGGATGTCACCCAGGGCCTCACTATTGAGCACGCTCTCACGAGCCTTCATCCAACTGCGATTACCGCGGATGGTGTTGATCTCACCATTGTGAGCCAGCAAACGGAAGGGTTGAGCCAACGACCAAGTAGGGAAGGTGTTGGTCGAGAAACGACTGTGCACCAGCGCAAGTCCACTAGTGAAGTAATTGTTGCTCAGGTCGGGGAAATACTCACGCACCTGCATGCTGCTGAGCATACCTTTATATATAATAGACTTGCTAGACAGTGACACCACATAGAAGTTGGGGTCAGACACACGCTTCTCGATACGCTTGCGCACCAGATAGAGTGTACGTTCAAAGGTGGGATACATCTCGGCAGTGACACCGGTGATGAAGATCTGCTTGATGTCAGGTTCCACGCTTAGCGCACTCTCTCCCAGGCACTCGGGATTGGTAGGCACGGCTCTCAGGTGCATCAGATTGAGTCCTTCGCGCTCTATCTCCTCGATGATTATGGACAGGATCTCCTGTTGGCGATTGGCATCCTTGGGTAGGAAGATGAGACCTGTACCATAATGTCCCTTCTCGGGAACGGGGATTCCTTGCAGCAAAATAAACTCGTGAGGTATCTGCAACAGGATACCAGCACCGTCACCCGTCTTACCATCAGCACCCTCGGCTCCACGATGGCGCATGTTCTCCAAAACCTTGAGAGCAGAATCCACCAAATCGTGACTCTTGTCACCATGGATATTTACCACCATGCCCACACCGCAGGCATCATGTTCGTTCTGAGGATTGTACAATCCAACGGGATTTTCAATCTTTCTTTTTACCATATTTTTCATTACTTTGAATGATAAAACTAATTCTTTTGCTTGTGTTCAGTTTACAAATGTATAGAAAATATTCAAAATAACGTTACTTTTGTCTAATAAAAATGACTTTTTAATTAAAAAATGTGTCTTTCTATATTGATTATTGTAAAAAAAGAAAATGAAAAAATCACAGAAGTTACTTGTTTTCCCATTATTTTTCACTATTTTTGCAGCGTAAAAATAGATTATTAGGAAATGACAAGAAGAAACGATGCTATTGTAGAGAATGTGCAGGACCTGAATTCCAGCAACATTTGGAATGTAGATGCCGAACAGATTGCTCGCATGTGGGAAAGCGACAAGAAGGAAGAAGGCTTCAAGACCTGCGAGGAAAAGATACTCAATGTTATTCGCTTGGCCTTCGAGGTTGTGCATTACAACGTCAAGGATCCCCGCGATGTAGAAAAGTACAACAACGGCGATTGGGCAAACTTCAGTCACGTGGAGGAGAAGAAAGGCTTTATTGCCATCCGTCGCAAGTACATCAAGCGACTGACCGACCTGTCCTACGAGAATGTTCGCCACATCACCACTGCCACCTTGCTCGAACTGATCGACCGCAACTTTGGTGGAGGTTGGGACGCCATTCCCCTCAGCATCAAGGACATTATCGAGAGTGCCTTTGACGACAGCACCACTCAGCTGCCCGCTAGCCGCATCCATGCCGCTGGTGGCACCGTCGAGCGCAAGGTAGCAGCCGGTTTCGAGGTGCTCGAGATTGCAAAGGGCAACTGGGTAGAGGCTATTTTCGCCAAGAAGAAGGATCCTGTGGAGAAGATTCATTGCAACGACCTCAACAAGTACGACGAGGATGGCAACATGCTCGACGAGGACAATGATGACGATGAAGACGTAATCATGGACGATACCGACGTGGATGTGGACGAGGACGACAACATGGAGAACGAAGAGGAGATGTACAGTTGTTTTGCCGAGGAAGCTGATGTCAAGGACGAGGACGAAGAGGGTTACATCCCCGAGGACTAAGAAACATGAACCTATATATACTATTAGCAGCAGGATATTTTGTCCTGCTGTTTTTGATATCCCGATTGTCTAGCGGCAGGGGCACCAACGATGCCTTCTATCGTGGTGAGCGCCGGAGCCCCTGGTATGCCGTAGGATTTGGCATGCTGGGTGCATCGCTCAGTGGCGTCTCCTTTGTCAGTGTGCCCGGCATGGTGCAGGGTGCCGACATGGGATATCTGCAGATGTGCATGGGTTTCATACCCGGATACATCCTGGTAGCACTGGTGTTGCTGCCACTTTACTATCACAACAATGTCACCAGCATCTATTCCTACCTCGAGGATCGACTGGACGTTTCTGCCCATCGCACGGGGGCTTTCTTCTTCTTGCTGAGCAAGAGCATCGGTGCTGCCCTGCGGTTATACTTGGTGTGCGCCATCTTGCAAACCTACATTTTCGAGTCCTTGCAGATTCCCTTCTGGATGGTGTCCATGATTGTCCTGATTCTCATCTGGAGCTACACCAGCCGAGGTGGCATACGTAGCATTGTGTGGACGGATTGCCTGCAGACGCTGATCATGCTCCTGGCCTTGGTGGCCATCATCTATCAGGTACTTGCTCAGTTCGACGCACCGTCGGCGAGCATCGCCCAGATGGTGCAGGATTCCAGCATGAGCCGAATCTTCCACTTCGACGACCCCACCAGCAAGGCCTATTTCTGGAAGCAGTTCCTCTCGGGCATATTCATTGTTGTGGTCATGACCGGCCTCGACCAGGACATGATGCAGAAGAATCTCAGTTGCAAGAACCTGCGAGAAAGCAAGCGCAACATGATCAGTTATGGCATGCTGTTCCTGCCCTTCAACTTCCTGTTTCTGGTACTGGGCATCTTGCTGATCTTGTTTGCACAATCTCACGCCATTGCCCTCCCCGAGCGCAGCGATGACATCCTGCCCGTGCTCTGCAGCAGTGGCGTGCTGGGTAGGGTGGCCGAACTCAGTTTCTTTGTGGGCATAGTGGCTGCGTGTTTCTCCAGTGCCGATTCGGCGCTCACATCACTCACCACGTGTTTCTGTGTCGATGTGGTACGCCGCCCCGCCGACGAACGCTTGCGCCGATGGACGCACCCCGTCATCAGTGTGCTGTTCCTGCTCGTGATTCTGCTCTTCCGATACCTCAACAGCACCAGTGTGATAGATGCGGTGTACACGGTTTGCTCCTACACCTATGGCCCTCTGCTAGGCTTGTTTGCCTATGCCATCTTGCCACATCGCACACCACGAGGCCGTTGGATACCCCTGGTGTGCCTGGTGTCACCCGTGCTTTGTTGGGGTATCAACGAGATGTCAAAATCAGTTTGGGGATACCAGTTTGGTTACGAACTCCTCATGCTCAATGGCCTCCTCACCTACGTGGGGCTTTGGCTCATCAGCGTCGGCGGAACTCAGCGCACACGATAGCGGTAGCGATAGCCACATTCAGGCTCTCCACCGTCGATCGGTCGGCAGGATAGGGAGGGATGTACAATCGGTGAGTGACCCGGCTCGATACCTCCTGCGACACGCCATTACCCTCGTTGCCCATGACGATTACGCCATGCTGCTCCAGCTTCTGCTCATAGATGTTGTCCCCATCCAGGTGCGTGCCATAGATGGGTGATTTCACCTGGCACAGCTCGTGGTACAAATCTATATAATGTACGCGTACGCGTGAGATGGCTCCCATGGTGGCTTGTATGGCCTTGGGGTTGTAGACGTCCACCGTCTCCATGCTGCAATACACATCCTCTATGCCAAACCAGTCGGCCAAGCGGATGATGGTGCCCAGATTGCCGGGATCCTGCACACCATCCAGGGCAAGCACCAGCGAGGTGTCGGCTTCCTCGGCCAGCACATTCTGGTACTGGGGGATGCGGAAGAGGGCAATCACCTCCTGGGGATTTTTCAGCAGACTTGCACGCTGCAGCTCCTCCTCGGTGGCCACTTGCACCTCGGCTTCCCGGGACAACTGATGCTGATGCTGGTCGAGCCAGTCGGGTAGGGCAGCACAGTACTCCAGATCGAGCACCGACAGCAGTTCACCCACCAGTTTAGGCCCCTCTGCTACAAACAATCCTTCACGCTTTCTGAACTTCTTCTGTTCGAGGCTATGGATGAGTTTTATACGATTCTTGCTTATCATAATTGCAAAGTTACTCAAAAAGTTTTATTTCCTCAAAAATTATCGTACTTTTGTACTATGAAACGAAAAGTGTGTACTTCTCATCTGCTACTGATGGTTCTGTCAGCACTCCTGCTGACGGGATGCAGCGTCACACGATTCATCCCCGAGGGTGACTACCTGCTCGACGATGTCAGCATCCGCAGCACTGACAAGACGTACACACCCAGTGGCGTCAGCGGTTACGTCCGCCAGCACCCCAACTCCAAGTGGTTCTCTGTCATCAAGGTGCCCATGTCGCCCTACCTGCTCAGCGGCAGAGATTCCACCAAGCGCATCAATCGATTCCTGCGGAGGATAGGCGAGAAGCCCGTCATCTACGACTCGCTGCTGGCCGAGCGCACGCGCACCGATATGGAAAAGGTGGTGCGCAACAAGGGTTATCTCAATGCCGAGGTTGCACTCAACACCCGCACTCGTAGCCGTCGGCGCATCCGCATCAGCTACGACATCACGCCTCACGACCGCTATCACGTGGACAGCATCCACATCCATGTGGCCGATTCTCTGGTCGATAGTGTGCTGGCGGTTGCCCACACCAATTCCTTGCTCCACCCGGGCATGCCTTTTGACATGAATGTCCTCGATTCGGAGCGTGGCCGCATCAACAAGGCCCTGCGCAACCACGGCTATTTCCTCTTCAACAAGAACTTTGTCCGCTACGAGGCCGACACCACACTGGCCGATCATGGCGTCAATCTCGACCTGTTCATCGAGCCCTTCACCGGTGGCAAGCAACATCCCCGATACTCGCTCAGCGACGTCAGCTACCAGTTCGACGAGCGCTCGGGTTCCATGATTCGCCCCAAGGTGCTCTACGAGCGCACCGCCATCATGCCTGGCGGATACTACAGCGAAAATGATGTGCAGCGCACCTACAGCAACCTCTCGCAGTTGGGAGCCGTGTTGTCGACCAACATCAACATGCAGGTAGATGAGGTAGACAGCACTCGACTCAACACCATGATCACCGTTGTTAGCAACAAGCCCCACGGTTTGAATGCCGAGCTCGAGGGAACCAACTCGGCAGGTGACCTGGGTGCCGCACTGTCCCTCTCGTACCAGAACCGCAACCTCTTCCACGGCTCCGAGCGACTGAGTGCCAAGGTGCGTGGTGCCTTCGAGGCCATCAAGGGGTTGGAGGGTTATGACGACCAAAACTACATCGAGTACAGTGCCGAACTCTCCCTGGCATTCCCCGACTTCAAGATGCCCTTCCTCAGCGAGAGCTTCCGTCGCAACACCCGTGCAACTAGCGAGATATCACTGCAATACGACAGCCAGGACCGTCCCGAATTCCACCGTCGCGTGGTCACCGGAGCATGGCGCTATCGCTGGTATCGCGACTCCAAGATGCAGCATCGCATCGACCTGCTCGACCTCAACTACGTCTTCATGCCCTGGATTTCCGAGACCTTCAAGCGCGATTATCTCGACGACCCCAGCTCTCGAAATGCCATCCTTCGTTACAACTACGAAAACCTGTTCATCATGAAGTGGGGTTACATGCTGCAATACAATTCGCAACCCCTCACCGGTGCCTCGGGCAACTATGGCAGCAATGCCTACAGCATCCGCTTTGCCGTCGAGTCATCGGGCAACTTCCTCTATGGAATCACCAATGCGCTGGGCAGTGCCAAGAACAAGGAGGGCCAATACACCCTCCTCAACATCGCCTATGCCGAATATGTCAAGGGCGACTTCGACTTTGCCAAGAGTTTCCGTTTCGACCAGCGTAACTCGCTGGCTGTGCACATCGGCCTTGGTGTCGCATACCCCTATGGCAACAGCACGATTCTGCCCTACGAGAAGCGCTACTTCAGTGGCGGTGCCAACAGTGTGCGCGGATGGAGCGTCCGTGGTCTTGGCCCTGGTTCCTACATGGGTACCGACGGTCGTATCGACTTCATCAATCAGACGGGTGACATCAAGCTCGACATGAATGCCGAGTACCGCAGCCATGTGTTCTGGAAGGTAGACGGTGCCCTGTTTGTCGATGCCGGTAACATCTGGACGATGCGTAATTACGAGGATCAGCCGGGCGGTCAGTTCCGTCTCAACACCTTCTGGCGCCAGATCGCCGTTGCCTATGGCCTTGGTCTTCGCCTCAATTTCGACTACTTCATCCTCCGCCTCGATGGTGGTATGAAGGCCATCCACCCCGCCTACACGGGTGCCAAGCATTATCCCATCATCCACCCCAACTTCAAGCGCGACTTCTCCATCCACTTTGCTGTCGGTTTGCCGTTCTAAAGGACATCATAGCACTCCTTTACTTAAGATGTAGTTGTCTAAAATCATCAAATAAGTTGTTATTTTCGGTAATATATTCCACAGGCTAAATGCTATTTGCCTGTTGTACGTCATCCCAAGTTGTGGACAGCTGTCCGCCTGAATCAAACTGCAAAAGTACAACATAACAATTACGTTATCTTTCATATTATGTCTTATTAAGACTTATTGTACCTAACGGATCTAATAAGAGTATATGAACATGGAATATTGAGTACATATAGGAGGTTATAGATGTACTGTTTCGGGATTAAGAAAGTACTCTCTACAAGTAATGACTCTAGTCAAAATATCCTTACTAAAAGAGGAGATCGTTTGTTTTAAATGATTGTCGCGTTGCAGCGTTGCAGTGTTGCAGTTAGATTATTACAACATATTCTTCCAAATTTCACTTTATATTTATGTATAAATATAAAATATATTTTTGCTACATATTTATCAAATATTCAACTGCAACACTGCAACGCTGCAACAAATAGCAATTCTCCAAATACAAAGAGCAGAGTTCCATTATCCATCTTACTTTTTTTAATAAAGCAACATGAACAACAAAAAAGGAAGACCGTGAAGTCTTCCTTTTTGTACGCCCTCAGGGGCTCGAACCCTGGACCCATTGATTAAGAGTCAATTGCTCTACCAACTGAGCTAAGGACGCATCTTCTTGTCGTTTGCGAGTGCAAAGGTATTACATTTTTGCGAAACTGCCAAATGTTTTCTTTACTTTTTTCGCAAAATACTTGCTAAATCAAATCGTAAAAGCCGCTGGGAACTTTACGCTTGAGAATATCGATCTGAAAATCAACACCGGGGATCAATCCATAGGAGCGAAGTACGGCGTCATGGGTCTTTCGGGCAAGCTCGGGGTGATTGTTTTCCTCGCTGAGGTGGCACAACCAGACGTGATGCAGTTCGGGTGTGGCAAAGTGTGCCAGCGCCTCGGCACATTCCTTGTTGCTGAGGTGACCGCGACCGCTGCGGATGCGTCCCTTGAGATAAGAAGGGTAGGGACCCATAGCTAGCATGTCCTCGTCGTGATTGCTCTCGATCACCAGATAGTTGGATAGTGCTATCTGCTCCTCGATCACGGGAGTAACTCTGCCGACATCGGTAATCAGGCAGAAGGTGACGCCCTGGTGCTCGACACGATATCCCACACAATCGGAACTGTCGTGTGGCACCTCGAAAGGTGTTATCTCCAGGTCTCCGATCTTGACCATGATATTCTTGGTGATTTCTACCTTGTGCTCAGGCTTAATCTTGACGGTTACACAATAGTTGCGACCTATGCCATCGAGAACGAGTGGGGTAGCATAGATCTTCTTATCCATATCCTCGGCCAGGTGTCCTACGGCCTTGATATGGTCGGCGTGGTCGTGCGTGACAAAGACTGCATCTATCTTCTCAAGCGCAAAACCGAATGGTTTTAGTTGCTTCTTGAGGCCACGGATGCTCAATCCTGCATCGATGAGGATGCTTGTCGTCTCGGTGCACAAAAGGTAGCTATTGCCACTGCTGCCACTGCCTAGACATAGGAATTTTATCATCGTAGTTTATTTCTTTATCGCAAATTTAGACAAAAAAGTCAAGTATTCCAAATAATTTCTTATATTTGTAATGTAAAAACAACATATTATACCGATGAAACCGCAATATTATATGCTTTTGCTGGCTGCAACCGTGCTTTCTGGTTGCCAAAGTGACGATGAACGGAAGGTGCAGGAAGTGGCCGAGAATTACGCGATAAACTTGTACACTTGCAACTTTCAGGAGGCGGAAAAATTGTGTACTCCCGAGGGGCGAGAGGACGTGCAATGGTTTGCCTCGAACCTGACTGAGGGCGATGTGGAACAGTTGGCCAATCAGGAAATCGGATTGGTGGTAACCTGTGCCGGGGTGGAGATAGATGACACCATCGCCACGGTGACACTGGAGCTGAACAATACGATACAGGTGGATTCGCTGGAGCACCAACCTGCCATGGGGGATGTGTGCAAGCAGGTGAAACTGGTGCTGCGTGATAAGAAATGGAAGGTAAGTAAATGAGGAATTAGGAGTGAGGAATAAAAAAATCATCTGCTCGTGAGAACAGATGATTTCTGCGTGACTCCTGCAGGATTCAAACCTGCAACCTTTTGATCCGTAGTCAAATGCTCTATTCAGTTGAGCTAAGGAGCCTTCCTTTTACGAGTACAAAGGTACAAACTTTTTGGTTTCTGACCAAATTTTATGCAATATTTTTCACACAGAGACACAGAGAACGCAGAGTATTCTACATATATGACGTAAAATTAAAAAATCTCTGTGCTCTCCGTGTCTCTGTGTAAATCCGTTTTATTTGATAAATTCGACGCTGCGCTTCAGGAACTTGGTGAGGGCTTCGCCACGAAGCATGCCATTCTGCAAGAGGGCCAAGTCGATGAGCTGATGTACGCGCTCGTTGTCCGAAGCATAGGCAGTGAGGACAGCGTCCTTCTTTTCCTGCTCGGAACGGATGTCGTCACCACACTTTTTCAGCTCGTCCTTCTCGGCATCGGTGATCTCCTCGGGCTTCTTCTTGTCCTGCTCCTGGCGAATGACTGCCTGGCGAGCATTCAATCCACGAAGCTCGGCCTCGATGGGCTTCAAGGCCTCCTGAGTAGCTGCCTCGCTGTCCTCGAGCACACGCTTGATGAGAGGAGCATCGGTGTTCAGCACAAGGGTGTACATGTCGGGCATCTCGCCATAGAATGACATGCCGGGTTGGATGCGTGCCATCTCCTTCATGCGGCGCATATACTCGCTCTGGGTGATCATCACGGGCAGTGCATCCTCGCCGAGGGCTTGTGTCTCGACATGGAATTCGAGCTTATCTCCCTTGGGCATCTGGGTGCGGAAGATGGTGCTCAACTTGTCACCACGCTCGGCCTCCAAGATGTCGCGTTTGATCTCCTCTTTCTGAATCAGACGATCGATGACATCGGCATCTACACGGGTGAAAGTACTCTTCTCCAGTTTGCGCTCGAGCATCGACACGAGAGGTGTATCCAGTTGGCCATCAAGGAGAAGCACATTGTAACCCTTGTCCTTGGCTGCCTGGATGTAGGTGTACTGGCTCTCGGGATCCTGGGCATAGAGGTAAACCAACTGACCGTCCTTGTTTGCCTGCTGATCCTTGATGAGGGTGTTGTACTCCTCGAGGGTGAAATGCTTGCCGTCGACATCCTTCAACAGGAAATAGTTCTTGGCTTTGTCATAGAAGTCGTCCTGGCTGAGCATGCCATAGTGGATGAAGATCTTGATGTCGTCCCACTTCTGTTCGAAATCGGGGCGATCCTGCTTGAACAGCTGGTTGAGACGGTCGCTCACCTTCTTGGTGATGTAGCCGGAAATCTTTTTGACATTCTGGTCGCTCTGCAGATAGCTGCGAGAAACATTCAGAGGAATATCGGGTGAGTCGATGACACCATGCAGCAGCATGAGGAACTCGGGCACGATACCCTCGACATTGTCGGTTACAAACACCTGGTTGCAATAGAGCTGGATGCGATTGCGCTGCAGGTCGAGATTGTTCTTGATCTTGGGGAAGTAGAGGACACCGGTGAGATTGAAGGGGAAATCGACATTGAGGTGGATCCAGAACAGGGGTTCATCGGCCATGGGATAGAGCTGACGATAGAATTCCTTGTAATCCTCGTCCTTCAGGTCGGCGGGCTTCTTTGTCCAGATGGGCTCTACATTATTTATAATATTATCTTCCTCAGTTTCGACATACTTGCCGTCCTTCCATTCCTTCTTCTTGCCAAAGGCAACGCTCACGGGCAAGAAACGACAGTACTTGTTGAGCAACTCCTGCATCTTCTGCTCTTCGAGGAAGTCCTTGCAGTCGTCGTCGATGTGCAT
>JAZRYA010000006.1:0-34952 GCA_045600505.1 Bacteroidaceae bacterium
AAGTGGCATTCCGCAAAGAAATGGATGGACAGCAGACAGCTTGGTGTCCATACTGCGATGTTGACGCAGTATTAGGCGATGCTACTGGTTATCCTATAACTCTGAATTTCCTGAAAGAGATGAAAAAGGAATGGTTCGGGGGCTAGTCAAAAACTGGTATTGGTCATTAACACACCATTGCTCATAGAATAGCATTTGGTATCCCGACTACACTTTATAGTAATCCCGTCATATATACAGGAATCAGGATTGTTTGTTCATCGCGTCGCAGGTCTTTCGTGTATATCATGTATCTTCGATCTATTCGTGATGAAAATTTAGTGCAGAATGCGTCCAATGATGGGTGATTGCTATACCCCTCCGATTTAACCTCCAATGGCCATATCTTTGCGCCTCTTGACAATAGGAAATCTATTTCGTAGTTGTGTTTATCATCTTTCGGCCATGTGTAGTAGAATAACTTGTTGCCAGCTGCACGTAACATTTGAGCCACAAGATTTTCATATATATATCCAAGATTAACGGACAATTTGTCGCTTAATAACTTGTCATAGATCACGTTTTCGGTGTATTTCTTATCCCAGAAACACAATGTTATCATCAATCCTGTATCGCAGACGTACATTTTAAAACGATTTTTATCTTCTTCAAGCGACAAGCCTACATTTGGGTCATCGGCATGATAGCATATGTTTACTGTTTTGCTATCCTCAAGTGAGATCAGTAAATCCGTCATGGTATCCGTAGGTACACCTTTGATAACAGAAGTAGGAGCAAAACGTGATACGCCTTTGCTTAATTGGGCAGGAATGCTCATGAATAAGCGCCCCAATTTGCCTGATTTATCTAATTTCCGAAAATCATCTTCGTAAAGTTTGATTATCTTCCTCTTGACCGCATCGACTGCCTTCAGGTTCTTTGTGTCCAGATAGGCATTTACCGCCTGTGGCATTCCACCAACAAGCATATAGAGGCGTAAGTCTCGCATGCGACTTCTATTGAGGTCATCCCCCATACTCATACGCTTTTCTAAAGTCTGCTTGAGTAAGGGAATGGTAGCTTTGTCACCCATAGCCCATCGGAACTCTTCATAATCCATCGGGAACATTTCCAAACGATCCTCCTCACTGGGTATTGTGATATTCTCAGTGTTTTTCTTGATACTGATGAGCGAACCAGTTTCGATGTAATCGTAGCGATGGTCTGCAACTAGATATTTTATTGCTTGACGTGCCATTGGACATTTCTGTACCTCGTCAAAGATGATAACAGATTCTCGCGGATAAAGTGTCTTATGGTATTTGCTTTGTAGATAGAGAAATACATAATCCAAGTCCTCCATATTTTCACTGAAGAGCTGATGGATGTCTTTTCCTGCCTTGTTGAAGTCGATGAGTATGTACGAACGATATTCGTTCTGGGCGAACTGCTCCACAATAGTCGATTTACCTATACGTCTGGCGCCTTCTATCATTAGAGCACTTCTTCCATCATTTTCTTTTTTCCACTCCTTAATCTCAGAGTATATCTTACGTTCAAAAATGCGTTCAGTCATATGTAGATATTGTTATTTGGTGCAAAGTTATTAAAATTAAGTAAAATAGCAAAGTTTTCAAGAAGAAATTCTGTTATTCCCTTAATTTTATTTTAGTATACATCTATTATTCCCCAAGTTTTGACTTCGGATTTATATAACATTCCCATGATTTTTAGTTGTTTTACTTTATATGGTCTCTATATCTATTATTGTGTTATCATGGCGTGCGAATGGGCCATAATGTAATGGTCGTGTTTTATAGCTGAATGCCATGCTTAAGAGATATACTGAGATGAATTTGCCTGTCTCTTGCATTAAAAGCAATAAGTTCTTGAAATTAATCGGTCAAAATATCTTTTTTTTCATGGAAAAGTACTATTTTTGCATACAAATTTGGATATAGTGCTACACTCCGCTACGCCATGCTACGATGTTGCTACATCATTTAGCAGTAGTCCGTATTGTTAAGTCGCTGATTTATAGCAATGATACGTAGGGCGACATATTTATATGCCAACTGACTACGGGGAACGAGCATTTTTGTTAAATTTTAATGATTTATACCCAAAAAAATGATAGAAATTACATAGACTAAGTAAAGAATAGAAAAGAACGAGAGTCAATCAAGCAGAATGCGCAGAACGTGCTTTTTCTTGCATTGAATATGTTGACCAATTCTTAGATAACAAACTGATATTCAGTCTTTATTAGCTGTTGCGCAAGCCGCAGTTGAAGAGTAATCAAAAGACTGATAATTAGTGAAGTTTACAAAGAGAATTTGGTCACCTTGTAAAAACAAGCAGAATGAGCAGAATGTGCATTCAATATGTTGACCAAGTCTTTTGTAATTCATTTGATAATCAGCCACTTAGCTATTTTTCTAGCCGCCGCGCAGGCTGCCGTAGAGGAGTAATCCATTAGGACAAACAATAACATGTAGGGGCAAGCATTTTCGGGTGCTTGCCCCTTGTTTATTCTATCGCATACATTCTCTTTACATTTATCTTTTATTGCTGTTGTCGAGTAGAAAGAATATAGTTTTCGAACAAAGTTATCACAATTAAAAATATTTGTGGTAACTTTGTATCATAAATTTTAATCAATAAATGAAGAAGGGCATTGCAAAATTTATCAAGAACGTATGATTATCTGGAATCCCTGGCACGGCTGCCACAAGATTAGCGAAGGCTGTCAGCATTGCTACATGTATTTTCTTGATGGGAAACGTGGCATCGACACCTCAAAGGTCTATCGCACAGAGAACTTCAATCTCCCTGTGCAGAGGCGACGTGACGGTAGGTTCAAACTACCTTCAGGGATGCAACTTTATGTAGGACTATCGACGGATTTCTTTGTGGAAGAAGCGGATGAATGGCGAGATGAAGCATGGCGAATCATACGACAGCGACCTGACATCGTCTTCCGATTGCTCACCAAAAGAGCAAGCAGAATCAAGGATTGTCTGCCAAAAGATTGGGGTGACGGATATGAGAACGTATTGCTGCAAGTCACAACCGAGAATCAACAGCGTGCCGATGAACGGCTGCCTATCCTGCTCGATATACCAGCCAAGCACAAAGGGTTTATGGCAGCGCCATTCATCGGTAAAATAGATGCAGAACAGTATCTTTCCACTGGTCAGATAGAAGAAGTGCTATGTGGTGGTGAGAACTACGATGGCGCACGTCCATGTCACTATGAATGGGTGAAGAAACTTAGCGACCAGTGCCAAAAGCATGACGTGACCTTCGACTTCATCGAGACAGGAACGATCTTCGTGAAAGAAGGAAAAACCTATCGTATTCCCGATAAACGTACCCAGTCGCTCCAAGCCTTCAAGTCAGGATTGAGCTACAAAGGAAAGGACATTGACTTCAAACTCACAAACCCAGAACCTGGATTCTTTGATATTGAAGCCTACACTCCTTTCTTCGGAGAACATTGTGAAACATGTGGAAGCAGAATGACCTGCAACGGTTGTTCCAACTGCGGAAATTGCGATAATGGTAATAGCCTGACAATGGATTCAGACATAATAACTACCGACAGATTAATCTTGAGACGTTGGGAAGAAACAGACGCAGATGCCTTGTACAAGTATGCTTGTGACCCAGAAGTAGGTCCCCATGCAGGATGGCCACCACATCAGAGTGTTGAGGAGAGTAGGATGATTATCCGTGAGGTATTTACCAATGATTACACTTGGGCGGTTGTTCTGAAGGATACAAACGAACCTATAGGTTGCATGGGATATTATCCTTTTGGCAAAAGCAATATCGAGATTGGTGAAAACGATGCAGAGGTTGGCTATTGGATTGGCAAACCGCATTGGGATAAAGGCTATTGCACAGAAGCCTTGCAGGCAATGATTCACTATTGCTACGAGAAGAAACACTTCCAGACACTATGGGCAGACTTCTTCATTGACAATCCAGCATCTGGCAGAGTCATGGAGAAATGCGGTTTCATAGATACTGGCAAGGAGAACTATTGTTCAAACCTCTATCATGGCGAAGACCGACCTGTTCATATTATGAAATTAGAAAAGAATCGATGACGCAAGACGCAACGACATATTACGTTTGGATTGGTGGTTCCTGTGATTATGGCCATAAGGAACGAGCAGGTGGTGCTGCTGTTGTTATTGAACTGATGGAGCAGCGAGAGCAGAGTGGAGCTTGCTCCAACTATGCCGAGTCGCGACAGAAGAAGACCGAAGGTCAACATAATGGCAAGATCATCAGCAAGGATGTGATTGCTGACCTCCACACTACCGAGTTCCGAATGATGCTCAAGCTCATGGTTAAGGTGATGAACGAGTTGCCAGAAGGGTCTGACATTCTCTTCCTCACCAATGTCGCATACATTCAGAACTTTGACAAAGAGCCAACGCAAAAGTCAGCCAATCCTGACTTAATAGCACAATGTATTGAGTCAAAGCAAAGGCATAACAGCGTTAGCGTCAAGATTGTACAATACCATAAAAGCCCTTTGCTGATAGAAACTCATGACACATCTACAGAGGCAATGAAGAAGTTAAGAACTCAATACAACCATATAAAGAAGCAGAATAAACGGACTAGTCCACAATTATAAAAACGATGGAAGTAATAATCACCAGAGGACAAATAGAAGATATTGAGATCATTGCAGGATTTCAGGTTGACATGGCAATGGAGTCAGAGGGCACTCTGCTTGACAAGGAAACCGTGATCAAAGGCGTGGCATCAGCAATGAACGACGAAAATAAAGGTTGCTACTATGTTGCCAAAGTTGACGGGAAAACCGTAGGAAGTCTTATGCTCACACGAGAGTGGAGCGACTGGAACAACGGCTGGTACTGGTGGATTCAAAGTGTCTATGTGACACCCGATTACCGCAGACAAGGCATTTACAAATCCATGTATCATACCGTCTGTGAGGATTCCAAGCAGCAGAACGTAGCTCAAGTACGTCTCTATGTTGACAAGACAAACATTCGTGGCCAAAAGGTATACGGGTCACTAGGTATGCAAGAAAGCCACTATCTAATTTATGAAATGAATTTATGAGGTAAAAGCAATATTTTTCCATTTTTCATGTAGTTTTTCATCCGTTTCTGCGTTTCTGTATGTAGAAGTTTAATTCAAACATGAACAAAATGACAGATTTAGAATTAGAATTCACTCGGCTCATCAAAGAGTACAAGAGTACCATCTACTCTGTATGCATGATGTTTGCCGAGCGAAAGGAAGAAACGGACGACCTGGTACAGGAGGCCTTGATTCATCTTTGGCAAGGTTTCAAAAGTTCAGAAGCCGTATGCAAGTCGTGGGTGTGGAGGATTACGATGAACTCCTGCATCAGCATCGACCGCAAGAGAAAGAAACGCAATGACGAATGTCCGATGACAGCAGACATCGAACGTGTGATGAATAGTTCGGATACGATCAATCGTAATGCCAACGTGCAGATGCTCTATGACCGGATCCATCAGCTAAATCCCTTCGACCGTGCCATCGTCCTGCTATGGCTAGAAGGCATGCCGTACGATGAGATTGCTGAGATTATCGGCATCACAACAAAGAACGTTTCTGTGAGATTAATCAGAATTAAGGACCAACTAAAACAGATGAACAATGGAAAATAAGATAGAAAGCCTCGAACTGGAAGAGATGCGCCAGCAGATGGCGACTTTGCGACAGCAACTTGAAGAGCAGGTGCAGGTGAATGACGAACTTGTTGTAAAACAACTCAAGAAGAACACCCGCTCGTTCAACAACCTAGGAACATTGACATTGATAGTAGGAATCGTGGGCATTTATCCTGCATACGTCTATTGCCACATGTATGGCGTGTCCATGGTTTGTTTCCTGACAATGGTTGTCGGATTGGTAGCGGATGGTTGTTACAGTTACTACGTTTCGCACATTGTGCAGGAACGGGATTATCAGAAATGCAGTTTCTCTGAAATCGTTAGTAAATTGCTTAGAATGAAGAAATTGATGAAGAAGGGAGAGCCTATTGAATATTCTTCCTTGTTGATCTTCGCGGCATGGTTGTTCTACGAAACCGTTTTCGGACCTAAGTTCGCTTATTTCTCCACATTCACCCAGACAAAAGTAATCATTGGCTTTACCCTAGGTCTTGCCTTGGGCGTGTATTTCGTGGTCAAAGAGATGAGAAAGCGTTATCGCCAGATAGACGAGATGATTCGTACACTAAGCGAGAAGTAACGACTACGAGAACCCCATTTTGTTCTATTAAGACATAGAACATCTACATAGTTTTTACATAAAAAGAGTACTCTCTCGATGCCGAGAGAGTACTCTTTCGAGGTCATACACCCTAGTGTACGGGCTCATACACCCTAGGTTTTGGGGTCATAAGCCCTAGGTTTTTTGGTTATTTCGTCTAATACAATTTTATTTCCTTTATTATACATTATACACTAAATCCATATAACTACCTGTACATAAGTATATTAAATGGGTGTATAAGGTATGTATATAGTACATTACTTTATACATTTTTGGCGAAAAATACGTATTTTGCTTCAATTTATGAGGCAAAAAGTGCACAAAAATAGTATGAAATTGCCGTATTTCTAACAATTCAGCACAAGAAAATGCATATTTCTATCTTGTTTTTGCTAAAATAAATCAGTTTTCCTCGGTATTCATCATAATTTGAATACCTGGATAGTCTTAGAAAAACTTCTGAATTACATCGACAATTCCCTCGTTGTCGTTGCTAGGGGCGATGTAGTCGGCAATGGCTTTAACGGGTGGTTGAGCATTTGCCATTGCCACCTTCAGTCCTGCTGGCATGAGCATCGAAACGTCGTTGAAACCATCGCCACAAGCTACTAGTTCGTCAGGACGAATGTTCAACATTTCTATGAGCTGCAATAGGGCTTGGCCCTTGTCCACGTTGGCAGGAACCAACTCTAGCAGGAAGGGTTCGCTGCGGAATGCGTTTGCCTGACCTTGCAGGTGTGCAGACATTTCTGTCTCCAGTGCAGCTATGCGCGAGGGATCGCCGACAATCAAGCACTTAGGTACAGGAAAGTTGATGACATCCAAGAAGTTGCGCACCGTTACGCTGGGCATCTTGTTGTTCGTTGCCACGTATCTGACGTAAGGGTCATCCGAGTTTTCGCTGATGATACAATCGTCCTTGTAACTCATAATGGTGAGTGCGTTGTCATGTGCACGTTTGTAGAAGTAGGGGAAAAGCTCGGGGTTGACAAGGTGTGAGGAGAGGACGTCCAGAGTCTTACAATCAATGATCATACCGCCATTATAGGTGATAATCATTCCTCCGTATTTGTCCATTTCGAGAAGTTGTGCAGTAGGCATAACTCCGTAGGTTGGTCGGCCAGTACAGAGGATCAGTTTTACTCCACGTTTCTGTATTTCTACTAGTGCTTTTTGGGTATTTGGCGTGACTATCTTGCTGCTAGTGAGCAAGGTGCCGTCCATATCCAATGCCAAGTATTGGTGCATGAAATGTGGGATTATTCTTCAGATTGTGCTTCCTCGGCAATGCGAAGAATGAGTGTGGTAGCACCGATGGTGATGATGCTTCCTTCTTCCAGTCTTACGCGATCCTGGTCCCGAAGGATTTCATTCATGTAGAATGTGCCGGTGTTGCTGGGAGCGTCTCTCAGGATGTATTGCAGCTGGCCCTTTTTGTTGCGTTGCACCCTGATGATGCAATGCTTGGTATCTACACTTGGGTCAACGGTTTCGATAGGAGTATTGATGTTGGTGCCTCTCACATATCGGCCGATGACATTGTCGCCCATGTGCAAGGGAATTACCTGCTTGTAATGGAATACGTTTTCCACTACGACTATACTTCCACACTCTTTGGCGTTTTCCTGCTCGTCAAAGGTTTCCTCTTTGCGAGTGGCTTGCAGTTTGCTCTTGCCAATTCGTATTGCAAATTGCTTGTTGCAGTCAGGACACTGAAAGACCAAGGACTGGCCATCAGTATATTGTGTTTCGTCAAAAGTGATGTAATTGTCGCACTTAGGGCAGCGTACTCTCTTCATGGCATATGAGGTTACAAGTTCATTACCCAAGCCGATTCAAACTCGGCACCCAGTTGGTGCAACTCGCGAACTTTTGCAGAAGCTTCTTCCTCGGTTTGGAAACCGATGATGACCACTCGTCGCATAGTTCCTCGCACCAGAATCTGTGCATCGTTATATCCTCGTCCCTGCAGATCAGCAACATAGGCGTTTCCGTTCTTTTCAGAAACAGCACTTGCCAACACAATGCAATAGCGAGGTTCTGGCTTTGATTCTATGGGCTTTACTTCGGGAACAACTTCCTCTTTTGCTTCGCTAACAACCTTATTTGTATCAGGCTCCTCGTTAATAATCACGGAATCTTCCTCGACTGCCATCGTGGAGGCACTGTAGATGAGATTGCTGGGCATAAATAATTGTGCTGCATTTTCCTGATTGATAGTTGCTATCTCGCTATTCTCAACAGGGGTGCTGAAAACCATCAGGAAGATGATGGCAGCAACTGCTGCAGACAAATAATTGACAATGCGTCGGTTGATGCGAATGGTAATCTGCTTATCGTCAGTTTGAACACGAGTGATCTTGACGGGCTTTTCCTCGAGGTTGTCCTCCAAGATCAACTGCTCTACGTGGAAGGCATCCAGACCGTAGAATTCTGTGGTGGTAATACCAGCCTCAAAAGCATTAAAGGTGAGATTTCCATCATTGAGGGTAAATCGGCCGATAGAGCCAAATTCCACTTCTTCTTGTTCTTCCATTGTCTGGTGGAACTCGCTAGTCCACTCCAAAAGCATCTTATGTGCACGAGGAGTAGTGACACGGTAAATCTCCTTGAGAGAATTGACGAAGAAATCGTCGCCCTCCTGCAAGTCCTGATTGAACCGCACAGTGCGATAGGGAGGCAAGAATGCCTCGTCAGTCTCGCTTTTGCGGGAATCCATCTGCTGAGCCAGGAAGGCTCCAAAGCCAGGAACAATCACACAGTTGTGGTTGAGCAGCAGATATTCGATGCAGGTAGAAAATTCATTCATACTGCAAAGATAGTGGATTTCTGTAGACCGGACAACTAATTTCAATTATATTTTCAAAAAAGTTTTTCCCTATTGCTTTTCTAAAAATATTTTGTTATCTTTGTTCGCATTCTTATAAAGCAAAGAGTAAATATGACTTACACTAAAACTTCAATCGAGGGTATATATATAATTGAGCCAAAGGTATTTGGCGATGATAGAGGTTACTTCATGGAGACATTCCGTGAGGCAGATTTCGAGTCGGCAACCGGCGCTTCCGGACATTTTATTCAGGATAATGAATCCAAGTCAAGTTACGGAGTACTAAGGGGTTTGCATTATCAACGAGGCGATTTCAGCCAAGCAAAGCTCGTACGTGTCATCAAGGGCCGTGTGCTGGATGTTGCAGTCGACTTGCGCCAAAGTAGTCCCACATTCAAACAATATGTCATGGTGGAGCTGAGTGAAGAGAACAAACGACAGTTTTATATTCCACGCGGTTTTGCCCATGGTTTTCTGGTGTTGAGTGACGAGGCAATCTTCTGTTACAAGGTGGATAATGTGTATGCACCGGAAAGTGAGTGCTCTATTCGTTTTGATGACCCCACATTGAATATTCAGTGGCCCATTGCCCGAGAGGAGATGAAACTATCGCCCAAGGACACGAATGGCGTAGAGTTGGAAAATGCGGTTCTTTTTGACTAGTACGCGTACCTTATTATATATGAGGCATAGAAGATATTTCCTGTTTCTGCTGGTTCTCTCCTTATTTGCGGCTTCGTGCACCACGCAATCCACTGGTGGCAATTCAAATCAGAGTGACTCTTTGGAGATAGATACAGCAGCGATGGCTCGACTTCAAGGAATATGGCTCGATGCAGAAACAGAGAGTCCTGCCATGTTAGTGCGAGGCGACTCGGTCTATTTTCCTGATACTGTGATTGTGCCTACACGTTTCTGCGTACAGCAAGACTCTCTCGTTCTATATGGTGATGATATTCAGAAATATAAGATAGAGAAACTGGGAACTTATAATCTTGCTCTGCTTACTTCGACAGGGGAGAGTCTGAACTTCCGACTAAGCCAAGAACCAGCTGATTCCATGCATTTTGTGCGCCGAAAAGCTCAGCCTATCTTCTATACAGAAGTAACGAAGCGTGACACTGTAGTTCATCTCAACGGCGTGAAGTACCATTGCTATGTTGCAATCAATCCTACGACCAAGAAAGTTTATCTTGATAGACTGACAGACGAAGGTTTGTCAGTGGATAATTTCTACTATGACAATGTGATACATGTATCTGTGTATCAGGGTGCTAAGGCATTGTTTTCTCATAACATAGAGAAGAGTATGTTCTCTAGCATTATTCCTCCACACTACCTGGAGCAAGCAACATTGTCGGACATACGATTCTCGCACATCGATGCACAGGGATGTCGTTTTGACGCAACAGTTTGCATACCCGATGGTGCATTGTGCTACATGGTAGAGGTTACCATTAGCTTAGATGGACAAGTGTCGTATAAGCTGATGGATTACTGATCCCTCTTTTAGCGTACAACCCAGGTTATCCTCAGTTGTTTGCAGGAGCTGACTTGGGCTTGCGATGGTGATGTCTCTTCTTTTTGGGCTTGCCTTCGCCGTTCTGGGTTTTGCTTTCTGTGTTGGCAGGCTTTGTCTCTGCAGTTTTGCTAGCGGGTTGTCCCTCTTTGGGCTTTCTTGCCGAATTGCGATGCTTGCTCTTTCCGTTTCCTCCCGAGGATTTCTTTCGGTCACCGCCTTTGCCACGACCACGACTTTTTCCTCCACGGCCAAATCTTCCACCAGCTTCACCACTGTATGCGGGGCCTTCGCCCAGTTCGCGTGGGATTTCGTTTTTCTCCACCTCCTTGCCTAGGAAATGCTCGATGCGTGCAAATTCGGGCTGGTCCTTTTCTCCTACCAATGTGATGGCAGCACCTGATGCTCCTGCTCGTGCTGTACGTCCAATTCGATGCACGTAATCTTCTGCATCATGGGGTACATCATAGTTTACAACCAACTGGATGTCGTCGATATCTATGCCTCGTGCTACGATGTCGGTAGCGACTAGGATATCTATCTGCTGGCTTTTGAACTGGTACATCACCTCGTCGCGCTCGCTCTGCTGCAGGTCGCTGTGCATAGCTCCAACGTTGAAACCAGCTCGTTTCAGTGTGATGTTCAGGTCTTTGACTTTCAGTTTGGAACCTGCGAAGATAATTACTCGCTCGGGCTTCTTGACCTTGAACAGGCTCTTGACGATACCCAATTTCTGAGCCTCATAGCAGACGTAGGCACTCTGGTGGATTTTCTCAGCCGGTTTGCTTACTGCCAGTTTCACCTCTACGGGATCACGCAAGATGGTTTTTGCCAGCTCCACAATTTTGTTGGGCATAGTTGCGCTGAACATGATGGTCTGTCTGTCCTTGGGCAACTGCTTTTCTATCTGCATGATATCTTCACTGAAACCCATGTCCAGCATGCGGTCTGCCTCGTCTAGGATAAAGAATGATACGCGAGACAGGTCAATGTTACCCAGAGAGATGTGGCTTATGAGACGTCCGGGTGTAGCGATGATGATACTAGCTCCATGCTCAAATCCACGTTTTTCTTGTTCGTATCGGATACCGTCGTTACCACCATACACGGCTACACTGCTGATGTCGTCGAGATAGTAGGCAAAACCTTGCATGGCTTGGTCGATTTGCTGTGCCAGCTCGCGAGTAGGGCTCATGATGACGCAGTTGATGGCATCGCTGGGATAGCCGCCATCGCTCAGTTTCGAGAGGACGGGGAGTAGGTAGGCTGCGGTTTTTCCCGTACCAGTCTGGGCAACTCCTATCAAGTCTCGTCCTTCCAAAATGGGAGGGATAGAGTGCTCCTGAATGGGAGTCGTATCGGTGAAGTTCATATCGTCGAGTGCATCCAGCACATCATCATTCAAGTCTAAATCGTAAAAATCCATGCGTGTTTGATTGTCAATTCTGTTTCGTATATATTATCTAGGTGCTCGGCGGTAGAGGTAATATGCAATGCCCGCAAACAAGATGTTGGGCAGCCATACCGCCAGCAGTGGTGGGAAGTTGTCGTTGATGGCGAAGGTGGAGGAGATACCTTGGAAGAAGATAAAAGTAACACTCAGCACTAGGCCTATTCCCAGCGAGAATCCCATGCCGCCCTTTCGTTTGCGACTGCTGAGTGATGCGCCGATGATTGTCATAATAAATGCTGCAAATGGGTCGGCAAATCGTTTGTAATATTCCACCTGGAATGCTTTGAGATTGCCATTGCCTCGAATGCGTTGTCTTTCGATGTACTCCACCAACTCTTTGTTGGTCATGGTTTCCTGCAAGTTTCGGGTGAAGAGGAAGTCCGAGGGTTCCATGATGATTACCGAGTCGACGCTGCTGAGGTGCGTAATTTTTTCCCGCATGCCTCGCATATCACGGATTGTGGGGTTCATGATCTTCCAGTGGAATCGCTCGTCCGATATGGAGTCGTACACAATAGTGGGAGCAGTGAGGTGCGAAATCAGTTTCTTGTTTTCAAACTTATCGAGCTGGAAGTGGTATCCTGTTTTTGTTGGACCATCGAAGTGCTCGATAAATGCAATTACACCGGTATCTACTTGCAGCTGCACATAGTCGGCATAGGTTGCGTTCTTCTTTTTCCTCTTGTAGGTGTTTTCAAATGCCAGTCGGGTAGCACTGCCTTGTGGAATCACTTCAGAACCGAGATAAAAGGTGAGTAATGCTATCACCGTAGCACTAATCATGTAGGGGCGCAGCAGTCGTCCAAAGCTCATTCCCGTGCTTATCATAGCGATGATCTCGCTGTTATCAGCCAGTTTGCTGGTGAAGAAGATGACCGAGATGAAAACGAAAAGAGCGCTGAACAGATTGGCATAGAAGGGGATGAAGTTGAGATAATAGTCGAAGATGATTTCTTGCCAGGGAGCTCCGCTCTGGGTAAACTTATCGATGTTCTCGTTGTAGTCAAAAACCACAGCGATGCTGATAATCAGCACGATGGCAAAGAAGTAGGTACCCAGGAACTTGGCAATCAAGTAGGTATCTATTCTCTTTAGCAGTGGTATTCTCAACTTCATAATCCCTCAGTCACTTTATTATAATCGATTGCCCAACTTGCGTACCATTCCTGCCTTCCATGTGCTGAAGTCACCTGCTAGGATGTGCTTGCGTGCTTCACCCACCAGCCAGAGGTAGAATGCCAGATTGTGGATGCTGGCCAATTCCAGAGCCAACAATTCCTGTGCCTTGAACAAATGATGCAGATAGGCTCTGGTGTAGAATGTGTCGATGGAAGCAGTGCCATTGGGGTCAATGGGCGAGAAGTCCATTTCCCATTTCTTGTTGCGCATGTTCATGATACCCTCGCTGGTGAACAGACAAGCGTTGCGTCCGTTTCTTGTAGGCATCACACAGTCAAACATATCCACGCCTCGTTCTATCGCCTCGAGCAAATTGATGGGAGTGCCTACACCCATCAAGTATCTGGGACGGTCCTTAGGAAGAATGGCATTGACTACCTCGATCATCTCGTACATGACCTCAGCAGGTTCGCCCACAGCAAGACCGCCGATGGCATTTCCATCTGCATTCTTGGATGCAACGAATTCTGCAGACTGCTCGCGCAAGTCACGATAAGTACATCCTTGCACGATAGGGAACAGGCTCTGGTAGTATCCATATTTAGGTTCGGTCTCATTGAATCGCTTGATGCAACGGTCCAACCAGCGATGAGTCAGGCCCAGGCTTTTCTTGGCATAGTTGTAATCCGAGGTTCCAGGAGGACACTCATCCAGTGCCATCATGATGTCTGCACCGATGCTTCTCTCGATGTCCATCACTCGTTCGGGTGTGAAGATGTGCTTCGAACCGTCGATGTGACTGTGGAAGGTGCATCCTTCCTCAGTCAGTTTGCGGATGCCGGTGAGTGAGAACACTTGGAAACCACCGCTGTCTGTCAGGATAGGACGGTCCCATCCGTTGAACTTATGCAAACCACCAGCCTGTTCCAGAATCTCTGTGCCAGGTCGCAGATAGAGGTGGTAGGTGTTGCCCAGAATGATTTGAGCCTTCACCTCCTCTTTCAAGTCGCGCTGCATGACACCCTTGACACTGCCCAGGGTGCCCACAGGCATGAATATGGGGGTTTCAATCTGTCCGTGATCAGTGGTTACTATGCCAGCACGAGCGTTTGTCTTATCGTCTGTGTGTAGCAGTTGGAATGTCATTTCTCAGCCTCCTGTTCATTTATGGATAAGTCGATGGGATTCTTTACCTTCTCCTGGAGTAGGGCGTACTGCAGGACATCCTCTACCGTGTCAACATAGTGGAAAGTAACTCCCTTGAGGTACATCTCGGGAATATCCTCCACGTCCTTGCGGTTGTCTTTGCAGATGACAATTTCTCGTATACCTGCACGCTTAGCAGCCAGCAGTTTTTCCTTGATTCCACCCACGGGGAGAACCTTGCCACGCAGGGTAATCTCGCCCGTCATGGCTAGATGCGAACGAACCTTACGCTGGGTGAGGGCAGAAGCCAAAGCTGTTGCCATGGTGATACCTGCCGAGGGACCATCCTTGGGCGTAGCTCCCTCGGGCACGTGCAAGTGTATGTTCCAGTTGTCAAAGACACGGATGTCGATGTTCAATTGCTCGGCATGTGCCTTGATGTATTCCAGTGCCAGCATTGCACTTTCCTTCATTACATCACCGAGGTTACCAGTGAGGGTCAATTTGCCACCCTTGCTCTTGGAAAGACTGGTTTCTATAAACAGAATCTCACCACCCACGCTAGTCCATGCAAGACCCGTTACGACACCGGCATTTTCATTGCCCTGATAGATGTCGCGAGAATAGAGAACCTTGCCCAACAGGCGTTTTGTCTCCTCGGTATTGATGGTTGTGGGCACCTCACCGCCCTTTGCAATCTCTAGAGCAGTCTTGCGGAACAACTTGTTCAACTGCTTCTCGAGGCCACGAACACCGCTTTCACGAGTGTAATGCTCTATCACAAACTCGATAGCAGCCTTGTTCATCTTCAGGCTCTTGTGCTCTGCGAGTCCGTTGGCTTCCTTTACCTTGGGGATAAGGTGCTTACGGGCAATCTCTGTCTTCTCCTCGGTGCAGTAACCGCCCACCTCGATGAGTTCCATTCTGTCACGCAGTGCACGTGGAATGGCGCTGATGTCATTGGCAGTAGCGATAAACATCACATTGGACAAGTCGTAGTCCATGTCCAGGAAGTTGTCGTGGAATGTGGAATTCTGCTCGGGATCCAGTACTTCGAGCAATGCCGATGAGGGATCGCCATTGACAGTTTGTCCGCTTATCTTGTCTATCTCGTCCAAGATAAAAACAGGGTTGTTGCTGCCAGCTTTGATGAGGTTCTTTAGAATTCTACCGGGCATAGCACCGATGTATGTGCGACGGTGTCCGCGTATCTCCGACTCGTCATGCAGTCCGCCGAGAGAAGCGCGTACGTAATTACGCTTCAGACTGTCTGCAATGCTGCGTCCAAGAGAGGTTTTACCCACTCCGGGAGGACCGTAGAGGCAGATGATGGGCGACTTCATGTCACCGCGCAGTTTCAGTACTGCCAGATGCTCCAGTATGCGCTCCTTCACCTCTTCCATGCCATAGTGGTCACGGTTGAGCACTCTTTCTGCATTTTGCAGGTTGAGGTTATCCATGGTGCAATGGTTCCAGGGCAGTTGCACGATAGTTTGCAAGTAGTTGAGCTGCACGTTGTAGTCGGGGCTCTGAGGATTGAGACGTTCCAACTTGGCCAACTCTCTATTGAAGGTTTCCCTTGCATATTGGGGCATATCCTTCTCGTCAGCTTGCTGGCGAAGAGTTTCGCTATCTCGTGTGGTACTGGGACCACCCAGTTCGTCCTGTATGTTGCGTATCTCCTGTTGCAAGAAGTACTCACGCTGTTGTTGGTTGAGAGTTGCTTGCGTGTCCTGCTGGATTTTCTTTCTCAGCTCTTGGATAGCACGTATCTCATTGATGTATTTCAACAGGTATGTAGCACGTTCCTGGATAGAACTGAGATTGATCAGTCTCTTCCTTCTATCGTTGTCGATGGGGACGATGGCACACAGGTGATTGATGAGAAGCAGGTCGGGTCTCATGTTCTTGATAGCAAACTCCGCCTCGCGAGGGATGCTTTCGGTATCCTCGAGCAGAGCAACGGAAGCCTCTCGGCATGCCTCTGCCAAGAGCTTGAACATTTCGGGATTTTCGATTTTATGATCGGGAGCCGACTCGACAATACCAGTGATATATGGACTGGTGTTCAGTTGTTCTATCAGTTTGATGCGTCCCAGACCTTGTACAATGGCGTTCTTTGTACCGTCAGGCATGTCCAGGATGCGGATGACACGAGCAGCTATTCCCCAGGGATTCAGTTTCAGGTTAGTCAGTTCTTCGTCCTTGCTGTGTCTTTGGGAAAAAACACCGATGATGGTGTTCTTGCGTGCAGCCTCCTCACAGAGTTTGAGACTAGAGGATCTCTTCAGCATCACGGGTGATACAGTTCCGGGGAAGAATACGGTTCCGCGGAGGGGTAGGATGGGCATTTCTTGGGGTATGGGGGTGTCGAGCAGGCCCGACATATCGCCATCAAAGTCTGTTACAAATGTTAAGGGATTGAAATCGTCCATTCAGAATCTTATCTTTTTATCTTAATATAATCTGTTCAGTTAATCGCAAAACGGATGCAAAAGTAAGAAAAAAAAACCATATTCCCAAAATATGTGTGCGTTTGCGCGCGGGAATTAAGATTTTTTGAGTACTTTTGTGTGTCAAATCCAAGCCGATGAGCCAGCCTTCATTCCGTTTTCGCCAGTTTGAAATCTATCACGACCGATGTGCCATGAAAGTGGGCACCGATGGCGTGTTGCTGGGTGCATGGGCAGAAGTTGAGCATGCTCGTCGCATTTTGGATATAGGTACAGGCAGTGCACTGATAGTCATCATGGCGGCTCAGCGGAATGCATCAGCACAGATTGTTGGCATAGAAATAGATCCCGAAGCAGTAGAGCAAGCGAGGGAGAATGTATCTCGTTCACCCTGGTCGGAACGTGTGGAAATTGATTTACAAGATGTCTGCACTATTTCGGCTGATCTGAAAGGCCGATTTGATTGTATCCTGTGCAATCCTCCATTCTTTATCGAAGATACTCCATCTCCTGATTCTCTTCGTGCCACTGCGCGCCATGCATCGGGGCTTTCCTTCGATCAGTTGTTGTGTGCTGTAGAGAGGTTGATTACCCCCGATGGTAGACTTTCAGTAATACTTCCGTTGAATGCGCGTAATCAATTTATATCAACGGCATTGAATTACCATCTTTTTCTATGTAAAGAGTGTCAAGTGCGTACTGTTCCACACAAAGATGTGCGTCGCGTGATGCTGACATTCTCCAGGAAAAAGGGTCCTGTGCAAACAGAAGAATTAACGCTTCAGAATCCGGATGGAACCCGAACTGAAGCGTACACCAATTTGACCCGAGATTTTTATCTTTGATATTCGCTATCTCTGTTTCAGTTTTCTCAACAAATTGCGGTTGATAGCTTTGATGCGTACATCTGTCTTGTGGAATTCTTCACGCAGGTGTTTTGCTTCGTGGCTCATATCGTCATAGATGTCACTGAAAGCACGGAAGAGTGGGGGAACAAACAGTTGCTCGTTGGCATTGACAACAATCTTGATGCCCTGGGGGATCAACTCCACATCCAGTTCCTTGCCACACGCCATCGGGTCACCATCGAAGTGGATAGCTCCCTCGTGTTCGCGACTGATATGTAGGTGCTGGCAGCGGAAAGTCTTGATGTGGCTGTTGCGGTCGATAGTCTTGTTGAATAGCTGAATGGCAATCTGAGGAGCCTCGATGACATTGAAAGGCTCCATGATCGTGACATCCATCAGTCCATCGCTCATGCTAGCGGCAGGAGCAATGTATGCATTGTTGCCATACTGAGAGGCATTGGCACAAGCAATGAGAAATGCCTGGTGCTCCTGCTCCTCGTTGTCGAAACGTATTCTATATGTCTCGGGCTTGTATTTCAGTCCCTCGCGCAGAGTGTTTTCAATATACGTGAGGAGCCCACGTTTGCCAGATTCTGCAAACTTCAGACTGACAAAAGCGTCGAATCCCACGCCACAGGTGCAGAAGAAGGGCTGCCCATTGATTTTTCCGTAGTCCAGTGTCTCGATGTCACACTGGCCCAGAATGCTGAGTGCGCCTTCGGGATTCATGGGGATATACAAGTGTCGCGCCAGTCCATTACCGCTTCCGCATGGAATGATGCCTAGTGCAGTCTGTGTGTGTACCAGCGAGCGAGCAACTTCGTTGACGGTTCCGTCTCCACCAACAGCCACCACCACATCGTATCCCGATGCAGCAGCTTCGCTTGCCAGTTCGGCAGCATGGCCAGCATACTTGGTGTATGTAATTTCCCATTCAAACTTCTGGGGGTCCAGATAGTCTGGGATCAGGGCCACGATAGCTTCCTTGCTGTTTGTGCCCGAAATGGGGTTGATGATAAATCGGATCCTTTTCTTCTCCATAATCTTAAATCGGGTGCAAAGATATGAAAAAGGGCGCAAAAGTATGCTGTGTGGATGCAATATATTTTCTGACCTAATCTTTTTTGGGTATAGATGGGCAGAATTTCCACTTTTTTTCGTAACTTTGCACGCTGAAAATGTATTATGCGCGCGTAAATCAATGTTGCAGTGCGTGCTATTTAAACTGATTATAACCTATTTAGAATATGGGATTATTACAAGAAAAACTCGCAAAACACCCTTTCTATGCTATGGCACAGGATGTCAAGGCACGGGGTATCTACCCTTATTTTCGTGAAATTGAGGGTAAGCAGGGAACTGAAGTAGAGATGGGTGGCCACAAGGTCCTGATGTTTGGTTCTAATGCTTATACCGGTTTGACCGGTGATCAGCGTATTATCGACGCAGGATGTGCTGCTATGCAGAGATACGGTAGTGGCTGTGCCGGTAGCCGTTTCCTCAATGGTACCTTGGACATTCACGTGCAGCTCGAAAAGGAGTTGGCCGAGTATATTGGCAAGGACGATGCTTTGTGCTTTGCCACTGGTTTCACTGTAAACAGCGGTGTTATTCCTCAGTTGGTAGGTAAGGACGATTACATCATCTGTGATGATCGTGACCACGCCAGCATCGTGGATGGCCGTCGCCTCAGTTTCGCCACTCAGTTGCGTTATAAGCACAACGACATGGCCGATCTGGAGCGCGTGCTGCAGCGTTGCGACCCCGACAAGGTGAAGTTGATCATCGTAGACGGTGTATTCTCTATGGAGGGTGACCTGTGTAAGCTGCCCGAGATCGTAGAGCTGAAGAAGAAGTACAATGCCAGCATCATGGTCGATGAGGCTCACGGATTGGGTGTATTTGGCCGTGATGGTCGTGGTGTATGTGACTACTTTGGTCTGACAGACGAGGTAGACCTCATCATGGGTACCTTCAGCAAGTCTATGGCTAGTATCGGTGGTTTCATTGCAGCTGACCAGATTGTTATTGACTCACTGCGTCACACTGCCCGCACCTACATCTTCAGCGCCAGCTGTACTCCCGCTGCCACTGCTGCTGCCCTCGAGGCTCTGCACATCCTGCAGAGTGAGCCCGAGCGCATCCAGGCACTTTGGGATGTGACTAACTATGCACTGAAGCGTTTCCGTGAGGAGGGCTTCGAGATTGGCGAGACCGAGTCTCCCATCATTCCTCTCTATGTACGTGATATCGAAAAGACCTTCGTGGTAGTTGCTCGTGCTTTCGAGGAGGGTGTGTTCATCAATCCTGTTATTCCTCCCGCATGTGCTCCCAGTGACACTCTGGTGCGTTACGCGCTGATGGCTACCCACACTCGTGAGCAGGTAGACCAGTCCGTAGAGAAGCTGAAGAAGGTATTCACCGAGCTGGAGATCATCAAGTAAGCAAAGTCTTTCACACATAAGTATTCCCCTGCATGTGTTCGCATGTGGGGGAATTTTGTTCTACATCATGTCTACTACACTTCATATTCCCTTCGAGCATGACCCTATGGGTGCTGCCATACACGATTACTACGAGCGTGGCAAAGCCTCGCGCTTGCGTGTGTTCTCTCCTCAGTTTGAAGAGGACGAGATACCCGTGTCCACTCTGTTTCGCACCTATGCTCAGATGCCTGTGCTCGAACAGAAAGCATTGGATATGGCAAAGGGCAGAATCTTGGATGTGGGTGCCGGTGCGGGTTGTCATAGCCTTGTACTGCAAGAGCGTGGACAGGATGTAGAGGCTATAGACATTTCTCCCCTCAGTGTAGTGACGATGCAGGCTAGGGGAGTGAAGTCCGTTCGCCAGGCCGACTTCTTCAGTCTGGTGGAGCAGTATGACACGATACTGATGCTGATGAATGGCAGCGGCATTGTAGGCAAGGTAGAGCATCTTCCCCGATTCTTTCAACACCTCACGCGCATATTGGCTCCCGGAGGACAAGTGCTGATGGACTCTTCCGATTTGCGTTACATCTTCGAGGACGAAGAAGGCAATCTAGATTGGGATCCTCAGGACGTGTACTATGGCGAGGTGACTTTCCGCATGCAGTATCGCAGTGTGCGTGGCGAGGAATTCCCCTGGCTCTATCTCGACTTTGCTACCTTGCAACTCTATGCCGAGGCAGCGGGTTTTCATGTCGATTGTGTAGAGCGGGGCAATCATTACGACTACCTCGCTCGCATCTACAGATAAAATTATCCCCCTTCGTCCTGTTGTTTGGAGAAGGGGGATAACTGTATTACTTGAACAAGTGTGGCACAAACTGCGTCAAGCAGCGGCGCCAAGTCAACCACTCGTGATGCGTGCCTTGCGAACTGTAGAATTCAGCATGGATGCCAGCATCGTGCAAGTTTTGCACCATACGCTCCGTGCCAAAGTTCTCCTCGCTGCCACAACCCATAAAGAGGTATTTCACCTGCTTGTTGAATTTCTCGGCATCCTGGAACACCCCATTGCCATACTTCTTCACGTCGAGTCCGAAGATAGCCCCGCTGAATGTGCCGATGTAGGCAAACTGATCCAGATGGGCAGTTGTGATTTCCAGTGTCTGCTTTCCACCCCATGAGAGGCCAGCCATAGCACGGTGATTGCGGTCCTTCAGCGTGCGGAAGTTGCTCTCCACCCAAGGGATGATTTCATCCATCAGGATAGGACCAAACGACGCGCCAAACTCGGCCATCGACTCGCCAGGCTTGGTGCCAAACGAGTGACTGCAGTTTCCGTTGTCCATCACCACGATCATGGGCTCTGCCTTGCCTTGGGCAATCAGATTGTCCAGGATATACTGCATCTTGCCCTGGTTGCTCCATCCCGTTTCATCCTCGCCCATGCCATGTTGCAGATACAGCACGGGGTATTTCTTCTTGCCCTGATCGTACCCTGCGGGAGTGTAGACAAAGGCACGACGCTCGCGGCCTTCTTTGTTGGACCAGTATCGGCACTCGCGCACCTGTCCATGGCCAATCTGGGGATTGTAGCTATACAGCGCCATCTCCTCGGCCGTCATGGTAGCACCCTTCATCAGGTTCAGCAGAGGAGTGTTACCCTGGATATCCACATTGACGTCTATGCCGCCACACATCTTGCCGCAGCCGAAGTAGGTTTGCGATGCAGGGTCGATGTAGTTGGTGCCATCGATAGTGAGGAAATAGTAGTGGAAACCACATACCAGGGGAGCGGTAGTCACCGTCCACACGCCTTTGCTGTCACATGTCATAGGATACTTCTTGCCACAGATGTCAGCTGCCACGTAGTGTGCCTCGGGAGCCTGCAGACGGAAGGTGACACGTCCCTCGGGATCCACTCGGGGGTATTGCTGCACGGGTACCGTGTTGTCTGCCACCTGCTGCTTGTTGCGGTTCAGCAGCGACATCATCACATCAGCATACCGACGGCCCAGCATGCGGTAACCCTCGGCAGTGAAGTGCAGTTTGTCGGGCTTTCCGGGGCATCCCAGTGCCGACACGGGGTAGGCAGTGGGTATGCGCTCGTGTATCTTGTCGATGATGCTGTTGTGGTGATAGCAGCATCCGCCATCCTCTTTAGTCATCAGTTCACCCACCAGCAGGGGCACCTCCTCGGCTTGCAGTCCCAGGTCCTTGAGCAGTCGGGTGTATACCAGATTCACACGCTCGGGCCAGTCCTGTTGCCCATTGTCGGTGCATCCCTGATGCAGCAGTATGCCCTTGATCACACCTGCCTGCTGGGCTTTCTTGCCCATATCCACCAGTCGGCGATAGGGATTGTCGCCATACTCGTGGCAGAAGTTCTGCAGCCATCCAGCAGCATGTGCGATGTAGTCGGCAGCCTTGTCCTCGTCAAAGAGATTGATGCTGCAGCCACCGATGGCCACATTGATGACACCCACACTGATGCTGTCGGGCAGTTGCTCCACCAGGCTGCGTCCGAAGTAGTCCACGGGGGTCAGTCCGGTCCATTCGCGGCAGAGTGGGGGCACGGCAGCATACCACATGCCTTGTTTTCTGCCGATGTTGGGCATGTTGACGGCCGACATCATGCGGAATCGTGTGTTGATGCCCTGTCGGTCCTGTGCCTCTATCTTGGCATTTCCCTCCATGTTGGACTGCCCCAGACACAGGTAGATGTGGAAGTTGGGGTCAAACTTGGTAGGCTGGGGGATATCGCCAGCAGCCTTCTCCCCATCGCTGTAGTTGAGCACGGTGTTCTTCTCATAGAAGTCGCTCACCTGTGCCCGTGCCTGCATGGTTAGCAGCAGCGCAGCAAAGAATAGTAATTTCTTCATACGATTGTTTGTTTATTATTCCATCTTCCAGCTATCCCAGTAGAACAGGTTGTGCTTCTGCATGTCGCAGCCACGGAACACGAAGTAGAGATCGTGCTTACCCTTGGCACCCTTCACCTGGCACGAGTGCTCCAGATACTGGTCCTTGGTGTTGCCGATAGTGACGGTTCCCACCAGTTTGCCCTTGGGCGAGTCGAGGTGCAGTTCGATGCTGCCACCCACCATGTGGCACATAGCAGTAGCGGTAAACTTCTTGGCACCGCGAGCAAAGTCCACGCCGCGTACCAGCAGGAACTCGCCATCATCGATGTCCTTCACCACCTGATTGCCACCACCGGGAGACCAGGGATTGCGCTTCTCCGTCTTCAGTCCATAGCCCCATGCGATGGTTTCAGCCTCCACATTGCGATAGGGGTTGAAAGCCTCCACCTGCTCCAGTTTGCAATCCTGGAAGTAGGGCAGCTCCACGATGGTGCCATCCTCGCGGTATTCCATCTCGGCGCCAGCCACGCTACGCTGTTCGGCATGGCGGTTAGTCTCCAGACGGAAGATGTCATAGTTCAGACCGAAGACATAGCTCTTGCCCTTGTAATCGATGATACCAGGGTGATTGCCACGTGTGCGGGGCGTGTGGTTCATGATATGTCCCTTGTACTCCCAGGGTCCCATGGGGCCATCGCTCATGGCATAGCCGATGCCCTCGGGGCAGCAAGTCGATGCGAAAGCCAGATAGTAATGTCCGTTGCGCTTCCAGAACCAGGGTCCCTCCTGATAGTCCTCGATGTGGGGCAACTTCATGATTTCACCCTCGGTCGAGATCATGTCACGGCCCAGTTTCACGCAGTAGAGATTGGGGTTACCCCAGTACATGTATGCCTGTCCGTCATCGTCTATCCACACGGTGGGGTCGATGTCGTCCCAGTGCTCACGCTGCCATACCAGGGGTTTGCCGATGGGATCCTTGTAGGGTCCGGTGGGCTTGTCTGCCACCAGCACACCGATGCCATGTCCGTGGATGGGGCAGTACATGTACCACTTGCCATCTCTCTCTATTACCTGCTCGGCCCATGCACCGTTGTCGCCCTTGTACCACTTGAAGTCCTTGAGCGAAGCCACTGCGCCATGGTCCTGCCAGTTGACCATGTCCGTCGATGTGTAGAGCAACCAGTCCTTCATCATAAATCCCTCGGCACCATCCTCGTCGTGGGTGGTAAAGAGGTACACCACGCCATCGTGCACCATAGGTGCGGGGTCGGCCGTGTACTTGGTTTGCACCACGGGCATGTTCACATTGGTTTGTGCACTTGCGCCCATACTAGCCATCAGCAGGGCGGTAATGATAGTCCTTTTCATGCTTGTATTGGTTATTTATTTTACATAGATTTTCTTCACTTCCACACCCTGTCGACGGATGATGTTGACACCCTTCTGCAGACGGGTCAGACGACGGCCGTCCAGTGCATAGATTTCTGTGCCGGGCTGCTGCAGATTGTCAGCCTCGATGGCATTGATGGCATCCTCTCCGCTCTCCACGATGCCCAGACGGCAGTTGGTGAGCAGGAACTCGTCGAATCCCGTGCCGTTGTTCATAAACTTGATGACATAGTCGCCCTCCTCGGTGATTTTCACCTCCAGACTGCGCTCGGGAGCGCTCGACAGGTTGGCGTTGAAGTTACCATTGGCATTGGGTGTAACGCTGTAGAAGGTGCTCTGGGCAATCACCTTGCCAGCGGTGGTGGTGATCATACCCTTGCACTTGGGAGTGCCCTTCCAGGCAGCCATGTTCCAGGTCAACTTGTAAGTGCCGGGCTGCAGATGGAGTCTGTAGGCCGACTGCATGCCATAGTCAGCATAGCTCACACGCCAGTAGAGCGCCTTGTCCCATGTGCCGGCAAAGCCAGCAAAGGTGCGAGGGCCACTGCCATATCCGTTGGGATACTCGTGCACGTCGCCATTGTCCACAGCACGCCATCCCTGGGGCATGTTGCCGCTGAGTACCTGGCTCATGTCCAACTTGTACACGGCAGTAGCATCGGCATAGATGGGCTGCACCGTCACGTTGTCGTCCGTCATGGTGAATGTGCCATCCTCGGCAATGACGATGTCGCCATGCAGAATGTTCCATCCCACCAGGTTCCATCCCTCCTCGGGGGTGGCAGTCAGGGTCACTGTCTCGCCCTCCTCAGCCTCACTCACGCTAGCCACGGCAGTGCCATGCTCGGCATCGCGCACGGTCACCAGGAAACGCTCGGCAGGCAGGTCGGCGGGGGTCACAATTAGCTGGTCGATGTACATGTTCAGACCGGCGGTGTTGTTGATGTAGACATTGTTGTTACCCTCCTTCAGCTCGTATTCGGCAGTAGCCTTCAGCCACTGGTTTGTCTCCGTCTTCTCACACTTCATCAGGTGCGATGTAGTGCCCACCTTGACGGTCAGGTTGCCCGCCTTTGTCGTGTTGGTATAGCGCACGGCCAACTTGTAGGTACCTGCCTCGGGAGCCTTCACCACGCACTTCAGTCCGCCTGCCGTGCTGGTGCCCATGTCCATGAATCCGTTGCCCGCATGTCCTCTCACGTTGGGATAGCGGCCATAGGGGTCCACACAGCAGCTCTTGATGCTCTTCCAGTCCATGTCCTCTGCCTCGATGATGATTGCTCCGCGGAAGGGCTCGGGCTGACGGGGCAATGCCAGGGGCGTGTTGCTAGCCACGTCGGTACGTCGGTCGGTGCCCAGTCCGCTGCAGCGCAGCACCAGGTCCACGGGACCGCGATGCTTGACGGTGATGGTCCATGTGCTGTCTGCCTCGTTCCACTCCTCGGTGGTGGTCATGGCAGCATTGGCGCGTCTCTTGGCCGTGTACGAGGGCGTGCCGGCGACGCCATTGACACGTATCTCGTCCACCATCAGCGTGGTGGTGTCCGTGCGGTAGTTGTTCAGGTAGACGGTGATCGAGTCGTCATACTCACGGATGAGGCCGCTGCTCAGTTTGCCCCAGTTCAGATCCAGACTCTCGCACGTGTTGTACTGCAGGGGCACATTGGCCTTTGCCGACGTCTTGCTGTTGACATAGGTATAGGGAGTGTAGGTCACCAGCTGGTTCTTGATGCGAGTGACAAAGAGGTCGCCCGTGCTGATTTCGGGATAAGCCAGCTTCCACTTGTTGGCCTTCACCGTCAGACTGCTCCATGTGGTGGTGCGCTTCGACTTCTTCACCTGGTTGGGGATAGCCTTTGCCAGGTCGTCGTTCAGCTCCAGTGTCATGGGCACAGCGCCGAATCGTCCGGTCGACTTGAAGTAGCAGTAGTTGTTCATCCACTGTCCGTTGCCCTTGTTGAAGGGGTCCGTCTGCTTATACAGATTGTCATACAGGTCGCCCCAGGTGGCATACTTATCCTCGTCGTTGCCCGATGTGACATCGTTGACGATGATGAAGTGTGTCTGCTCCAGCACCTCCTCCCTCGAGGGGATGTGCAGTGTGCCGTCTATCACCTTGCTCCACATGTCCAGCCAGGCGTTCTTGAAACCGGGATACACGTCCCAGTTGCGACGCTGGTAACCGCCCACGTTGGTTTGTGCAATCTCCTGGAAGTCCTCGGTCCAGATGAGCTCGGGTCCGTCCCACACGGCACCGCCGTTGCGTCCTGTCTGCTCCATCACGGTGCCTATGCCGGCAGCCACGGGATACTTCTTGCCATGGTCCTTGCCCAGGATGTCATCCAGTGCACCGTTCCATCCACAGTTGTCGTATCGCACGCCATAGTTCTTGGCCAGTCCCGACACAAAGGGGCCCCAAGTGACGCTCTCGTTGTTGTAGAAGCAGCTCGATGTGGTGTACTTGTAGAGCCACAGGATAGCCTCGGGATACTTCTTGCAGGCAGCCAGCAATTCGCTGTTGCGCTTCATCATGCCGATGGGGTTCAGGGGGTGGCTCCAGATGTTGCCGCAGAAGCTGATGGTCAGGAATCCGCCATACTGATGCGCCATCTCCACCAGTTTGGCAAACAGCGCGATGCGGTTGGTCTGTGTGCTCGAACTCTTGTCGCCCGCCTCGTCAAATCCCCAGAACTGCTCGGCATAGTTCCAGCCCAGAAAGTTGGGGTAGGTGCGGTAGAAGTATTCAAATGTCTCCAGGTCATAATCCTGTATGTGAGTGTGTCCGCCGCTGGCAGGCTGGCAGCAGAACCACATGCCATTCTGCTGGCAGATGGAAGCCCACGACTTGTAGGTGCGTATGGCATTCTGTGGCATCTTGTAGACGTCCTTTTCCTTGTCATACTGGCACGACAGGGAGAGGTTCATGCAGACATAGGGTCGTATGTCTTGGGGTATCAGGTCGATGATTTTCTGTGGGTCGGCCTTGTTCCACACATCGACGTGCACCAGCCACAGAGGGTGTTCCGAGTCGATGGGCCTACGTTCTTGCGCTTTTGCTCCGATGGCATTTGCCAGCAGTGCAATCACGAGCAGTGATAGGGTAAATAGTCGTTTCATGGTCATGTATTTTTATTTTCTGCTGCGAAGATACGATTTTTCTGCCGTATGGGCTGTCACTTCTGTTTCCTATATTATAAATAATGTAACATATAACAAAAAAGCCCGCAACCATCGGTCGCGGGGCTATATTTTGGGACTACGAATCAACAGCTGCTGTTGTCCGTTGTCTGTCGTCCGAAAACTTAGATTTCGGTGTTCATGTACAGGAATCGCTTGATGCTCTTCTTGGGAGTCTTCTCAAATTCCTGTTCCATCACCTTGATGCCAGTCAGGGGGCAGTAGCTGGGGATCACCGTGTTCAGCTCCTTGCGGTTCTGCTCCATGGCAGTCTCTATGTCAGCCTTGGTCAGGTTCAGCGACTGCACCTTTTCCTGGTCTGGATATATCAGACCATAGAATTTCTCGCCCTTCTGTATCACCACGCACTCGGCCACCAGAGGCATGCTCACCAGCTTGTCCTCGATCTCCTCGGGGTAGACGTTCTGTCCGTTGGCACCCAGCAGCATGTTCTTGCTGCGGCCCTTGATGAACACATTGTTCTGCTCGTCCATGATACCCAGGTCACCGGTGTGGTACCAGCCGTCCTTCAGGGTCTGCTCGGTAGCCTCCTCGTTCTTGTAATAGCCCAGCATCACGTTGGCACCGCGAGCCAGTATCTCACCAGCGATGTTGCGGGGATCGGGACTGTCTATCTGCAGCTCCATGCGAGGAGCGGGACGTCCGCAGCTGCCGGGAGCAAATGTCTTCCAGTCGCTGTAGCTCAGGATGGGAGCACACTCGGTGGCGCCATAGCCCACGGTGTAGGGGAAGTTGATCTCGTGCAGCAGGTTCTCCACCTCCTGGTTCAGAGCCGAACCGCCGATGATCACCTCGTAGAAGTTGCCACCCAGAGCCTCGCTCAGTCCGTCGCACACCTTCTTGCGTATCATGTCGCCCACCACGGGCATGTTCCACATCATCTTCACCTTCACGTCCTGCACCTTGGGCATCACAGCCTTGCGCACCACCTTCTCGATGATCAGGGGCACCACGATCAGGATACGGGGCTTGATGTCCTGCAACGCGCGCATCAGCACGGTGGGGCTGGCCAGCTTGGTCAGGAAGAACACGTGGATGCCGTAGGTAAATTCAAACAGAAACTCAAATGCCATGCCATACATGTGGGCCATGGGCAGCATCGACAGCACGCGGTCGCCAGCCTTGAACTTGTCGCCCAGTACCTCCACGGCAAACTTGCAGTTGCTGCTCAGCGCACGGTAGGGGATCATCACACCCTTGCTGTTGCTGGTGGTGCCGCTGGTATAGTTGATGATAGCCAGCTCCTCGGGCTCGTTCTTGTGGTAGTTGATGTGCTGGGGACGGAAGTTGGTGGGATACTTCTCACCAAACAGCTTGTTCAGATTCTCGCGAGCATAGGTCAACTGCTCGTTGCGGCTCACCAGCAGACTATAGTCCGTCAGCGATACCACACCTGCCAGGGCAGGCATAGCCTCGGCATTGAGTGCGGGCCACACCTTGTCGCCCACAAACAGCAGTTTAGCCTCGCTGTGGTTCACGATGTCGTGTACCTGGTTGGGGTGGAACTCATGCAGGATGGGCACAGCCACAGCGCCATAGGTGGTGATAGAGAAGAAGGCAGCACCCCAGCGCGACAGGTTGCGTCCGCACAGGGCTATCTTGTCGCCCTTCTGTATGCCAGCGTGCTCAAACAGGATGTGCATCTTCTCGATGATGCGAGCCACGTCCTTGTACTGAAAGGTAAACACGCCATAGTCCGACATGGCGTCCATGTCCCAGTTTTTCACGATGGCATCGGCCACCATTTGATTAAAAGAAGGTAATTGTTCCATATTACGCGTACTTATTTATTCTATTTTGACTGCAAAGTTACGCATTTTTTCGCACATACGCAAACGTTTTGTGCAATTTTCGACAATTCACAATTCATAATTCATAATTGACAGAGGATAAAAATATAAAAAAACTCTGCGCTCTCTGTGTCTCTGTGTGACATATAATCATCGCGCAGCCAAATTATGAATTATGAATTATGAATTAAAAATTAGTCTCTTCTTCTCATATTGTGGCTCCTCAGCGAAGCATAGTCCACGGGGCGGAAGCGCGTCGACATCGACTGCGTGGTCCAGCGCAGGTGGAGTGGGGCAGACGAGGGCGCCAGCAGCTGCACCGTCACCAGTCCGTCGCCAGGCACCGTGCGCAGACGATAGCGCTTGCACAACTTGTTCATTGCCACCATCTTCTTCTGTATCTTTCCGTCCTCCGTCTTCGTCAGCGTCACCGTCCATGCAGCGCCATCGTCCGTCGACAGCGTAGCCACCACATGGCCCGTCGGGGCAGCATCCAGTATGTCCGCCGCCTTCACCCAGCCCTCCTCGGCATGGTCCAGCGTATAGTCAGGCAGCCCGTCGCCTATGCACAGCACATCGATGTTGGCCCCCTTCAGACCGCGGTCCGTGCGCACCATCACATCGCGTATGTCCTGCCCCGGCGTGTACAGTTGGCTCATCCAGCAGGGGTCCTCGTCCGTGCCACACACGCCCACTATGCCACCGTGTATGCGCAAGTTGGGCGTCACCCCCTCCTCGGCATGCAGCAGCGCCCCGTCCTTGCGTGCACTCTGCTTCTCCGTCTTGTCGTCATAGTAGAGTATCTCCGAGATGTCAAATGCCCCCTGGCTGCCCTTGCGTTGCTCAAAGACATAGTAGTTGGTGTCCGGGTACACCTGCGAGCCCACCAGCACACCGTCGCCCTCCAGCACAAATCCACGGGTGCCCAGCCACCACTTGCCCCCGTCGTCCTCGCGGCACATGTCGCCCGTCCACACATGCAGGTTGCATCCATAGGTGTATGCCCCGCGTATGATCATGCCCTGGCGTATGCCCATCAGCTCGATGTTCGTCAGTCTCACGTCCGCCGGTTCTATCAGTATGCCGATGCAGTTCATCGGGTGCGTGGCAGCCGCTATCACCGTCAGGTCCTCCACAAACACCGGTCTCGACCCCGAGCCGATGATCCTCACGCCACAGCCCTGCAGGCCAAAGATGCCGATGCGGCTGATCAGCGACAGAGTCGACTGCCGGCAAGGCTTCACCCGGATGGCATCCTCCTCGCTGTGGCAGCGTATGCTCAGGTTCTCCACGTTGATGCACGGCACCTCGCCATACTCCACCACGCCCATCTCATCCGGTCCACACGTGATGTGCGAGTCCAGCCACGTCACCCCCTTTGGGTCACGTCCGTCGCGGCAGAATCCCTCGCCGTGCAGCGGGTTTTTCAGCCTCAGTGGTGCATCCACGCGGTAGTGTCCCGCCGGCAGGTAGATGGCCCCCTCGGCCGTGTGAGCATTCACGATAGCGCTGATGTCCTCGCTGCCGTCATTCTTGGCACCCAGGTCCATGATGTTCAGCACCTGTCCCCATGCCGTGGTGCAGCACACCAGCACCACCGTCGTCATCATCGTTCTCAGTAGGTTTTTCATTTTCGTTTGTTGTTATGGTTTTCTATTGCAAATATAGTGTTTTATTTGCAGATAATGGTGCATGGGGAGCAAGAAAAATGCCCGAGAATGTTTCACAACATCCCCGGGCCCGGCTTATGCAGAACAAACAAATCCTATAAAATTGGTTATACTTAACACTTTTACTAGGTAACGACAACTCTCTGCCGATTCTTCGTGGGGTCGGCCAGGTAGCTCACGTGTATCCAGTACGTGCCATTCTTGCGTTCCCAGATGAGTTCATTGAAACGGAGGTTGTCCATCATCCAGATGAACCACCGCATCAGCGCGATTCTACCCCCCTGGGCGGCACCAGCGGGTGGCATGATGTCGGCTGCCTCCCCACGCAAGTGGGCACTGTTCAGCGCGCCACCTACCAGGGTGTTCAACCTGTCGCACCTGAATCCCGACGTCACTCGCACCACGCCAAATTGCTTGCGCAAGGGCTCCAGCACATTCAGGCACAGCGCCTTGATGTTGCCTCGGTAGCAGTCGGGAATCGAATTGTCTATCTTGTGCTTTGTGGCAGTGCTCGAGTTCGAGAATTCACTCCACTTGAAATGATCAGTTATCTTGTCCATAAAATAAAAAAATTAAATGTCACATGTCACATGTCACATCGTGTCACATGATTTACTCTATTGAGCCCACCTTGCGAAACAGCTTCTCGCCATCGCGCTCGCCGGCTTCCACCACCACATTGGCCTTCTTCCACCGTTCCACCATCTTGCGCATGGCACTGGGTTTTTTGTCAGGAATCAGGATGTGCAGGGTAGAGTAGGTGAATGTATCAGGAATCTCGAGATACTGCTTGTCGCTCTTGCGGAACACCGCTGTGCCCTCATAGGCAGCCTCCAGCTGCTGCTTCATCTTCTTGGCCCACAGACGATACTGCCCGTCCAGACACTGATCGGCAGCATACAGCGCCATGTCGATGGATGCCTTCTTCTCGGCATACTGCGACAGGTCCAGGTCCCTCACTTCGATGGAGCGTTGCTCACGGTCCTCGGTGTCCATGATCTGCTGCACCACCCAGCACAGGTGCATGGTCACGCCAAACTTGTGCGCAATGTCGGCCGAGCGGTTCTTGAACGTCAGTCGCTCATAGTCATCCAGTGACTCCAGACGCACCTTTTCCAGCCATGCCAGCAGAGCCTTGTCCAGTCGGGGAGTGCCCACATGTCCGTTCATCTGCATCAGCACCCTGGCAGCGCGGTGCAGATACTCCACGTCATTGTCGGTGTATTGCACGTAATCGGGCATCTGATTCTTGCGGTTGTCCGGCATCAGGCAGAAGAAGACACGCGTCACGGCACCATTGGTGACGTTGCTGAATGTGCGCACCGTCTGGTCGCGGGTGCCGCTCGTCGACAGGTTCCATCGCACCTCTGTGCGGCAGCGTATGCTCTTGCCGTGCATGCTCTGGTTACCCGTCATGCCGTTGTCAAAGAGCAGCTGCATAAAGTCCCCACGATTGTGGTACGTGCCACGCGTGCCCAGGTCCAGCGACTGTATCTCCTCGGCATAGGTGTAAGTCTGCTTGCCCCCTGCCTCATACATGCGCTTGATGTGCTCCAGACGAGTCGTGTTGGGTGGCAGTATGCGTATCACGATGTCCTTGGGCTTCTTGGGCTGCTGCTCCTTGTTGACAGCCTCGTCCAGCTTCTCGTAATACTCGTTCTCACGTGCCTGGTTGCGGTCATCCTCGTCCTGCAGTGGCTTCATCAGCACCGGTATGGGCTGCAGGCAGATCGACTTGTTGCAGGCAGGTGGTCCGTCCACGTGCGTCCAGGCATTCAGTCGGCTCACCTTCTTCTGTGCAAATCGGCACGTGATGTCCGTCAGCAGCGTCATGATGGCAGGTGCCAGACTGGCTAGCGTGTTGAACTTGTATCCCGCAGGCGCCACCTTCAGCGCCACGTTCACCCAGCGTGGCAGCGGGGGCAGCAGCGTCTCGTCGATGATGCAGTCCGACAGTTGGCGATAGGGCGCGCCCTCATCCTCGTCCGTCACCAGCACGCTGGATGACTTGTCCGGCTCGTTGCCAAACTTCTTCAGCACATATCGAACCGCCTTGGGCGTCAGCGCACGTTCGCGTGACAGGGCCGACCGTATGATGCTGCCTACCTCAGCCTCGGACAGGCCAAAGCTGTAGTGGGGATACAGCAGCGTCAGCAGCCGATTGTAGTTGTGGTCGGTGCAATAGCGCAGGTACTTGGCCGTCACGTTGAACAGCGTGTCGTTGCGTGTGCCCTCCGGCACTTGCGGATAGCTGGGGCACTCCATCTGGAAGAAGGCGGGTATGATCAGGTGATAGGGCAGTTCCTTCTCACCCTGCGACTCGCCCGTGGTGGGCACCTGGTGCACCACCGTCGCGGGCTCTGCAACCTTCATCTCGGGCAGGGTAGTGTCAAACAACTCCGCGTCCAGATACAGCAAGTCTTCCGCGTCGGCCGAGGTTGTAAAGAAGACACGCGTCACGTCTTTTGCGGCAGCGTCAAAGGGCACTCCCAGCAGCTTGCTGGCCCACTCCAGATTCTCCACCTGGCCCAGGTCCGTCCTGCGGCGAAACACGATGTGGTAGCCCTTCGACACCGAACGCTCCAGCATCAGCAGCCCCAGTTCATCCTTCTTGGCCATAATCTTTTTGGGGATGGCTTCCAGGCGCTTCTGGTAATCCCACTCGTCCTCGTCCTCGTCCCGATGAATGTCCACGTCCATGCCCACGCTGTTGGCCACCAGTGCGCACCCCTTCAGCGGAGCGCCATCGCCCCACACGGTCTGCACGGGGATGATGTCGGGATGCGAGGGCAGGGGGCTCAGTGTCGGGGCACAGCTATAGCAAAACTGCACAAGCTGTCGCTTGGCACTGTCGTCACCCCCTCGGGCAAGCGCCAGCAGTTTCTTGTTGCGTGGCGACGAGCGCAGCGCACGATATTCCTCCTCCGTAGTGACAACCCGGGCCACCTTGTGCCCCGAGTCGTCAAGTGTGATGTGATTTACCATCTTGCGTCCTTGATTTTAGATTTCATGTAAGCCTTTATCTCGGCACATTCCTCTGCCAGTGCCTTGTTCACCAGCACCTTGCCCTCGCGTTTCAGGAAGGTCAGCGTCACATACACCCTGTGTGCCGACTCCTTTACCTCGCCATGTCCCGTCTTCAGCAGGGTGTGATAGATCGAGGGGCCGCCCGTGTTGTAGGGACGGAAATGTCCCTTGCCCGAGCCCGTGCACACCAGCGAGCCTCGCTGATGGACCTCGTCAGCCCCATACACTATCGACTGGTCTTCCTCGTAACTAGCAGGAAAGAACTTTACCTCACCATTTTCCATAAAGATGGTCTCTGTGTCCATCTTGATGGTGTCTACAAAAACAGAATTTCTCTTCATAATCTGAATTGTTGCGAGTGAAGAGAGCGTAGAGTAGGTTGCGCAATTATCCATGGACCTCTCTTCGCCAGCTCCAACTCAGTTAGTAATTACACGTCCATGATCTCTTTTACGTGGACGTACTGCAGGATGCGTTCCTGGAGGGTGAAGGTGCCAAACAGCAGCGATGCTCTCACCAGCTGCTCCACCTCGTAACTGCGCGTAGCGTTGTCGTCAAACAAGTCCAGCGCAAATCGGTCTTCCAGGGGTCCACCCCATGCTTGCACTTCGATGGTTCTCTTGTTGAAGAAGCTACCATCTGTCTTTCTGATCTGGGTCACAGGACCCACTTTCTTAACTCTAAAAATCCCTACCATTTTTTTTAATTCATAATTTATAATTGAGCTATGCTCGATTCTGCTCATGCTCGGCATAGTTGATGCAAGCATCACTCTACTCTCGCTTAATCGCAGAATTCATAATTGAGCTATGCTCGATTCTGCTCATGCTCGGCATAGTTGATGCAAGCATCACTCTACTCTCGCTTAATCGCAGAATTCATAATTGAGCTATGCTCTTCCTCGTCGTCATCTTCCCAGGGCCACTCATCGTCATCATCCA
>JAZRYA010000007.1:0-10526 GCA_045600505.1 Bacteroidaceae bacterium
CCAAGGAAGTTAGTCCGGTCACCCTCGTGCCGCAGTGGGTGGCGTGGCCCCTGATTGTGTGCGGCTTGTATGTGTTGCTCACGTATTGTCTCACACAGCAAATCGCTGGCGAGCGATTTGGGGAAGGACCCCGAAGCGGCCACACCAGCCGCGTAGGACAAAGGTCCTGACGGAGTCATCGCAGAGAACACAGAGTTTTTAATTTTATGTCATGCTGAGCAAGCGCAGCGCGCCGAAGCATCTTACACACAGTCTATTACTGACATAAAGGGTGAAAGATCCTTCGACTACGGCCGAGGCCTTCGCTCAGGATGACAGTACAAAAAATACTTATTTATGACAAAAATCACCGAACATTTGACTTCGTCGAAGTCGTCACACTCGGCCATGTCCGATAGCAAGCTATCGACATCGCTCTCGCTTACCCCTCATTTCTCCCTCGAGGAGTTTCAGCGCAGCAACACCGCGCGCAAGTACAATATAGCAAACACCATCCCTGCCAGTGCCGTGGCCAACATCACCACGCTGTGCCACAATGTGCTGGAACCCCTGCGCCAACATGTGGGCGAGCCCGTGGAAATATCCTCGGGCTACCGCTGCCCCGCACTCAATGCCAAGGTGGGCGGCAGCAGCACCAGCCAGCACATGCGTGGCGAGGCCGCTGATATCCGTCACAACAACGTGAAAACGCTGATACGATGGTTCATCTGGATGATGGACAACCTGCCCTATGACCAGCTCATCTGGGAGCATCGTGGCACAACCTACTGGATCCACGTCAGCTACCGCGCTGGCCACAATCGACAGGTAGTGAAATTCAGCTAAACATTACACACTAACCTACAATGACCTGCGTACCCAAAACGAGTACGCAGGTTCTGCGGTCTCGTTGGGGCACTACACCCCTCTACCCCCTACTCTGCCTCTAGCTCTTGCAGCATCCGTCCTCGGCCTCGATTTGTTCTTCCGCAATATGCAGAAGTAGCACGCTTACTTTAAGGCCTCAACACACATTGGGGCTTTTTTTGTACAGTATCCCATCCACAATATTTGTCCTTTTGTTCATAAACATAGAAAATCGCCTCTCTTTTTTGTATTTTCAATTTTATTGCCTAACTTTGCCCCAGATAAGTAACAAAAGAGTATGACCCGACAAAAACAAATCATCCGCGATCTGCACGACCGTTTGGTAGGCGTACTGCCTGCTGGCAGCGTGGCCTTGCTTTATGGATCACAGGCACGAGGCGAGGCTCGCCCCGATTCGGACTGGGATATACTCATCATTGTTGACCACGAGCACGTAACGCTTGCCGAAAACGCTGCCATCACCTACCCCATCGTCATGTATGGATGGACCAAGGGAATCGAAATCAATCCTATCCTTTACACTCGCAAGGAATGGGAGGCTAATCGTCATACCCCCTTTGGCGAAAACGTAGAACGTGACGCCATGAAAATCGCATAGACCATGACAGAGCAGGACCGCAAAGAACTGGTAAGGCTGCAAATGGAAAGAGCAGATCGTTTCCTTGCACAGGCTGACCAAATGGTAAGCCAGGACTGTTTGGACTTGGCAGCGAATCGCTACTATTATGCTTGTTTTCATGCCATCCAGGCACTCTTCATTCACGATGGAATCACCAGTCACACTCATCGCGGGATGCACCAGACTCTAGGCTTGAAATATGTACTCACAGGAAAGTTCGACGCAAAATTGAGCGCGTTTTTGCGCACTATGGAACAACTGCGAGAAAAAGCTGACTATAACTGTGCTTACGATGTTACCCGAGAGGAGGTTGTCGAGATGCAGCAACCATCCCGGGACATAATTGCTCTGGTCAAGAAACTGATAACAGACTAGCGGGCCTCAACACACGCTGGGGCCTTTTTTTGCTTTATAAACTTCGGTGACTGTGAAATAAAATTATTTTGCTTGTCACGTTTGATATTTCAGAAAATTCATTTATCTTTGTCCTCTGTGAGCGTGACGAACATTTATAGACAGTTGAAGAACTCAAATTATCTAATTTATGAAAAAACTATTGACAATTGCATGCACAATGCTCTTGTGCAGCAGCGCTTTTGCAGAAACAAAAACAGTGAGCAGTCCTGACGGAAAGCTCAACGTGAACATCAACATTGAGAATGGTCTGCTGACCTACAATGTCACCTACGATGGCATGCAGATGCTGAAGCCCTCGTCACTGGGCATCGTGACCGACTTTGCCGACTTCTCACGCGACCTTACACTCACGGCAACACGTGAACGTGTCGTTGACACCCATTACACCATGACACGCACCAAGGCTTCGTCGAAGCACTATAACGCCAACGTAGTAGAGATGGATTTCACCCCAAAGGGTGTTGAGCGCACCATGACTCTCGAGATGCACGTGGCAAACAACGATATTGCATATCGCTATCTCGTAGCAGGTGACAATGACGGCTCGCGCGATGTGGCTCGTCGCATGACTGTTCTCGGCGAGGCTTCGTCGTTCCTCATGCCAGAAGGCACCACGACATTCATCTGTCCGCAGGTAGATGGCAACCACCAGGGCTGGATGAGCACAAAACCCAGTTACGAAGAGGAATACAAGGCCGACGCAAAGATGAATGTAACATCTGCCTCCAGACTCGGATACACCTTCCCATGTCTCTTCCACATAAACGGTGAGGCTATGCTGGCACAGCAGAATGCACCTAAGGCTAAGGGCAAGAAAACTCCTGCAGTGCAGGATGCGTGGGTGCTCATCAGCGAAACTGGTACCACAAGCAACTACTGCGGCTGCCACCTCAGCGACTATAACCCAATAACAGGTTATACCATCGCCTTCCCCGACGCTACAGAAAACCACGGCATTGGCAGCACAACACCTGCCCTCTCACTTCCTGGAGCAACACCTTGGCGCACCATCACAGTGGGAACTACACTCAAGCCTATCGTTGAGACTACCGTTTCATACGACGTAGTAGAACCTCTCTACGAACCAAAGGAAGACTACAAGCCTGGTCGCTACACATGGAGCTGGCTCATCTGGCAGGATAGCAAAACGACTTACGACGTTCAGGTGCAGTTTGTTGATGTTGCAGCAGCCATGGGTTACGAGTACTGTCTCGTAGATGCACTTTGGGACACACAGATTGGTTACGACAATATCGAGAAGCTCTGCCGCTATGCCGATACTAAGGGCGTTAAGATCATGCTCTGGTACAACAGTAATGGTACTGCAAACAATGCCCCACAGGGTCCACGTAACTGCATGGACAATGCTATTGTGCGTGAGAAGGAGATGGCTTGGATGGAACGCATTGGCGTAAAGGGCATTAAGGTTGACTTTTTCGGTGGCGACAAGCAGCAAACTATCCGTCAGTATGAGGACATACTCAGCGATGCAAACCGTCATGGCATACAGGTGATTTTCCATGGTTGCACACTGCCACGCGGTTGGGAACGCATGTATCCCAACTTTGTTTCGGGTGAGGCTGTGCTTGCTTCTGAAAACGTATTCTTCTCTGATTATCACGCCAAGCAGGAGGGTTTCCAACTCACCATGCACCCCTACTGCCGCAATACCGTGGCAAGCATGGACTGGGGTGGCACTATAATGAACCGATATATGAGTCAGGACAACAAGAGCCGTCATCAGCGCTTCACTACTGATGTATTCGAAATGGCTGCCGGAATCGTCAACCAGGCAAGCATACAGTGCATCGCCATCCAGCCTAACAACCTCGACGAGTTGCCACAGTTCGAGCTCGACTTCCTGCGCAACATTCCTGCCACATGGGATGAGACACAGTATATCGACGGCTATCCTGCACAGTCGGTTGTATTGGCACGCCGCCACGGCAACGATTGGTATGTAGCAGGTCTCAATGGCACTAACAACAGTATCACCAAGACTCTCTCTCTGCCTATGTTTGCCGACAAGGAGGTTACCCTCTATTACGATAACGTAAAGAAGGAAGGCGAGACTGTTGCCTCATCGACCGTAAAGAAGGTTAAGGTTGACAAGAAAGGCAACCTCAATGTTACTCTCCAGCCTATGGGAGGAGTGATAGTTAGTCTATGACCTCTTCTTGTCTCTTTTCACCTATTTCTTGTAGAACTTTCTCCCACCCTGGATGACCAGACCGAGGTAGTCGTTGCCGACACGGAGGCGTGATGGTCACGGGTTGGCAAAGGCCTACTTCTCACACTGTCTGTCCCCACAGTGTCACGGACACGAGGACCAATAGGATAGAAACTGCTTTTCGCATCATGGTGTTATTTTTTAGCATGACCCCGCCTGTTCTGCAGACGGGGTCACTTTTCTGATAGTAATTGTCGTACCTATTATTAACTTTTTCTTCAACTTGAATTACCTCTGAAACATGCAATCTTGAGTGGCGGGACCACACTGCTGTGGCCCCTGTCACTCTACTAACCAAAACAATTACTAATCATTTATCTTAATTTACTCGTACCTTCTTGCCATCGATGATGTAGATACCACCCTGCTGAACCTTGCTTACGCGAAGACCGGTCAGTGTGTAGATACCCTTGCTACGATTGTCGGCGATGGGCAGATCCTGGATTCCGGTTCCCTCGTTCCAGTAGGTGCCATCCTCCTTCTGCAGCACTACGCCATGGCTGGGATCCAGCATGGGCAGAGCATCCTCGCCGATGGTCTGGTACCAGTTGATCTCGCTCTGGTCGCCATTGAGCAGATAGGTGATCTCACCGCTTGCCATCTGCTCGGCAGTGGCCTTGGTGAAGGATGTGCTGACATTGACTGAGCTGGCTATGCTGCAAGCATCCTCCAGCCAGTAGTTGTTGCTGAAGCGTGAGTCGTTGAAGGTGCGCAGACGACCTACCAGGGCACCGATGAAGTTGCCCTCGCCAGCGGTGCAAGTAACCTTACCAGCACCCAGACAGTTCTGCAGACCCAGGAAATCGCCACTGTTCACATAGCCGAACATACCACCTACGTAAGCGTCCACATTATCAAAGGTGATCTCACCATAGTTGGCGCAGTTGACAAACTGAGCGGTATTGGTGTAACCAGCGATACCACCGAAGCAGTCAGTGTTGCTCTCGCCGATACGCATGGTGCCATGGAATGAACAGTTGCGCACGAGAGTATTCTGACGAGCGAGACCTACCACACCACCTACATGGACGATGCCAGGTCTTGTACAGTCGAGGTCCAGGTAAGAGTGTACATTCTCTATGGTAGAGTAATCTGCCATACCGATGACACCGGCTCCATCACCTGAGCAGTTCAGGGTTCCGTAGAGGCTCAGGTTCTTAATAGTAGCATTAGTAATGCAAGAGAACAGAGCTCCATAATTGGCCTTGGCATCCTTGTTGAAGCCGGTGATTTTGTGACCCTGACCGTCGAATTCGCCAGTATATGGCACCTCCCAATTGGGAGCAATAGATTCCCAGCTCTCAATTGCACTCAGGTCGATATCGTCATCCAGCACAGCTTTTGCGCTGAGGTTACCTGAATTGACGTATTTAGCAAACCACTTCATCTGGCTGCCACTTACGATGTGGAAGACACCGTCGATCTCGTCGGGGATGTTGCTGAAGATCAAGGCATAGCCGCTGTAGTTCTTCAGTTCGGTCATCTCTCGTGCCTCTTCCTCGCTGTAAGCACCAGTCCACAGCTTCTCCCATACATTAGTATACAGAGTCTCAAACTCCTGTACCTGCTCGTCGGTCAGACCCTCGACGCGGTTGTCATAGGCACCGTCCAACAGGATATCCAGGACCTTGTTCATCTCGGTGTAGCCCTGCTTGCAGGTGTAGACGCCCTGGAACAGGTCAGAGAACTTCTGTACCAGTGCCAGCTTCTCCTCGCTGGTCTCGGCGGTAGCCACAGCAGCGATGGTCTCGGCCAGTTGATCTCTCAGTGCCTGGCTGAAGTTGGGATAGGCCTTGTAATCGCTGGCGTTGCCCTCGTAGTCGACCAGGGTCTGGGCACGGTGGCACATATCCTGCAGGGTGGCATCGAAGGCCTCGCTAGCCTGTGTCATGTTGCCACGATAGAACAAGCTGAAGCTGCCAAACCAGGTGCCATCGGTTGCACCACTACCGGGGTTGGCAACACCCAGGGTCAGGGTACCGTCGTTCACCACGGCAATCATGTGGTTGAGGTAGCGACCTCCGCTGTAAGCGTATGTGCAGCTGATGGGGCCACGGGGTACATAGCCTAGAAGTTCATCATTATCATTATATACGGCATATTCGGTGTCGCTGGCACCCTCGGTGATGTAGCAGTTTTCCTTGTCTACAGCAGTCTCGGGAGTAACCATGTCCTCGATGCCGATGGGCAGGTAGTTCATGATGCCGTTGGCATAGTACTTACCAGCATAGTTGGCGTTCTTGTGGTCACTTGCACTGCGAGCGTGGCCATACATCTGGATCTCGTACACACCGTCGGGCAGACCTGTGATGGTCTGGCTCAAATCGAATGTGGCATTCCATACCTCGCCAGCATAGCCCTTGTCCTCGACGTGGGCAATGTAGGGATTGGCACCAGTCAGGGTCCAACCGGATACGTTGCCGACAGAGAAGTCGTTGTTGGCAATCTTATAGGTAAGGTCTGCGTCCTTGCTTACGCCATTGGTGACAGCCTTGTCCAGCATTTCACTTACAGCAGTGCACTCAGCAGCCAGTTCCTCGGCAGAGAGCACGTGCTTGCTCAGGATGTAGGCAACATTACCGTTGGGATAGTCCTCGCAGGGCTCTACAGCGTTTTCCTTGTCCAGGTAAGCCTCCAGCACGTCGCGGTCGCTACCGGCAAAGTCGTCGTGCTCGGCCAGGTAGGCGATGATCTCGTCGACCTTGTTCTGGTACTCGGCGTATGCCTGGGCAGAAACCTCGATCTGTGACTGCAGTGCAGCCAGACCCGTGTAAGCTTCGATGAAATCCTTGGGAGCCACAGCAGCCAGCTTGTCCAGTTCGCTCAACAACTGGTCGAGCAGTGCCTGCTGGGCAATGATGGTTGCAGCCTTGGTCTTCTCTGCCTCGATGGCGCTGGCCTGCAGGTCGGCATACGAAGCATCGTCAATTGCATTGGCAAAGTCGCCATTGCTCTTCTGGTAAACCAGGCCGTGGGTGTTGTCGAGAACGGGATAGAGATCCTCGTCGATGGTCTGGAACCAAGTGGGGTTCAAGAAAGTAGAACCGTTCAGCAGGTAGGTGACCTCACCACTCTGTGCCTGCTCGTCGGTTACCATCTGGATGGCAGCGTGTGAGTTCTCGCCAGAGCCCTGAACGGCGCTGTTCTCGTTCCAGTAGTTGTTGATGATGGTAGAAGGATCGAAGTTACGCAGGCGACCTACAAGTGAACCTACATATACCTCACCACCGCTGGTGCAAGTTACAGAACCGCCACCATAGCAGTTCACGATACCCTTGCTCTCGCCATTGTTCACATAACCAAAGATACCACCGCAGTAGCAACTGGGATTATCGCAGGTGATGGTACCATAGTTGGCACAGTTCACAAATCTACCGCTATTGGTGTAACCTGCCACGCCACCGAAGCAGTCGGTGTTACCCGAACCTACTGTCAATGTTCCGTGGAAAGTACAGTTGGTGATAACGGAATACTCACGAGCAACACCGATCACGCCACCCACATGGTGAGTGTCGGGCAATGTGCAGTCGATGTCCAGGTAAGAATGCACGTTATCAATGGTAGCGTACTCGGTCAGAGCGATAAGACCGCCCTCTGCACCTACACTGGTCAGGGTACCGTAGAGAGTCAGGTTCTTTACCGTACCACTGAGAACGTAGCCAAACAGACCAGCACCTGTGGTTGTGGCAACCTTCTTGAAACCGGTGATGGTGTGACCCTGTCCGTCGAACACGCCGGCATAGGGGGTTCCGTTGGTTGCACCGATGGACGTCCAGTCCTCGATGCCACTCAGATCGACGTCGGAAGTCAGCACCGCATTGGCAGCTCTCTCACCTCCATTGACCAGGACAGCAAAGTCTGCCAGGTCCTGCGCCGTACCTATCTGGTAGACTCCGTCACCATCCTTGTCCAGCGCCCATACATTGCCCACTGCAAACACGGCAGCCAGCAACAATAGAATTCTGATTTTCATGTTCATTGATTTTATTTATTTATAATAAGGTTTTCTCTGTTTTGAGAGCATCACGGCGCAAAATTAGCATATTTCGCAATACTAAATGAGTTTAAGTAAAGAATAGGTAAATGCACTAAACCAGATGTTTGCTGAATATCAATATATTAGATTCTTACACGGATGCTGAATATGTAAATGGTTTTTAATGCCCATGGAGCAATAAAAGCAGGAAAAATTTGCTTGAAACAAAATAAGTGCGTACATTTGCACACACATAACTCTAATACTGACACGATAAACAGATGAAACACCATTTCTCTGCATTTCCCGCGCTGCATGGGATAGGGCGAATTGCCGTCCTTGCCCTACTTTTCGTCTTCTGCGCCCAAAATGGCCTGGCACAGGCGCCAAGTCTGGAAGAGGTCCTGTCTCAGCTGGACGAAGCAGTGGCAAAACGTGGCGAGGCACACCAGCGCGCACTCCAGGAAAACGACAAATTCAGGGAAGAACTCACCCGATCCGGCGACATGTCAGACTATAAGATTGCCGAGAGGATGATGTACAGGTTTGAAAACGTCTCCTCCGACTCTACGGTCTGCTATGCGAAAAAGATGGTCATGGCAGCTGGCGATGACCCTATAAAGCAGCAGACCAGCAAACTGCATCTTGCCTACTGTATGGTGCGCAACGGCGAGTACGAGTGGGCCGAGAACATGCTGAACTCTCTGGGCAAAGACATCTATCTCCAGAATCGCCTTCGATACTATCAGGCATGGGACGCCCTCTGCACGTGGAAGAACGAGCATCTCTCGCCCAACAACGAGATTAGGAACTCGTACTTCTGGTCCTATGCCGACTCGATGAAACTGTATATTCATGACCCCTTGTATGCCTCTTCTGCCAATGCTCAGCGACTGGTCCATACAATCCCCAGGGCTGCCATAGACACCATCTGGACCATCTACCATCGCCAAGAAGGCGAGCACAAATGGCGCTATCTGGGCAAGCGCATGGGACTCTGCTACCAGGAACTGGGCATGCGCGACAGTGCAGAGTATTTCTTTGCCCTCTCTGCCATCGACGACATGCAACTGGGCGTAGTGGAGCATACATCCCTGCATCTGCTCTCCATGATGCTCCTCGAGGACGGGGACATCGACCGTGCCTATCACTACACCATGGCGGCCTTGGATGATGCACTCGCGTGTGGAGTCCGGCTGCGACTAGAACAGGTGTCACGCACCATGCCGACGGTGCTGAATTCGTACTACAACGAGCTGGAGATGCGCCAGCAGCGTATCAACAAGATTCTCATTCTGCTGGCAATCCTGCTGTTCATAGCAACCGGGGCGCTGTATTACGTCTACCACATCAACAAACGACTAGCTGTCTTGCGACGAAAGGAGAGGGAACTCAATGACAGCCTGATACAAAAGGAGAAGGAACTGCACGACTCCCTGAAGAAACAGACCGTGCTGGTCGACGAGCTCTCCTCGTCAAGCAAGATGAAGGAGACCCTCGTGGGACAATACATGCGACAGTGTGTCGGCAACATTCATCAGTTGGAACACTATCGACGATCGCTGCTGAAGGTGGCCAGCCGTGGCAATATGGACAAACTGGTGACGGCCATCAAGAAGAGCGAGTTCATCGAGAAGGAGCTGGAGAGCTTCTACCACGACTTCGACGAGTCGTTTCTGCACATCTTCCCCAACTTTGTGGAAAATGTAAACTCCCTCCTCCGCGAGGAATGTCGTATCACTGTCCCCGAGGGCAAGCTGCTGACGGTGGACTTGCGCATACAGGCCTTGATTCGCCTGGGTCTAACAGAGACCGACGAGATAGCCCAATTCCTGCGCTATTCCACTCGCACGATCTACAACTATCGTTCTCGCATGCGCAATTATGCCCTCTGCAGTCCCGAGGACTTCGAGGAGCGGGTAAAGACGTTGTGATACAAACCCCTCTACCCCTACTGATTACTTCCAACATCGGGACTGAAATATTTCGAAATCACTGGCTTGCAGCCCCGTGAGGGAATTTTTTCTGTCTGCAACATAACAAAGTTATATTTTTTTTCTATCTTTGTGCACAACTAAATGCCCTAAATTCCATGAGCAAGAACATTTTGACCAAACTGATGCTTCTCGTCGCCCTACTCTGTGGAATGACGACTGCACACGCCGATCGCTACAACGAGCAGGCACGCTATGCTGGATTCACGGCTCTGCCGGCCGCCTCACAGGACGATGTGGTGTTCATCGGCAACTCCATCACTCACATGATGAACTGGTGGGAAACCCTCGGCAACCGACACAACATCCACGGCCGAGGTAACTCGGGCGCCAAGACCTATCAGGCACTGGACAACCTGGAGTCGATGATCGCCGGACAACCTGCCAAGGCCTTTGTAATGCTCGGCACCAACGACCTGGGCA
>JAZRYA010000008.1:0-21919 GCA_045600505.1 Bacteroidaceae bacterium
CTCTACGTTCTTGTTTCTTGCCATATGCTCGTCAATTATAGGTTGTGGCGACAAAAGTAATCAAAGTCCTACACTTACGTGCAGAAAGTAATCACTTTTCATTCCCTTTGACGAGCCGAAGGCCTCATGTACGTTTCATTAGAATAGAATTCTGATACAAAGATATAAAAAATCTCCTGTATGTATAAAAGAAAAAGAGAAGAAACTTTTTGTTTCCTCTCTTTGGCTAGTTGCGGGGGTCCGACTCGAACGGGCGACCTCCAGGTTATGAGCCTGGCGAGCTACCAACTGCTCCACCCCGCGATGTTAATTTTTGCAACCATGGTCATTATTTCCCTGTTTGCAAGTGCAAAGGTACGATTTTTTTTCCGTTTGACCAAACATGCGAAGGCTTTTATTTGAATAATTTGAGTGTGAGAACTTATTATGGCACAAATTGTAGTACGTTGTGCAGATTTGTTAGTTTTTCCTTTGGTTTTATCAAAGAAAATCTCTATTTTTGCAATTGATATGGCAACATCAAAGACTAGAACATTACTTGTAGACGTAGCGCGGCAGCTATTTGCCAAGCAGGGACTAGACGACACAACGATGAATGACATCGCTGTTGCATCGGGTAAAGGTCGTCGTACCCTGTATACTTATTTTAAGAATAAGGAAGAAATCTATTATGCGGTCATAGAGGAGGAATTGGATCGAATGAGTGAGCGCATGAAGGAGGTAGCTGCTAAGAATATTGAGCCAGAGGATAAACTGGTGCAGTTGATCTATGTGCACTTGAGTTTGATCAAGGAGGCAGTTTTTCGTAATGGAAGTTTGCGCGCAGAGTTCTTCCGCAACATTTGGCTTGTGGAGAAGGTACGAAAGAACTTTGATCGTACGGAAGTAGAACTGATGACTCGTATCATCATGCAGGGAATTCGTCAGGGCAAGTTTGATGTTGCTAATATTCGACTCTCAGTTGACATCTTGCACTTCTGCATCAAGGGATTGGAGGTTCCTTATATCTATGGCAGACTAGGTGACGGAGGTCCCAGCAAGAGTCGTCCGATTGTTCAGCAAATTATTCACAGAGCGTTGGCCAAGGTTGAGCGCCCTGATGAAAAATAAGTACTTAAAAACTAACATACTATGGGATTATTGAATGGAAAGACCGCACTGATTACTGGTGCGGCACGTGGTATAGGTAAAGCAATAGCCTTGAAGTTTGCTTCGGAAGGCGCCAATGTTGCTTTTACAGACCTTGTAATTGATGAGAATGGACAGGCTACAGAAGCAGAGATTGCTGCGTACGGTGTAAAAGCAAAGGGTTATGCAAGTAACGCTGCCAATTTTGCAGAAACCGAGCAGGTTGTAGCACAGGTTAAAGAAGATTTCGGTAGTATCGATATTCTGGTAAATAATGCTGGTATTACCAAGGACGGTTTGATGTTGCGTATGACCGAAGCACAGTGGGATGCCGTGATTGCTGTGAACCTGAAGAGTGCATTTAATTTCATACATGCAGTTGTTCCTGTCATGATGCGCCAGCGTGGTGGTTCTATTATTAACATGGCTAGTGTAGTAGGTGTTCATGGTAATGCAGGCCAGGCCAACTATGCTGCTTCAAAGGCTGGTCTGATAGCTTTGGCTAAGAGCATTGCGCAGGAAATGGGTCCCAAGGGTATTCGAGCCAATGCTATTGCTCCTGGTTTTGTGGAGACTGCAATGACTGCAGCTCTGCCCGAGGCTGTACGTGAGGAATGGAAGAAGAAGATTCCCTTGCGTTGTGGAGGTCAGGTAGAGGATATCGCCAACACAGCCTTGTATCTGGCAAGTGACTTGAGCTCTTATGTTAGCGGCCAAGTCATCCAGGTAGATGGTGGAATGAACATGTAATCTCCTGACGGAGAGCGCAGAATGGACGTACTTTACGAAGACAATCATATCATCATCGTCTCCAAGTGGGCAGGAGAAATCGTGCAGGGCGACAAGACTGGCGACATCCCCCTCTCGGAGACGGTGAAATCGTATATAAAGGAGCGGTACAATAAACCCGGCAACGTCTTCTTGGGCGTTGTACATCGACTGGACAGGCCAGTGAGTGGAGTGGTTCTGTTTGCCAGAACCAGCAAAGCATTGCCCCGGCTCAATCAAATGTTTGCAGAGCATAAGTCTGTACGCAAGACTTATTGGGCGATTATTGGCAACGAACCTCCTGCAGAAGAAGGCACGTTGACACATTGGCTTACTCGAGATGAACGAACGAATAAGGCTAAGGCATATGATCGAGAGGTGCCTAATTCCAAGAAAGCCATATTGGATTATCGCGTTATAGCCCGAGGCGAACGATACTGGTTACTTGAGGTGAATCTACATACCGGAAGACACCATCAAATACGTTGCCAATTGGCCAAAATAGGGTGTCCCATCAAGGGGGATTTGAAGTACGGAGCTCCCCGCAGTAATCCCGACGGGAGCATTTCATTACATGCAAGAGAGTTGACCTTTGAGCATCCTGTTTCACACGAGCAAATCGAGGTGAAATCACCTGTTCCTGCCGACAAATTGTGGCAGGTTCTTACTCGAGGACTGTAACTTTTTTTACCACTACTTCTTTTTGAGGGTGCTCCTTGGCATCTGTGGGCGTCAGGGCTATTTTGTCAACAATGCCCATGCCCTCAACGACCTCTCCAAAGATTGTGTATTCTGCATCTAGGTGTGGTGCTCCGCCTTGAGTGGAGTAAATTTTCTTATGTGCTTCAGAATAGGCAGGCAGGGGGTGATGAGCCATGTATTCGCCTGCAGCAGTTAGGATGCTGTCTCTCAGTTCTTGGTATGCTGCACTGTCGTGGTTTTTCAGGTAATTGAGACGAACTTGGTTCTGGCGACAAAGGACATCTTCGCGCTCAGTGATTTTCTGCTGATAGAGTTCACTTCGCATTTCGCTCAAGGCGCCAGGCGAGAAAGTCTTGCCAGATACGATATAGAATTGAGTGCCGCTACTAGCTTTCTTGACGTTGATGCTGTCTGGTTGACGAGCAGCGCCGATGACGCCGCGTCGATGAAAGTAACGTGGAAACCCAATTTCCTGTGGAATGGTGTAGTGCATAGACGCCGTATCCACGGTAGGAGCCTCACCACCAGGTTTAATGGATGGGTCACCTGTCTGTATCATGAAATCTTTGACGATGCGGTGCCAGAGGATATTGTCATAGGCACCAGATTTTGCCAGTTTGATGAAGTTCTCCTTATGGAGAGGCGTATCATCGTAGAGTTTGATTTTGATATCTCCCATCGAGGTCTCGATGAGGACCTCTGTATCGTTACTTTTCTTGTTACAACCTATCAAAAGGCACAAGCTGAGTAGAATAAATAAAGTCTTTTTCATGTATTCCTTGGTTTTTCGACGCAAAACTAATAAAAAATAATGAGAAAAGAGGGAGAATTTGACGAAAAATGTGTTCCTTTGTACCTGTGAAAGCGCCGAAAGTCAAGAAAGTCGTCCTATGGACGATGGGAATCCTGCTAAGCCCCGTGTTGCTATTGCTGATTCTCATCCTGCTGCTTTATATCCCACCTATCCAGAATTGGGCAGTAAAGCAGGCTGCGGCTTATGCTTCGGAACAGACTGGAATGGATATCCAGTTGGATCGTGTTCGCATCAGTTTTCCTTTTGATATCGACTTGCAGCAATTGACAGCCAAGAATCCCGACACAGTGCTGGACGTGGATCGCGTGATAGTAGATCTCAACTTCAGTTCCATCTTTCGTGGACATTTGGGGGTCGATGCTCTGGACATTCAAGACGGAACGGTAAACACGCAGGATCTGATAGCATCTCTGGTCGTGAAAGGACATCTAGGTAATTTCCATCTGAATGCTGACGACATTGCACTGCGTGACCAGCGTGTGTCGATAACAGGTGCCTCGTTGTATGGTTGTGATCTGGATATAGCGTTACGTGACACCACTATTGAAGACACAACCGAGAGCACACCCATATTGTGGAAGATAGGAGTGGATGACATCCGAGTACAGACCACCCGGTTGGCGTTTCATATGCCAGGTGACACCTTGTCCGTCAAGATTGGTGTTCAGGATTTGGCCCTACAGGGTGGCGATGTGGATCTCGGCGCCAATATTTATAAGGTTCGCCACCTGAAATTGTTGGCCGATAGTATTCTGTATGACCAGAATTATGAAAATCGACAGGCCGAGGGTTTCGACTACAATCATGTAGATATCCGTGATGTGGAATTGGAGGTGGAGGACTTGTCTTATTCGTTGGATGACAACGCACTAGGCTTGTATGTGAAACACTGCAAGGGTAAGGAACAGAGTGGATTAGAGATGAGTTCGCTGAGCAGTCATGTGCGTCTGGACAGCACCTCGATACACCTGCCTGACTTGGCCCTCTACACCACCAACAGCCAGGTAGAAGGAGAGATAGACCTCGACTGGAGTGCGCTGAGCCCGGGCAGCAGAGGCCACCTCTCGACCAAACTCGACGCTCGCATTGGAAGGGGTGACATTGTGCCTTTTGCCCTCAATATTGTGGGAGATGATGTACTGAAATTGATACCCGAGGACCCCATCACCTTGCGTCTGGAGGCCCGAGGCAATGTTGATACTCTACACGTGGAAGAAGCCCGACTGTTTGTATCCCCGATGGCTGATGCCCAGGTGCATGGACTTGTCACTAACCTCATGGATAATAAAAACTTGAGCGCACAACTTCAATGGAATGTGCAGACCTTTGACTTGCGTACTCTGGCGAAGTACCTGAATTTGGGCAAGAATGTGCGTTTGCCTCAGATGAAGTTGACGGGTAGCACCACGTTGGATCATGGCATCTACGCCGCCGATTTGAAGATGCAGCAAGGCAAGGGCTATATCACGCTGAAGGGCGAGTACAACGAGGCTTCCGAGGTGTATGCTGCCAAGTTGAACGCCAAGAACTTCCCCGTGCAGAATTTTCTACCCAAGGATTCTCTGTATGACTTGAGTGCCAATGCCCAGGTGAGTGGGCGAGGGCTCGACATCTACAAACCTTCCACACGTATGACAGGGAAGACTAACATTACCCACCTGCGTTATGGTCATCAGAATCTCGATAACATCCAGTTGACAGCTAAGTTACGTGATGGCCGTGCTGTGATCGATGCTAGCAGTGACAACGGACTGATTGCTGCCGATGCTTGTGCCGAGGCCATCATCGGCAAGAAACTGAGTTTGGCCAACTTTAGCCTTGATCTCAATCGTGTTGATCTCTATGCCCTGGGAATAACGAGTAAACCCTTGAAAGCAAGTTTGCTGATGCATGTTGATGGCAGTAGCAACCTGAGTGACACCCATCAGATGAATGGCAAATTGCAAGCCATCGAGTTGCAAGTGACCGACACAGTCTACCATCCCCTCGACCTGGAGTTCTCACTCTACACCGACCCCGATTCCCTCTTCCTGGCCGCCTATGATGGAGATCTGGAGCTAGAGTTGAAGGCTAGTGATGGCTGGGAGCGCATCATGAAGCAGAAGGACAAGTTTGTGCAAGAACTCACCCAACAGATAGAGCGACATTACATCGACCAGGATGTGCTACGCAGCCTGCTGCCTACTGCCAACTTGCATCTCAAGAGCGGAGCGCACAACCCCATAGGCAACATCCTAGCCTCGATAGGATACAGTTACGAACAGTTGCATTTTGACCTGGACAGCGACCCAGCTCGAGGACTGAATGGCGATGGCTACATGCACAAGTTGAACACCGGAGCCGTTTTGCTTGATACTATACAATGGCATGTGTATCAGGATAGTACGGGCGTGCTGAACCTGGCTTCCAGAGTCAAGAATGGTCCCAAGAACAAACAAGTGACCTTCGAGGCCTCTGTCGATGCTACCCTCACCCCCAATGGCGCTAATGCCCGATTGCAGTTCTTCGATGCCCGAGGAGCAAGAGGAGTGGATCTAGGTGCCGAACTTACGGCCGAGGAAGAAGGCCTACGACTGCATTTCACACCCCTGGATCCCGTTATTGCCTATCGTGGATTTGCCCTGAATCCAGGCAATTACATTCTGCTGCATCCCGACAACCATATCGAGGCAGATGTTGACCTGCTGGCCGATGATGGCACAGGTTTCAAGCTCTACAGCACGCCCAATGAGACTGCTCTGCAAGACATCACCCTGCAGGTGCACGACTTCAATCTGGGCGAACTGAGTCGCGTGCTGCCTTATCTGCCTACCGTGACGGGTCTGCTCTCTGGCGATTTCCACCTGTTGCAAGAGGAAAAGAGCACCAGCGTGCTCGTCGACGCCAATGTCAAAGACATGACCTATGAGGGAGCACCGATGGGTACTGTAGGACTGAATGCCGTGTACCTGCCCAATAGCGATGGCACCCACTATGTCGATGGCATCGTGACGCAGAATGGCAACGAAGTGCTGCTGTTGGCAGGAACCTATACTCCCGACGAGGCAACCGGAGGACTGATAGACGCCGAAGCCACATTGCAGCGCTTGCCACTGAATCTGGCTAACGGATTCATACCCAATCAGATGATGGAACTGGAGGGCTATGTGCTGGGCCAGATGCAAGTGAGTGGTCCAGTGTCGTCCCCCGTGTTGGATGGTGCCCTGGCCACAGATTCCATGCGCCTGCGCAGCGACATGTACAGCCTCAATCTCCGTTTCCCCGACGACACTATTCGCGTACAACAAAGCATTCTCGATTTCAATCGCATAGAGGCCTACAGCAGTGGCCGCAACCCCGTGGTGCTGGATGGAAGCATCAATATGCAGCACCTGGATGCAATCGCCCTGAATCTGGACCTGACAGCTCATAACTTCGAACTCATCAAGGCCCCCAAGACCCGCAAGGCTGTGGCCTATGGTCAGGTCTATGTTGACCTGGATGCCAGTCTTCGAGGCCAGTTGCAGAATATGCTCTTGCGAGGCCAGTTGACCGTACTTGGCAATACCGATGTCACGTATGTGCTTACCGATTCTCCCCTCACCGTCGAGGACCAGTTATCCGACCTGGTGACCTTTGTCGATTTCACGGATAGCACTGTGGTAGAGGAGGTTAGGACTGCTCCCCAGAACATCGACATGGTGATGGACATCAGCATCCAGCAAGCTGCCCAGGTGCATTGCCTGCTGAGTGCCGATGGCGTCAACTACGTCAACCTAGAGGGCGGTGGCGACTTAACGATGACCTATAGCACCCGTGACGACCTGCACCTGTATGGTCGCTATACCATCGTGACCGGCGAGATGAATTACACCCTGATGGTCATGGCCCTGAAGGACCTGAAGATGACTAGTGGCAGCTATGTCGAATGGTCCGGCGACCTGATGAATCCCCGTCTCAACCTGAGTGCCGTGGAGCGTGTCAAAACCACCGTGACCGAGAACAATGTACCCCGAAGCGTTGTCTTCGAGGTGGGACTCGACGTCAGTCAGACGCTGGACAACATGGGACTCTCCTTCACGTTAGACGCCCCCGAGGACATGTCCATCAGCAACCAGTTGGCCACAATGGGACAGGAGGAGCGAGGCAAGGTGGCCGTGACCATGCTGGCCACCGGCATGTACATCACCGAGGGGGGCAATGGCACCAGCGGACTCAGCACCACCAATGCCCTGAACGCCTTCCTGCAGAATCAGATATCCGCCATCAGCAACAGGGCGCTGGGCACTATCGACCTCAACTTGGGAGTCGACAACACTAACACCGCCAGCGGAGCCCTTCAGACCGACTACAGTTTCAGTTTTGCCAAGCGATTCTGGGGTAACCGTATCAATCTGATTGTGGGTGGCAAGGTGAGCTCGGGCAGCGAGGCCGTCAACACAGGCCAGAGCATCATCGACAACGTGTCGCTCGAATATCGACTTGACAAGAGTGCAACACGATACGTACGTCTCTACTACGACCGCAACACCAAGTCGCTGCTCGAGGGAGAGATTATGGAGATGGGTGCAGGTATTGTGCTCCGCCGCAAGAGTACCCGACTGGGCGAGTTGTTTATATTTAGGAAGAAAGAGTGATGAAAAAGAAACTTTTCCCCCTGCTGGCGATAGGTCTGTTGCTGACGAGCTGTAGCGAGACGCGCAATCTGGCCGAGGACGAGACCCTATATGTGGGTATCCGTGACATCGCCTATGATCGACCGCCTAAAGTCGAGAAGACCGAGCAGCCAGAAGAAGGCGTAATCACCGCCGTGGCCAATGCCTACAACACGGTGAGCGGACTGCTGATGGGAGAGAAGTCGGCAGCCGAACTCCTGCAGACCGCCCAGAAAGACGGGCTCGACAAGCAGCAGATAGATTCCTTGCGTCAGATTTCCAAGAAAGACGCCGAGGCTTATCGTACCGCCCAGGAAGAGGTGGAAGGAGTGCTGGCCTATGCGCCCAATAATTCGCTCATGGGTTCCTCGCGCATCCGTCATCCTTTTGCCTTTGGCCTCTGGATCTATAACCGATATGTCAACAGTACCAGCCGGTGGGGTCGATGGATGCTCAACAACATGGCCGCCACCCCCGTCTACATCAGCACTGTCAATCCCCGCCTTCGCACCCAGGTGGCCCGCAACACCCTACGCAATCATGGCTACTTCCGAGGCATGGCCGACTATAGTCTCGTTCCCCAAAAGAATGCCCGTAAGGAGAAGGTCAGTTACACTGTGACACCCGGACCCTTGTTTCATCTGGATACTATTGCTTATCAGCGTTTCCCTCATGTGGCAGACAGCATCATCCGTCAGTCGATGCCCCAGACGCTACTGCACCAGGGGGACCCCTTCAGCACCGCCTATCTCGATGCCGAGCGCAAGCGACTGAGCACCCTGTTTCGCGACAATGGATATTACTATTTCCGCCCCGAGTACATAGCCTACAGAGCCGACACCCTGATGCGTCCCCAGTACGTGCAGCTGCAGGTGCGCCCCAGTGCCGACATGCCTGTCGAGGCCAGTCACCCCTATCACATGGGTCGCACGCGCATCAACCTCTATTCCTATGGCGAGCACCAGTTGGTCGACACCATAGGCCGTCGTCACCTGACCATGGCCCACAGCGGCAAGGTTGGGACCCCACCATTGAAGATGCGTGCCATGGCGCGCTATCTGCGTTACCGCCGAGGCGAGCTCTACAGTCAAAGCCTGCACGACAAGATGCTAGACAACCTGCACAGCATGGGCGTCTTTTCCCAGCTCACTACGCACTATATCCCACGCGACACCACGGCCTTATGCGACACGTTGGACATGGAGGTTACGGCCATTCTGGATAAGCCATATGATGCTGAGTTCCAAGGTAATCTAGCCACCAAGAGTAACGGACAGGTGGGCCCTGGAGTCAGCTTCAGCATGAGCAAGATGAACGCCTTCCGCGCAGCCGAGACGGTGAGTCTCGAGGCCCATGCCTCCTATGAGTTCCAGACCGGAGCGCAGATGAAGGATCGCAGCAACATCATGAACTCCTTTGAGTATGGCGCCTCGCTCAATCTATCGTTCCCCCGCCTCACCATGTTGGGTCTGGGACAGCGATGGGGACGCAGAGCCACCACCTCCACCACCTACAAGTTGACCGCCGACTGGCTCAATAGGGCAGGTTTCTTTGGCCGCGTCTCTTTTGGCGCTCGCATGGCCTACAGTTACCAGCGTCGTCCCACCATCAAGCACGAGCTAGTGCCCTTCCGCCTCGACTATGACATGCAGCTCCATAGCACGGCCCGGTTCGACAGCATCATCTCGGCCAACGAAGCCCTCTATGTCTCCATGCGTGACCAGTTTGTCCCCTCGGCTCAGTACACCCTAGCCATGACCAGCCGTCAGCAGGCCCGCAATCCCCGCGCTTTCACCCTGGTGGCCAAGGAGGCCGGTAACCTCACCAGCGGACTCTATCGTGCCTGTGGCCAGTCGTGGTCGCACACCAACAAGCACCTCTTTGGTGTCCCCTTTGCCCAGTACTTCAAGTTGACGGCCGAGTACACCGAGCGTTTCCGTCTGGGCAGCACCAAGACCTATCTTGCCACTCGCCTGTTTGCCGGCACCGTGGTCAGCTATGGCAATAGCACCATAGCCCCCTACAGCGACCTCTTCACTGTGGGTGGTGCCAATAGCATACGAGCCTTTGGTGTGCGCAGCATAGGCCCTGGTAGTTACAATCCGCGTCATTCTGGTTATAGCTACATCGACGAGATGGGTGACCTCAAGCTGGAGGCCAATGTGGAATACCGTTTCCCGTTGGTGGCCAGTCTCTATGGCGCCATGTTTGTCGATGCAGGCAACGTCTGGCTGATGAAGCCCGACGAGAGTCGTCCTGGCGGTAGCATCCGTGCCAAGACCTTTGGCCGGGAGATAGCATTGGGCAGCGGTTTTGGTTTCCGTTATGACATGGACTTCATCGTCATCCGTTTCGACGTGGGTGTGGGTCTCCATGCCCCCTATGACACAGGCAAGAGCGGCTATTACAATATGACCAAGTTCTGGGATTCCCTCGGATTCCATCTGGCCATCGGTTATCCTTTCTAAAATGGGTGAGAAATAGAGTTATGCAATTACAAACGATAGTAGACATTCCCGAGAGTGAGTGGAAGATAGGGCACCAGGACAGCGTGCTGATGTTGGGTAGCTGCTTTGCCGACGAAGTGGGCGAACGCATGCGGCGAGCCGGATTCCAGGTCGAGGTCAACCCCTTTGGCACCCTCTACAATCCTGCCAGCATAGCAGCCCTGCTGCTGCACAGCATCGGCGAGCGAGAGTATGACATGCAGAGCCCCGAGGTGTTTCAGGACTCCGTTACCGGGGCTTGGCACTCGTGGATGCACCACACCCGTTTTTCCTCTCCCTCGCGCGAGGAACTCATCAACCGTGCCAATGCCACCCTGCACCATGTGGGCAACGTGTTGCGCAGTTGCAATGTGCTGGTCATCACCCTGGGCACAGCCATCATCTATCGTCTGCAAGAGAGCGGTATGCTCGTCGCCAACTGCCACAAGCAGCCCGATCGCCTCTTCCTGCGCCAGCCCCTCACCGCCTATGATATCCAGGACCAGTGGGGCATGCTCCTCCAGTTGCTGCAGAGCATCAATCCCCAGTTGCGCATCATCCTCACCGTCAGCCCCATACGTCACCGACGCGACGGCCTCCACACCAATCAGGTGAGCAAGGGCATCCTCTTGCAGGCTGTCGATGGACTGTGTCAGCAGACCGACTCGGTGCAGTACTTCCCCTCCTACGAGATTATGATGGACGAGCTACGCGACTATCGTTTCTATGCCGATGACCTCGTACACCCCTCAACGCTGGCAGTCGAGTACATCTGGGAACGTTTCCAGCGCACCTATATGTCGCCCGCTACCGTCGAGCTGTGCCGGCAGAAGTTGCGAGAATGGACACGTAGTCAGCACCGCCCTCTGGTGAGATAATTAAAAATATTCACCTTTCCGTGTGCGAATTCCAAAATATTTTTGTAATTTTGGGGTGGAAATACCAAAAACCGACATTAACTTTAAATAAATCAATAAAGACATGAAACCTACTTTGTTCCTGTTGGCAGCCGGTATGGGCAGCCGTTATGGTGGTTTGAAGCAGTTGGATACACTCGGCCCTCAGGGTCAGTGCATCATGGACTACAGCATCTATGATGCTATCCAGGCTGGCTTCGGTAAGATTGTATGGGTAATCCGCAAGGACTTCGAGGAGCAGTTCCGCACCCAGGTGCTGGCTAAGTACGAGGGTCACGTGCCCTGTGAGCTCTGCTTCCAGGCACTGGACAAGCTGCCCGAGGGCTTCACCGTTCCCGAGGGTCGTCAGAAGCCTTGGGGTACCAATCACGCAGTGTTGATGGGTAAGGAAGTTATCAACGAGCCCTTCGCTGTGATGAACTGCGACGACTTCTACGATCGCGACGCATTCATGGTTATGGGCAAGTTCCTGAGCGAGCTCCCCGAGGGTAGCACCGGCAAGTACGCTATGGTCGGCTTCAGCCTGGGCAACACCCTGAGCGAGAGCGGCACTGTCAGCCGTGGTATCTGCGCCAATGATCCCGAGACTCATCACCTGACCTCAGTAGTAGAGTGCACCAAGATCGCTCGCATGGAGGATGGCACCGTGGCTTACCGCAAGGACAACAAGGAGGATGGCGAGTGGGTTCCCGTGAGCGAGAATGCACCCTGCTCTATGAACTTCTGGGGCTTCACTCCCGACTATTTCCAGCATAGCGAGGAGTACTTCAAGGGCTTCTTGGCAGATCCCAAGAACCAGGAGAACCTGAAGAGTGAGTTCTTCATCCCCTTGATGGTCGATCATCTGATCAACACCGGTGCTGCTACCTGCGAGGTGCTGCCCACCACCAGCAAGTGGTTTGGCGTGACCTATCCCGAGGATCGTCCCGAGGTAGTTGCCAAGTTGGCTGCTTTGCACGAGGCAGGTCAGTATCCCGACAAGATGTTCTAATCCAGACATCAACATATTCCAAGAGCTCTGCCGATGGGCAGGGCTCTTTTTCTTTCAAAATATCTGTTAGTGGACATGAAAAAGTTGCTTCTGGGAATTTTGGCGTTATTGGGTTTGAATGGCAATGCTGATAGCTCCAATTTAAATTATCGCAAATTTGAGAGATGGGTGAATGCCTCACTCGAGAAGGGGGTTCCATCCCAGGTTTGTGCGTTTTGTTTCAATCTGTACGAAGACGTTCCAGACAGCAGGTACTCCGTCGAAATAGTGGGCGCATCGTCTTTTGACATGGACGACAGCGACTGGGCTTGCGACGAAGTGTTTACCAACAGAGAAAATCCTCTGAGGTGGACAACCTCAAAGTCCTGGGACAAGGTGCAGTTAGACGTGGAGGTGCTGATCAGAAAGTATCTCCAGCATGGCAAGTATGCTCAGCTGCTTCGCAGCAAGAAAGGCGTAGCCTGCGGATTTGTAGAGGGGGAGTTGGAGCTAATTCTCCCTTAACTACCTCGCCGTCATCTGCTGGCGATATTTTGACTCGTTCCATTTCGTTCCGGATTCTCCTCTTTACACGGAATAGGTTTTTGTGGTTTTTAGAGTATATGTCTTGGCCGATTACTGTACTCTAAATGCCTCGGACACCTACTCTTTTGGGATAAAAAGAGTAGGTGTAAGCACGTGTGATGACTAGGGTAATGACTCGATATTCAAGAGCTCATGATAGAATGACTATCATTACTATCAGTTATATCAGTTAAAATATGCACGCCTTTATTGGGGCATCACGAGAGTTGAACATGAAATTCTAATGTATATATAAATATATTTATATAATATATTAGACCTATTTTCATGGATGTATGCGTATCCAAAACTAATTGATAGAACTGATAGAATTGGTAGTGGTAGTGTGATTACCAGTCGCGACCACGAGTGTGCATGTCCTCCATCTGGCGGCGAGTGGGATTGTTGCCAGGAGTGTAGAGAGGACGTTCCTCCTGTTCGCGGGTGAAGGAAACACCCAAGTTGAGCTTGGCATTTTCGCCCAGGCGGATACCGAGGTCGGCACCTACGGTGGTGCTGGGAATGCCATAACCTGGTAGCAAGGGGTTGCACACTTGCATGGGATTGCCCCAGAGCTGACTGCGGCTGATGCCCATGATGCCAAAGTCGTGAGCTGCAAAACCGGTGATGTCTAGTCGGTCATTGATGCGGTAGTTGGCCAGGCCAAAGAGACCCAGGGCATTGGGGTGCTGTCCCCAACCGTCGAGGTGACTGAGATAGAGGCCGCCAGCCAGGGTCAGTCGGTCGTTGACCTGATGGGCATAGAGGCCTGCCACATTGGTGAAGAAGGCTGCACCACGCCAAGGATTGTTCTTGCCAAAGCCCACGCTGACGCCCATGTCGATGCTTGCATTGAAACCCTCGTGGAGATTCCAGAAGGAGAGTCCGCCCAGGGGTGCCATTGGCAACCACAGGTGCCCCATACCGCCATAGCGATAGGAGGCGGGGATCCAGGCACTGGGTGTGTGGTAGAGGGTGATGGGCAGGGGTTTCTTCTCTTGGGCAAAGATGTCGTCGGTGTGCATCTCAGGATGAGCTGTGTCGGGATTTCCGACGGTGGTCTGGTTGCTCTGCTGTGTGGCCGTATAGACGTCGTCGGTGGTCTCCACCTGGGTGGTGACCACTTCCTGGGACCATGCTGCAAGACTGAGTGCCAGGGCTGCCAGAGTAGCAAATCTGCGTTTCATCGTTGCAAAGATAAACAAAAAAGTGAAACGTTTTTGCGCGTTTCACTTTTTTTAATGCTATTTAGAGTCTATTTTCACTGCACGCGATAGCGAACTTCCTCGGTGCGTGACTTCTTGACGAGGCTCTTGTCCTTGACGTCCTTGAGACCTGTAGCGGTGATGATGGTCACGCGATTCTTGTCATTCTCGGCAAAGGGCTGCACGGTGTCGCCAAAGTACTCGGCAGTGATGGCCGACTCGCTGACGCCAGCCTCGAGGAGTGCCTTGACGGCCTTCTCGTTGCGCTGCTGCGAGTAACCCATGTTGATGCGGGGATTGCCGGTGCCACGGTCGGCATAGGACTTGACGGTGATCTTGCAATCGTGATAGTCCTTGAGGAAGTTGCCGATGGCACGTATCTGTGTTTCAGCGTCGAAGTCGCTCTCGCGGATCTCGTAGAAGACGTTCCAACTAGCCTCGCCGTTCTCGATGCGAGGGGTGTAGACGGCCTCGTCGTACCAGATGGTATCGGTGCGGGTGGCCCATTCCTCGGCAGGGGCGGGCTTGGCCTTGTAGGCAAACTTGAAGGCGAGACCCAACTGGGCGGTAAACTGCACATTGTCAGTGAGATGGTGCTGCTGAGTGCGGTGGATGTAGTTGTTCATGTCCACCTCGGCATTGGCGCTGACGTACTTGCAGATGGGCACGTCGAGAGCAAAGCCCACGCGGCCATTGGCAGCCCACTTCATAGCGTCCATGGGGAAGTCAGCATCCCAAGCGTGGCGCACACCGATACCGGTGATCCAGTAGGCGTTGACGGGGAAGAGCTTCTCGCGGTTGTTGGCGTTGCAGAGGTTGAAGAGCGCGTCGACATTGCCTGTCAGGTACTTGTGGTCGTAGCGCTTGACGGTGTTGAAGTCATAGAATCCGTTGGTCCATATGCCGTTGACGTGCAGACGGGCACCTACCACGGGGGTGAACATGTAGCCCACATAGGCGCTTGCCGTGGGTTTCCAGTTCTTGTAGGAATGGATGTAGTCCTTGGAGATACCGCCCTGCAGACCGAAGAATGCATGGGGTGCTGGACCATCAGTCTGTGCCATGGTAGGCATGGTCATAACCAGTGCACTAACGAGTGCCAACAAGTGTTTTTTCATCGTAGTTTTATGTTAATTTTCTTATTTTCTTGGCAAATGTAAAACTTTCTTTTCATTTCTGCAAGCAGAAAGGAAGATTTCTGCTAGTCACTCAGCGAATAGGGCAGCTGGCGCTGTGCAGGATGACGATTGGGCGTACTGCTCATCTGGAACTCCAGGGTGCCGCCAGCCATGAGCTGCTGCTGGGTGATGTAGCGCTGAGTGAGCACCTGGCCGTTGAGTTTCACGGTCTTCACGTAACGCTTGAGGTCACTCACTCCATCGGCCTTGATTTCCATTGTCTTACCATTGGGCAAAGTCAGTCGACAATAGGGCACATAGGGAGCACCTAGGACGTACTGGTCAGTGCCGGGGCAGACGGGGTAGAAACCCATGGCGGAGAAGATGTACCAAGCCGACATCTGACCACAATCGTCGTTGCCGTGCAGACCGTCGATGTCGTTGACGTACATGCGGTTCATTATCTCGCGCAGCCAGTATTGCGTCTTCCAGGGCTGCGACGTCCAGGCATAGAGGTAGGGGATGTGGTGGCTGGGCTCATTGCCATGCACATATCCACCCAGCAGGCACTCCTCCTCGATGTCCTCGTTGTCGGCGTAGTATTTCTTGTCGAGCGGCTGTGCAAACAGGTTGTCCAGCTGGCTGATGAATCGCTTCTCACCGCCAAAACACTGGATCATGCCCTTGACATCGTGAGGCACGTGGAACGAATAGTTGGCTGAATTGCCCTCGATGAATCCCTCGCCATAGGTCTGCAGGGGCGAGAAGTCGCGCTTCCAGCTGCCGTCCTTGTACTTAGGAGCAGCCAGTCCCAGTGTGGGGTGGAATACGTTGCGGTAGTTGAGGGCACGCTGGCGGTATTTCTCGGCCACATCTTGGCGTCCTGCCAGCAGGGCGGTGTGGTAGATGGTCCAGTCGTCGTAGGCATATTCCAGGGTGTTACTGGCACTGGTGCCGCAGCGGTCATAGGGCACGTAGCCATACTGCATATAGTCGGTCAGGCCCTCCATCCAGGGTGAGGTAGCTGTGCTCTGCATAGCCTCGAGTACGGGAGACAAATCCTTGAATCCCAATTTGGTAGCCACATCAGCCAGTACCGACACGGCGTGGTAGCCACTCATGCACCAACCCTCGTTGGCCATCAGATACCAGATAGGCAAGATGTGCAGCGCGCTCTGCTGCTGGATGTCCACCATGCTCTGGGCCATGTCGCGGCCCTGCTGGGGCTTGATGAGATTGAGCAGGGGATGCTCGGCACGATAGGTGTCCCAGAGAGAGAACACGGTGTAGTTGGCATGTCCCTTCTCGGCCTGGTGGATGTCCATGTCGTTGCCACGATAGCTGCCGTCCACGTCCATGTAGACCGAGGGATTGATCATGGTGTGATAGAGCGAGGTGTAGAAGAGTGCTTTCTGGTCCTCGCTGCCCTCTATGTGAATGATATCCAGTTCCTTGTCCCATCGCTGGGCCGTTTCCTGACGCACTTGGTCGAAGCTCTTGCCCTGGGTTTCGGCCACCAGGTTGGCCAGGGCGCCTTGCATGCTGACGGCTGAGAGAGCCACGCGCATGGTGAGCTGCTTTTGGGGGTTGAGCCCTGTCTGGAAGTAGGCCACCATCTCGCGGCCAGCCATGTCGGGGAAATTGTGGTGGATGTCCATCTTGCGCCAGAATCCCGTGTATTTCATTTTCTGCTTGTCCACGTAGCCGTATTGCTGGATGGGTTGTGAGAGAGCGATGGCAAAGTAGGTGTAGTTCTGGCGAGCCCAACCATTGGTGATGCGGTAGCCCGTCAGCAGCGTGTCATTGACTACGCGCAGGTAGGTCCACAGCGTCTTACCCTCGTAGTTGTAGATGCCACTGCCCAGGTCCAGGATAAATTGTCCCTGATTGGTGGGGTAGGTGTACTGATGCACGCCTACGCGCTGAGTAGCAGTCAGTTGGGCACGAATGCCGTAGTCGTCGAGCATCACGTCGTAGTAGCCAGCCGAGCAGTGCTCGGTGTCGTGGCTAAATCGTGAGCGATAACCCGACTCGGGATGGTCGGCCGTGCCAGGATTAGTCTGTATCTTGCCCGTAGTAGGCATCACCAGGATGTCGCCCAGGTCGCTGTGTCCTGTGCCGCTCAGGTGAGTGTGGCTAAATCCCACGATGGTCTTGTCGTGGTGCTGGTAACCTGCGCAGTACTCATACACCTTGCCCTGGTACTTGCCATCCACATTGTGGGGGATGGTGTCGGTCTCGGGACTCAGTTGCACGATGCCAAAGGGAGCACAGGCACCGGGGAAGGTGTGGCCCATGCCATTGGTTCCGATGATGGGATTGACGTACTGGCGCACCCCCTGTGCGCTGGCCATGCCTGCCATCAGCAGGGCTAGGAGGGAGAGGTTGAATCGTATTTTCATGTGTTCAAGTTATTTTCTGCAAAGGTATGAAATAAACCGGGAAATCCAACCAAATGGACAAAATATTCGCCTTTTCAGCCCCTTGGGACAAGAAAAGTGTACCTGGGAGGTCGAAAAAGCGTGTGCGTATGGCACGCGCGTGCGATATTTTCCTTATCTTTGTACCCATTATGGCAAATAGAGTAAAAATTTCAACTACATTGGGCGACATCATCGTGCGCCTGTATGACGAGACTCCCAAGCATCGTGACAACTTCCTCAAGTTGGCTCGCGAGGGATATTATAATGGTACCATCTTCCACCGTGTCATCCGCGACTTTATGATTCAGGGCGGCGATCCCGACAGCCGTGACCCTCGTCCCGGAGCCCAGTATGGCGTGGGAGGTCCCGACTACACCATCGAGGCAGAGATCCGTCCCGAGCTCATCCACCGTCGTGGAGCCCTGGCAGCAGCTCGCCAGGGAGACGAGGTGAACCCCGAGCGTCGCAGCAGCGGCAGCCAGTTCTACATCGTCTGGGGTCAGCAGTACAAGGAAGGCCAGCTCGGACAGCTGGGCCGTCAGCTGGAGGCACAGGCCGAGCAGCAGATCTTCAACTCCCTGGTGCAGCAAAACCGTGCCAAGGTGATGGAGCTGCGTCGCAACCGCGACCAGGCTGGTCTGATGGACTTGCAGAACGACCTGATTGCACAGACCAAGGCCATGGTCAAGGAGCAAGGGCCCTTTGGCCTGAGTGACCTGCAGAAGGAAACCTACAAGACCATCGGAGGAACACCCCATCTGGATGGCCAGTACACCGTCTTTGGTGAAGTAGAGGAGGGACTCGACATCGTGGGCAAGATCCAGGAGACCGAGACCCTGCGAGGCGACCGTCCCAAGCAGGACATCGTGATGCACGTGAGTGTGGTAGAGGAGTAGTTGGAGTAAAGAGACAGAGATTCGTGATTTCGATAGATAATCTGAACGTAGAGTTCTCGGCCAAGGCACTCTTCAGCGACGTCAGCTACGTCATCAACGACCGCGACCGCATAGCCCTGGTGGGCAAGAACGGCGCAGGCAAGAGCACTATGCTGAAGATCATCGCTGGACTGCAGCATCCCACAGGAGGCACCGTCAGCATCCCTCGCGACACCACCATAGGCTACCTGCCTCAGGTGATGGTGCTCAGCGACGAACACACCGTACGTGAGGAGGCCGAGCAGGCCTTTGCCCACATCCACGAGATGGCGGCACGTGTGGACCGACTGAATGCTGAACTGGACGAGCGCACCGACTATGAGAGCGAGAGCTACATGGAACTGGTGGAGCGATTCAGCCACGAGAGCGAGCGATTCCAGATGATGGGTGGACTGAACTACCAGGCCCAACTGGAGCGCACACTGCAAGGACTGGGTTTCCAGCGTGAGGACTTTGACCGTCCCACCAGCGAGTTCTCGGGAGGATGGCGCATGCGCATCGAGTTGGCCAAACTGCTGTTGCAGAGCCCCGACGTGCTGTTGCTCGACGAGCCCACCAACCACCTGGACATTGAGAGCATCCAATGGCTCGAGCAGTTTCTGGTCACCCGCAGCGGTGCTGTGGTGCTGGTCAGTCACGACCGAGCTTTCATCAACAATGTCACCAATCGCACCCTCGAGATATCCTGTGGCCGAGTCTATGACTACAAGGTCAAGTATGACGAGTATGTGGCCCTGCGTGCCGAGCGCCGCGAACAGCAGCTGCGTGCCTATGAGAACCAGCAGAAGGAGATAGCCGACATCAAGGCCTTTATTGAGCGATTCCGCTACCAGGCCACCAAGGCCATACAGGTGCAGAGCCGTATCAAGCAGTTGGAGAAAATCGTCCCCATCGAGGTGGACGAGGTGGACAACAGCGCCCTGCACCTCAAGTTTACCTGCAGTCAGCGCAGCGGCGACTATCCCGTCATCTGCGACGAGGTGGGCAAGACCTATGGCCAGCACAACGTCTACCACAATGTTAATCTCACCATCAAACGAGGCGAGAAGGTAGCCTTTGTCGGCAAGAACGGCGAGGGCAAGTCGACGCTGGTCAAGAGCATTATGGGCGAGATAGAGCACGACGGCGTGCTGAAGGTGGGCCACAATGTGCAGATCGGATACTTTGCTCAGAACCAAGCCCAGTTGCTGGATGGCGAACTGACCGTTTTTGACACCATCGACCGCGTGGCACGAGGCGAGATACGACTGAAAATTCGCGACATCCTGGGCGCATTCATGTTTGGCGGTGAGGCCTCGGACAAGAAAGTCAAGGTCCTCTCAGGCGGAGAACGCACCCGACTGGCCATGATCAAACTGCTGCTCGAGCCCGTCAATCTGCTCATCCTCGACGAGCCTACCAACCACCTCGACATGCGCAGCAAGGACGTGCTGAAGGAAGCCATACGCGATTTTGACGGCACTGTCATCCTGGTCAGCCATGACCGAGACTTCCTGGACGGACTGGTGGAGCGTGTCTACGAGTTTGGTGGCGGCGTGGTGCGCGAGCACATCGGTGGTATCTACGACTTCCTGCGTTCGCGACAGATAGAAAACCTCAGCCAGTTGGGCAGCACCGGCAGTCCCAGCACCAGTGCTAAGGCCGACGAGCCTGCAGCCCCCAGCGAGTCCAAACTCTCGTATGAGGAACAGAAGGCCCGTGCCCGCCAGCAGAAGAAGTTGGAGAAAGCCGTGGCCGATGCCGAGGAAGCCGTGTCGGACCTGGAGTCGGCCATTGCCATCCTCGAGGCCAAGATGGCTACACCCGAGGGCAGTCAGGACATGTCGCTCTATGAGAAGCATTCCGCCCTGAAGAAGCAGTTGGCCGATGCCGAGGCAGAGTGGGAGAGTGCCGTGGAGGCTCTGGACTCGCTGGCCTGAGAGAAACAATAGAATACAAAAACAATACAACAATATGAAAAAGATTATGACTATGACATTGATGGCAATGGCCTTGACCGCCTGCCACAATGAAGTGAGCAAGGAATTGGGCTCAGGCATCGACCTGGCCAATCTGGACACCACAGTAGCACCCGGTGTCGACTTCTATGAGTATGCCACCGGTGGATGGCAGAAGGCCAATCCCCTGACTGCCGAGTACAGCCGTTTCGGTTCGTTCGACGTGCTGCAGGAGAACAACAACAAGCAGTTGCGCGAGATCATCGACAGCGTAGCCGCACTGGAGAACCTCCAGGAGGGCAGCATCGAGCAGAAGATTGCCGACCTCTACAACAGCGCCATGGATAGCGTAGCCCTGCAGGAGCACGGTGGCGAAGAGCTGGAGGCCTTCCTCGCCTGCGATGGTTACCAGACCTCGCCCGAGGTTACTGCCGAGTGGCTCAAGACCGTGTGGCCCCGCATGCAGCGTCAGGGCGTGCAGGGTATGTTTGGCTTCTACATCGGTGCTGATGAGAAGGATTCCAAGAACAACATCCTCAGCATCTATCAGGGTGGACTCACCCTGGGTCAGAAGGACTATTACGTGGACGCAGACCCCGCCACCACCCAGATTCGCGAGGCCTACAAGGTCTACATCGTGGCTCTGTGTGAGAAGTGCGGTTTCTCTCACGACGACGCAGTGCGCATCTCTCAGGATGTCATGCGCATCGAGACCCGTCTGGCCAAGGCTAGCCGCAGCATGACCCAGCTGCGTGACCCCGAGGCCAATTACAACAAGATGTCTTATGCCGACCTCAAGAAGGACTTCCCCGGCATCCAGTGGGACGCTTATTTCCAGAACTTTGGCATCGAGGGCCTGAAGGACGTTATCGTAGGTCAGCCCGAGGCTATCCACGAGGCAGAGAAGCTGCTCAACGAGGAGGCTCCCGAGGCTCTGCAGAACCTCTACCTCTGGCACGCCGTCAACATGGCTGCTGACTACATCGGCGATGAGGCTCGTGCCCTGAGCTTCGGTTTCTGGGGCACTACCATGAGCGGAAAGACCCAGGACAAGCCCCGCTGGAAGCGTGCTGTTGCCAGCGTCGAGGATGGTCTGGGCGAGGCTCTCGGTCAGCTCTATGTCGCTCGTTTCTTCCCCCCCGAGGCCAAGGAGCGTATGGAGAAGTTGGTAGCCAACCTGCAGGTGGCTCTGGGTGAGCGCATCGACGTGCAGGAGTGGATGACCGACGAGACCAAGAAGGTGGCTCGCGAGAAGCTGGATGCCTTCTACGTCAAGGTGGGCTATCCCAACAAGTGG
>JAZRYA010000009.1:0-8654 GCA_045600505.1 Bacteroidaceae bacterium
CCCCCCTCCAACTCCCCCGAGGGGGAGGGGAATGAGGAGTGAGGAATGACAAACGAACGAAGTTCAATTATGAATTCTGCGATTGAGTGAGAGCAGAGTGATGCTTGCATCGACTATGCCGAACGTGAGCAGAATCGAACGAAGTTCAATTATGAATTATGAATTATGAATTGTCGATTATGAATTACAAAAAGATATTATTTTTAGCCCTCCTGTCCCTCCCCTTTGGGGGAGTTGGAGGGGGCCTCTCGGCCCAGAACCCCTATTTGCCCCTCTGGGAGCATGTGCCCGATGGCGAGCCTCGCGTGTTTGAGGATCCCGACAATCCCGGCAAGTTCCGTGCCTACATCATCGGTTCGCACGACGTGACCAACACCGCCTACTGCGGTCCCGACATCCGCATGTGGTCGGCTCCCGTCGAGGACCTCAGCCAGTGGCGCAACGAGGGTCCCATCTTCAGTTACTACATTGGTGGTCAGTGGGATACCATGTATGCCCCCGACCTGGTAGAGGTGCTCGACAAGACCACCGGCAAGAAGGTCTACTACCTCTATCCCCACTCGCGCGGATGGCGCCGCGTGCCCATGGTCTGCAAGAGCGACCGACCCAATGGCCCCTTCACGCCCATCAATCTCGCCGAGGACGGACAGCAGTGCCTGCCCGGCAGCATGATCGACTTCGACCCCTCGGTATTCATCGAGCCCGTCACCAACAAGAAGGACCCCGACTACCAGACCGGCTATCGCGCCTACGTATTCTATGGTTTCCAGCACTCGACAGCAGCCGAACTGGACCCCAAGACCATGTACAGCGTGCGTCCCGGCACCCAGATCCACGACTACTTCATCCCCGCCAGCGCTCGCTACGGCGTGGTGCGCGACCCCGAGGGCACCAAGTACCCTGCCCTCTACGAGGGACAGAATCCCGGTGAGTTCAACTTCTTCGAGGCCAGCAGCATCCGCCAGGTGGGCAACAAGTATGTGATGGTCTTCTCGGGCTACAGCGGTCCCGACTACGGTCTGGGCAGTACCAATTCGGCCCTGCGCTACGCCTATGGCGACACTCCTCTGGGTCCCTGGCGCTCAGGTGGTGTGCTGGTAGACTCGCGCGGTGTGGTCCTCAACGAGGACGGCAGCCACCTCACCACCACCAACTTTGGTCACAACACCCACGGCTCGCTGCAGCTCATCAATGGCCAGTGGTACGTCTTCTACCATCGTCCTCCCCGCGGATTCGGTTTCGCTCGTCAGGCCATGGTGGCTCCCGTCAAGATCGAGTGGGACAAGAAGCCCGTGGCCAAGGGCGGACAGGTGCGCATCGTCGGCTACGACCCCTATGCACCCAACCAGGAATGGAGCGCCCAGGCTAGCAACGGCGACCACTACACCGGTGCCGAGGTCACCAGCGAGGGCTTCCAGATCTTTGGTCTGCCTCCCTACCAGTACTACTCGGCAGGTGTCGCTTGCCACGTCACTGGCAACGAGTGGATGCAGGACAACTGGGACGTATGGCGCAACGACATGGACCTGGCAGGCATCAAGAACGGCGGCATCGTCGGCTGGAAGTACTTTGGCTTCGGCGGTCTCGCCCAGGACACCAAGGGCGTCAAGGCCTTTGCCGGCACCCAGAAGGGCGATGGCACACAGATACAGGTGTGGGTGACTCCTAGCGCCCAGGCTTGCCGTCTCCACGTCATGCTCGACGGTCCCTACAACAACAGCACCTGGAAGGGTCAGGAGATTGCCGTCATCGACGTGCCCGCTGCCCGTGGCGGCCAGGGTCAGAACCGTGGTGCAGTGCGACAGCCCATCATGGTCTCTGCAGCCGTGCCCGCTGTCGAGGGTCTGCAGGGCAAGCACGCCATCTATCTGGTAGTCGACGGCCCCGAGATGCCCGCTCACGCCGAGCAGCCTCGCTTTGGCGGTCAGCGTCAGCGCGACGCTCGTCCCCAGGGCCTGCTCGACATCCACGGCATAGCCTTCAGCCGTCAGGGTCAGGCCATCCAGCGTCCTGCCGTGCCTCAGGTGACCATCCTCGTCGATGGCCAGGAACTGCAGCGCGCCCAGGCAGGCATCTTCTCTACCAATGCCAATGGCTACACCGACGTGGACCACTATCAGGTCTATGGCCGCCTGCTGCCCAACAGCAAGATCACCGTTCGCTGCGACAATCCCGAGGTCACCAGCCAGGTGAGCCCCATCTCCAGCGGTCGTGCCGTGGTCACCTGCACCTGGCGTGGCGTCAAGAAGGTGTTCCTGATCAACTAGATCATTCTATTTCTATGGAGTAAATAGGAGTTAGCGGGAGTTAATTCGCTTCGCTCATGGAGTTAACGGACGAATGCATTAGACAAATAGTATCGTCCTGAGCGACCAAAGGGAGCGATAAATCCTCGAGCGAAGCGAGTAAACTCCATGAAATAAACTCCCGTTAACTCCCATCAAAAAACAGCCACGATATGAAGATCATACTGGCATTCGACTCCTACAAGGACTGCATCTCGGCCACCCAGGCCTGTCAGACGGCCGAGCGCGCACTGAGGCAGCGATGGCCCGAGGCAGAGATCGTGCAGATACCGCTGAGCGACGGCGGCGAGGGACTGGTCCACAGCGTCAGACAGTGCACCGACACCCACACCGTCAGCCTCCACGCCCACGGACCCCTGATGGAGGAGATCACCGCCCAGTATGCCCTCTCGACCGACGGCACCACCGCCTACATGGAGATGGCAGCCACCAGCGGACTGCCCCTCGTGCCACCCAGTCGGCGCAACCCCATGCACACCACCACCTATGGCGTCGGCGAGATGCTCATCCACGCCACTCGCCACGGCTGCCAGCACATCGTCATGGGCATCGGCGGCAGCGCCACCTGCGACGGCGGTCGAGGCATGCTCCAGGCCCTGGCCCAGCACTTCGGCACCACCATCCACCAGTCGCGCCAGTGGCCCCTGCCCCCCATCACCGTGGCCTGCGACGTCAGCAATCCCCTCTATGGTCCCCAGGGCGCAGCCCACGTCTTTGCGCCGCAGAAGGGGGCCAGTCCCGATGAGGTCGACCTCCTCGACCGCCAACTGCGCCAGTGGGCACGCGACACCGAGGCAGCAGGTCTCGCCAACCCCTCGCTCACCGAGCATCCCGGTGCTGGTGCTGCCGGCGGACTGGGTTACGGACTGATGGCCTACCTCTCAGCCACCCTCATGTCCGGCATCGACATCGTGCTGCGTCTCACCCACTTCGACGAGCTCATCCAGGGAGCCGACCTCGTCATCACCGGCGAGGGCCGTTCCGACTGCCAGACCCTCATGGGCAAGGTTCCCCACGGCGTGCTGCGCCACTGCCAGCCCCTGGGCATTCCCGTCTGCCTCCTCTCCGGCACCATCGACGATCCCGACGCTATCCTGCCCCGACACTTCCACCGTGTCCAGAGCATCAATGCCGGCGACACACGTCCACTCTCCACCCTCCTCCGTCCCGATGTGGCGCAGGAAAATCTCGCCCGCACCCTTCTTTCCCTGCCTTTGTGAGGGCGATACGACACCTGCGTACTCGTTTTGGGTACGCAGGTCATGGTAGGAACAACCGGCTCCAGAACTAATTGTCGCAATTGGCACAATTGTAGTGACTGTAGTAATTGTAGTAACTGTAGTAATTGTAGTAACTGTAGTAATTGTAGTAACTGTAGTAATTGTAGTAACTGTAGCCTCTCAGTTCCACTTTCGCAGATTGTATTCTGCCTCCACTTTTGCCTCCAGTTTCTTGTCTAGTGTTGGGAAGAAACATCTGTCTTTGACTCACTTCAACGGAAAATCATGGGATAGCATGATGTTATTCTTGAGAATCTGCTTTGAGATTGTAAAGCACTGATAATCAGCACTGCGCAAAATCAAAAACAACCAAAAGAAACAAACTGGAAACAAAAATTTCAAAAACCCCAAAATGAAAACATCTGCTTAACATATCTTAACACGGAAAACAAGCGAAATTTTCATTTTCTATCATTTGGTGATGCACTTTGAGCAAGGAAAAAAGTGGGATGATTGAACCTCATTGTCGATTTAACAATCAGGTTGAATAATTGCTTTAGTTGGAAATAAATGCACGAAAAGTGGGCGATTAAAGTGGCATTTCATAGTATTTTCAAAGAAAATACAGTTGGATTTGTAACTTTCCGAGTTAAAGAATCGTTTATGTCGTAGAATTTTGATACCTTTGCATCAAATTATAATCAATTATATCGATATGGCAAATCTGAATAGAATCAAGGTTGTCCTTGTAGAAAAAGGAAAGACTGGCAAGTGGCTTGCAGAAGAAATTGGCAAGACTCCATGCACAGTTAGCAAATGGTGCAGTAACAGCATTCAACCTGATTTGGTTACGCTTGATAAGATTGCAAAACTCCTTGACGTTGATGTGAAGGACTTACTTAACAATACCGAAAAATAAAAAAACTCAATACTATGGCAAAGAAAGCAGCAGCAAAACCAAAGGTGGAGAAGTCAATCGAAACTCAACTTTGGGAGTCGGCAAATAAACTTCGTGGTAATATCGAAGCATCTGAATACAAGCATGTAGTGCTTAGTCTTATCTTCTTGAAGTATGCAGGTGTTCGTTTTGAACGTCAGTATAAGAAACTGGAAGAGCAGTATGGAGCGATGGCAAGCACTATCTGTAACATGCCACAGTCATACGCAAAGGATAATGTGTTCTATCTGCCAGAAGAATGTCGATGGAACTACATCATGGAGAACGCAAAACAGCCGAATATTCCTCAGATTATTGATAAGGCACTCTCTGATATTGAGAAGAACAACAAGCAGTTGACTGGTGCAATGCCTGTCAACTATTACTCTCAGGTAGGTATTGACCCCGCAAAGCTCGGTTCGCTCATTGACACCATCAATGACATGGAGAAGCACATGGATGATTCTAACGACTTCTTCGGTCGTGTCTATGAGTACTGTCTTTCTAACTTCGCTCTTCAGGAAGGCAAGGGTAAAGGTGAATACTATACACCGAAAGCCATTGTAAACCTTATCACTGAAATGATTGAGCCATACAAGGGCAAGGTCTATGACCCAGCCTGTGGTTCTGGTGGTATGTTCGTACAGAGTAGCAAGTTTATTGAGGCACATGGTGGTAATCGCAAAGATATTTCTGTATATGGTCAGGAATACACTCTGACAACCTTCAAACTGGCTAAGATGAACCTCGCCATCCGTGGAATTTCTGCAAACCTCGGTGAGAAGGCTGCAAGCACATTCCAGGATGACCAACACAAGGCTGAGAAGTTTGACTTCATCATGGCAAACCCTCCTTTCAATCAGAAGGATTGGCGCGAACCAAGTGAGTTGCTTGATGATCCTCGTTGGGATGGCTTTGTCACTCCACCAACAAGTAATGCCAACTATGCTTGGATTCTAAACATCTTCAGCAAACTTTCAACCAATGGCATTGCAGGATTCTTGCTTGCCAATGGTGCACTAAGTGGCGATGGTGATGAAAAGGCTATCCGTAAGGCTCTTATTGAAGATAAGGATGCTATTGAAGCCATTGTAATTTTGCCTCGCAACATGTTCTATACAACTGACATCAGCGTTACCCTCTGGATTATGAATCGCAACAAGCACGCTCGTACTGCAACCGTCAATGGCGAACAGAGACATTATCGTGAGCGTGCAAACGAAATCCTGTTCATGGATCTTCGCACATGGGGCGAGCCATTTGAGAAGAAATATACCACATTCAGCCAGACCGACATCGAGAAGGCTGCTGAATGTTTCCATCGTTGGCAGCGCACCGATATGGGTGAATATGAAGATATTCCTGAGTTCTGCAAGTCGGTTAAGGTTGCCGACCTGAAGGATGTTTCTCTTGTACCAAGTAAGTACATTGAGTTCGTAAACCGTACAGACAATGTAGGTTATGAGGAGAAAATGTCTGCCCTTCAGACTGAACTCAAACAACTATTCAAGGACGAAGAAGAAAGCCGTAAAGCTGTAATGGATGTATTCAAATCTTTGGGTTATGAGCTGTAAACAAGAAACATACAAACGACTCGGGGATTACATCCGTGAAGTGGATGTAAGGAATCGAGATATGGAGTGTACAAACCTCTTGGGATTGAGTATCGCAAAGGTGTTTATTCCATCTATTGCCAATACTGTAGGTACAGATTTTCGTCCTTACAAGATTGTAAAACATAATCAGTTTGCTTATGTCCCTGTCACATCACGTAATGGAGACAAGATAACTGTTGCACTATATGACGGACAGGATGACTGTATTATATCTCAGGCATATACATCATTTGAAGTTAAGGACGAAAAGGAATTACTACCTGAGTATCTAATGATGTGGTTTCGCCGTCCTGAGTTTGATCGTTATGCTCGATTCAAATCTCATGGAAGTGCGAGAGAAGTATTTGATTGGGAAGAAATGTGCAATGTAATGATGCCTATTCCTGACCCAACAGAACAGCAGCGCATTGTTGAACAATACAATGCAATCCAAAAGCGTATCGAGAACAACAAGCAGACGATTGCAAAGTTGGAAGATACTGCCCAAGCCATCTATCGTAAAATGTTCGTGGACGATATTGATCCTGAGAATTTACCAGAGGGATGGGAACTTAAAAGTGTTAATGAATTAAGCAAATCAGTTCGTGGTGTGACTTATTCATCTGGTGATTTATTATTGGATGAAGAAAAATTGCAAAAGATGGTGTTCTTGTGATAAGGGGTAATAACATTGAGAATAGTCACTTTGTAGAGGACGATAATGTTGCCTTCATACCAAAGTCACTTGTTTCAGAAGAAAAATATGTTCGTAAAGGAGAAATCGTTATGACGATGTCAAGCGGTAGCCCTGCTCATATTGGAAAATGCTTTTTTGCAGGTCGTGATTTAGGTTATGTATATGGCGCTTTCTTAAACAAGTTCGTACCAAATGAAGGATGTGAATACCTCTTATTCTTACACTTCATTTCTGATATTTTCAAAATACAAGTTAAGAAAAATGCTAACGGTTGCGGAATTGACAATCTAAATTTAGGTCATTTTGACGAAATATTCATTCCTTTTAACCAAAATCAACTTGACAAATTTAATTCCTCTGTAGCACCTCTCTTTAATCATATTGCAAATTTAGAGAGTGAAAATATTGCAAACGCTAAAATTCTGTTGTTATTGAACTTATAACCTATGGCACTCTTCAATGAATCAACTCTCGAAAACGCCATAATGGAGTTGTTCGAGAACGAGATACACTATACTCACTGTTTAGGTGAACAGTTACATAAGAATCTGAGTGAGGTCATTTTGATAGAAGACCTTGAAGCCTATCTGCGCTCTGCCTATCCTGATATTACTCAGGGAGAAATAGACCGTGCGATACTCATTTTGAAGACTCCTGTTAGCGGTAGTCTCTATGATGAGAATCGCCGTGTGTTCGGGATGATAGTAGATGGCTTTGCATTGAAGCGTGACGATGCCACTCAGCCAGCTCTTTGGATTCGTCCTGTCAACTTCGAGAAGCCTGAGAATAACGACTTCAAGATCGTCAATCAGGTTGAAATTGTTGAAGCATGCAATCGTCGCCCTGACGCTATTGTGTATGTCAATGGTTTGCCTCTGGTAGTGATGGAGTTCAAGACAGCAGTTAAAGAAAACTGCACCATCATGGATGCCTATAAACAGTTGACAGATCGCTATCGTCGTGACATTCCAAGCCTGTTCAGATACAATGCTTTCGTGGTCATCAGTGACGGTGCACAGAACAAGTTCGGTACACTCTTCACCCCATACGAATACTTCTATGCTTGGAATCGTGTAGAGCCAGAGGATAAGCCAAGCGATGGTCTGAACTCGCTCTTCACGATGGTTAGAGGACTCTTCAAGAAGGAACGTCTGTTAGAGGTTATCCATGACTTTGTGTATTTCCCAGACAGTTCAACGAAAGAAGAAAAGATTGTCTGCCGATACCCTCAGTATTTCGCAGCGTCACTCCTATACGACAATATCTTGAAGCACAAGGAGATTGGCGATGGCAAAGGTGGAACATACTTCGGTGCTACTGGCTGTGGCAAGAGTCTTGCCATGCTGTTCCTGACCAGAATGCTTATGCGTTCGTCTAAGCTCGGTTCACCAACTATATTGCTTATAACAGACCGCTCTGACCTTGATGATCAGCTGTCAAGTCAGTTCATCAGGGCAAAGCATTTCATTGGTGATGAAACCATCGAACAGATTGAAAGTCGCGAAGAGTTGAAAACGAAACTCGGTGGCAGAGCCAGTGGCGGTGTATTCCTCACTACCATCCAGAAGTTTTCCGAGGACATCAACCTTTTGAGCGACCGTAAGAATATCATCTGTATCAGCGATGAAGCCCATCGTACTCAGACCAACATAGACGAGTCAACAAAGATTTCTTTTGATGATAACGGTACAGCAACAGCCATCAAAAAGACATACGGCTTTGCCCAGTACCTGCACCAGTGCCTTCCAAACGCTATCAATGTCGGCTTCACAGGCACTCCTGTAGATGCCACTATTGAGGTGTTTGGTGGTGTCATAGACAAATATACGATGGTGGATTCCGTTATTGACGGTATTACTGTACGCATTGTCTATGAAGGAAGAGCAGCTAAGGTTTTCG
>JAZRYA010000010.1:0-9155 GCA_045600505.1 Bacteroidaceae bacterium
CACGCCAATCAGCACATCCCCATGATCACGGGTGCGCTGCGCAGCTATCTGGGCAACGGCAATCCCTATTATTACAATCTGGCCTACAATTTCTGGACGATGGTGCAGGGCCGCTATGCCTATGCCATGGGCGGTGTGGGCAACGGCGAGATGTTCCGTCAGCCCTATAGCCAGATGCTGTCGATGAACACCAGTGTACAGAGCGACTGGCACCGCGACATGTATCCCAATCCCGACATCAACGAGACATGCTGCGCCTATAACCTGGCCAAACTGACCAAGGACCTCAACTGTTTCGACCCCGACAATGCGGCCTATATGGACTACTATGAGCGTGTGCTCTACAACCAGATCATCGGTAGTGTCAATCCCCACGAGTGGGGCGTCTGCTACCAGTATGCCGTGGGTATGAACGCCATCAAGCCCTTTGGCAGCGAGACTCCCCAGAGCACCTGCTGCGGTGGTACGGGTGTGGAGAACCACGTCAAGTACCAGGAGGCTGCCTACTTCGTGGGCGACAACACCATCTGGGTGGCTCTCTATCTGCCCACCATGGCCTATTGGCGCGAGAAGGGCATTACCCTGACCCAGGACTGCGAGTGGCCTGCCGAGAAGAGCACCATCACGCTGTCGCACAGCAAGGGCCGATTTGCCATGAAACTGCGCGTGCCCTACTGGGCCACCGAGGGATTTGACATTCGCCTCAACGGCAAGTCGGTTGCCAAGCATTACCAGCCCAGCAGTTATGTTGAGATCCCCGAGCGCGACTGGGATGCCAACGATGTGGTGGAGGTGCTGATGCCCTTTACCAAGCACATCAACTGGGGTCCCGACAAGATGGACCTCGCTGCCACGGGCAAGAACGAGACTCGCACACCCTTTGACCCCCAGTGGGTGGGTGCGCTGATGTATGGTCCCATGGTGATGGCTACACCCGACGTCAAGGAGTGGAAGGATGCTGAGTTCCAGCTGTGTAGTGACTTGAGCGACATCCAGTTGCAGGGTGTCACGGGCGAGGACCACACGCATGGCAAACTCTACACAATGACCCTCGCTGGCAAGAACTTCCAGCCCGATTACTACCAGACCGGTCACGCTACGCATTACCTGCGCCTCAACGTGCAGAACGATGCGAAGAAGAAGCAAAGCGGCCGTGTCGACCTGACCACACTGGAGCAGACCATCGCGGTGGCTCAGGAGCGCGTCGATGCTCAGAATGCATGGAATGCGCTCACGGTCAAGGTGCCCAACTTCTCGCCCTGGGCTCCCAACGGATATGCTCGTCTGCTGGAGCAGAAGGCCAAGGCTGAGCAGGTCGCCAAGACTCCCGTCAAGCAGCTCACTGCCGAGCAGGTGAATGCGGCAACATCGGCACTGAATGTGGCCATCAACACCATGCGTCCTGGCAATCTGGCTGAGCCCGAGGACTTGGCGGAGCTCCTCCCCTTGGTAACTGAGGCAAAGAAGATTGCCAACAAGACCACTCCCTTGCGCGAGGCCATCAACTATGCTGACATGGTCATCCAGTACGTCAACGATGGCAGCGGCACGCATGACCTCATCACCAAAGCCACCGCAAGACTAAAGGAAACGCTGAAATAATTTTAGTCTCACACAGAGACGCAGAGAACGCAGAGATTTTTATGTCATGCTGAGCGTAGTCGAAGCATCTTTCACCTGGTCTAAAACATTATACCAAAATGAACAGAGCATTTCGTTACTGGGTATACATCATGACAAACTTCCACAGGGTGACTCTATACACTGGAGTAACAAACGACCTCTATCGAAGGTATTTGGAACATTCGGAAGGAAGAGTGGAAGGTTTTACAAACGAATATAACTGTCACATTCTCCTATATTACGAGGAATATAACCTCATAGAAGAAGCGATAGCGAGAGAGAAGCATTTGAAAGGTTGGACTAAAGCAAAGAAACTTAAACTTATTGCCACCATGAATCCAAAAATGGAAGACATGGCAGAAAGATTACATTGGAAATAAAAAAGGATTGTATCTAGGCTGGATGATACGCAAGGTGAAAGACCCATTCGACTCCACTACGTTCCGCTCAGGGTGACAACAAATTTGACGTGAAAATAACAAAAGCTATGAACTATACTATTGAAAACGAGCATCTTCGGGTGACAATCAGCAGCGCTGGTGCCGAAGTGCAAAGCGTGATAAGAAAACGTGACGGACAAGAAATGTGGTGGCAAGGCGACCCACAATACTGGGGCGGAAGATCACCCATACTTTTCCCCGCTTGCGGCGGACTGTGGGACGGCAAATACACCCACGACGGAGTGGAATACCAAATGCCCAAACACGGCTTTGCCAAGAAGATGGAATGGCAATACGAACCCCAAGACGAGGCTACAACCGCCGTCTTCTCCATCTGCGACACCGAGGAAACCTGGGAACACTACCCCTTCCACTTTGCCCTCTACATCTCCTACTCGCTCATCGAGAACACCCTCGTGTGCCAGTTTGCGCTGCAGAACCTGGAGCAAGAGGAATTCCTGCACTTCCAGATAGGAGGACACCCCGCCATCGCCTTGCCCGACTTTCGCGCAGACGCCGACGTGATAGGCTACATCCAGCCCCTGGTGACCGAGAGCGAGGAGATAGATGCCCGCCTGCTGAGCGTGGTGAGAGCTGGAGAACAAGGTTGCTACAGCCGTGACCGCCACCCCGTACCCACCAACGAGGAAGGCCTCATCCCCATCAGCAACAGCACCTTTGTCAACGAGGCTCTCATCTTTGACCACAGCCTCATCGCCGGTGCTCGCATCCTCGATGCTCAGAAGCAAGTCCTGGCTACCGTACGCAGCGAGAGTCCCGTATGGCTCTTCTGGCAACAGCAGACACATCTGTGCCCCTTCATCTGCGCCGAACCCTGGTACGGACTGTGTGACAGACAGGGCGACAGCGTGCAACTCATCGACCGTCCCTATAGCCAGAATGTCGCTCCCGATGGACTAACCCAAGGTCTGCTGTGGGAAGTGGAGGTGTAAGATAATGCCTCTCACGCTTGCGCACACGGATAATTATTTGTACTTTTGCGCACACAAAGAAAACGAAAACCTAATAAAAACAGAAGAAATATGAATATCATTCGCAAATTCACCCTTTGTCTGGCAGTGCTGGGCATGGGTCTGAGCATGGGCAGCTGCAACATGGGCGACATCTCAAAGGTGCTCGCTAGCCGTCTGCAGGACGCTGGCACCATGCAGGTGCTGAGCACCGTACTCAAGAACATCGCTGGCTCTACCGTCGTTACCAACTACACCGGTAAGGCTACCAGCCAGGCTCTCTATGCTTATGAGGACAGCTGGCTGTATGTCAACAAGACTCAGACCAACTCATTCGACAGCCACGCCGTTGCCCTGTCTGTCAAGACCGCTGGCCAGGCCAAGTATGGTTCTGTCACCATCCCTGCCTACACCGATGGCGGCGCCACCCTCACTGCAGTCAACCTCTACAACCTGAGCATGGACGCAAACGGCAAGATGGACATCTGCGACAACAGCAGCATCGACGGTACCCTGACCGTCAACGGCAAGACCTACACCGCTGGTAGCCTCTACATCACCAAGGCTCAGCAGTCTGCCTCTGGTCTTGCCCTCGAGGTCACCATCTACTTCTCTGACGGCAAGGACTACACCCACGCTGTCAATTACACCTACAGCGGCACCGCCGTTAAGTAATCCACTAGCAAAAACTCAAATCCAAATAACATGAAGAAACTATTTTTGCTTCTGGCCCTTGTGGCTCCTGGCATCGCAATGGCCGATGACATCCAGGTCAACACCCCCCACACCACCCTGTTGCTCAAGGCAGAGGGAGGTCAGCCCTTGCACGTCAGCTACTATGGCGAGCGCATCAAGAATGTCAGTGAGGTCTATGACGCTTACTCTCTCTGGGAAGAGGCCTATCCCGCATTTGGTCGTGGATGCACCAGCCCCACCGCACTCAGCGTAAAGCATGCTGATGGCAACATGTCTACCGAACTCGAGGTAACCAGCTCGGAGCAGAAGAGCGAGGGCAACAGCCAGGTCTATGTCATCCACATGCAGGACAAGATCTATCCCCTGTATGTCGACGTTTACTATCGTGCTTGGCAGAACACCGACGTGATTGAGACCTGGCAGGTAATCACCAACAAGGCCAAGAAGCCCATCGTGCTGCAGCAGTATGCCAGCGCCAGTTTGCCCGTTCGTCGTGGCAATGTCTGGGCTTCGCACATGCACGGCAGTTGGGGCGCTGAGGCTGAACTGACCGAGGAACCTCTCAACGAAGGCATGCTCGTGCTCCAGGAAATGGCTGGCACTCGCAACGCTTTCTCCAACCGTGCCGAAATCATGCTCTCGCTCGATGGCAAGCCCCAGGAGAACCAGGGCAACGTCATCGGTGCTGTGCTGGAGTGGAGCGGTAACTACAAGATCACTGTCGACACTCGCAACGAGAAGACTCATCACCTGATCATGGGCATCGACGAGGACCATTCTGAATACAACCTGGCTGCTGGTCAGAGCTTTACCACTCCCGCTGTCGCTATGGCATTCAGCAACGAGGGTAAGGGTGGCGTCTCACGTGCCATCCACCGTTGGGCTCGCCTCGATGGCGGTCTGCACCAGGGCACCAAACTGCGCAAGATGTTGCTCAACTCTTGGGAGGGCGTTTATCTGAACGTCAACCAGAAGGGTATGGAGGAGATGATGGACGGCATCAGCCAGCTGGGTGGCGAACTCTTCGTCATGGACGATGGTTGGTTTGGCCGCAAGTACAAGCGTAGCATCGACGATTGCGCTCTGGGTGACTGGATTACCGACACCGACAAGCTCCCCGATGGTGTGCCTGCTCTCGTCAAGGCTGCTAAACAGCGTGGTCTGGAGTTTGGTATCTGGATCGAGCCCGAGATGTGCAACACCAAGAGCGAACTCTACGAGGCTCATCCCGACTGGGTGGTATGCCACCCCAAGCGCACTCCCCAGACTGGTCGTGGTGGCACTCAGCTGGTGCTCGACCTGTCTAATCCCAAGGTTCAGGACTTCATCTTCGGTATCGTCGATGGTCTGATGAAGGAGAACCCCGAACTCTACTACATCAAGTGGGACTGCAACATGGACATCAACAACTTTGGTAGCAGCTACCTCACCGCCGACAAGCAGAGCCATCTGTACGTCGACTATCAGTTGGGCCTCAAGAGCACTCTCGAGCGCATCCGTGCCAAGTATCCCGACCTCGTGATCCAGGCTTGTGCTTCGGGTGGTGGTCGTGTCAACTATGGCGTACTCCCCTACTTCGACGAGTTCTGGGTAAGTGACGACACCGATGCTATGCAGCGTCTGTTCATCCAGTGGGGTACCTCTCACTTCTTCCCTGTAAACGCTATGGCTCAGCACGTTAGTGCTTCTCCCAACCACCAGACTGGTCACGTGATTCCCCTGAAGTTCCGCTTCGACGTTGCCAGCACCGGTCGTCTGGGTATGGAGATGCAGCCCAAGGACCTCAACGAGCGTGAACTTGCCTTTGCCAAGAAGGCCATCCAGACCTACAAGGACATCATCCGTCCCATCGTGCAGCAGGGTGACCAGTACCGTATCCTCTCTCCCTATGACAAGACCGGCTTCGTAAGCCAGCTCTTCATCAACGAACAGAAGACCGACGGTGTATTCTTTGCATACAAGTTCACCCACATGGTCAACCTGTTCACTCCCCGCTTCAAATTTGCCGGCCTCGATCCCAACCGCACCTACACTCTCACCGAGCTCAACCGCGAGGGTCGTGCTAAGCACTGGGAGGGTAAGCAGTTCACTGGCCGCTTCCTGATGCAGACCGGTATCGAGATCGACCTCGGCCGCGAGTACAGCAGCTGCGTCATCCGCGTGAACTAATACACCTTTTTAATTATATTATATAGAAGCCTCTGTGCCCACTGCACAGGGGCTTCTTGTTTTTGTGAAAACAAAATTTTGAATTATGAATTATGAATTATGAATTAAAAATTGTAACTTTGCACCCAGAAACACATAGGTAGAAGCAACCCTATTTAAAAAACTTACGCATGTATTACATCTCCAAACGCATTGAGGTGGCTGGTTGCCACCAATTGCACCTCTCCTATCCCAGCAAGTGCAGCAATCTGCATGGCCACAACTGGATCATCACCGTCCATTGCAAGAGCCGCGAACTGAATGCCGATGGCATGGTCATCGACTTCACCTCGGTCAAGGAACGCATCCATGGCTATCTCGACCATGGCAACTTCAATGAACTCCTCCCCTTCAATCCCACGGCCGAGAACATCGCCCGTTGGATATGCGACCAAGTGCCCATGTGCTATCGTGTCGAGGTGCAGGAAAGCGAGGGCAACGTAGCCATCTACGAAAAGGACGAGGACTAACATGCGCATCAACGAGATTTTCTATTCCCTACAGGGCGAAGGAGAGCACACCGGTCGCGCTGCCGTGTTCGTGCGTTTCGCAGGCTGCAACCTGCGTTGCGACTTTTGCGACACCGACTTCACCTCCTACACCGAGATGACCGAGGAGGAAATCGTCGATGCAGTCACGCAGTACCCCTCCAACATCGTGATTCTCACCGGAGGAGAGCCCACCCTGCAGCTCACCTCATCCCTGCTAGAGAAACTCAGCGAGGCGCGTCGCATCGTCCACATCGAGACCAATGGCACTCACCAGTTGCCCGAAGGCCCCATCCACTGGGTCACCTGTTCACCCAAGTACGCGACCCTCCACATCCAGCGCATTGACGAACTGAAGGTGGTCTACCAAGGTCAGGATATGTCGCAGTACGACGACATCCAAGCCCGAGTCTACAGTCTGCAGCCCTGCGACACCGGCGACGCCGAGAAAAACCGAGAAAACACCCAACAAACAATTGATTACATACAGAAACATCCCAAATGGAAACTGTCACTTCAAACACACAAGATACTGGGCGTACGATAAGTTACGAGGAGGCTCGCGAGGCACTCCGCACCCTCATTTCCTACATCGGCGAGGACCCCGATCGCGAGGGTCTGGCCAGCACCCCTGACCGCATTCTGCGCATGTGGCAAGAGATCTTCCGTGGTTACAAACCTGCCTACAAGCCCGCCATCACCACCTTCACCAACGATGCCCACTCCAGCGACATCATCTTCGATGCAGGCAACTACTATTCCATGTGCGAGCACCACGTGCTCCCCTTCTTTGGCAAGTACTACTTTGCCTACATCCCCTCGCCCACAGGTCGCATCCTGGGCATCAGCAAGGTAGCCCGCGTAGTGGCTTATTGTGCCTCTCGCATGCAGCTCCAGGAGCGTCTCGGTCACGACATCATCGACATGCTCTCCGACGCCCTCGACGGCGAAGCCCTCGGTTTCGCCATCATCCTCAAGGGCCAGCACATGTGCAAGTCCATGCGTGGCATCAAGAACCCCGGTTGCATGACCACCTCCTACTACACCGGCAGTTTCAAGGACAATCCCCAGCTCCGCAACGAATTCCTCCACATGATCTCTATGCAAGACTAGTGCTATGAAACGGCTCTACATCATACTAAGTGTCATTATTTTTACCACATCCTCTCTGGCTCAACCGGCAGCAGGGTACTACACAGCCAGCACTCTAGATGGTAAGTCGGGCCGCGAACTCGAATTAGCACTCAAGGAAATTGTATATCCCCATACCAGAATCAGTTACGACGATTTGTGGACCGCATTCGAAACCTCTGATCCTGGACCCTTAGACTCAATCCCAGCCGGATATAGTAAGACCGATTTGGTGTATGACATGTATGCCTGGATGAGCCAGTTCCCTAAATTTTACAGCGACAAAGACCACTCCCAGACTGGAGGTTTCAATCGCGAACATACGGTCCCAAATAGTTGGTGGGGAGGAAAGCCTGGAAATCTAGAGGCATATTCAGACCTGCACAACCTTACCCCGTCAGATGGTGCGGCAAATAACGCCAAGGGTAATCACCCTCTAGGCGAGCACACAAGCAGCATGTCGCTTGTCTGGCCCAAAGAAAACAAGACCAATACTTCTGGCCAACTCTACATCAGCACAATAAACCCAGCCAGCCATGTTTATCGAGTTGACAATAGTGACCAATATGGGGGAGCCACCAACATCTACGAACCCGCAGATGAATACAAGGGAGATTTTGCGCGAATGTACTTCTACGTTGTTTGTGCCTACGAAGAGGAAATCACCTGGCAAACCAATTACATGTTTATCAGCGATAGCCAAAATCATACAACAATACGAGACTGGGCAAAAAGCCTCCTCTTAAAATGGCATCGTCAGGATCCTATCAGCGACAAAGAGCGAGATAGGAACAACGCTGTCGAAAGTCTCCAAGGCAATCGTAATCCATTCATAGATTTTCCCGAGTTTGTTGAATATATATGGGGCAATAAAAGTACATCATCCAATTTTTCTCTCGCCGACGCCATTTCTGCATATGGAGACGAATACAATGGAAGCGTTGATCCCAGCGAGAATCCTGATATTGAGGTGACAGACAGCATCCCAGAACTGGCACAGGGATTTGCATATGAATCTTTCAATCAAATTGGAGGTAAGGGTGGAAATGACAACCTGTGGAATGGTTCTTCCACCGGTTCAGCAACAATCAAAACCGACAACGACGGATGGGATTTCACAAAAGTTGGAGGTGGCGACAAATGCATAAAATTGGGCACCTCTTCGGCCAAAGGAATCGCCATTACGCCTGCCTTGGCCTACACTGGTAACGTAATTGTCAAATTTAGAGCAGGAACATGGGAAGGTGACAAATCCAACATTTCCCTCGCTGTCTCCTCCGGCACAATTAGCACGCCCACTATCTCTTTGCCTAACGCACAATTTGCAGAATTCACAGCAAGGATTACAAACGCTAACGAAAATTGCAGAATTACCTTTGCGTCAGCACAAACGGAAAAGAACCGCTTTTTCCTCGACGATGTTCGCATTCTCAGACTTGGCGACATCAATGCCGATGGCAAGGTTGATGTTACAGACGTTACCATCTTGGTCGACTTGATCTTGGGCAAAGCTAGTGCAGTCCTCGGAGAACCCGATGTCAATGGTGATGGAGAGACGAACATCAGCGACGTAACGGCACTAGTCGACATCATTTTAG
>JAZRYA010000011.1:0-10983 GCA_045600505.1 Bacteroidaceae bacterium
AAAACTATAGAATGCCTGATGACCATAGCCGCGAACCTCACCCCGAAGTCCGCTATTCTTTCTTTTGTCATAACTTACGAATTACTAACAATGAGGCTGTTTTTAGATAGTCTCGCAAACAATAATTTTCGAATGAAAAAATCGATTAACACCTTATTTAGAATAAGTTTTTTCTAATATTAATGCAGTATTGGGCGTCAGTTCGTCTTTTCATCACAGTTTATTGCTATATCGTTTCTGAAAAATAAGTGAGATTCCGTTCAGGGGTTCTCGGATTTCAAAGTCTTTCAAGGAACTCATGGCAAGTCAAGTGGTTCAATTAGCATTATTTAAGACATGGGGCGGAGGTAGAAAGGAAAGTATTTCGTAATTTTGCCGACAGAAAACAGTGAAACGTATGCGTAAGAGTATGATTGCAGCCCTGGTGCTGACAGCCACAATGGTGTGGGCCGAAGGACCCTGGAAAGTGAAGCTGACCAACAAGGAACTGGAGGCCGACCTGAAGATAGACCTGTATGAGGAGAGCATCGATGTGCCTGAAATGGAGATGTTTGGCCCCATGAACGGATACCTGAACGGCAAAGGCATCTACGGCACCTGGATGGTGACATCGTGTGAGGTGAAGAGCGACAAGGTGGCAGTGATGAACCTGAGCAACGACCTGGGCAGCGAGACGCAGACGGTGAGGTTGACCCTACAAAACGATACCACCTACCTGTTTGAACAGATAGATGGTAACGTGATAAAGAAGGCGGTCAACCGGAAACTGGTGAAGATCCCTTCAAAATTTACATTGACAATCAAGAAGTAACCTGCATCACCAAATAGGTGAGGTAGGCAATGTAGAGGATGACCATGAGGCCGCCCTCGACGCGTCCTATGCGGTAACGACTGCGAGCAAACAACCAGATGATCACGCCGCTGGCGGTGAGCACCCCGAGGTCGACCAGAGTGATTCCGGAGGCTTGCATGGGAGTGATGGTAGCACAAGTTCCCAAGACAAAGAACACATTGAAGATATTGCTACCCAATGCATTACCGATAGCCATGTCGCTACTGCCCTTGCGTGCCGCAGCAATGCTAGTGGCCAACTCGGGCAACGAGGTGCCAGCAGCCACGATGGTGAGTCCCACCACGGCCTCGCTCACGCCCATAGCCAGCGCCATAGCAGAGGCTGAGTCGACGAGCAACTGACCACCACCGATGAGACAGCCGCCTCCTACCACCAGCAGGAGCAGAATCTTCCACACGGGCATTTCCTGGTCCTTCGTTTCTTCTTCCTCGTCGGCATGATGGCGGGCAATGGCCATAGTGTAGCACATGAAGATGATGAAGAAGCAGAGGAAGATAAGTCCGTCGCCACGACTCATATCACCATCGGCACAAAGGAACCAGAAGGCGAGTGCAGCAAGCAAGCTATAGGGCATGTCGCGCCATACCGTGCCACGACTGACAGCAATAGGACAGATGGCAGCAGTGGCGCCCACAATCACAAGGGTGTTGAAGATGTTGCTGCCGACGATATTTCCTGCCGACATGCCTCCCACGCCCTTCAATGCAGAGAGGAAGGAGACTATGAACTCGGGCAGCGAGGTGCCAAAGGCCACTACAGTGAGGCCTATGACCAGTTCGCTAACATGAAATCGTCGAGCAAGACCGCAAGCTCCGTCAGTCAGTTTGTCGGCGCCCCACAATATTAGAGCGACGCCCACGATTAACAACACAATATTTATCAGCATAAGCTAACACTCCCCTATTATGGGGACAAGAAAGAAAATTACTTTACAGCAAGAACCTCAATCTCCACCAAAGCACCCTTGGGAAGGTCCTTGACAGCAACAGCGCTGCGAGCGGGATAGGGCTCGGTGAAGTGACGAGCATAGACCTCGTTCATAGCAACGAAATCGGTGATGCTGCTCAGGTAAACGGTGGTCTTGACAACATGGCTGATGTCTGTGCCAGCCTCGGCCAGAATAGCCTCAACATTGCGCAGACACTGCTCTGCCTGCTCCTGGATGCCGCCCTCGACAAACTGACCGGTTGCGGGATCTACGGGAATCTGACCACTGGCAAAAATCATGCCATTAACCTCGATTGCCTGTCTGTAAGGACCAATGGCTGCGGGAGCCTGACTTGTGTGAATTGCTTTCATATTTGTTTCTTTATTAGTGATTTCTTATTTTATGCAGAAGCCCTGACTGCGAAGGGCCTGAGTAATCTCGGTGATGTGTTCCTCGTTACGTGTCTCGACACGGATGCGCAACTGGCAGCTGTTGACATTCTCGCTCTCATCGGTACGTTCGTGGTGCACACTGGTGACATTGCCTCCCAGACCAGCAATAATGCTGCTGACCTGAACCAACTGGCCGGGTTTGTCCTCGAGCTCGATGACAAAGGTGTGAGTGCGTCCGCTCTTGGTAAGACCACGGTTGACCACACGATTGAGGATGGTCACGTCGATATTGCCACCGCTGACCACACAGATGGTCTTACGGCCCTGGATGGGAACACGGTCAAACATGGCTGCTGCCACACTGACAGCACCAGCGCCCTCAGCTACCAGTTTGTGCTGTTCTACCAAAGCCAAGATGGCAGCACAGATCTCGTCCTCCGTGACAGTGACTATGCCATCGAGATAACGATTGCAAGTGTCAAAGGTCAACTGGCCGGGTTCCTTGACGGCTATACCGTCGGCAATGGTGCTGACACCGGAGAGGCGCAAAATGTTGCCCTTCTCCATGCTCTGAACCATGCTGGGAGCACCTGCGGCCTGCACACCCCACACCTGGATGCGGGGATTGAGCGACTTGATGGCATAGGCAACTCCACTGGCCAAACCTCCACCACCGATGGGAACAATGACAACCTCGACATCGGGCAACTGCTCGAGCAATTCAAGGCCGATAGTTCCCTGACCCGCAATGACATTCTCGTCATCAAAGGGATGAACAAAGGAATAGCCCTGCTCGTCACGCAACTGCAAGGCGTGCTGATAGGCGTCGTCATAGACACCGGGTACTAGGCAGATCTCAGCACCATAGCGACGAGTGTTCTCCACCTTGCTGATGGGAGCACCCTCGGGCAAGCAGATGAGACTCTTGATTCCCAGCGAGGTGCTGCCGAGGGCTACACCCTGGGCGTGGTTGCCAGCCGAACAGGCAATGACACCCTTGGCCTTCTCTGCATCACTCAACTGTGATATCTTGTAGCACGCACCACGCACCTTGAAAGAACCTGTAATCTGCAAGTTTTCAGGCTTCAAGTAGATCTCGCTGGCGAGATTCAACTTGGGTGCAGCGATCAAGTCGGTACGGCGTATAACGCGGCTCAAAACATAGCGAGCCTTGTAGAAATTATCGAGATTTAGCATCGTTTGATACGTTATCTATTTTTTTCGTTTTCTTGTTATTAACACTCTTTAGTGAAAATAGTGGTGCAAATTTGCAAAAAAAAACGCATTAAGACAAGAATAAACCGATTTATTTCGTACTTTTGCATTAACAATCTACGATATGCGCTAGTAAAAACTTAAAAACATATAAGGATGAAACTGACTAAAATGATTCTGACTCTGGGCATTGCAGCCATGGCATTGCCCGGCATGGCCCAGACCGAGGGCCAGGATCTCACTGACAAGGAGACCCGTTACAAGGTAGGCTACACCGGTCCCGCCAAGGACGAGTATGGATTCGACATCGAGCCCGTGCAGGCTGTCGAGTCATACTACGGTGATTTCGTCAATCAGGACAAGTGGGAGAACTGGAAAGACATGTACACCGCATGGAAGTGGTTGATGACCAACTGTCCTATCGCCAACACTCGTCTGTATGCTCGTGGTCCCGTGATGCTGCAGAAGCTGATCCAGAGTGAGGAGACCAGCGCTGCTGACAAGAAGACCTACCTGAAGGAGATGATGGATATGTTTGACACCCGCATCAAGTTGCTGGACAAGCTGAACGCTACCGTACCCGAGGGTAAGAAGGGCCGCGTGACCAAGGGTGACGTGCTGATCGCCAAGGCCAACTACTATCACATCTGTGGTTATGGCGTGGACGAGAACTACACTCACAACAGCATCTACGACATGTATGCCAAGGCTATCAAGGACATCCGCGAGGAAGGTGGTCGCGAGGTACGCGGTCTCTACATCCAGTACTTCTTCAGCGAGAGCTACGAGCTGTACAAGGCTAGCAAGGAGTTCTATGGCGAGCAGTTCCTGAACGACTACCTGTCATCTACCGAGACTTGCGAGAAGATGCTGCAGCTGGCCAAGGAGGAGACCGACGCTGACGCTGCTATGAAGATCGTCGAGGAGTATGATAAGCCCCTGGCTGTCATCCAGACCGTATTTGCCCAGTCAGGCGCTGCTGACCGTGAGACCCTGATTGCTCTGTTCACTCCCAAGGTGGAGGCTAACAAGACCAATGTGGACTACCTGAACAGCACGCTGAACATCTTGGCTAGCAACGACTGCGACGACACCGAGGTCTACTACACCGCTGCCAAGTATGCCTATGACCTGCAGCCCAGCTACCTGAGCGCCATCGGTACTGCCCAGTACTACAGCGGTCAGAAGAACACTGCCGAGGCTACCGCTCGTTACAAGAAGGCTCTGGAGCTCTGCCAGACCGACGGCACACGTGCTAGCATTTCACTGAAGATTGCTACCGCTATGACCAACAGCGGCGACTTTGCTGGTGCTACCGAGTACCTGAACAAGGCTGTGCAGTACAATGCTGACCTGCAGGGTCGTGCTTACTACTCACAGGCTAACATGGCTGTAAAGCAGCACAAGTATGACGATGCTATCGCCCTCTACAACAAGGCTAGCGAAACCGACATTACCCTGACCGGTACTTGCAACCGTATGATTGCCAAGCTGCGTGAGGTGAAGGCTGCTCAGGCAGAGAACGCTCGTCAGCAGAAGGAGTACAACGACTTCAAGGCTAAGCAGAAGGCCGAGGAGGATTTCTGGAAGAACGGTAAGTAATTCCAGTATTTCCCTGAAATACAAGACCCGGGTAGCACTACGCTATCCGGGTCTCTTTATATATATAATAAGGTAATGACCTGATTACTTCGCTACATATTTCTTGCCTCCAACAATATAGAGACCGCGACGTGCACTAGAAACTCGACGTCCCTGGAGATCATAGATAACCGAGGACTGAGAGGAAGGCTCGACATCGGCCATGATATTGGAAACACCATCGGGAGGGGCTATCGTACCGGCCACAAAACTGATGACACCGCCATTCTCAGTAATCTCGGTGATGGGGAAGTTCATGGTCTTGGATCCATGGGTGTTGGTGACATACGTGGTGGCCTTGGGGTTGGAAGTATCCGTCAACTGTGTCTTGCGGCTACTACCAGGGAAGGGATCGCCACCGAGGGAATAAGCACTGGCTGTACCATCAGCTGGGATAATGGTCATACGCTGACGAGAGGCCTTGGTGTTGACCGTATTTTCTTCCCATGCCTGGGGATTGAAATCTACGTGCAAGACCAACATGCCATGGGCGTTAGTGGCGCCAAACCATCCTGCCTTCTGACGATTTTCCAGCAAATAGTATTCGTTGGCATTCCCCTGATTGCGAATGAGATAAGCCTCGGGGTACTGTCCCAATGAACGCAATGCATCAACCTCGGTATAGGAAGTAAGTTCGGTGGGAGTCAACCAACCGCAGTACCAGCGTTCGTAACTGGTGAAACCTGTGGGGCGACCTCCAGACTTGGTGGTGCCGTTGTAACTGCCATAGTCCATCAGGTCCCAGACATCCATGCCAAAATTCCAGCCTTCAGTGTCATAGAAATCGGGGATTCCCAGACAGTGACTAAACTCGTGGCAAGCCGTACCAATGCCATCAACAGAGGTGCCGCGAGCACCCTCCAGCTCACATGAACAAGCATAGGTGTCGACACGAACTCCGCCGAAATAGAGCACACCAGGACCATCTCCATAATACTTAGCCGAACTGAGTTCATACTCATGAGGCCAGATGGTGTTCTCTGCCGCGCCTTGAGCTTCGCCATTGCCAGCATAGATGACAAACACCTGATCGACGTATCCATCATCGTCCCAGTCATATTTCTTCCAGTCCACGCCCTTGGCATGAGCCAACTTACATGCCTCGGCCACCATAGTGGCTGCGTACAAGTCGTTGCCGTCGGCGTCATTGGTGCCATAGTATTCCATATTCTTGCTGACAGTCACTGGGCCAATGATGTCAAACTCGAGGTCAAACTGGCCATAGCTGCAATCGTAGAAATACTGATGCACAGAACCAAACATACCCTCCTCGGTGAAACTTTCACCATTGAAATAGCGTTCATAGAAAGCCTTGTCATGAGCGCTGGACAACTTCTTGTCGGCAAAGTTGGCCAGAATGACAAGTCCTCGTTTTTGGCCACTGATGGGATTCTGGTCAGCTCCCCAAACCACACGACGTTTGACCGCCCGAGCTTGGCGTAGGTCATTACTCTCATCGAGTTTACGTTTCCAGATGGAATTCAGTCGAGCCTTATCCACCTGACGAAAAATCTTCTGCTCGTCAAGCTGATAGGCCGTTCCATCTTCAGCCTGGTAGAAATGGACATGTTCGTCGCCACGAAACACAACCTCACGAGTAGTGCCATCGGCAAGAGTGATGGTTTTCTTGATTCGTTTGGCAGGAACAGCCATAACAGAGACTGCAACCAGGCAGGTTGCAGCCACCGCAAGTATCTTTTTCATAGCTATTTTACTTCAGTACAACCTTGCGTGTTGCACCATTGTTATACTTCAGCACATAGATGCCACGGCGGATAGGAAGACCGCTTACCTCATCGGCCCAGCAGTGGGCTACCTGTCTGCCATCCAGATCATAGACGGCGACTTTCTTGAGACTAGCATCTACGCTCTCTATCAGATCGACCAAAGTGCGAGTCTCGACATAGTCGCTCCACTCGCTGTCGAGATAGTCCTCGGGCATGTCGGCCATAGCCTTGACACGATAGCGCACAGGGCTATTCTCGCGCAAATCGGTACACTCGCGAGAGCACTCGACCAGGGTGTCGCATACAACGACTCCCATGTCCTCCACTTCCACCTCCAATACGTATCGGGTGGCATTCTCCACCTCGCCCCACGATAGGTTCATGCTGTGGATGTCCACATTCTCTGGTTCATTCAGCACGGGTGTATCCAACTGACCATTAGTCATATAGCACAGCGTGATGGTACCATCCTTGTTTTCGGTGATGTTGCGGATAGGACGATGCATCAGACCACCGGTATAGACCTTGGCTGCAGGGTCGCTGTCGTCGGTGAGATTGTAATTATAGGAACTGCCAGGGAACAGATTGCCTTGCAGACACTCTGCCCACTCTTGAGACGAGTTGGCAGCATTGGTGCCATTGTAGTTGTTGCTAGCCGAGATGATGGTCATGCGCTGGTGATAGGGATCGACGTTGACAGAGTTGCTGTTCCACTTGCTGGCATCATAATCGACGTGTGTCACCTGCAGACCATGGGCGATGCGACCTATCCTGTCGTCCCAACCCTTGGCCTGGCGATTCTCCAGTACATAGTACTCATTGGGATTGGCCTCGTTGACGACCTTGTATCCCTTGCCGCCATCGGCAAAACAGGAGATATTGAGAATCTGTGGACCATCGAGAACCTCCAGTGGTTGCCACCCCATGAAGTCACGCTCATAGGCCGTGTAGTTGCCGGGGTTGTATCCGTTGTTGCCATATTCGCCATAGTCCATCACACTCCAGATGTCCATGCCAAAGGCAACATACATGAGGTCATAGAAATCAGGCAAACCGAGGGCGTGACTAAACTCGTGGATAAAAACACCCACACCATCGGTCTTGGTCTCAACAACCTTGCCGTTCGCATCTGTTTTTGCAGGACGAGCCTCACAAGTGGCAGCAGAACAAGCATAGGCCGTACCATTGATGGTGACCGATGCTGTGCTTTCCTTGGGCCAGAGGCGATCGGGGTCTTCCTGCGATACCGTGTTCTCTCCTACTCCAGCAAAGACTAAGAAGATCATGTCGACCGAGCCGTTACCATCGTTGTCAAAATCGGACCAGTTGCCGTCGTAGATGGCTTGTGCCTTTTGGATAGACTCGATGCGGAACTGGCTGAAGCCCGCATCTTTGCTATATTCGCTGCTGTTCTTGCCATAGGTGGCATATCCGTTGTCCAGAGTGACAGGACCGATGACCACAAACTCGGGCAGGAACGCCGAGTCACTCATCTCGACAAAATAATCACGGATGCTGCCATGACTGCCATGACCGGTGTAGAGCTTTCCATCACGTGTGCCGTTGCAGAACTTGTCATAGTATTCATTCACACCTGCCAGGGTGCTGTCGCCACAGGTAAAGCCCTGGTCGGCAAAAGCGACCAATACCACAGGAACCTTTTTCACGCCTACAGCCTTGATGGGAGCATCCTTTTGCGAGCCCACCTTGCGAGGGGCCAGACGACGACCATTCTCGTCTACTATCACCTGGTCGATGTGCTCGGGACGACCATTCTGCAACCACTCCTCAACCTCGCTCTGAGCACGAGAAGTGAGCGCTACAAAACACAGCAATATCGTAAATATCTGTTTCATAATCTATGGATTTGAAGGACAAAGTTAGGAATTTACGGGCAAATGACCAAATAACTGCGTTATTTTAACTCATTTTCCGTACAGAAATGAAATAGCCCCCTAAACAGAAAGAATGATAAAATGTAAAGAAAATTACCAGCTGTAAGTAAGACCCAGAGAGAGCCACTCCTTCATCATCACGTAATTGAACTTCTCGCTCTTGTAGCGGCGGCTACTGTCGTCAAACTTGGGATAGACGTAGAGCTTGGCGTTGAGGTACTTGTTGATGGTGAACGAGATGGTGTTTTCCCACTCGATATTGGTGTACGAGAGGTTGGAGAACCAGTAGATACGGCCATTCCAGCTAACATTCTTGACCACATTCCAGTTGTAGTTGATCACCACGTTAGGACCGAAGGCATGGTAGAAGTGGTGGTCCGGCTTGTTACCATATCGCTGGATGAGCGAGGGACGCTGGACATAGCGCATGCTGTAGGCCAAGGGGTTGATGGTAATAGAACCCGAGAACTTCTTCTTGTTGAATCTCCAGTCCACACCAGGACCGACCGTCACGTTGAGGGGCGACAGGAAATCGGTCGTCACCTTACGGGTGTTGGACTGGTAATTGGGATAAATCTGCGTCTGCGCATTGATAGATCCCGTGTAGGACCAGTTCTTGGCAGCTTTGTAACCAATTTTCGTATAGTATCGCAGCAGATTGCTTGTCACACGGAAGATGTGGACCGTATCGCTACGTGCCGTCTGGAAGCCCAGCTGCACATCGATTTTGTTTTCCCACGTCAGTCTGCGCTGGTTGTTGTAATTGGCATTGATGCTCACCTGGGCCAGTCCGCTATAGTTCTTCTCACCACCCTGGAACCAGTTGTCCGAGAAGTAGCTCTGCGTAAACTGGAGTGATCCGTTACCCGTCACCTTCCAGAAGTGAGGTCTACGTGTAGCGACCTTGAGGGGCTCGACGTCAGCTTGCGACAAATCGACACTGATGGCATGATCCGACAGACGGTTGTGATCGTCAATCTGCTTTATAGCATCCGAGCGCAGAGAGCCCTGGCTTGTCACCTCCTGCTCGGTGCGCTGGATGAGCGTGGGATGATGGGTGTAGATAGTGGCCAGGGCATAGTCGGCAGCCTGAGCGCGCATCAACTCGGCATCCTGCAGAGTGGGGAATATCGACATGCTGCCCGTGGGAGACAGACTCGAAGGGCTCCAGGTCACCTGCATGCGACTGCGGACAGGCTTGGAATACAGCGTGCCAGGCACCAGCATGCGATAGAAATAGGGAGATAGCGTAGTTGTGGTCCTCGGAGCAGGCTCGGCTGCTGCCAACCTCAGACTGTCAAATCGTGCAGTATAGCGCATAAAGACCAAGAAATTGGCCAAGGCAAGGCTGTCCACCTTGTTCTGGGTGGAATCCGCCGCCTGCACCCTAGAAAGGGGCTTTCTGGGGCTCGAAAATAGCGTAGTGTCCACAGCCGAGACAGGGCTCAACGCCATCATCAGGAGGGACAAAAAGACTAGAACATATCTTTTCATAGCACCAATTTGATTACAAAGGTAATGTTTTTCGTGAAAAAAAGGGATAAAAACAAAGTTTTTTTGTAATTTTGCGTCTTTGAATGCAAATTCATCAATCAAATAGGTATAAGTTATGGCTGAAACAAAGTACATTTTCGTGACGGGAGGAGTTGCATCGTCACTGGGTAAGGGAATCATTTCCTCAAGTATTGGTAAACTGCTGCAAGCGCGTGGTTACAAGATCACCATCCAGAAGTTTGACCCCTACATCAACATCGATCCTGGAACACTGAATCCCTATGAGCACGGAGAGTGCTACGTCACGGTCGACGGTCAGGAGACTGACTTGGACCTGGGACACTACGAACGATTCACGGGTATACAGACCACCCGTGCCAACAATATCACTACGGGCCGCATCTATCAGAATGTAATCGAGAAGGAGCGCCGTGGTGACTATCTGGGCAAGACCATCCAAGTGGTCCCCCACATCACCGACGAGATCAAGCGCAACGTCAAGTTGCTGGGCGAGGAGCACGACTTTGATTTCGTCATCACCGAGATAGGTGGAACCATCGGCGACATCGAGAGCGCCCCCTTCATGGAGGCTATCCGCCAGTTGCGTTGGGAGATGGGCCGCAATGCCATCAACATCCACCTCACCTATGTGCCCTACCTGGCAGCGGCCGGGGAGCTGAAGACAAAGCCCACACAGATGAGTGTCAAGCAGTTGCAGAGCCAGGGTATCCAGCCCGACATCATCGTGCTGCGCACCGAGCATCACCTCTCGGACGAGCTCCGCAGCAAGGTGGGCCACTTCTGTAACGTAGACCTCGAGTCTGTCATCCAGAGCGAG
>JAZRYA010000012.1:0-2089 GCA_045600505.1 Bacteroidaceae bacterium
TACTTGAAGTGGTCCATGGAGATCACGTTCTCGGGCTCAGAGGCCGAGAGGTCGGTGCTCACACCTGCCTGAAGAAGAAGTTCGGAACGGTGGCTGTAGTCCATCTTCAGTTTGATGGTACGGAAGGGACGATAGTCCTTGCGTGCGTGGTAAAGTTCGCCAAACCAATAGTTGTTGGGGAATGTACCGTCGGCATTGGAGGTAGGACCTGCGTAGGCATAAGGACAGTAGATGAAACCACCGTTACACCAGTTACCCCAGGAGTTGACGATAATCCATGCACCCTTCTCGTTGATCTGGCGTGAGGTGCCAGCTTCGCCGTAGATGCCATCGCCATCGAGGTCAAACTCAATGCGGTCATCGTAGCCCACCATAGTAAGAGCGTGATCGACACTGGTACCCCACTGCTTCACGTAGTACATACCAGTCACACCAGCCTCATCGTTGGCATCAGTCTTGGGGATATTTGCCCACTTACCACCAGAAGCCACACCGAGACCGATGAGACCACCGGCCTTGAAGGAAGTGTCGCCGCAGTGGTTCCAAAGCCAGTTCTTTGCAAATTCAGATCCCTCTTCGGTATTGACACTGGCAGGAACGGAGGTAATCTTTTCGCACTTGTTGTGGAAAGCCTCGTACCACTTTTCGTAGCCCGTCATCCAACCATAGTCCTCATCGTCCCATTCATTGTAGCCGAAGAGGTTGGAGTAGGTCTGTCCACCATAAGTCTTGGCAGAGGGGATACCGACATTGAGCACAAATTCGTCCTTACCGCTATTACCATAGGTCAAGAGGAAGACGAAGTGCGTGGGATAATAGTTTTCGGGTTTTGAGCCATCGAGATCGCGGTAAGAGTTCTGCTCGTGTGAGAACATATAAGCGATACGGGATGCCGCACCGCAGGAGCCAGAACTCTGGTTGAACACGGGCGGGAAATAACGCGTAGCTGCATTGTTGACATGGTCAGGGCGTCCTGTAGCGGCTGCTCCGCTGCGTCCGTTGGCCTTGGCAGCCTTGTAGCGGGTGATGAAGGCTTCAGCAGCGGGTTCAGGATTGAAGTTACCACCACGATAATCGGGAAACTTAGCCATGTTGACAGGTACGCCGTCAACGACCTTGACTCGCTCCTGTGCCGTGACGAGTCCGGAAGCCATGGGCTGTGCCACAGCAGAGGCAGCAAAGAGAAGACCTCCTGCAAAGGCAAATAATTTGTTTGTTTTCATGGTATATGTTGATTGTTGATTTGTTTTCTAAGGAAAAGGACAATCCTATTGGTTGTCGGTCTGGCGAATGCTGAACTCACAGCCGCAGTACTGCTGGTTATAGAAACCATTGATGCGGAGAAGCTCATTGCGACGCTCCTGAAGGCCGCCTTTGCGCCAGTTGCGATCGTCGAAATGTACGGTCAAACCGGCCAAGTCACCCTGTCCTGAACCAGCTATGTCCTCATCTGCCGTGAGAGACAGAAGGGTTTCCGCATTGATTTTGGAGGCTGCCCAATGACCGGCCTCGTTGATCTGGTCCAGACGCTTCCAACGGCTTGAAGCGAGGGTGGTGGTAAATTCGCTGATACCGAGTTCGCGTGCCTTTCTGGCACTGCGAAGAAGACGATACTTGAAACAGGCAAGACAACGGTTGCCACGCTCAGGTTCGGCCTCGAGACCGGCGATGTGCTGCAGCCATGCGGCGTGGTCATAGTCATCATCAATGATGGTCAGTCCCAGTTCCGCAGCATAACGTGTAATCTCATTCTTGCGGATGAGATACTCTTCCTCGGGATAGATATTGGGATTGCAATAGAAGATGACAGGCTCAACGCCATGCCCCAACATCCACTCAAGGATGGCACTGGAACAGGGGGCGCAGCAGCAATGGAGGAGAACTTTTTTCAACAAATGTTTGTGCTAAATTACTTATATAAGTAGATGTGCAAAATGGTTTTTATAATAATTGATTCCACTATAAAAAGTCGGGCTATTCGCCCATGATCGTTATTACGATAGTTTAACACTATATCGCTCTTTGAAATTATGTAATCTGGAGATTTTTTCGTATCTTTGCATAGTAATTCAAGACCGCAGACATGTTC
>JAZRYA010000013.1:0-26843 GCA_045600505.1 Bacteroidaceae bacterium
AGAGTACCAGCAACTGCTGGCCGAGGGCAAGGACATTGCCTGCTACGTGGAAGGAAGAGGATTCTGCGCACCCGCAGCTATGGCGCCGCCCCCAAATCCTGGGTCACCAAGTGACCCGAGTGATCCTAGTTCAGTCACACCTCCTCCCCTAGAACAGGTGATAAATCTCCTCATGCCTAGTGCTAGACAGATTTATGAGAGTTACATGCACGATGAGAATAAAAACATAACGGTTCTTTTCAGTGATGCAATCAGAAGCTCTGCTACCGTTGCAATTACTGGGGGAAACGTGACTATCACCATCTCGTACTGCGTGGAAGACCACAGCGCAGAAAGCGCAGCAAGGCTATTAACCCAAGAACTGTTTCACCTATACCAAACAGACAGCGGTATAACTCAATCCGTTGATGGAAATCACTCACCCATAGAATTCCAAGAGCAAGTCATGCTGTGGATAACAGGAGGAACCGGGTGTGGACATCAACTTGGAATACTATCAGCATCTTTTGATACTTTTATCGATACTTATGTCACGAGCAATGATGGTAGGAAATATGTCGATATTATAGCATTCAAAAGTGGAATTAGTTTTTACTATCCGGCCTTTGTTCAAGCAAATCCAGTTGGAGGACCCAACCAGTACGGCGAGGACCAAGAACTGAGATACGCAGACAATATCGCAGACTTGAATTGGGAGGACGTTTTCAGTTGGTACGGAATTACTTGTCTGATCAATACCATCTAACAAGAATTTTTTCTATATTTGCAACAACAAATATCCAGCGACCATGAAAAAGATACTAATCACCATGCTGTTGACCCTGATTTGGGGAGTGGCAATGGCACAGGAGAACATTACCGCAACAACTAGAGCATTTGTTGAAAAAGGAGAGGACATGGAACTGAAGAAACAGGATGACAAGACGCCTCTGTTGGAGCCATTGACAGGCCTGAAGATAGATTCAGGATGGATGCTGATGGAATTCCGCAACCTGCCAGATGCCAGACGCAGAATGACAGACAATACCTTCATGCTGTTGAGTGTTCGACCCACGGACGTACCACGTCCCAACGACGACTACCTCAACAAAGAATACTACCGCGTGATAAGAAGTATGAACACGAAAGAGCCCTACATTGCCCCAGCAGGAGGTCTGACTTATATCGACCCCTTGAAACACATTACCATAGACGGCAGCAACCAGAGCATCTGGCAGGCGGTTCTGCTGAAACATTACGCATGGTATCTGTTTGGAATGCGCGGACACGCCAACTCTCGCCAAAGCTACATGATCACCTGTCAAGAGGACGCAAAAAACGCGCTTGACCTAGTAGCGAAATGGGAAGGGAAGGACATGAATACCGACCAAGGACTAAGTCCCGAGATGCAATGGCTACGTCACTCGTTACTCAACATTTCCGACCCACAACCCAGAATCTATCGAGGAGAGAATGAAAATGTGGTCTATGTAGAATGCTATGTATTCCAGGAGTTTGGCGGACTTATCAAAGAACTGTTTGAGGTGAAGTATGGCAAATACAGCAGACGAGTGCTGAGTATATCCTGCTGTCACAGTCACACCGTGGCAAGCTATCAAAGAAATGTGTACTACTAGTCTTCCATAATATGGACACCATCACCAACTAGACATTACCCTGAAAAGAATTAACAATCTGAGATTGAAACCGGAAACAAATCTCAGATAAACGGTCAGATTACTAATAGAGTTAATAAACAGACCGACTGGCGGCTCCCTGTCTGCGATAGATAGGGAGTCGCTATTATCCACAAAACGTTTGAAGACCTGAACTGACGCCAAACCGAACGCAATCATGCTCGCATGAATTGCTGAGGTGCGAACTTACGTAGTCAGTCGCGAGACGAAGCGAGTCCGAAGGATGCAAAGCACAAGGAAGAACACGCGTGAAAACGTGAAGACCTAAAATCAAACTTTTTATTTTTCCTCTACACTCAGGATGATGCCCTCGGCGGTGATGCCCTCGGCAGTGATGCCCAGATGGGTCTGGTGGCCGGTGTTCCAGAATTGGATATTGGCCTGGCCATTGTGATCGATCACCAAATCGGGATTCCAATAGAGGGTGCGACGGTGGTCGACTGGCTTCTCATCGAGCGAGCGATTGCTGTAGTCGGGATGATAGAAGTCGTCGGCATGCGAGAGGCCTGGCAAGCAGTAGCGACGGTCGCGGTAGACAGGACGACGGGCATCGTCGACAAAGGGATAGATGACGACCTTGGTCTCGGGCAAGTCGCTACCCAGGTATCGCTCGTCGCCCTCGAGGCGAGGCTGATAGTCGGTGTAGATGACATAGCGGTCGATGTAGTGCAGGTTATTCCACTTCCAATCATCGGGGATGTGCTTCTTTATTGGATAGACGTTTCCTTTCTCATCAAAAACGATTTCCCAGGGGTTGAATGAATGCAGGTTCTGTCGCATGAAGGCAGAATCGGGATTGACGGTCACATCATGAATCATGCGGTACGTCTGATCGTAGCCATAGCGTTCCTCGATGAGCGAGGGGTCGTGACCGGGCTTGTCGACATAGGGGAAGGGATTGCCATAGTCATTGACAAAGACACGGGCGATAGACCGGATACCAAAGGGGCTGATGAAACCAGCGTCTGTGGCCAGATTCACGGCCTCGTAGGCATCTATCATGATGGCTGGTACCGAGTCGGTGTAGTTTTTCTGTCCGTTGCGTCGGCGTCGTACGGTGACGTTCTTCAGTTGGGTCACTCCATCGGCCAACAGTTCTTCCTCGGCCAGGGGATCGGCCATCTCGCGCAGGTGCTGCTGGTAATAGGAGTAGGGCTTGGGAAAATTGGGATAGGGGAAGTCGACACACAAGGTGAAATCGGCGGGCATCTCTTGGAAGCGCCTGCGAGCACGCAAACTGGCATAGTCGAGGTTCGACGGAGTGGTCTGCTGCACCCAGATGTGCTTGTCTGTCTGGCCTTCGGTCCACTTGGAATTGTCGGCAGCTGCCACATTGAGGAAGGCCTGGCCATAGTAGCCTGGCATCTGGAAGGAGAACTTGCCTCCCTGGGTCTGCACCTCGGCGGTGCGGGTTTCCTTGCCGTCGAGACTGACGAGCTCGGTGTGCACCAGCACTTCCTTCTTCAGACTTCCTGCGTCGCTTATTCGGCGCTTGTTCAGGTCGTTGAGAGCACCACCAGAGGTCTTGTTGTTGGCCTGCGAATTGGTTGTGCTGGTGGTTCCGGCCTCGGATTCTGCACCCTCGTCCATGCTGCCCTCGTGGTCGAAGCCGTTTCGCATGGGGTCGTACTCGCCATCCCAGTAGCCAAAGACTTGTCCCTTGACGGTGGGGTCCTGTTCGGGTTTCTCCTTGATGGACCATGCTCCGCTTATGGCCATCTCGTCCCAACGGAAGCGGCGCCATCCCTGGGTCATCATCAGCAGGTCGAGACCTTTACGGTGTTCCTCGTCATCGGACTCGAAGTACCATTCGGGCTGTGGGACGAAGCTCTTGATTTCGCTGGACAAGAGCATCTCTACCAGCATGTTGGCCGAATCGAAAGTCTGGTCGCTGTGGGCAGCATCTCGAATGGCGATGGAGAGGGGCGTGCCGGCTGCGCGATGCGAGGTCTTTACTTGCAGTTTCACGGGTTCGTAGGCCGAGTAGGTGGATTTGAGTCCCTCGAACTGGATGGTGGGGCTGGTCACTCGGTGGGGTGCGATGAAGCAGAGTCGGTCGGCCCAGATGCGTCCCTGGGTGTCGAACACGGTGAACTGGTTGACGCCCACGGGCAGGTCGGCCACGGGTATCTCCCACTGCTGCTGACGCTGTTCCAGATAGTATGTCTGCTGTGTCATGCCCTGGTGCATGATGGTCAGTGCCAGGCTGTCGGGTATCAAGTCGGCTGTCATGGCCACGGCGATGTGACACTGGGCACTGTCCTGGGTCACAGTCAGCGCTACGCCCTGGGGCTCGGCCTTGGGCAGCTTGGCCTCTACCTTCTGGCCATCCTTGGCGGTGAAGGTCAGGGTGCGTTCCATACCCTTTTGGGGAGTCAGCTCCACCACGCCACGGCCGCGGTTCTGCACCATACGTGCCAGGTCGGTTGACTCCACAGAGTCTGATGGGGTTATCTCCTCGCCATCGTCCCATCGGGCTTCGAAGGCCACACGGCAGGGCAAGCCCTCGACCAACTGTCCTCCCTCGGGGAAGAAGCTGAGCATCATCTTGCGCTTGTGGGGCTCCTTTCTGAAGTAGCGTCGCATGGGACGTGTTGTCATGTTCTCGATGAACTCTCCTACGTCCTCGGGCTTGTCGTAGACGGGGAAGGTGCGGCTGTAGAGCTTGTCATAGTCGCGATAGAAGTTCTGCATGAGGGTCTGGTTGAGGAACCACTCCTTGGCGATGTCGGCATGGCGATGCTGGTAACGTCCCCAGTTGAGCTGCCAACGGGTGTAGGCCCTCAGTTCATAGAATCCGCCCCACTGGTCGGTGGGGATGACGAAGTTGCCGTGACCACGTCCATTGCGCATCCTCACCAGCTTTCGCTCCACGAGATAGCCGTCCTGGTTGAGCAGTTCGACGTACAGCACGCCGCTCATGGTCGAGGGATGGTCGTTGTTGGTCTGTCGCGTGTAGGCAGCAAACCAGATGGTGTCGCCCAGGAAGTAGCTGGTGTTGTCCATGTGCACATACACCTTCTCCTGGGGTATCTTGTCACCAAAGAGCTTGGCGCGGGTGGCTAGTTGCTCCAGGGGTGCCAGTTCGCGATGTTTCTGGTTCAGGCTGTCTATCTGCTCTTGGCTCATCTGTATGCGTTCGGCCAGCTTCTCCTCCTCTTGGGTGCGCTGCACCACGGCCTTGTTGGCCCACAGCACCGAGTCGAATCCCACCTCGTCGATGGTCTTCAGCATATTTTCCTTTACCTTGCTCTTGTCCTTGGCTTTCTTGTCCTTGAACTCCCAGTTCAGGTCCTCCACGTTATACAGCATAGTTCGGCTCACCAGGTCGCCGCTGGTCAGGGTGCTGGCTATGTCGGCTACCTCGGTGTAGCCGTGGTCGTGTCGGTAATTGATGTGCAGTTCCAGGTCGGTGGTGGCCACCTGTTGGTTCAGATCCTTGCTCACCTCCATCGTCAGACCCGTCACCTCGCCGTCGAATCGCAGCAGTTTCAGCGTCTTGGCCTCGACATACAGGTCACCAGACAGGACGGGCTTTTGCCGGGTTTCGTCCTTCTTGCCCATGTGGATGCAGTAGATGGTGCTGTCGCCCTGGGTGAGGACCTTGCCCGTGATGTTGTACCAAAAATCGATAGGATACACCGTGTTCACACCATTGCCCGACATGATGATGGGTAGGGTTATATTACTATCGATGATACCCTTGCCGCCGGGGTAGTCAATCGTGCGACTGCTATAACTGATATTCTTGTTAAAAGGCTTGACTACATTTGCCCAGAAAGTCTCGAGGGACAGAGGAGCTAGCTCCAGCGTGTGGTGAAAGTTCATGTCGGATATGGACGACTTCCTCAGTCCATCCTTGCCAATGGCACCGCGACGGCCACGCAGGAAGCTGATGTCCCTCAGGTTGTTGGCACTGTGAGCTTGCACAAAGGCTTCCACCAGTTCGTGGTCGACAAACGAGGTGTAGGTGCGATAGAAGTAGGTGCTTTCTGCCTTCTTTTTCTTCTTCAGGTCCTTGTTTAGCTGTGCGCTCACCTTCTTCAGAATTTCATTCCAGGGCATGATGGTCACCTCGGTCAACTCGTTGCTCAGGGGCTTCATCTTCACCAGTTGGGGTATTCTGGCGGCCACAAAGCGCTGAATGGCATAGCCGGCACATTCCAGCTCTACCTGCTGAGTGGGTTGCACGGTGATTACAAACCGGCCCTCTCGGTTGCTGATGGTGCGCGGTGTGCCGTCCACCTTCACCACCACATAGGGCATATTGTCACCCAATTCGGCATCCACAATATGGCTATTCACAACGATGTCTGCGCCCTGGGCCCACAGCATCAGGGACATAACGAGGAATATACTGAATAGGTATGTGCGTTTCATAGTCAGTCTATTTTTGCAGATATGCATTAGTTTAGTATCGAGGCAACATACTCGCGGATGTCCGTCCACTGGCTATCCTGCAGACGGGTGCCGACAACCTGGATGACATTTTCGCTGAGATGGGCACCAGTCAGCAGGCACTGCTCGAGAGATGCTCTGCGTGTGAGGGCATAGAGGAAACCTCCTGCAAAGAAATCACCGGCAGCAGTGGTGTCCACCACGTCTATCTTGCGAGCGGGTATCACCACCTTCTCGCCAGCACGCATGGCGCTGGCGCCCTTGCCACCCAACTTCACAACGGCAACCTCGCACATGCTGGCTATCTCCTCGAGAGCCTCCGAGGGAGCCTTGCCGCTGGTGAAGGCTGCACTCTCCTCCTCATTGGCAAAGACGATGTCGATGTAGTCCTGGACCAAATGACGGAAGAAGGCCAGGTCGGCCTGCACTACGTTCCAACTGGCTAGGTCGATGCTGGTACGCAGCCCCATCTGACGAGCTGTCTGGCAGACCGTTTCCATCAGTTCGTGGTTCTGCACCAGATAGCCCTCGATATGTAACAGGTCGTAGCCTTGGAACAGCTCTGGCGTAATGTCCTGGGCAGAGAGGCCGGCAGCCACTCCCAGATGGGTGGCAAAGGTGCGCTCGCCATCGGGGGTGATGAAGGTGTTGGCCACACCACTCATGCCATCGGCCTGGATGAGTCGTGCATCGATGCCTCGCTCTTGGCAGTTGGCTCGGAAGAAGAGGCCCATCTCGTCGTCGGACACTCGGCCGATGAAACCTGATTCAGCGCCCAGATTGGCCAAAGCCAACATGGCGTTGCCTGCACTGCCTCCTGTGGCCTTGGCAGGATGGAGGGAGTCCATCAGCTGGGCGATCTGCAACTGTCGATCGTCATCTATCAGCTGCATGCCTCCCTTGGGCAGCCCCAACTGCACAAGGGTCTTTTCGTCCTTCAATTGTACTAAAACGTCGACTAAAGCATTGCCTATTCCTATTATTTTTGACATTTCTAGTAATTTTTTTTGCAAAGATATTGTTTATTTCCGAAAAATCCTATAACTTTGCACTCGCATTTGAGAAAAACTCACTGCTTCAGTAGCTCAGTTGGTTAGAGCACATGACTGTTAATCATGGGGTCGTTGGTTCAAGCCCATCCTGAAGCGCCACTTTCGAAAATGCAATTTTGCTTCAGTAGCTCAGTTGGTTAGAGCACATGACTGTTAATCATGGGGTCGTTGGTTCAAGCCCATCCTGAAGCGCAAAAGAGAAGACTTCGGTCTTCTTTTTTTGTTCCTGGAGGGCTGCCCCAACAACCCGGGGTCGTGGTTACCTCCCTTCGGTCAGTGGGTCGACTGCAGTCGACAAATCTCAAGCCCATCCTGAAGCGCAAAAGAGAAGACTTCGGTCTTCTTTTTTTGTTTCTGGAAGGCTGCCCCAACAACCCGGGGTCGTGGTTACTAATCTTCCGCGGGTTCGCTCTTCTTCACCACGCGCACGGATACCTCATATAATATATAAAGAGGTACAAAGACAAGCATGAGGGTGAAAGGATCGCCCGAGGGAGTGATGACAGCAGACAGAATCATCAGGATGACAATGGCATGACGACGGTACTGCTGCAAGAATTCCCTGCGCAAAATACCCAGACAACTCAGCAACCAGGCCAAAAGAGGCATCTCGAAGACGATACCCATGATGAGGATGAGCATCGTGAAGTTGTTGATGTAGGACTGGAGGTTGATCTGATTGACAATAGTCTCGCTCAACTGGTACTCGGCCAGGAAACGGAAGGTGAAGGGAAACACCAGGACGTAACCGACGGTGCAACCCAGATAGAACATGAACGTGCCACCAAAGAAAGCACCACGCACATGACGGATTTCGTGATCGTAGAGTGCAGGACGTATGTATCGCCACAACTCGTAGATAAGATAAGGGAATGCCAGGATGGCGGCAAAAGCCATCGAGGTGTTGATGTGCGTCATGAACTGTGACGCCACTTGGATGTTGATAATCTCGACGTGGAAGCCCTCGTCGAAACTAATTATGCCATGAGACAACTGGGGCAACAGACGATAGACAAAGAAGTCGCTGGTTGTGGGGCCCAGAATAAAGCGGTCGAAGACACGAGGCATCGCCCAGAGGGTGAGGCAAAGGAATAGGAAAAAGGCGCACACGACCCGAAACAGGGCCCAGCGCAGGATTTCGAGATGATCCCAGAAGGACATTTCGCCTTCTGGGATCTGTTCGTTATTGTTCGTGTCTGTCATACAAACGGGTTACAGTGAAGACCTAGCGAAGCAGGTCTGCATTCTTCAGATAATCGATACTGATGCGCATACCCTCGAGGATGCTGGGAGCCTCGGAGCCCTCGAGCTCAACCACGATGTCCTGAGTGCCAGAAACCTCGAAGTTGTTGAAGATAGCGTCGAAGCCTACCATACCGCTCTTACCCAGTTCGCGGTGATCCTTGATGTGCAGCACAGTGAAGCGGCCAGGATACTTCTTGAAGTAATCCACGGGGCTCACCTGACCACGTACAGCCCAGTACACATCCATCTGGAAGAATACCTTCTTGGGGTCGGTGTTCTGCAGCATATAGTCGTACCAGCACTGGCCCTCGACCTTGCCAAACTCGTGTGAGTGGTTGTGGTAGCCAAACTTCATGCCGGCCTTGTTGACCATTTCGCCCACTGCGTTCATGTACTCGCAGATAACCTTAGCCTCGGCCAGGGTCTTGGGCATATTCACACCAGGCATCACCATGTACTTCATGCCAGCCTTCTTGTGGCAGTCGATGCACTGCTTCCACCACTTCAGGGCCTCCTTGAAATCACCAGACTTCAACTCAGCGTCGCTCAGGTTGTGACCTACGTGGCTAGAGAGCACCTTCATGCCAGCAGCCTCGATGTCGGCCTTGTACTGCTGAGGAGTGACACCATAGAGCTTGCCATCACCGTAGCTGGCAGCCTCGGTGCTGGTATAACCCATCTTACCCAGCTGAGCCAGCACTTCCTTCTGGTTCTTGGCATAGAGCTCGGGGTTACCGATCAGCTCACGTACCGAATACATCTGGAAGCTAACCTCGGGCTGCTCCAGGTCGATACCGTCCTGATTGTCCATGTCCTTGACACGGATGTTGCGGTACCACACGTCATCGCCGTGGTCCTGCAGACCGATGTAACCCTGGTGGTTCTCGCCACCGCAGTTGTTCAGCAGAGCAAATGCCAGAGGCCATGCCTTCTCGGAGAACTTGCTAGCCTGCAGCATGTCGGTCCACTGCTGGGTCCAGAGATGATACTCGAGCACCTTCTTGCCATTCTGGTAATGGATGACGGTACCCTTGTAGCAAATGATCTTGGCAGTATTCCACTCGCCATAGGGCTTAGAGTTCTGAGGCTTAGCGGGAATCATGTCATACAGAGAGGCAGACTTGCGGTTGCCGTCCACACCCAACATAGCATCGGGATGGTTGGCATTGTCCAGAATCTGATACTCGGGACAAGAGATGTAGATGGGCTCGTAACGCTCGTTGCCCTTGTCGTCCTTGGTAGTCACCTCCTGAGCCAGGATGAAGACGCCTGAGTTAGAGCCCTTGGCTACCTTCCACTCAAACTCGAGGGTAAAGTTCTTGAACTGGTGAGCAAAGATGAGATCGCCGCCCTCGGCAGTCTGACCCTCGCCAGTACCCGAACCATTGAACTTGATGCAACCATCCTCTACAATCCAACGCGAGGGCACATGGTCCTTGCCATAGCCGCGCCAACCGGTAAAGTCCTTACCGTTGAAGATGCTCATATAGCCCTTGGCGTCAGTGGGATACTTCTTGACGGAAACCTGCTTGGCCTGAACGACCTTGTAGGCGGGCACCTGAGCACTTGCACCCAGAGAGAGTGCAAGTGCTATGATTGCTAATATATTCTTCTTCATTATTCCTTATTATTATGCGGGCAACTCGGGCAGAGTGTAGCCGTTCTCGTAAACGGGCTTAACCAGCTCGGCAGCAAACTTGCGAGCGTCCACGGGATCAGTGTAGGTCTTGTTGAAGGTGGGATGACCATCGTGAATCTCGAAACCATCCTTGATCATAGACTGAACCTTGGCACCAGCGGGGATGTTGGTGAACTTCATGTTCTCGCCATCCCAATCCAGAACCTGATTCAGACCCTGCAGACGGATAGCACATACGCCCATGGCAACCATCTCGTTGAAAGGACCAGCCTGTGAGAAGTCAGAAGCACTCTTTACGCGCACTGCAGCATCCTCGCGGCAAGCACGTACCCAGTCGCGCTGGTGATTCTCCTCGACGCGGCGGAGCACCTTGGGAGCATCGGGCTTGCGACCGCTTACCAGATAGGGACGATTGCCGTAGCAACCTACCACCATGATGTCCTTGGTACCATAGAAGATGGCTGCACCACCATCGATATTCAGGTTGACACCCTCGGGCAGACCTGCAGGACGCTCGGGCAGCAGACCACCATCGTACCAGGTAACGGTAACCTCGGGCATGCCCACCTTGGGACGATTGTCACGAGCAGGGAATACATACTTCACCACCTGGGCATTGGGGCAAGACTCGCTCATCAGAGGAGTAGAAGAACCCTGGATGTGGGTGGGATACTTCAGGTCGAGACCTACGAATACGCTATGCAGGATGTGGCAAGCCATGTCACCCAGAGCACCGGTACCAAAGTCCCACCATCCGCGGAAGTTCCAAGGAGAATAGATGGGGTTGTAGGGACGCTTGGGAGCGGGGCCGATAAAGGCATCCCAGTTCAGAGTAGAGGGGACAGCAGGAGTCTCGGTAGGACGCTCCAGGCCCTGGGGCCAGATGGGACGGTCGGTGAAGGCATCAACACGGGTAACCTCACCAATCTCACCATTCCAAATCCACTCGCAAGCCAGACGAGTACCCTCGCCACTAGCACCCTGGTTACCCATCTGGGTAGCAACATTGGCCTTTGCAGCCATCTGGGTCAGCAGACGTGACTCGTATACGGTACGGGTCAGAGGCTTCTCGCAATATACGTGCTTGCCAGCTGCCAGAGCTTCGGCACAGATGATAGCGTGAGTGTGGTCGGCAGTTGCACAGATCACAGCGTCTGCCTTGTCGAGCAACTCGGCAAACATGGTCTTGTAGTCGTGATAAAGCTTGCAGTTGGGATAGTATCTCTTGTACTCATCCAGTACGCCCTTGGCATAGTTCCAGTCGACATCGGCCAGACCGATAACTTCTACATCGTCGTACAACTCGTTTTTACCCTTGACGCAGCAACCATTGAGTACTGCATGACCGCGGCCACCAATACCTACACCGAGGATCTTCAGTTTGCCAGTCATACCCTTGGGGGCAGTCTTGCCCTTCTTTGCCAACACATCAGCAGGTGTCATAGCCATAGCAGCTGCTGCCATTGTTCCTGTCTTGAGGAACGATCTTCTAGACATGTTCTTCATGTGATAAAAGGTTTTATTAAGTGAATAATGTGATTTGCTTTGGATTAGTCCTTCTTGGGAGTATCGACATCCTCGATCTGCTTTTCAACCTCGTTGAGGCCTTCCTTGAAGCTCTTGACGCCCTTGCCGACGCCCTTCATCAGTTCAGGAATCTTCTTGCCGCCAAAGAGGAGCAGGATTACCAACACGATGAGGATGATCTCACCTGTGCCAAAGTTTCCTAAGAATAAAAGGTTCATCATAATGTAATGTATTAGTTTGTTTATAGAATTTCATTATTTGTGCAACAGACCGTATCCATTGGTCATGTGAGCACGACGATAGTGTATCTGCTCCAGTTCCTCGGGAGTGCCCTTGGAAGGCATGTCGTGCATACCTGCATCCTCGAGCATCTTCCAGGCATAGGCCGAGGCGATGGACGAGTCGCGCATAGTGGGCATCTGGGAATCACGCTTGCCCGAGAGGATGGACTCGCCCATGATTTGATACAAACGGTCGATGTTTTTCTCACCATAGGGATGCTCCTCGCGACGGGTGACGTTGACACCATGCATCTCGACCACTGCGGTCTTGAAATCGTGGTGCATGCGCACAAATCCCTTGGAACCTATCATCTCGATGTATGAGGTGTGGGTCTGATCCTTGGAGAGTTGGCCGTAGACAAAGCCCTGGGTGATGTCGTAGACAACTCCGTTCTCGAAAGTGCCATGACACTGCAGCCACCAGGGATCTTTGTAGTCCCACATGCGAACTGCCTGGGCGTGGCCTGTCTTGTACTCGCTCTCGGCCAACCAACGGGTGATGTGGACATAATGCATGCCACAGTCGTGGAACGAGGGACCCTCGAACTCATGACCCTCGCCAGGAGATAGGCCGGGAGTCATGTGGCAGACGCGGATGATGGCCAGTTCGCCAATCTCGTCGCTCTGGACAAACTCCTTCATGACACGGGTGTACCATGCATTCTGCAGATACATATTGACCGTGCTCAGCACCGTTGCATGCTCGGTCAGCTCCACCACCTTCTGCTCGTCCTCCAGAGTAAAAGCAATGGGCTTTTCGGCTATGATGTGCTTGCCAAAGCGTACTGCCTTCTCGATGTGGCGAGCGCGCTGGTCGGCTAGAGTGCAGAGGGATACGGCATCCACCGCGGGGTCATTGAAGATCTCATCCTCGTCCGAGGTATATTTTACGCCAGGAGCCAGTCGAGCAGCTTCCTCCTTGCGCTGTTCCGAGATGTCGCAGATATAGACCACCTCCCACATGGCGTTGCGCTGAAGCTCCTCGAGGTGCTTCCTGCCCATACGGCCAAAACCAATAATTGCAATCCTTATTTTATGGTTTGTCATGCGTAGATGTCTGTTTTTCTTCAATTGGTATATTACCTTCTTGCCTTGATGCATATAGAGCGGGCTCTATACATAAGACGAATAAATCACCCAAAAGTACGAAAAAGAATCGAAAGAAAAAAGCACATTCCCCAAAAACTTCGTTTTAGTGGGCTATATGAGAGGTGCTCCTTGCGGAACAACTGGAAAAAGCGTCTCTAGGCATAAAAAAAAGAGGGTGCATCACTTGTGTGACACACCCTCTACTTTATCTATGCTAGGGAGTCTATTACTCTGCAGCAGGAGCCTCACCTTCCTCGCGACGAGGACGGCGCTCTCCACGATCGCGACGCTCGCCACGGTCACGGCGCTCACCACGCTCGGGACGGGGACGACGCTCACGCTCTACATAGCCTTCGGGCTTCTCGAGCAGAACGCGGCGAGAGAGCTTGAACTTACCAGTCTTGGGATCAACATCCAGCAGCTTAACCTGCATCTTGTCACCCTCCTTGATACCAGCCTCCTCGACAGTCTCGAGACGCTTCCAGTCGATCTCGCTGATGTGCAGCAGACCGTCCTTGCCAGGCATGAACTCTACGAAGCAACCGTAAGGCATGATGCTGCGAACGGTACCCTCGTACACCTCGCCTACCTCGGGAACAGCTACGATAGCCTTGATCTTACTCATTGCAGCGTCGATGGTCTCCTTGTTGGGACCTGAAACCTGGATCTTACCTACACCGTCTACCTCCTCGATGGTGATGGTAGCACCGGTCTCCTCCTGCATGCCCTGGATGATCTTACCACCGGGGCCAATCACTGCACCGATGAACTCCTTGGGGATGATCATCTGCTCGATGCGGGGAACATGGGGCTTGAGCTCGGCGCGAGGAGCGTCCAGAGTCTTCATCATCTCGCCCAGGATGTGCTCACGACCAGCCTTAGCCTGCATCAGAGCCTTCTCCAGGATCTCGTACGACAGACCGTCGCACTTGATATCCATCTGGGTAGCAGTCAGACCCTTGGGAGTACCAGTGGTCTTGAAGTCCATATCACCCAGGTGGTCCTCGTCACCGAGGATATCTGAGAGGACTGCATACTTGTCCTCGCCGGGGTTCTTGATCAGACCCATGGCGATACCGCTGACGGGTGCGCTGATGGGTACACCAGCATCCATCAGAGCCAGACAGCCAGCACAGGTAGAAGCCATAGAGCTAGAACCATTGCTCTCCAGGATGTCTGAAACGACACGGATAGTATAGGGATAGTCTGCGGGGATCTGGCCTTTCAGACCACGCCATGCCAGGTGACCGTGACCAATCTCACGACGACCTACACCACGCTGAGCCTTTGCCTCACCAGTAGAGAAGGGAGGGAAGTTGTAGTGCAGCAGGAAACGCTGATACTCGCGTACGAGTACATCGTCTACCAGTTTCTCGTCCATCTTGGTACCCAGAGTACAGGTAGCCAGTGACTGGGTCTCACCACGGGTGAAGATAGCACTTCCGTGAGGACCGGGCAGGGGGCTAGCTTCGCACCAGATGGGTCGGATGTCGGTGGTCTTACGGCCATCGAGACGGATACCCTCATCCAGGATGCAGCGACGCATTGCGTCCTTCTCTACATCGTGGTAGTAACGGTCGATGAGACCATTCTTCTCCTCCAGCTCCTCAGGAGTCATATCAGCGTGAGCCTCGGCATAACGAACTTTGAACTCCTCGCGGATAGCCTCGAAAGCTTCGGCACGAGCGTGCTTCTCGAGTGCCTGCTTGGTCACGTCGTAAGCGGGCTGATAACACTCGCTCTTGACCTGCTCACGCAGCTCCTCGTCGTTGATCTCGTGGCAATACTCGCGCTTCACGTCCTTGCCAAGCTCCTTTGAGAGTTCCTTCTGCAGACGGCACATGGGCTTGATAGCCTCGTGAGCAGCCTTCAGGGCAGCCAGCAGGTCGGTCTCCTGGACCTCCTTCATCTCACCCTCTACCATCATGATGTTCTCTTCGGTGGCACCGACCATCAGGTCCATGTCTGCCTCCTTGAGCTGAGCGAAGGTGGGGTTGATAACGAACTCGCCGTTGATACGTGCAACACGTACCTCAGAGATGGGGCCCTCGAAGGGGATATCGCTGACAGCCAGTGCTGCAGAGGCTGCAAAACCAGCCAGTGCATCGGGCATGTCCTCGCCATCGGCAGAGAAGAGGATAACATTCACATAAACTTCAGCATGATAATTGCTGGGGAAGAGGGGACGCAGGGCGCGGTCCACCAGACGACAGGTCAGAATCTCGTCGTCATTAGCCTTACCCTCACGCTTTGTAAAACCGCCGGGGAAACGACCGGCTGCAAAATACTTCTCTCTGTACTCTACCTGCAAGGGCATGAAATCTGTTCCGGGAACGGCATCTTTGGCGGCACAAACGGTGGCCAGGAGCATGGTGTTGTTCATGCGCAACATGACTGCTCCATCGGCTTGTTTGGCCAATTTCCCGGTTTCGATGCTGATGGTTCTTCCATCAGGCAACTCGACTGTCTTTGTAATTACGTTCATCTAATTTTATATATAAAAGTGTATATATCGCACAATAAGCGGTGCAAAGTTAGTAAATTTAATGAAGAATGAAGAATGAAGAATGAAGAATTTTTATGATTTGAGATTTTTTCACTAACTTTGTCCGACAAAATTCGATAATTAGGATGAAAAACGTTGCTAAATACCTGATTGCAGCCCTTGCGCTGCTGACATTTGCTGCCTGCAACAAGGAAGGCGGAAAGTTCCACATCACCGGCCACATCACCGAGGCGGCTGACACAATGCTCTATCTGGAGCACCTGTCATTGGACAAGGGCGTGGTGGCCATCGACTCGTGCAAACTGGACAAAGAGGGCGCCTTTGACCTCAAGGGTGACACTCTGAGTAACCCTGAATTCTACCGTCTGCGCATCGGTATGCAGGTCATCAACCTGACCATCGACTCGACCGAGACTGTGGGCATCGAGGCTTCCCTGCCCACCATGGCTGAGAAATACAAGGTCCAGGGGAGCGACAACTGCGAAATCATCCGACAACTGAACCAAAACCTGGCCAATCTGCAGCGCAAAATCCGCCAGACAGTCGAGGACACGGACCTGACCATCGAGGAACGCAGCAAGAAGATTGACCTGCTGGTACAGGATTACAAGACCGACGTGAAAATCAATTACATCCAGGGACGCTATGGCGAGGCCTCATCCTACTACGCCGTTTTCCAGGTTCTTAACGGCAACTTGATTTTTGACCCTGTAACAGACCCCTCGGACGTAACATGGATCACCGCCGTTGCTAATGCTTGGAGTGAGCAATACCCTGGCTGTCTGCGTACTGAGAACCTGTGCAACATCGCCATTCAGGGCCAGCGCAACACCCGTCGACACACCGTCGAACTGAATGTGGACGGCGAGAAGGTGCACGAGACTGGCATCATCGACATGGGATTCCCCGACATCCAGGGTCACGAGCGTCGACTCAGCCAGTTGAAGGGCAAGGTTGTCGTGCTCGATTTCACGGCTTATGGCATGCAAGGAGCACAGCAGCGCAACATCGCTTTGCGCGAAATATATAATAAGTATCACGCACAAGGACTGGAAATCTACCAGGTTTCACTCGATTCCGACGAGCATTATTGGAAGACCATGTGCGAACAACTGCCCTGGGTGTGTGTCTGGAATGCCGAGGGAGTAGCCAACGACATGATCAGTATCTACAACGTGCAGCAGATACCCACCTGGTTCCTGATAGACAAGGGCAACAATCTGGTGGGACGTCAAGAGACATTGGGTGACCTGAACAGCGAAATTCAGAAGCTGCTGTAACACACAGGTCAACACAAACATACGAAAGGCTCCCTCCTCAAAAACCATCTGGAGGGAGCCTTTCTATTGGTTAGAATATCAAAATCTTCGTTAAAAAGTTGGTTCATTAAAAAAAACTCCCTAACTTTGCACCCAGAGAACATGAAGAACAATACGAAGGGTTCTGGCAGTAACGTCTGCTGGGATTCTTTTCTTTTGCTCTCTCTAGAAACAAATAGTAACTAATAAAAACGAAATAACTATGGCATACATGACACAGAAAGGCTACGACAAGTTGGTAGCCGAATTGCAGCACATGGAGAGTGTGGACCGTCCCGCTGCCAGTGCCGCCATTGCAGAAGCCCGCGACAAGGGCGACCTGAGTGAGAACGCAGAATACGATGCTGCCAAAGAATGGCAGGGCAAGCTGGAGAGCAAGATTGCTCAGTTGAAGCAAACCATCCGCGACGCCAAGATCATCGACACCAAGAATATGGACACCAGCAGTGTTCAGATTCTTTCGACCGTAGGTCTGAAGAATGTCAAGAACAACATGCAGATGAAGTACACTATCGTGAGCGAGACTGAGGCTGACCTGCGTGCAGGAAAGATCAGCGTTGGTACCCCCATCGCTCAGGGTCTGCTGGGTAAGAAGGTAGGCGACATCGCCAGTATCAAGGTGCCTCAGGGCATCATCGAACTGGAGGTTACCAGCATCAGTTTCGAGGAATAATCTGCTAGCGCCATGACTATCTTTTCCAAAATTGTGGCCGGAGAAATCCCAAGCTACAAGTGCGCCGAGGATGAGCAGTTCTATGCTTTCCTGGATATCAATCCTCTGGTCAAGGGCCACACACTGGTTATCCCCAAGCGTGAGGTGGACTACATCTTTGACTTGACAGACGAGGAGATTGGCGCCATGCAGATTTTTGCCAAGAAGGTGGCAGTCGCTATCCGCGAAGTGCTCCCTTGCATCAAGGTAGGTCAGGCAGTGCTGGGTCTTGAGGTTCCTCATGCCCACATCCATCTGGTGCCCATGCAGAGCGAAAAGGACCTGAACTTTGCCAACGCAAAGCTGAGCCTTCCCGCCGAGGAACTGCAGGCAACGGCAGATGCCATCCTGGCTGCATTCAACAAATAAGCAGAGCTATACAGAAAGACATCGGGTCGCTTTTCCAAATGAGGTTAAGCGACCCGATGCTTTTTATTCTACATCAAACTGGATTTGGGCTTCAGTCATCAATCTCCGAACCACAGAACGGTCCTTGGGACAGATGAGGAGCACATCTCCCTTCTCGGCTACCAAGTAGCCATCTAGCCCTTGAATAATGGCTTTTCGTCCCTCGGGCAGATTGACCACGGTATTGGAACACTCGTGCAACAAAGCCGCATCGCCCATGACCAGATTGTTTTGATCGTCACTTTTGTCGCCATCAGCCACCAGTGTGCCCCAAGTTCCTAAGTCGGCCCAGCCGAAACGACTCTCGTGAACATATACGTTGTCGCTACGTTCCAGGATACCCTGGTCGATGCTCAACTTGGGCAGAACAGCAAAAAACTCAGGCAGGAACTTAGCATCAGCAGTCTCGGCATCGGCCATCATCTGAGGAATCTCCAATTGGTATTCTGGTACCAGTTTGAAGATGTTACTCAGCATGACATTGACGTTGAAGGCAAACATACCGGCATTCCACAGGAAACCGCCGTCCTTGATAAACATCTCTGCAAATTGGCGTTCGGGTTTCTCCGTGAACGACTTCACTCGATAGAAGTCATCCTCTATCACCTCACCGGTCTGGATGTATCCATAACCACTCTCAGGACGGGTAGGACGAACTCCCATTACAGCCACGCCCTCGGTACGAGAGACAAAATCCAAGGCATGATGCACGTCTTGCTGGAAAGTTTGTTCGTCAAGAATCAGCAAATCGGCAGGTGTAACATACAGATTGGCGTTGGGATTTTCCTTGGACACCACTACTGTACCCCAAGCTACACTGGCCAACGTGCCTCGATAGAGTGGTTCCTCCAAGATATGTTTGTCATCCACTTGGGGCAACTGCTCGTACACCAATGGCAAATACTGGACATTCGTTGACACAAAGATGTGGTCAGGATCCATAAATCGAGCCATGCGTTCGTAAGTTTGTTGCAGCATGGTACGTCCTGAACCAAAAAGGTCTAGGAACTGTTTGGGTTTGCTCTTTCTGCTCACTGGCCACAGCCTGCTACCTATACCTCCAGCCAATATCAGGCAATAACTAGTATTGTTTTTGTCCATATCCTTGTTTTTTACTTCTGCTAAAGTAGGGATTCCTTCCGATAAAAACAAGAAATCAAGAACTTTTAAGTCAATTTTTTCACAGATTTCGTTCATGTTAAGGATTTTTTTCTAACTTTGCAAAGTAGGAATTACATATTAACCAAAACATGAAACGTACATTTACACTCATTGTGGCATTGTCCATAGTGCTTTTGCTGATTGCAGAAAACATCCCCACCAAGTTCTATATTTGGGTAAATGGAAAATACACAGAAATCACTATTGACAGTGATGAGATGACATACTCTAACGGTCACGTTAACATCAAAGGCACAGACTACACGTTTGACCAGATTGACTCTATCACCTTCCACCAACCCACTAGCACAATCAGCACTGGCGAAGATGTAGACACCGTATATATTACATACAAGGATAACAGCGCCATCGTCTCTACCCTGCCTGAGGGCATGACTGGAACTATCGAGGGTGCCAACGTATCACTCAACAACACCATTACCGACCGTGAGATTGTAAGTGTACTCAGTGGCAACTCCAGTTGCGGTTCTTTCGTCTATACAGGTGACTACAAAACCACTATTCGATTGGATGGTCTGTCCCTGGCAGGAAGCACACAGGAGGCCATTAACATCAAAGATGGCAAACGCATTGCTCTGGAACTGGCAGAAGGCACTGTAAACACACTGGAGGATGCCACCAGCGACGGAGGACAGAAGGGGGCATTCTACACCAAAGGCCATTTGGAAATCAGCGGTGGAGGTTCCTTGGTCCTGAAAGGCAATGTCAAACACGCCCTGTCGTCCAAAGAATACCTCCTCATCAAGAAAACCTCTGGTGACATCCAAATTACAGGAGCTGCCAATGATGGTATCCATGCTGGGGAATACGTTCAGATCAATGGAGGAACAATCACCATCAAGGGGGTATCCGGGGATGGCATTCAGGCAGAAATGACAGAAGTGAAGACTGGCGAAGAACCTATCGAAGACAACGGAAAACTAATCATCAAGGGAGGTGCCATCAATATCACCGCTACCGGCAATGACATAGCTGCGCTGAAGGCTGACAGTACCCTTCACATCACAGGCGGCAACCTTACACTCTCATGTTCTGGTAACGGAAGCAAAGCCATGAAAAGCAGTCAAATCGTGAAGATAGAGGGAGGTACCTTTGACATTAAGCAAAGCGGCGGTCTCTACGAAGACATGGATGATGAGACCTCGTCTACTGATAAATCTTATAAGGTGTACGTAACCACTGGCAGCAATAATAAATACTGGCCCAGCGTCTATCTTTACAAGAACGACGGCACTTTGGTACAACAACTCACTTCAAAGGTGAACATGACGGTCAACAACCAGTCGCTATCGTTCTACTATTACGACTTTAAACAAAGCGACTCGGGCACTTATTATTTCAAATCCGACAACTATAGCAGCAATTACTATGGTAGCACCTACACCGTCATTTCGCCCACATTTACAGGTCCTACTACCGGTAACGATATCTACTACCAGATTAGTAGCAGCTACACTACCAATGGCTCAACTCGCACATTCACCATGAACACTGTGACCCCAGGCGGCACCTCGACAACAGAAGGCGACCTGAGCAGTAGCCATGGTATTAAAGCAGATGCTGGTGTGACCATCAGTGGTGGTGACATCACCATGAATCTCAGTGGCATCGCTGCCAAAGGCATATCCACTGACAAAGATGTCACCATCACAGGCGGAACCCTCAATATCACCAATAAGGGAGCTGGTCAAACAAGCGGCAATACCTCATACACAGCCAAAGGTATCTCTGCTGACGGCAACGTATTGCTAGAGGGTGGCAACATTACTATCAACGCCACAGGTTCGGGTGGAAAATGCGTCAAGACTGATGGTACCCTGACCATTGGTAAGAATGAAGATGGCAGTGGTCCTACTCTGATTGCTAACACCACCGGCTCTAGCCTCAGTGGTTCCACCAGCGGAAACACCGGTGGATGGGGAGGTGGTCCTGGCGGCATGGGAGGACAATCTTCTAGCGGCAGCAGTGCAAAAGCTCTGAAAGCAATGGGCACCGTCTATATCTATGGTGGCACAACCGAAGTCAGCACCAGCACCAACGGAGCAGAAGGGTTGGAAAGTAAGGTCGCCATCTATATTGAGGGTGGAAAAAACTACTTCAAGTGTTATGACGACTGCATCAATTCCAGTGGATGCATCTATTTCAATGGAGGAATCACAGTTTGCTACGGTTACGGCAACGACGCCATCGACTCGAATGCCGGCAAAACTGGCGCTATCACCATCGGCAATGGCACAGTGTTCTGTTACACCACACAGGGATCACCCGAGGAGGGATTTGATTGTGACAACAACTCGTATATCGTCATTAATGGCACTGGTACGGCAATCTCTGCTGGCGGCAGCCAAGGCGGCGGTGGCGGAGGATGGGGAGGTTCGTCTAGCAGCATCGGAAGCTCCACACAAGGGTATTACCTGTCTACCAGCAGCATCAGCTACACCACAGGACGGTACTATACGCTAGCCGACGCCTCTGGCAACAACATGTTGACTTATTCGTTTGAAGCCAACTGCAACAGCAGTCTTTCACTATTCACCGCCTCAGGCATGAAGAGCAACAGCAGTTATACTATCAAGTACAGCACTTCCGCACCCACTGATGCTTCCACATCATGGCACGGACTCTATTTGGGAAGTACGACAACTGGCACCAACAATACAACAAGTTTCACTGCAAAGTAAAAGATATCCCGATAATATTTGGATAAGGACATTTTTTCTCGTACATTTGCATACCATGAAGAAATTCCTATATCTCATCCTATTGCTGACTTTTACAATCTGTCAGCCATCGACTGCACAAACCGCAGACGAAGTTTTGCGTTTTCTTTATCAGTATATGCCTCTGCCAGACTCCACTGACTATTCTCGGGAATTTTGGCAGATGAATGTGGACTATGCCTTGCGGGCACGCCAGGAAATGCCTTGGGGCAGTCGTGTCCCCGAGAGGGAGTGGAAGCACTTTGTACTCCCTTTGCGTGTAAATAATGAAAACCTCGACGAGGCAAGAAAGGAAATCTACGAGACGCTGAAAGGGCGTGTGCAAGGACTGTCGATGTACGATGCCATCCTGGAAATCAACCACTGGTGTCACGAGAAGGTAACCTACCAACCCAGCGATGGTCGCACAAGCGCTCCGCTAGCTACTATGCAGAATGCCATCGGACGTTGTGGTGAGGAAAGTACCTTTGGTGTGACAGCCCTTCGTGCAATGGGTATCCCTGCCCGTCAAGTCTACACTCCTCGTTGGGCGCATACCGACGACAATCACGCCTGGGTGGAAGCCTGGGCCGATGGCAAATGGTATTTCTTGGGTGCCTGTGAACCCGAACCTGTACTGAACCTGGGATGGTTCAACGCCCCAGCTTCACGAGGCATGCTGATGCACACCAAGGTTTTTGGTCATTACGACGGGCCAGAGAACATCCTAGGTCAGAATGCGTGCTATACCGAAATCGATGTAACAGACCATTATGCTCCCACTGAGACATTTAATGTTCAGACCGTGGATGCACAAGGAAAGGCCGTAGCTGCGAAAGTGGAGTTTAAGCTCTACAACTATGCGGAGTTCTATACTCTAGCCACCAAGCAAACTGATGCTCAGGGACACACCAATTTCCATGCAGGTCTGGGTGACCTGTTGGTGTGGGCAAGCACAGCTGATGGGCATTGGGGATACGCCAAACATAGTCCTGGCACCAAGAACTTGACCATCACACTAGACAAGGCAACCCGTCACCAAGGCAAGGAAGACCTGGATATCACTCCACCCAAAGAGAGAAACACCGTGCCCGATTTCACCGAAGAACAAGGCAAGAGGAATAAGCAAAGACTAGCCTATGAAGACTCCATCCGCAATGCCTACGTAGCTCAGATGCCCAAGAAAGCTGGTGGAGACTCGCTCATCATCAGCGGACGAGGTAATGTTGCCAACCTCAACGCATTCTTCACGGGCATAGGCAATGAGGAATTGGGCCGTCAACTCGTCAGCATCATCTCGGCAAAAGACCGAAGGGATGTCTCCGTTGACGTGCTACAAGATCACTACATGTTCACCAAATCCACCAATCCCTACGTACTGAATCCTCGCGTAAGCAATGAGATGCTTACACCCTATCGTGCCATTCTGCAACGTGAGATCCCAGTCAAAACCATCGATGAGTGGGCTCAATGGGTGCGTGACAATATCCAGATAGACGAGGAAAGCAACCCCCAACACCTGTGCATGTTCCCCGTAAGCGTGTGGCGTCATAGGATAACAGACAGCCACAGTCGCGACATCTTCTTTGTTGCAGGTGCTCGCAGCAAGGGTATCCCTGCCCGCATAGACGAGGTGACAGGAAAGACACAGTATGCCGACGCCCAGGGACTTTGGCACGACGTGAACCTATCTCCCGAGGTGAAACAGGGTGAAAGTCGTAAGGGAACCCTCAAGCTGACCTGCCAAAGCAATCCTGAATACTACACCCACTTCACCATTTCTCGAATAGAGAATGGTAGTCCTGTTCTACTCAATTATCCCGAGGAAGGCACCACTTGGCAGAGCACCTTTGCCAAAGGAGAACTCTTGGACGAAGGAGATTATCTGCTCGTAACAGGAACACGACTGGCTAGTGGCGGCGTGCTGGCTCACATGGAATTTTTCCATATTGATGCCGACAAGACTACACAAGTGGAACTGCTGCAACGACACGACGAGCAACAAGTGCAGGTTATCGGTTCCTTCAACAGCGAAAACATCTACACGGCTCTCGACGGCAAGAAACAGAGCATACTGAGCACAACCGGCCGAGGATACTATGTACTCGGTCTACTGCGTGACCATCACGAGCCCAGCAATCATGCACGACATGACATTGCAATCAAACAGAAGGAACTGGATGCTATCGGCCGTCCTATCTTGATGCTGAATGCCGAGGACAACCCGCAATTGTGCACCGAGATACGCAACAACTTGCATCTCACCAGCAATGAGTTACCCCTGTTCATCATTGCAGACACCTTCAACCGAGTGGTTTGGTATAGTCAGGGGTACACCATCGGTATGGGTGAACAGTTATTGAAAGTACTGAAAGCTATTCAGTAAATTATACCTATTATAATATAGAGCGGGCACGGATTTTACTCCATGCCCGCTTATTTTATCTCAAATCACTTAGTCTCGTGCCATGAATCTCTCTGACTCCTGTGTCTGCAACTAGACTTTCTGCATTATCAGGGGTGACTCCACTACCCGCAAGGATGATGATTCTATCACCTGCCTGCTGAACCAAATGTCGCAATAAGTCGACCCCCTCGGGTGCTGTAGGAGCCTGTCCTGAAGTCAAGATACGGTCACATCCCAAGTCGATAATTTGTTCCAACGCCTGTAAGGGTTCTCGACATTCGTCAAAAGCACGGTGGAAAGTGACAGAAAGCCCCTGAGCAGCTTCCATCATACGGCGAGCTGCCTCCAGGTCGATGTTTCCCTCGGAAGTCAAAGCACCGATGACAACGCCATGAGCGCCCAATTGTCCTGCAAGACGGATATCATCACACATAGCCTCGACCTCGTCACTTGTGTAACAAAAGTCACCACTACGCAGACGAATCAGCACCTGAACAGGAGTACCTAATGCTACAGCCTGACGAATCATGCCAGGCGAAGGGGTCACTCCACCCACCTCCAAGGCACTGCACAACTCTATACGGTCGGCACCACTCTCCACTGCACGACGCACCTGAGCCATGCTGCCACAGCAAACTTCTCTCTTTACCATCACTTGGTCTGTATTTCTACGATGTAGTCTATGCCATTGGGAACCTCGGGCATTGTCAGCAGCAGTCCTTCAGAAGTCTTCTTTACTTGGACGGGCTTGTTGGTTCCATAGACAAAAGCACGCTGTACTCTTACCTTGCCTTGCAGAGGCAACAACAATTGTTGGCTATCATGTTGAGTGATGTGGATAAACAAGCAATTGCCCTTGCGAGTGGTTACGCCCCACTCCTGCACAGGCACATCGCCAGCCTGAGTACCACGGATGGTCTCGCCATATTGGCGCATCCACTCACCCACTCCCTTCAGACGTTCCAAAGCTACTGCCGGCAGTTCACCGCTGGGCTGAGGACCGATGTTGAGCAACAGGTTGGCACCCTTGCCTGCAGCACCCACAAGATAATGAACTATCTCGGGAAGGCTCTTATATCCCTGATCCTCTACCTTGTAACCCCACATGCCGTTCATGGTTTCACAGGTCTCCAAAGGCAGACGACTGATATCCTGTCCGCTCAATCCGGCCTTGTTCTCACCGGGTAGATCACGCTCAAATATCTGGATGTCCTCACCGGGATAAGGAGTCTGGTGATGGTTGTTGCCCACCAGACAAGAGGGCTGCAGACGATGAATCAGCTCATACTGCTCCTTCAACTGCCAGTCAAAGGGGGTTGCATCCTCGTCATGGTCCCACCAACCGTCGAACCAGATAGCGCCGACAGGACCATAGTTGGTCAGCAACTCGGTCAACTGGTCGTTCATGAACTTATAATAATGTGGCCAATCCTCCTTGTTCTTGTCCTTGCCACAATTCTTGCCTGTGCGACCCATGGGATAGTCATCGCGCCCCCAGTCGATGTGACTGTAATAGAGATGGAGGCGGATGCCCTGAGCATGACACTCATCGGCCAATTCCTTGAGGATGTCTCGACCAAAAGGAGTAGCATCGACTATGTTGTAATCCGACTGACGAGTGTGCCACATCGAGAATCCATCGTGGTGACGAGTCGTGAGACAGATGTAACCTGCCCCAGCATCCTTGAAGGCCTTCACCCAGTCATGAGCGTTGAAATAAGCAGGATAGAAGCCACGTGCAGCCTTGCCATATTCCTCACGAGTGATGCCTGCATTTTGCATGTACCATTCGCCCTGGGCAAACATACTGTATATTCCCCAATGAAGGAAGATGCCAAAACGGTCGTTGCTAAATTCCTGACGAGCTTTCAGTATCTCTGGTGAAGGCACATACTCCTGGGCACTTGTGCCGAGAGAGAGGGCAAGAAGCAGCGATAATACTACCTTTTTCATTATTGTATAGTTATATTTTGTTTTGCAGATTTCAGTCCTTTGCCACTTACGGTCAGGGTTGCAACACCACTCTTGTCCAGAGCCTCAACGACAACAACAACCTCACCCTTGAAAGCACGCATGGTAGGTTGAGTGAACACCTCGACACTGGTAGCATCACCATTGCAGCAAGCACGGAATTTGCCTGCACCCTGAACAGAGAACCTCAACTGGTTATCAGCATCGGGACACAGATTGCCGTCCTTGTCGACCACGCGAACGGTGACGAAAGACAGGTCGGGACAATCCAAAGCATTACCCTGAGCATCCACTGGCAGGCGGTCGATGGTGGCACGGTCGGCTGCCAACTCTATATGGTGGGGCTTGCCAGCAGTGCGAACAACCTTGGTTGCAGCCACACGACCCTGAGCATCATAGGCAATCACCTTCAGTTCGCCAGGCTCATACACTACATCATTCCAGCGCAGACGATAACGATCCAGACGGTTCTTACCCTTAGGAGCATCACCATTGGCAAACTTAGAAGAACCACCCCAAGGCATAGCCTCGGTATGTTGCTCACCCAGATAATCCTCCATGCTCACGTCACACTTGGCAATGCGGCCCTGGCTCTTGCCATTGACAAAGAGTTCGGCCTCGGGATAACTGGTGTAGCAGAAAACGGGAGTCACCTCTCCCTCACGACCTTTCCAGTTCCAGTGAGGCAACAAGTGCAAGGTCTCCTTCTCGGGTGCCCAGTGCGTGCGATAG
>JAZRYA010000014.1:0-15929 GCA_045600505.1 Bacteroidaceae bacterium
TCTTCCTAAGTCCGCTTGGCCCCCGACTTGGTATTGGGGAAGGTCATCTCCAGCAAGGTGGTGATGAGACCACCGGCGCTGATATCGTGACCGGCCAGGATGAGGCCACGGTCGATGAGTTCCTGGATGGCGTTGAATGCATCGCGGAAGTACTCAGCGTCCTTGACCATAGGTACATCGCTACCTACCTTGTTGAGGCTCTGAGCAAATGCACTACCACCCAGACGAAGTTCGTCGAATGAGAAGTCGATATGATACAGGGTAGAGGGCACGTTCTGAACCACAGGGCTTACCACCTTGCGGATATCGCTTACCTCACCACCACTGGTGACGATGACGGTTCCGGGAGAGATGATCTTCTCGCCACCGGGGTACTTCTGGGTCATACTCAGAGAGTCCTTACCCGTGGGAACATTGATCTGCAGAGCACAGCAGAAGTCGCTCAGTGCCTCGACGCCCTGGTAGAGACGTGCATCCTCACCCTCCTGAGAGCGGCAGGGCCACATCCAGTTGGCTGAGAGAGAAACGCTGTCGAGGCCCTCGCTCAGGGGAGCCCATACGATATTGGTCAGGGCCTCGGCCACAGACAGGACAGAACCTGCTGCGGGGTTAGCCAGACCAGCCTGGGGAGCATGCCCCAAAGCAGTGGCGATACCCTTGCGGCCTCTGTAATCCAGGGCTACCACACCACAGTCGCTCAGAGGCAACTGGATTTCACCCTGACACTGCTGACGAGCAACCTTACCGGTAACAGAACGGTCTACCTTGTTGGTCAACCAGTCCTTACAAGCAACGGCTTCCAACTGCAGCACGGTGCGAACGTACTCGTTCAGCTTGCTTGCATCATAACTTACATTTTCATACTTGCGCTCAACGGTGTTGTCACGCATATAGGTCTTGGGAGAGTGACCAAACATCTGAGCGACATCCAGGTCAAAGGGACGCACGCCGTCGCCCTGCTGGAAGGCAAAGTGAGCATCGCCAGTGGTTTCACCTACTACATACATGGGTGCGCGCTCACGCTCAGCAATCTTGCGAACGTGCTCCAGATGCTCTTCCTGGATCAGCAGACCCATACGCTCCTGGCTCTCGTTGGCAATGATCTCCTTGCTGCTCAAGGTCTTGTCTCCGATGGGCAACTTGGTCATGTCAATCAGGCCACCACATTCCTCAACCAGCTCGCTGAGACAATTGACGTGACCAGCACTACCGTGGTCATGGATACTTACTACGGGATTCACCTCCTCCTCGCACAGGGCACGTACCAGGTTGTTGGCACGCTTCTGCATCTCGGGGTTGGCACGCTGCACAGCGTTCAACTCGATGCCGCTGCTGTAGCGACCGGTGTCTACAGAAGAAACCGATCCGCCACCCAGACCGATGCGGTAGTTATCACCGCCGACTACGACGATCTTGTTGCCCTTCTTGGGCTCACCCTTCAGACAGTCGCGCTTGGTGCCATAGCCGACACCACCTGCCAGCATGATTACCTTGTCGTAACCATAGCGCTCGCCGTTCTCCTGATGCTCAAAGGTCAGGACAGATCCGGTGATCAAGGGCTGGCCAAACTTGTTACCGAAGTCGCTGGCACCATTAGATGCCTTGATCAGAATCTGCTCGGGAGTCTGGTAGAGCCACTTGCGCACAGGGAGGATGTTCTCCCACTCACGATCCTCCTCGCTGCGGGGGTAGCTGGTCATGTAGACAGCAGTACCTGCGATGGGCCATGAGCCGACGCCACCACCCATACGGTCGCGGATTTCACCGCCAGTACCGGTAGAAGCACCATTGAAGGGCTCGACGGTGGTGGGGAAGTTGTGGGTCTCAGCCTTGATGCTGATAACCGACTCGATATCGCGGATGACGAAGTAGTCGCTGGTGCTGTGGTCGGCGGGAGCAAACTGCTCTACCACGGGACCCTCGGCAAATGCGACATTGTCCTTATAAGCAGAGATGATCTTGTGGGGATTCTCGTTGGTGGTCTTCTTGATCATCTGGAACAGGCTCGAGGGTTTCTCCTCGCCGTCGATGATGAAGGTGCCGCCAAAGATCTTGTGACGGCAGTGCTCACTGTTGATCTGGGCAAAACCGAAGACCTCGCTGTCAGTGAGTTTGCGGCCCAGCTGGCCCTCTACGTTATGCAAGTAGGCAATCTCCTCGGGGCTCAGAGCCAGAGCTTCCTGCTCGTTGTACTCCTCCAGGTTCTCGATCTGCTGGATGGCAGCGGGCTCTAGGTTGATGGTGAAGATCTCCTGGTCCAGTCCGTTGTACATGCGCTGCAGCATGGGGTCGTGTTCTGCCTGCTCGTTAGCTACGGGGAAGTACTCCTCGATGCGCAGGATGCCCTGCAAGCTCATGTTCTGGGTGATCTCTACAGCATTGGTGCTCCAGGGGGTGATCATCTCACGACGGGGGCCTACATAGTAGCCCTCCAGGGTCTCAGCCTCCAGAGCCTCTGCTCCGCCATAGAGCCAATTCAGTTTCTCGATCTCGTCGGCCTGCAGCTTGTGCTCGCACTGTGTGGCGATGATGCTTTGCTGAGGCGTCTTAAAGAAGGTTATTGCCATATCTCGTATCTTATTTAGTTTCTCGGTACAAAGATACGAAATTTGACTCGAATAGGCAAATGTTTATCCTCCAAAATGAGGGGAAGATAGGCGATGTTTTCCCGATGTGCTATTCTAAAAGAATACTCTTTGCGATTTGCCACCCCGAGAGAGTACTCTTTCTGTCCCGAGAGAGTACTCTTTTTGCCCAAAAACAGTACACTAAATGGCTCGTAAGAGTACTCTTTTGATGCCGCGAGAGTACTCTCTCCCGTAGACTCGTTTAGGAGAGGTGATTTATAAGACAATTCATCCAGCAAAGACAACGCCCTTGCTGGATGAAATATGGGTTCCTAGGCTGTACCGAAGTACAACTTGGATTTGTGCTTTATTGCTGATTACCAAGCCAATGCGCTAGCACCAAGAACGGCAGCGTGAGCACCGTCGAGCTCGCTGATGTAGAACTTGGCCTTGCCGCGGTAGCACTTCAGGATAGCCTTCTCATAACCACGCTTGATGGGGTCCATGATCAGGTCGCCAGCCTTGGTGGGGCCACCGAAGAAGATGAATGCCTCGGGGCTGTTGAAGCAAGCGAAGTCGGCGCAAACCTCACCCAGCAGAGTGCCGGTGAATTCCATGATGCTCTTGGCAACCTCGTCGCCCTTGGCAGCGCAGATGCTGACATCCTTGGCCTCCAGGGTCTCCAGAGGAATCTCGCGCAACAGGGTGGGAGCGTCGGTGGTGGTCAGAATCTCGCGAGCGGTGCGAGCAATACCAGTGGCGCTGCAGTAGGTCTCGAGGCAACCGCGACGACCGCAACCACACTCACGGCCATTCTTGCGCTCTACCACTACGTGACCCAGCTCGCCGGCCATACCGTCGCTGCCGTATACCAGCTTGCCGTCGCATACGATACCGCTACCTACGCCAGTGCCCAGGGTGATCATGATGAAGTTCTTCATATCCTTGGCTACGCCGTAAGCCTGCTCACCGATGGCAGCAGCATTGGCGTCGTTGGTCAGAGTGACGGGGATACCCAGTGCGTCGCTGAAGAGCTGTGCCAAAGGTATCTTCTCCTTCCAGGGGAGATTGGGTGCAAACTCGATGCAACCATTGTAATAGTTGCCGTTGGGGGCTCCGATGCCCATGCCCTTGATCTTCTCGATACCACCAACTTTCTCGATGATGGTGTTCAGTGCAGCCACACAGTCAGCTACATATTGCTCTACTTCGCCATGTCCTTGGGTCTTTACAGAGACCTCCTCGATTACATTAGCGTTAGCGTCTACGATGCCGAAGACAGAATTGGTTCCGCCCAGGTCCAGACCGATTACATAGGGTTTGTTTTCTGTACTCATAGATTTAGTGTTATTTGGTAATTGTTTTGCAAAGATAGTATTTTCTATCGTTAATCCTAATATTAAGACAAAAAAAAGAGGCCGAAAAGGTCATTCTGTTGAAAATAGAGCACATTATATTTCTTTTTTTGGGAAAAAAGCGCGAAATTTGTACCTTGATATGATGTGGATGCAATCTGTAGATGCCATCGACCAGTTGGTAAAGGGCGTGATTATAGGCATTGTTGCCTCTGCCCCGATGGGCCCAGTAGGGGTCTTGACGGTGCAGCGTACCCTGAACAAAGGTCGTGCTTATGGATGGGTCACGGGAATCGGTGCTGCTGTCAGTGACTTACTTTATGCTCTGGTGACAGGCCTCGGCATGAGTTTTGTCATGGACTTTGTCTCCAATCCCCGCACCATGCATTGGTTGCAGTTGACGGGAGCTGTGATGCTCTTTCTCTTTGGCGTCCACACCTACAAGTCCGACCCCTCGCAGTCGATGCGCAATGTGAGCCATCGTCGAGGCAGTCTGATGCACAATGCTGCCACAGGTCTTGCAGTGACGTTGAGCAATCCGCTCATCGTATTCCTGTTTGTGGCGTTGTATGCTCGGTTTGCATTTGTTGTGCCCGACCATCCTGTCGAGCAGGCAATCGGTTATCTGGGCATCGTGGCAGGTGCCTTCGGGTGGTGGACTTGGTTGACGTATACGATTAATAAGGTACGCGCGAGATTCGATGTGGGTGGAATTGTGTGGCTCAACCGCACCATCGGCGTGGTGGTGATGGTGGTTTCGCTCCTGGGTTTCTACTTCACTTTGCGCGGTAAAGCATTGTATTGATGTTTGTAGCACGAGAACTGAAAGACAAGAATATCTGTGAGTACCTGCTCTATATGTGGCAGGTGGAGGACACCATCCGGGCATTTGGACTGGATATCGACCGCATCGAGCAGGAGTATTTGGCCAAGTTCCAGTTGGACGAAGCCTCTCGCAAGCAGGAGTTGCAGTGGTTTTCCGACCTGATAGCGATGATGCGCGAAGAAGGCAAGAAGGAGAAGGGGCACCTGCAGATGAACAATGGCACGGTGATTCTGCTGAGTGACCTGCACGCCGAGTTGCTTCGCTCGCCCAAGCATCCTTTCTATTCGGCTACCTACTACAAGGCGCTGCCCTATATCGTGGAGCTGCGTGCCAAGGGAGGAGGCGACAAACCCGAGATAGAGACTTGTCTGGATGCCCTCTATGGCGTGATGCTGCTGCGCTTGCAAGGGCGAGAGGTGTCGACGGAGACTACCTCGGCGCTGCAGAGCATAACCCATCTGCTGGCCATGCTGAGCGATGCGTACAAGAAAGACAAGGCTGGCGAACTGGAAATGTAAGATTAGTTAGAAATATAGATATAAGTAACTGTGAATCAGGAAATAGAGAGAAGAAGAACCTTTGCGATTATTTCGCACCCCGATGCTGGTAAGACAACCCTGACCGAGAAATTGTTGCTCTTCGGAGGACAGATTCAGGTGGCAGGAGCAGTAAAGAGTAACAAGATCAAGAAGACTGCTACCAGTGACTGGATGGAGATAGAAAAGCAGCGTGGTATCTCTGTCACCACCAGTGTGATGGAGTTTGACTATAATGGATACAAAGTAAACATCTTGGATACCCCTGGTCACCAGGACTTTGCTGAGGACACCTTCCGCACACTGACTGCTGTGGATAGCGCCATCATCGTAGTGGACGGTGCCAAAGGCGTCGAGGCTCAGACTCGCAAACTGATGACTGTCTGCCGCATGCGCAAGACCCCCGTGATCATTTTCATCAACAAGATGGACCGAGAGGGTAAGGATCCCTTTGACTTGCTCGATGAGTTGGAGGAGGAATTGCAGATTGGTGTGCGTCCCCTGAGTTGGCCTATCAACCAGGGCGCTCGCTTCAAGGGTGTGTACAATATCTATGAGCAGAACCTCAACCTTTTTACTCCCGACAAGCAGAAGGTGACCGAGAAGGTGGAGGTCGACATCAATAGCGAGGAACTGGAGAATCAGGTGGGCACAGAGAATGCCGAGAAGTTACGTGAAGACCTGGATCTGGTAGAGGGCGTCTACCCTGAATTTGACGTCAACACCTACCTCGATGCTCAGATAGCTCCTGTCTTCTTCGGTTCTGCACTGAATAACTTTGGTGTTCAGGAACTGCTGGATTGCTTCGTGCAGATAGCTCCTTCTCCCCGTCCCGTCAAGGCCGAGGAGCGTGAGGTGGAGCCCGACGAGCAGAAGTTTACGGGCTTTGTCTTCAAGATTACTGCCAACATCGACCCCAACCATCGCAGTTGTATCGCGTTCTGCAAGGTCTGCAGCGGAAAGTTTGTCCGTAATGCCCCCTATTTGCACGTTCGCAATGGCAAGACGGTTCGTTTCAGCAGCCCCACTCAGTTCATGGCTCAGCGCAAGGAGACCATCGATGAGGCTTGGCCTGGCGATATCGTCGGTCTGCCTGACAATGGTATCTTCAAGATTGGCGATACACTGACCGAGGGCGAGCAGCTGCATTTCCGTGGTCTGCCCTCGTTCTCACCCGAGATGTTCAAGTACATCGAGAATGCTGATCCCATGAAGACCAAGCAGTTGGAGAAGGGTATCAACCAGTTGATGGACGAGGGTGTTGCCCAGTTGTTTGTCAATCAGTTCAATGGCCGCAAGATCATAGGTACGGTAGGTCAACTGCAGTTTGAGGTCATCCAATATCGTCTCGAGAACGAGTACAATGCCAAGTGCCGTTGGGAACCCGTCAGCCTCTACAAGGCTTGCTGGATAGAATGTGAGCCCGGTTACGAGGCTGAGATGGAGAACTTCAAGAAGCGCAAGTACCAGTATATGGCCAAGGACCGAGAGGGTCGTGACGTATTCCTTGCCGACAGCGGTTATGTCCTGACCATGGCTCAGCAGGATTTCGAGCACATCAAGTTCCATTTCACATCCGAGTTCTAATGAATTGCGAGATAGATATAAAGAATGCAGTAGAGTGTCTGAAGAAGGGTGGGGTGATCCTGTACCCAACAGACACGGTGTGGGGCATCGGATGTGATGCCACCAACGAGGAGGCAGTGCGTCGCATCTACCAGATCAAGAAGCGTGAGGACAGCAAGTCGATGCTCTGTCTGGTGGATAAGGCCGATCGCATCCAGCGCTACTTCCGCAAGGTTCCCGATGTTGCTTGGGACATGATCGATTGTGCAACGTCCCCCTTGACCGTCATCCTTGATGGCGCCAATGGCGTGGCTCCCTCGCTCATTGCCGAAGATGGCAGCCTGGGCGTCCGTGTCACCCAAGAGGAATTCAGCAAGCAGATCTGCTATCGACTGCAGCGTCCCCTGGTGAGCACTAGTGCCAACATCAGTGGTGAACCCTCTACCGGCCTGTTCCGCGACATCCCTCAGGAGATTATCGACCAGGTCGATTATGTGGTTTCATTCCGTCGCGGTGAGGGCAAGAAGGTGAAGCCCTCGAGCATCGTCAAACTGTCTCTGGACGGACAGGTAACCATCATCAGAAAGTAAAGAGAATACATGAAGCATCGCAATCCTGCAGAAATCGCATTACTGAAGCTCGTCATCTGGCGACGCCATTTCAGGGAGAACCGTTTTGTGCTCTTCCTGGCATTTCTCGTGGGCGTGTTCACCGCCTTGGCAGGATTGTTTTTGAAGTGGATTATCCACCAGATAGAGTATCTGCTGACACATCAGTTTAGCATCAGCGAGAGTAACTTGCTCTACTTGCTTTATCCCGTTGTCGGTATTTGGCTGACCAGCTTGTTTGTGCGCTATGTTGTCCGAGATGATATCGGCCATGGCGTGACCAAGATCCTATTTGCCATTGCCCGCAAGCAGAGCACCATCAAGGGACATAACTGCTGGAGCAGCGTCTTTGCTTCTGCCATCACCATCGGTTTTGGTGGATCGGTAGGAGCTGAGGCACCTATTGTATTGACAGGTAGCGCTATAGGCAGTAATCTGGGTCGTTTGTTCCGTATGAATGGGCGCACACTGATGTTGCTCGTGGGATGTGGTGCCGCAGGAGCTGTCAGCGGTATCTTCAAGGCACCCATTGCTGGACTGGTCTTTGTGCTCGAGGTGCTGATGATCGACCTCACCATGTCGTCTCTCTTGCCCTTGCTGGTAAGTTGTGTGACGGCCGCTTCGGTGACTTTTGCAGTCAGTGGCACCGATGCTGTGTTCCGCTTCAATCTGCAAGATGCCTTCACCGTCAATCGTATCCCCGCATACATTGCCTTGGGTGTGCTTTGCGGTTTGGTTTCCCTCTATTTCACCCGCACCATGAACGGGTTGGAGGGCATCTTCCGCAAGTTCTCTCACCCCTATGCCAAGTTGGCGTTGGGAGGCACTATGCTTAGCGTCCTCATCTTCCTGTTCCCCAGTCTGTATGGTGAAGGTTACGACCTTATCAATCTGTTGCTGAGCGGCACGGGTGAGGAAGACTGGCTCACGGCTCTCAATCACTCTTTGTTCTATGGGCACAACAATCTGCTGCTCCTCTATCTGACCCTAGTGGTCATTTTCAAGGTGTTTGCCTCCACGGCCACTAATGGTGGCGGCGGATGCGGTGGTATCTTTGCCCCCTCGCTGTTCTTGGGATGTATCAGCGGTTTTGTGTTCTCGCGCCTGTGGAATATCTATTATGTATTGGGAATCAACACCCCCGAGCGCAACTTTGCCATGCTGGGTATGTGCGGTCTGATGAGCGGCGTCATGCATGCCCCCCTGACTGGTGTCTTCCTCATTGCCGAACTGACAGGTGGTTACGAACTCTTCATGCCCCTCATGATAGTAGCCGTGTGTGCCTATCTGACCATCATCTACTTTGAACCCCATAGTATCTATTCGATGCGTTTGGCTCGTCGAGGAGAGTTGCTGACTCACCACAAGGACCGTGCCATCCTGACCCTGATGAGCCAGGATAGTGTCATCGACCACTACAGCCACGTGCTGCATCCCGAGATGAATCTGGCCGAGGTTACCCTTCAGATTTCTCAGAGCAAGCACAACGTCTTCCCCGTGGTCAATGCGCAGAATGAACTGCTCGGAGTTCTGTATATCGATGACATACGTCACATGATGTTCCGCACCGAGTTATACCGCCGATTCCATGTATCGGAACTGATGAAGCGTCCTCCCGCTCGACTGAGCACCGAGGATACGATGGAGGTAGTGGTACGAGTCTTTGACAAGACCAACGCGTGGACTCTTCCTGTGGTGGACCACGAAGGTCATTTCGTAGGATTCATCCGCCGCTCTAAGGTCTTTACCGTTTATCGCCAGATACTGGCCGACTACTCGATGGATTAATAACAACACTAAAACGACATTCCTATGAGAATCATCTATATGGGTACTCCCGACTTTGCCGTCGAGAGTCTGAAACGCCTCGTGGAGGCAGGACATAATGTAGTGGCCGTAGTGACTATGCCCGACAAGGCTGTAGGTCGACACCACGACGTCTTGACAGCCAGTCCTGTCAAGCAATATGCCGTGTCACAGGGCATCCCCGTGTTGCAACCCGAGAAGTTGAAGGATCCCCAGTTCTTGGAGGAATTGGCCTCGTACCAGGCTGACCTGCAAGTGGTGGTCGCCTTCCGCATGTTGCCCGAGGTCGTGTGGGCTATGCCTCGCTTGGGTACTTTCAACCTCCATGCCGCCTTGCTGCCTCAGTATCGCGGTGCAGCCCCCATCAACTGGGCCATCATTAATGGCGACACCGAAACCGGCATCACCACATTCTTCCTCGACCATGACATCGACACTGGCGTGGTCATCCATCGTCAGGCGGTGCCCATCCATATCGAGGATGATGTCGAGGCTGTGCACGATCGGCTGATGTATCTGGGTGCCGACCTCGTGCTGCAAACTGTGCGTGACATCGAGGCAGGCAATGTGCAGCCCATCCCACAAAGTGAACTTACCACAGATGCACCCTTGCGCCCTGCTCCCAAGATCTTCAAGGAGACTTGCCAAATCGATTGGGGTAAGCATACCTTGAAGTCGGCCTATGACTTTGTCCGTGGTCTCTCTCCATACCCCGCAGCGTGGACCACTCTGGTTAGTCCCGATGGCAAGGAATCAGTCTTGAAGGTCTACAAGACCGAGATGGAACAGACCGAATCCCCTGCTGATGGCAGCCTTGAGAGCGATGGTCGCACCTTCTTGCGTGTGGCTCTCCCTGATGGATATCTGCGTATTGCCAGCCTGCAGTTGGCTGGCAAGAAGCGCATGGATGTGCAAGATTTCTTGCGCGGGACTCGCCTTGAAGGATACACAATTCGCTGATATTTTGTGCCGAAATGCCCCGAAAATGGGCTTTCGGTGCGAAATTTTATACTTTTTTTTGGTCAATTCCCGAAAAAACCTTTACTTTGCATCCATAAACCAAAAAATAATTGCCTATAGATACACCGCTACTCCGAACAAAAACTTATTGAGTAATGGATAAATTCTCCGAGATGACTGACGAAAAGTTGGTCCGTCTGTACGAAGAAGGCAATTATGAGGCGTTTGATGTTCTGCTGGAGCGTAATCAGCAGAAACTATTCACCTATATACAATTCATGGTTGGTGACAATGATGCTGCCAACGACCTGTTCCAGGACACGTTTGTGCGTGCCATTACTGCTCTGCAGAATCACAATTACACCGAGGGTGGTGCTTTCTACCCCTGGTTGGTACGTATTGCCCGTAACCTGATCTTGGACCGTTTCCGTCACCAGCGTTGTGTGCGCACCGTCTCTCACGAGTGGAGTGACGAGAACACCGATCAACAGGGTGACCTGCTGAACAACCCCGATTTGTGCGAACCTAATGTGGAGGCTCTCATGTTGGTAGAGCAATCCTATGAGGATGTGCGCATGCTGGTGGAGCGTCTGCCCGAAGCACAGCGCGAAGTTGTGAAGATGCGCTACTTCCTGGACATGCCCTTCAAGGACATCGCTCGCGTCACTGGTGTCAGCATCAACACTGCCCTGGGCCGCATGCATTATGCGCTCATCAATCTGCGTCGTATGGCCGTTCAGCGCGACCTCTACCTTGCAGTTTGACCCCTATTCCCGCAAGAAATTAAAATTCTTTTGAAAAAAGTAACCCTTCGGCACAATACCGAGGGGTTTCGTTCGTTATTAGTGTAGACAATCAAAACAAAAGGCCTATGCTGAAACCTCTACCCGCTAATTCCCAATTACAGCCTCGTGCTGAAGTTTTAGAGTACATTCGCAGATTTGCAAGAACTTATCATCCTCACAGCGCATGAAAGTAGCTCCTTCTTTGCTCAGTGCCAACTTTGCCGACTTGCGCGCCGACATGGAGTGGCTCAATCGTAGCCAGTGTGACTATCTGCACCTGGACATCATGGATGGTGTCTTTGTTCCCAACATCTCGTTTGGATTCCCCGTTCTGAAGTATGTAGCCGACCTTACTCAGAAACCCCTCGACGTGCACTTGATGATCGTTGAGCCCCAGAAGTTCATCCCCGAGGTAAAAGCGTTGGGTGCCTATTACATGAATGTACATTACGAGGCAGTGCGTCACTTGCATCGTGTAGTGCACGAGATACGCGAGGCTGGCATGCACCCTGCTGTTACCCTCAATCCCTCTACACCCGTCAGCGTCTTGGCTGATATCATTCAGGATGTAGACATGGTCTTGCTGATGTCCGTCAATCCAGGATTCGGTGGTCAGAAGTTCATCATGCACACGCTGGACAAGGTGCGCCAACTGCGCCAACTGATTACCGAAAGCGGAAGTAAAGCCCTCATCGAGGTGGATGGTGGTGTGAACATGGAGACTGGAACCCTGCTGGCCGAGGCTGGAGCCGATGTACTTGTCTCTGGCAGTACCATTTTCCATGCAGCAGATCCTGTGGCAGTTGTTGCCCAGTTGAGGGCGCTCTGATGGTTTCCCCCAGATACTTATTCCTATTGCTCGCATCGTGCTTCGGTGCGGGCGTTTTTGTCTCTGCCCAGCTCCCTCTCTTGGCAGGGGTGTCGCAGTGCCTCTATGCTCTGCTGATTCCAACTGTGGCTACGGCCATCCTTTCCCATTTCTTCTTCTGCCAGAGACGGCTGGGACGAAGGGTTTTCTCCCTCTGCATTATGTTGGCAATGACCCAATTGGGTGTATTGCTGGGCTTCCTGCAACGCCAACGTGAGACGGTGGTATGGGACACCTCGTCCTCCCGATATACTGCCGTGGTGATGTCGACACCCAGGGTGGGAGAACGGAGCGTCAGTTTCCGAGCTCGCCTCCCTCATGGACCGCTTGTCTTGCTATCCGTCCCTCGTGATGCCGCGGCTATGCAATTGACTGCTGGACAGGCAGTTTGTGTGGTGACCACAATGCGTACGCCCTACAACTGGGGCGATTCCGTTGCTTTTGACTATGCCGCTTATCTTCGCCACTCGGGCATCTCGGGTATGGGATATGCTCGCAGATGGAGCACAACAGACGGGGCTGAGGTTTCGCTGCACTTGACCGACCGGCGGACAGTGGGTGCCTTGCGCTTGTCCGACCGCATGGAGCAGGTCATTCGTCGCACGGGGCTCGACGAGCAGTCCATAGCCTTGTTGTCGGCCATGTTGTTGGGACGCAAGTCGGGTCTCGACCGATCTACCCGTACCTTGTACCAAGATGTGGGCGCCAGTCATGTCCTTGCCCTGTCGGGCTTGCATCTCAGCATTCTCATTGGCCTGTTGTTGTATGTGCTGCTTCGTGTGGCCAACTATCGTCCGTGCGGCGTTGTGCTGGGTGTCCTTTCGTTGGTCCTCATCTGGGGCTACGCCTTGTTGGCAGGGCTTTCTCCCTCGCTGGTTAGAGCCAGTGTGATGACCAGTATGTTTGTTCTTGCCATCTTGTGTGGTAGGGGACAAGAACCCCTGCACACCCTCGGCCTGGCTGCACTTGTCATTCTCATCCTTTCGCCCCGCAGCATGTGGGATGTAGGTTTCCAACTCACTTTCTCTGCCATGTTGGGCCTGTTGCATTTTGGTCCCCTCTTTGCCCATTGTTACAGGCCTCAAGGCATTTTGTCCCGTTGGGTGTTTTCGCTGTTCAGTACATCCGTGGCAGTGCAGTTGGGTGCCATGCCCCTAGTGGTCTACTATTTTCATCAGTTGCCCCTCATGGGCCTGCTCTTCGGCGTGATTTTTGCCGTGGCAGCAGGTTGGATTATCTGGTTGGCACTCTCTGCGATTATGCTTCAGTGGCTCGGCAGCACCTTGCTGATTACCCCGTTGTGTGAGTTGCTGAACGTTCAGCGTCAGGTCATGCTCTGGGTGGTCTCGTTGCCAGGCGCCGTGGTTCGCGACATTCATCTCACGCTCCCCATGGTGATGGCAATCTATGTGGCCATCCTCTTGCTTTATTGCCTCCTCCGACGAAGTGTCATTGCCAACTCTCAGCTATGCTGACAGTCCGATTTTTCGTTCAGATGGTCTGTTTAGGTAACACTTTTCGCTCCTAAACGACATATTTCCCGCATTTTCTTGGTTTGTAACGCAATATTTCCTATTTTTGCGAAAACCAAAATCTAAAAAACTAACGCCATGGGTAAAACATGCAAACTATTGTTAGCCCTCATTTCATTGTGTATTCTGGGCACATCGTCCTCTTTCGCTCAGATCGAGGATGTGACATTGGATGATGGAACTGTCATCAAGGTCGACCGTTCCAAGTTCCCTGATCTCAATTTCATTCGCCAGGGCCAGTTGCCCACGCCTCATGCTGCACGCCGCAAGGCGCAAGCACACAAGGCTCCCGTCAAACTGCCCGACCATGTCAACAACGGAATCGACAAGTACTTCCCGCCCATCGTCAATCAGGATGGCGGATCGTGTGGTTCGGCCCAGAACATTTATTACATGTTCACTCATGAGATCAATGCCGTGCGCGATGCCGACGCTTCTGATCCCACCAATCAGTATCCCACCCACTTCACCTGGCTGCTCACTTACCAGAACAGTGACAAGGAAGTGATGGCCCGTACCAACGGTATCCCCAACGTGGTCACCTATGGTGGTAAGACCTATAGTCGACTCTTTGGCAACCAAACCCACGATGACAATGACTATGGTTGGATGCAAGGATACGACAAGTGGTACAGCGCCATGTGGAATCGTGCCGCCAGCACTTGTGGTTTCTCTGCTCCCGCCAACACCCCCGAGGGACGTCAGGAGATCAAGGAGTGGCTCTACAATCACTGTGGCGACGAGACCATCCACTCGGGTGGTGTCTGCGGTATTGGTGTGGCAGCCTATGGAACCTGGGGCAAGATCCCCACCACGGTGACCAATGCCAGTGCCGGTGTGGCAGGCATGAGCTTCGTACAGAGTTGGGGCGACACCTACAACCACGCTCTCACCATCTGCGGATATGACGACCGCGTCGAGTTTGACCTCGACGGCGATGGCATCGTCGGTGAGGCCGACGAGGATGAGGTGGGCGCCTGGATCATCGCCAACTCGTGGGGCGACGGCTGGGAAAACAAGGGCTTCATCTACTGTCCTTACAAGTATAGCTATGCTGTGGGCAAGGACCAGGGCGCATGGAATCCCGGTTCCTACATCATCCGTCGTGACTATCGTCCCCTGCGCACCATCAAGTTGCTCATGGATTACACTCGCCGCAGCGAGATCTTGCTGGGTGCCGGCGTGGCCCAGAACCTCGATGCCACTGCCCCCGAGAGTTCTATCAGTTTCGAGCACTTCAAGTATGCCGGCGATGCCTCTGGCGCCAATCCCGCACCCGAGATACCCATGTTGGGTCGCTGGGTCGATGGACTCCACCACGAGCCCATGGAGTTTGGCTATGACCTGACAGACCTCACCGCTACGGTGGACCGCACCCGTCCCCTCAAGTACTTCTTCTTCGTCAAGACCAAGAACACAGCCATCGGCACGGGCCACATCTACAAGGCTTCTATTATTAATTATGAGATAGACCCCGAGGGTGTCGAGATACCTTTTGACAGCGAGAATGTCACCATCGAGAACCGAGGCAAGGAGACCGTCATCACCGTCATCGTGCCTGGTGAGCAGATCTATCCTCCCTACAACCTCACCCTCGCTGGCAACACCCTCTCGTGGACGGCTCCCGAGCACTCGGGTCTCCAACTCAAGGGCTACAATATCTATTGCGGTAGCGAACTGGTAGACTTTGTCACCACCACCAGCTACACTCCCGGTGAGATGGAAGACGGTCCCTACACCGTCTCTGCTGTGTACACCTCGGGCAAGTACGACATCGAGTCGACCCGCACCAATGCCGTCTCGGCCGCTGTGCCCGCCACGGGCGACAACCAGGTGCTCATCCTCGACCAGTGCGGATTTACTGTTCCTAATGCAGTGCCTCAGGAGCTTAGTGAAGCCACCATCGAGTTCTGGATGCGCTCCGGTCTCAATCGCAGTTATGTCGACCAGGTAGGTCCCGGTTGGGGAACCTTCCTCTTCCATACCGACAATTCGGGCCAACTCTATGCTGGATGGAACACCAGTTCGGGCGACCGCATGATTGTATCTGGCGCCTTTGTGGTCAGCAAGTGGACTCACGTTGCCATCACCATCAAGGGTAACAAGATGACCGCCTTTGTCAATGGCGCCCAGCGTGCTGCTATCACCTCCAAGAACTACTCGGGTCTGGCCGGTTTTGGCGATCTCAAGTTTGGTCACTCGGGCGAAAACCAGTTCTGGAAGGCCGGTCTCGACGAAGTGCGTGTGTGGAAGAAGGCCCTCACCAGCAAGGAGATCAAGGCTAGCATGAAGAGTCCCATCGCCTTGCCATCGATGCAGAAGGACCTGCTTGTCTATCTGCCCATGGAGACCATCGAGGAAGGCGGTAAGACCAAGCTGCGTGAGTTGGCACGCGGAAATCACGCCACCATGCACAGCTCAGGTAGTTGGAGCACCAGTGTCCTCAATGCCCTGCTCACCGGCGCCACCGAGCACACCGCAGCCATCGTGGGTGTAGAACCTAGTTATGTTGCCACCCAG
>JAZRYA010000015.1:0-15367 GCA_045600505.1 Bacteroidaceae bacterium
AGGAAACTCTCGGGACGGTCGGCCAGGTGCTGGATGCCACTCTCGAAGAGGGCTGTCAGCGCCAGTTCGTGGGCGTGGCTGGTGATGTGGGGATGCTGTGAGTCACTGAAGGCACAGGGGGTGTAATCCATGCTGCCCACCACGTTGCGGGTAAAGGGCAAGGTGGCATTGTGAGCGGCAGCGCGACGGGTGAAGGTGGGGACATTGTTGTACCACTCGGCGCCATAGACACCTTCGGTGCTTATCAGGTTGGGATAGGTGCGCATCCAACCGCGAGGCAGGGTCGCTCCGTGGAAGTTGACGAGCAGGTGATGCTTGGCGGCACTCTCCAACAGGTCGATGCAATAGGCCATGTTCATGTTGTTGTCGCCGCTGAAAAAGTCGATCTTGACACCGGCTACGCCTAGGCTCTCGCACCAGGCAAATTCACGCTCGCGGTCCTCGGGTTTGTTGAGACGGAACTTGGGTCCGGGGGCACCATTGATCCATCCCACAGAGGAGTTGTACCAAATCATGGGTTTGATGCCGCACTCGTGAGCATAACGGATGGCATCCTCCACACTCTTGCCGTCCTTCATCTCGTCCCACTCGGCGTCGATGAGGACGTAAGGGAGCTTCAGACGAACGGCCATATCAACGTATTTCTTGATGATATTCAAATCGTTAGAACCATGGTTGTAGGCCCAGTATACCCACGAAGCAACACCGGGCTCAATCCAGCTGGTGTCCCCAATCTTGCAAGGTGTGCTGAGGTCGGTGACAAGGGTAGACTCGACTATGTCGCTCAGTGAACCGATGATCATCACCTTCCAGGAACTAGCCTTTGCCTCCTGCTCGTTCTTGTCCGTCACGATGCGGAAGTGACCGGGCTCGTCGGTGGCATACATCGATGAGGCTGCCTGGTCTTGGTGTATGTCGGCCTCGGTGAATAGGGCGAAAACGTCGTCGTTGTACTCAAACAGGGAGGGGAAAGCAATGTGGAAACCGGGCTTGACGGTGCGGTTCTTGGGGAAGAAATCCTCGTAAGAGTCGGTCCAACGCAGCAACCACGAGTTGGTAGCGCTGGAAACGTCGATACCCACGGGCTGTTCCGACTTGTCACCTGTGGAGGGTCGGCCCACACGCTGGAAAGCTACACCATTATTATATACACGTACGCGTAGAACTCCACCGTTAGTGAGAGCGTAAACGCCCTCCACACCTTTGTTCTCGCATTTCAGGCGCTTGCCGGTGATCATATCGTATTTCTCGTGGATCTTCCGGGTACTTCCATTGCCGATGCCGGCAATCTCGGCGGTGTAGATGGGCATCCACTGACCGTTCTTCTTGTAGTTGACACTCAGGTGATTGGCATCGGTGCGCTCTGCACGGATGAGCCCATTAGGGGAGGTTTGTGCTTGGATCTCGAGAGCTCCGAACAGGAGCATTATCCACAGAAAGTGCTTCATGTCTTGCTTGTTTACAGTTATACTGCTGCAAAAGTATAAAGAAAATGTCGAAATCCGTGTAACGATATGAAAAAAAGATGGGACGAAAGTGATATGAAGGGCCTACAGCGTTCCTAGGCCTCTCTGATTTACTGCTTTTTATCGAAAAGTACATTTTATCTTACGATTTGTTTGGTTAAAGCGTATTATTTCGTAAATTTGCAATCAAATATAGAAATGCAAGCGCAAAGATGAAAAAAAGCATACTCCTTTTGGCCGTGATGGTGCTCAGCACAATAGGTTGGGCGCAGGAAGATATTTCGGGCAAGTTGTCTATTACCTCACAGATGTTTCTCGATGAGAGGGATGGAAAAAAAACTGTTGATCCCTCTCCCATGGCGAAGAATCCAATGACAGGGGCTCCTATTGTGGGGAAACACCGTGGTAAAAAGTATGATCGTATCTATGCCTCGCCTGACACCATTGACGGCAAGGCCTATATCTCGTGTTTTGTACGACTGGATGACCATACCAGCGTTGCAGATCTGCAGCGAAAGGGAGTAGTGATAGAGTGCCTCTTCCAGAATGGCTTGTTGACTGCCTCGATTCCCGTGGATTCTCTGGAGTCTGTAGCTCGACTGAATTCGGTGCGCCGTGTCAATGTCTCGCCCTTGATGCGTCCTACCACCAATGCCGCTCGTCAGGCGACGAATGTAGATGACCTGTTGACCAATTCAGCAAGTGCTGTGGAGATGGGCTTGACTTCTACCTACGACGGTTCGGGCGTGGTGCTTGGTGTTATTGACACGGGCATTGATTTCCAGCATATTGCGTTTAAGGACAAGGACGGAAACAGTCGCATCAAGCGAGCTTATATATATAATGGTCAGCGTGCAGCAGAGGTTTCAAACATCACTTCTTCGAGTCCAACTACCGACGATGCCGAGGAGGATCATGGCACGCACACTAGCAGCACTGCCGGCGGATCGAGTGTAGTGGTTAGTGGAAACACCGTCACGGTGACCGATGACCATGCCAATGCAACCTATGGGGGAATGGCTCCTGGTGCCGACTTGTACCTGTGTGGAATCAATGGCCTCTCGAGCACCTATCTGGCCAATGCCATGAAGAAGATATGTGACTATGCCGACAGTCAGGGCAAACCGTGTGTCGTGAGCAACAGTTGGGGCTCACAGTATGGCCCACACGATGGTACGGGTGATATTGCAGACGTTGTTTCCCAGTACTTTGGACCTAATCATCCCAATCACATCTGCTTGTTTGCTGCCTCGAATGATGCTGGCAAATGCAAGGACAATGAGGGAGGCGGTTATTATATGTCGGGGACTGCCAGTAAGACTAATCCATTGGGTTCTATTCTGCGTAGCGCCACATACATCAACACAGATGCGGGATATTTTTATCAGGGTATCCTGGCAAATGCTTGGTCACGCAGTAGATTGAGTAGCGGCAATCTGGGATGTAAAATTTTGGTGCTGAATTCGCAGACAGGAGCAGTGTTGACCTCGGTCTCTGTAGATAATCCTTCTCTCAGTGGTACATCCGTGTCGGGGCTCACCAACTACTACTCAGGCACTTTGACGGTGTATAGGGACTATGTCAGTGCTAATAAGAATCAGCTTTTACTCTATTCCGGCGGATTGACGTCGAAGTCAACCACAAGAAAGACAAAGGATGGAGAAGATTACTATGTGAGCAATTATACCCTGGCTGTGCAGTTCTATCCTACAAGTGGCAGTTGTGACATTGATGCTTGGGGAGGAGACTTTAGCTATTATGCCAATTATCTGAGAACTTCTGGATATACTTGGTCCGAGGGTTCGGACAACAGTAGTGCTAGCGACGAGGCTACTGACCCCAACGTCATACCCATCGGCGCTTACGTGAGCAAGAACAAGGTGACCGACTATAAAGGAGTCGGACACGACATGTCGGGTGAGTTTACGGTGGGAGACATTGCCAGTTTCTCGAGCTTCCAAACACAAGGGCAGGGTCCCACAGGGGAGATGATACCCTGGATAACGGCTCCTGGTGCTACTGTAGTATCGGCCGTCAACCATTACCACACAAGCGGTAACTATAGTTATATCGATGATTCGAGTGCCGAAGTAGGAATGTATCGAGTAAATGCAAGTACCACGAGTCCCTACGGTTCAATGGAGGGAACCTCGATGGCAACTCCCGTGGCTGCGGGTATCGTAGCGCTGTGGTTGCAAGCTGCCACGGAGGTAGGTAAGTCCATGACCAACGAAGACATCAAGGAGGTAATGCGCGAGACAGCTATCCAGGATGCCTATACTACTACCGGCAAGAATGCTACCCACTTTGGATATGGTAAAATGGATGCCCTGGCTGGTGTGCAGTACATTCTGGGCGCTGGTGCAGGACCTGTCATCAAAGCACAACCAAGTGAGCTAACCTTCAGTGGTTATGCAGGCCGTACCTATACTCAGAGCATCAAGGTCACTGCGGCCAATTTGGAGAAGGAAATCCATGTTTCTTTGGCAGATGGCGAGGAAATCTTCAGCGTGTCTCGCACAGAGATTTCTGTAGATGAGGCTACCGGAGGCTATGAGTTGCAGGTTACTTATGCTCCCACAACCGTGGGTGAACACGTGGCCACATTGACCTTGTCGAGTGGTTTGGCAGACGAGGTTACCATCAGTTTGCGTGGAACTGCGATTGAGGGTCGCCTCTATACCATAACTTATGATGCAGGCACTGGAAATGCCGAACATGCAGATTGGGTACAGGAAGACTACGAGCAAGCGACAACATTGCCCGTTGCCACCTCACGTAACGAGGATTGGACCTTCCTGGGTTGGAGTACTGTGGCAATAGATTCCACAACCACTGCTCCCACCTTGCTGGAGCCCGGATCCACTTATCAGCCTACTTCCGACGTTACTCTCTATGCTGTGTATACCCGCTTGATAAGTGGCGGAAGCATAGATGGTTACGTCTATACCACTACATTTGAGAGTGGGGCCGATTACTTGTTTGTCACCAGCAATCAGGCGGGTTCGTCTTACGCGTTGGATGCTGTAAATCTGAAGAATAAAGCCGGCAAGGTCGCAGCCACTGCTGTTACCATTCGTCAAGAGGGGGATTATCTGGTGGCTGAACCAACAGCTACGGGGCAAGTGTGGAGCGTGTCGGGAACGACAACTAGTGCTACGGTGAAGAATGGTAGTGCAACCTTATCCATTGGCAGTGGTGGACTTTCCAAATCCACCAATACCACTGTGCGCTGGAATGATAACTACGGATTGTATGGCGTTGTTTCCAGCTGGGTATCTTCGACCAACTATTATGTAGTAACTAGCGGTAGTAACTTGTCTGCCAGCACATCTGCCAGCACAACTAACAGACTTTACATGTACCGCAAAACTAGCGTCGATACGACCATACGTGCCTACACCAGCAATCCTTGGGTGGAACCCGATTCTCAGCCAGGTGATGTCACCAAGGACGGTCAGTGGGATGTCATGGATGTGACAGCGCTGGTGGACATCATTCTGGGTAAGGCAACGCCAGAGTACAGCAGCTATGACTTCCAGGCAGCTGATGTGGATGGCGATGGCCAATTCACTGTAAGTGATGTGACCAAACTTGTGGACATCATACTTGGCAAGGACTTGTAGCAGAATAGTATGTTGTACAACATGTATGGCTAAATTTGTGATACAATTTTAGCAAAAGTTTTGCATTTTCCATGAATTCTTCCTATATTTGCGTTGGATTAGGAAGAAAATTTTATGAGAAAAGTACTGGTTACAGTGCTTCTATGTTCATGGGCGGTGATAGCATATGCTGTACCCGCCAGAAGGACTACGAGGCTTATGAAACAGAGTGACGGCACCATTATCAGCGCTCAGCTGGTGGGTGACGAGCACTTGCATTATTACCGTAATGTGTTGACGGGACAGAGTCTGTACCGCAGTTGTGATGGTGACCTGCACCTGATGAGTGCGGGCGAACTAGCCCGACGTACGCAAGCCGTGGAGGAACGTCGTCAGATGGCCAACAGAGCTCGTTATGAGAAGCTCAATCGCAACCATGGAATCAGCATGATGTGCGATGATGACGACGATCCCAGCCATGTGAGTGTAGTGGGCACCAGCATTACCGGCACCAAGAAAGGACTGGTGATTCTGGTCGAGTTTAGCGACAAATCGATGGCTTCTGGACATGACCAGAACCTCTTTGATCGGCAGTTCAATCAGGAGGGATTCTCCGAGGCAGGCCACCTAGGGTCGGTACACGACTACTTCTATGACCAGAGTTATGGAAAACTCGAACTAGACTTTGATGTAGTAGGTCCTGTCAAGTTGAGTCAGCCCATGAGTTACTATGGAGCAAATGATGAATACGGCAATGATTTGCGTCCTGCCACGATGGTCATCGAGGCCTGCAAGTTGGCTGATCAACAAGGTGTCAACTTCTCGAATTATGACTGGGACGAGGACGGCGAAGTAGACCAAGTGTATGTACTCTATGCCGGTTATGGAGAAGCCTATGGGGCAGCCTCTACCACCATCTGGCCACATGAGTGGAATCTGTCATCGGCCAGGTATTATGGTGATGGCACGGGTGTTCTCACACTCGATGGCACCAAGATCAACACTTATGCGTGCTCTTGCGAGTTGCGTGGCACCTCGGGAAGTATTGTCAATGGCATAGGAACAGCCTGTCACGAGTTTAGTCACTGTCTGGGTTTCCCCGATTTCTATGACACCAGTTATGCTGGTGGTTTTGGCATGTACAGTTGGGATTTGCTGGACGGTGGCTGTTACAATGGTCCCTCTGGTTATGGCGAGGTGCCTTGCGGCTACACCAGCTACGAGCGTTGGATGGCGGGATGGCTTGTTCCTACGGTACTCAATGAACCCGAAACAATCACTAGTATGGGTTCGCTGGACGAGACCCCCGATGCCTACATCCTGTACAATGACGGCAATCTGAACGAGTATATCCTGTTTGAAAACCGACAGAATGATGGCTGGTTCCGTTATGTCGACCATCACACCTCTCCTCATGGACTGCTAGCCATCCACGTGGACTATGATTCCCTGGTGTGGGCAAACAACACCCCCAACAAGTATGCCAATCATCAGCACATGACCATCATCCCTGCATGCCGCAACTATGGTGCCTTGCAGAGCTCGGGTTCTATGCAATATTATATATGTAGTGAGAACACCCTGTGTGGACAGCTGTTCTCGGGCTCGGGAACGGTGACAGAACTCACCAGCACCAGCCATGCAAACTACGGAGGCAAGTGGTATTCGCCGAACTTGGCAGGCCACACGACCTTAGATCACCAGCTTACAGCCATCACCGAGGAAGATGGCAAGATATCCTTCCTCTTTGATGGAGGTGTGGCCGAGGATGTAGGAGAACGCTTTACTGTAACGCTGAATCCAGGATCGGGTTCTTGTGCAGTGGGCAGTTGGACACAAACGGCCTATCGCGAACAATTCACCATGCCTACAGCCGAGGCTCCGAGTCAGGACTGGCAGTTTGTGGGATGGTCGACCCAGGAGGTGAACGAGCTAGTGGACCATGCGCCCAATGCCACCATCTATTCCACAGGCAGTCTCTATCGTCCCAAGTCGAATGTTACTCTGTATGCCATCTACCGCAAGGCCACGGACATGCAGGGCTCCTATGTGCTTGATTACAACGAGGAAACCACGCTTCGCAGCACCGGTCTGGGTTATGGTCGAGCCGTGTCCTATACGGCCAATGATGGCGGAGAATGGATAGTGAAGGCCTACAAGAACAATGGTTTGCAGCTGAACAAGAGTAAAAGTGCGAGCATACGTGTTCCTATATGTCCGGCCCCCATCAACACGATTGTGGTGTACGATGGCACAGCACGTATCATCCGTTTCTCTACCACCGACTACACCGGTTTCAATAGTCCCACTGCTGCAGTAAGCAGCGAGGCCACCTCACCTGCCACGCTCATACTCTCAGGCAGAGGGTTGCACACGGGCTACCTCTACACCACCAGCGGACTCACCATCGTCACGCGTGTCGAGGTGTACTATGGCGGAGCGACCCACGTCTACACGACCTATCCCGATGTAGAGTTGCCAGACCGTCCCCTGGGCGATGGCAATGGCGACGGCGTGCTGGATGTCAATGATGTGACATGGATGGTAGACCGCATCCTGCATGTTATGGATGCTGCGGAGGATGAAAGCCTGGACTACCTGGATGTCAATGGCGATGGTGAGATAAACGTCGTCGATGTGACGAAACTGGTGGATAAGATTCTGGGTAAATAGAGATCAGCGTGCCCTCAATTCCCAGAAAGCCACGGCTGCAGCTGCGGCCACGTTGAGCGAATCGACCTGATGTGACATGGGAATGCGGACCACATAGTCGGCCTGGGCGATGGTCTCGTGAGGCAGTCCGTCGCCCTCGGTTCCCATCACGATGGCTAGTCGGGGCAGGGTGGTGAGCACGGGGTCGTCGATGCTAACGCTGTTGTCCGTCAGGGCCATGGCAGCTGTCACAAAACCTTCGTCATGCAGAGAAGGCAGAGGCCCATCGAGCCAGGTCCAAGGCACCAGGAACACAGAGCCCATGGACACACGTACTGCACGGCGATTCATAGGGTCGCACGAGTTGCGAGTGAGCAAAACCGCGTCGATACCCAGTGCAGCTGCGCTACGGAAGATAGCTCCTATGTTGGTGGCGTCCACCACACCGTCGATGACCACTATTCGTCGGGCATCCTTGCATACCTCGCCGACCGTGAGAGGGGCAGGACGTCGCATGGCACACAGCACACCACGAGTGAGCGTGTAGCCGGTCAGTTGGGCCAGCAGTTCGCGCGAACCGGTGTACACGGGGATGTCGCCGCAGCGCTCGATGAGGCTTTTGGCGTCCCCCTCGATGTGACGTTCCTCGCAAAGTAAGGCCAGGGGTTGGTAACCTGCGTTCAGAGCCACATGGATGACCTTGGGGCTCTCGGCAATGAAGATGCCTTTCTCAGGTTCCAGACGATTGCGCAACTGGGCTTCGGTGAGTGTGCCGAAGACCTCTACACCGGGGTGTTCTAGGGAATTTATATGAATTGTAGCCATAATCTGGTGCAAAGGTACAAAAAACTTTGGTTGACCTATCCCCAAGCCGTAATAAATTCTTATCTTTGTCCCGATATAACATAAAATACAATATGGCATCAAAAGTTTATTTTACCAATCTGCGAGCCAGCCAGACTGGCAATCTCTTGCAGAAACTGGAGCGCCTCGTCAAGCGCGCAGGCATGGAACAAATTGATTTTAAGGACAAACTTGTCGCAGTGAAGATACATTTCGGAGAGTTTGGCAATGTTGCCTACATCCGTCCCAATTATGCAGCAGTGATTGTTCGCCTGATCAAGGAACTGGGTGGAAAGCCCTTCCTGACAGACGCCAACACCCTGTACAGCGGCAGTCGTAGCAACGCCGTGGACCACCTGCACACTGCCATGGTCAATGGTTTCAATCCCATTGCTGTGGATTGTGACGTCATCATTGCCGACGGATTGCGAGGCAAGGACGAGCGTGTGGTGGACGTCCAGGGCACCTATTGCCCCGAGCCCCGCATCGGTGCTGCCATTGCCGAGGCCGACATTGTGGTGAGCCTGACTCATTTCAAGGGTCACGAGATGGCAGGATTTGGCGGAGCTGTCAAGAACTTGGGTATGGGCAGCGGCAGTGTGGCTGGCAAGAAGGACATGCATGCGACCGCCCAGCCCCGAGTGGAGGAGGACAAGTGCATCGGTTGCAAGATCTGCGAGAAGAATTGCGCCCACGACGCCATCCACGTGACGGACAAGAAGGCCAGCATCGATTACAACAAGTGTGTGGGCTGTGGCCAGTGCGTGGCCATCTGCAAGAGCGAGGCTGCCGTGATGGGCAGCACCGAAAGCGGCGAGATCCTGAATTACAAGATTGCCGAGTACACCAAGGCGGTGCTGAAGGACAAGCCCAACTTCCACGTTTCATTCATCATGAATGTGAGCCCCGAGTGTGACTGCTGGGGCCACAACGACGCTGCTGTGGTGCCCGACCTGGGTATGGCTGCTAGTTTCGACCCTGTTGCTCTGGATCAGGCTTGTGCCGACTTGGTCAACAAAGCTCCCATGTTGCGCACCTCGAATGTGCTTGCCGACATGTGCGAGGAGCATGACCACGAGCATTGCCATTGCCACGAGCATGCCGACGACAAGTTCCACATGCTTCATCCCAACACCAATTGGCAGGCAGGTCTGCGCTACTGCGAGGAGATCGGTGTGGGCACCCGTGACTACGAACTCATCGAGATGTAATCCAGCGAGAATAGATAGAAAGAGAGAGGCGAGGATCCTGATTGGGACCCTCGCCTCTGTGTTATGGTCGAGAGTTTACTCCACGGTGGGAGCCTCGATGATGCTGCCGTAGCGGTGGTACTCAAAGGCAATGCTCTGCTCCTTGATGTAGTTGATCAGCTCGAATCTACCACAATCCAGGGGCTTGCCCTGAGCGATGTATTTGTCGGCATTGGCTGCTGCCACCAACAGCTCCTCGGGGATGTTGCTTGTGATGGTGCGCACGCGCTCGTAACAGGTCATGTTCCTGAGGAAGTCCTCCATCTTTTCGGCAACGACGGGCACGTCGACACCGTTGGCCAGAGCGGTCAGGGCAGGATCCATGCTGATGGTCAGGGGAGTGCCTACCAGTTTGGCTGCATGCACCACGCGCAGGATGTCCTCGGTGTTGTCGCCAGCAAAGACGCGAAGAACCATGCTCTTGAGGGGCAGATAGCGGAAGATGTTCTGCTCGCCGTGCAACTGGTTCCAGTCGCGAGCGTGGGCAAACTCCTCCTCATAAGCCTTCTCGTAATCCACGCGCCAGTTCTTCACCACGCCGGGGATGTCGCTGATCTGCATAAACGAAGCGCAGTAGTTGGGTCCACCAGCCTTGATGCCGCCGCCGAATGCCGACAACTTCATGCCGCCAAAGGGCTGACGGTTGACGATAGCACCGGTGATGCTGCGGTTGATGTACAGGTTACCAGCCATGATGTGGTCCTTCCACATTTTCTGCTCCTTCTCGTCCAGAGACTGCAGACCGCTGGTCAGACCATAAGGCAGCGAGTTCACCAGATGGATAGCCTCGTAGATGTCCTCCACGGGTACTACGGCCAGCAGGGGAGCAAACAGCTCGGTCTGGAAGGTGTAGCTGCCGGGCTTGACACCTATCTTGACAGAAGGAGCCATGATGTACTTCTTCTCGTCCAGGAACTTGGGTTCTACCAGCCATTCCTCACCGGGCTCCAGGGTCAGGGCCTTCATCAGTTTCTCGTTCTGGTTGGTGATCATGGGACCACAGTTGTTACCAGCGTTCCACACGCCACCCACCTTGAAGCTGGTGGTTGCATCCTTCAGTTTGGCCATGAAGAGAGGATCGTTGTAGACCGACTTCTCCACCAGCAGCAGTGAGCAAGCCGAGCACTTCTGACCTGCATTGCCGAATGCACTGTGCACAGCATTCAGGATAGCGTGGTCGCGGTCGCCGCTAGCTGTCAGGATCATAGCGTTCTTACCACCGGTCTCGGCACTCAGGGGAGTAGCAGGATTCTGTCGGGCAATCTGCTGGGCAGTGTCGGTGCCGCCAGTCAGGATGACGTGCTTGATGACAGGACTGGTGGTCAGAGCCTTCAGGGCAGGACGGTCGGTGATGACGATCTGCAGAGCCTCCTTGGGCACACCAGCCTCGAAGAATGCCTGGGCAAACAGTTTAGCCACAGGTGCAGCCACGGTTGCAGGCTTCAGGATACAGGTGTTGCCCGTAGCCAGTGCTGCCACGATACCGCCCACGGGGATGGCGCAGGGGAAGTTCCAGGGGCTGATGACCAGGATGGTGCCCTTGGCCTTCATGTTGATGGGATATTTCTCGTATTTCTTGACGGTGGTGGTGTAGAAGCGGCAATAGTCGATGGCCTCGCTCACCTCCACGTCGGCCTCCACCACGGTCTTGCCGGTGATGGCACACATGCAACCCACCAGGTCGCCACGCATCTCGCCCAGCAGGTTGGCTGCGCGGAACATGATCTCGTGACGCTCCTGGATCGACTTCTGACGCCATCCAGCGGCATCCTTGTCGGCGATGTCCAGGATCTGTGCCACCTCGGCCTCGCCAGCCTGGCACATCTCGCACACCTTGACGTCGCCCTCCTGGCTGCGGTCATAGTATTCTGCCTTCTTGTCGGTGGTCACCTCCTCGGTACCTATCTGCAGGGTCAGGGTGTCGGGGTTCTTGCCGTCCTTCTTCCACTTGGCAAAGATCTGGCGCTGCCACTCCTGGTTGCCCAGCATGTCAAAGTCGGTGTCGGGCTCGTTGACGAGTTCGTCGGCAGGTGCCATGGGCTCGTAACCATCCAGACGGGTCTTCACACGAGTGGGCTGATGGTGGATGCTGTCCTTCATCGAGTAAGCCTCCTCAAACTGCTTCTCCAGCATATCCCAGGTCTCGGTGCCGGGCTTCAGGTCAAAGCTGTGGGTCAGGAAGTTGTCAGGAGCGGTCTGCTCGTCCATACGACGTACCAGATAGCTGATAGCATTGAGGAAATGCTCGCCGCGTACCACGGGAGCATAGAGCACTACGTAGTTGCCCAACTTGGCCTGGGCGCGCCATACGTGGTCGGCCATTCCCTCGAGCATCTCGAAGCAGAAGTCCTCCTTGGCGGTGCCGTATTTCTGGGTCAACAGGTAGGCATAGGAGATGGTAAACAGATTGTGGCTAGCCATACCGATGTGCAGCACTTTGGCGTTCTCGGGCAGCAGACCACGCTCGATGATGTGCAGATAGTTGGCATCCACCTCGGTCTTGTTGTCGCGCACGGGGTTGGGCCAGCCACGCAGACTGCTCACCACGGTCTCCATGTCCAGGTTACATCCCTTCACGATACGCATCTTGATGGGTGCGCCGCCACGGGCACAACGCTCACGGGCAAACTCCAGCAACTCGGTCTGGAAGCCCCATGCATCGGGCAGGTATGCCTGCACCACGATACCTGCGCTGTAGTGCAGAAACTCGGGCTTGGAGAGCACGGTCTTGAAGAGCTTCATCGTCATGTGAGCGTCCTTGTACTCCTCCATGTCCAGGTTGACGAACTTGTTGGTCTTGGCGCCAGTCTTGGGGTCTACATAGGGGAAGTCGATGGCCTTCTGGTAGAGTTCGCTCATGCGGCGGATCAGTTCGGGCTCTGCCTCCTCATAGTTCAGCGCGTGTGTCTGGGCATAGATACCCGAGATCTTGACGCTGATGTAGTTGATATCGGGCTGCTCCAGAGCCTTCAGGTAGTTGTAGTATCGGTTGTCGGCCTCGCCGTCGCCCAGCACGACCTCGCCCAGCAGGTTGACGTTCTGTCCGATGTTCTGCTCATTGCGCTCGGCCAGGTGCTTGGTCAGTTTGGGGCGCTCCTCGGCCAGGATCACACGGTCGGTGTTGGCTCTCAGCTGCCATTTGATGATGGGTATGGCGATGGGGTAGAATGTGCTGCCCAGACCCATGAAGTGGTAGAGGTGGAAGGCGGCTTTCTGCCAGGGTTTCATAAACTCGGGCACGCCATACAGGTCGATGAGCTCGTCGATGCGCTTGGCCAGTTTCTTGGGGTCGCGGATCTGGCTGCTCTCGTCCAGCATCTTCACCATAAACTTCTTGTCGGCCGATCGCTTGACCATGGTGGCGTACATAGCCTGGTCGTCGCGTTCCTTGTCGGTGATGGTTGTCTGACTGGTGTCGTACAATTTACGCATCCAGTCCTTTACTTCTTGAATTGTGGGTTTGTCTGCCATAGTGTTGTGTGTTAAAGTATGTCTTGGCAAAATTAGAAAAGTTCACCCACAAATGCAAACAAAATGGCATTTATTTTACGATAACACTAGCAAAATGACAATAAAATATCTAAAAATATGTTATAGAGCAATACAAAAAGTACAAACTAATTCATAATTATTGCCTGTCATCCTGAGGCAGCCCCCTTAATTATGAATTAAGAATTATGAATTATGAATTAAATTTTCTTTTCACTCCTCTCGTAGCCTCTGCCTCCAGGGGATTGTCTGGCCAGTAGTGTTTGGGGTAGCGACGACGCAGTTCCTTGCGCACCTCGAAGTAGGTCTCGCGCCAGAAATTGGCCAGGTCCTGAGTCAGTTGCACAGGCTTGAATCCAGGGGAGAGCAGTTCCATCAGCACCGGGCGTCGGCCCTCGTCCACGCGAGGAGTGTCCACCAGGCCGAAGCACTCCTGCAGACGCACACAGAGCACAGGCGCCTCGGCACCCTGCCGGTAGTCCACCCGGATGCGACTGCCCGTGGGCACAGCGATGTGGGTAGGTGCCAGCCGATCTATGGTTTGCTGCAGATTATAGTCCAGCATCCCCCACAGCACCTCGGTCAGCGGTATGCGACGCAGTTCGCCTGCCGTGCAGCGCAGTCGTCCGTCTTGCTCCAGATACAGGGGCAGCCACTCCTCGGTGCGTCCCAGCAGCGCCTCGGCCGATAGGTCGGGTATTTCCATCTCGGGGTGCCACAACGCCACGCTGGCCACACGGCGTTGCAGTGCAGCCACATCGTCGTTCCAGTCCAGCAGACTTGCCCCCTGTCGGCTCACCACTTGGCAGAGCACCGCCTTCATTTCCTCACGCGAGGCATTTTGTAGCGGTTTGCTCTCCACCACCAGCGTGCCCACTCGTTGCTCTCTGCGGGCCAACAGCGCGCCTTGCTTGTTGTCCCACGCCACCGTGTCACGGGTTGTGGCCATCAGTCTCACCTCCTCCAGCTGCAGTGGCGCAGCCAGAAACACCCTGCCGCTAGCACCATTCATGCTGGCGATGGCCATCCACTCGTGCCCTGCCAGCGAGTCGTCATGCTGCAGTGTGGCCGTGCCGCCGCTGGCCAGGCGATAGCGCCCGGGGCCATCCAGCCTAGCGATGCGCTCGGGGTAGGCCAGGGCTATCAGGGCTCCGGCTTGCGTGTCCTCGGGGATGGAATTGTCCTCGTCCACACCCACCATTCGGCGGTATTCCTGGGCGATGTGCAGCAGGTGTTGGTGTCGTCCGTTGCGCTTTTGCTGGCGCAGGTCGCGTAGCAGGGTAATGCGAGCCAGGATGCTCGAGTCTGCGGTGTCGCCCATCGGGTCACGCTCCTCCAGCAGGGCAGCGATATCTGCCGCCAGCGCCTTCTCTGCCGTGCTCCCTGCCTCGATGAGCATCTTGGCGATGCGCGGGTGGCAAGGCATCTTGGCCATGTGCCGTCCCAGCGGGGTGATGAGGCCCTCGGCTGTGGTGGCGCCTAGCAGGGTCAACAGTTCGCGCGCCTGTCCCACGTGCCCCTTGGGTGGTGTGGTCAGCCACGGCAGTTCCTCTACCCGGCTCTCGCCCCATGCAGCGATGTCCAGCATCATAGGCGCCAGGTCAGCTTCCTCTATCTCGGGTGTCCGGCACTCGGCCATGCGGTGCTCGGTGCCCAGGCTCCACAGTTGGTAGCACACGCCCTCGGCCACGCGTCCGGCACGTCCCATGCGCTGGGTGGCCATGTCGCGGCTTATGCGCACCGTCTCCAGCCGGTTCAGCCCGTTGCGCGGATCATGCACCAGCGTGCGGCACAGTCCCGAGTCGATGACGATGCGCACACCCTCGATGGTCAGCGAGGTCTCGGCGATGGACGTTGCCAGCACCACCTTGCGCTCACCGGCAGGCGAGGGCAGTATGGCCCGACGTTGCTCCTGCGGCGAGAGCAGACCGTAGAGCGGACAGATGTGCGTGTCGCCCAGCGCCCCTGCCAGCATCTCCTGGCAGCGCTGTATCTCGCCTTGTCCGGGCAGGAAGACCAGGATGTCTCCCTCGTGCTCGCGGTGTGCCTGGCAGATGGCGCG
>JAZRYA010000016.1:0-13503 GCA_045600505.1 Bacteroidaceae bacterium
GAACTATGAGCAGGAGATACGGGATGCCAAGTATCCCAGCATCCGCCTGTTTCAGGTAAAGAAGACCGTGGCACAATCGCCCCAGGACCGACTGGAGACTGACTTCGGCGGCTGGAAGGAATGTACACCGGAAAACATCCCCGAGTTCTCGAGCCTGTGCTACTTCTATGCACGCGAACTGTGGAACAAGCTGCACGTGCCCGTGGGCGTGATCAACACCAGTTGGGGCGGCACTCCCGCCGAGTCGTGGGTGAGTGCCGAGTCGCTGGGCAAGGTGATGGGCTACCAGGAACACTACCGACTGATGAAGCAGGCCGGGTTCAGCACCGAGGCGGCCAACAAAATCTACCAAGAGGAGCAGAACATCTGGCAGCAGGCTCTGGATGATGCCGATCCCGGCAGCAAGGAGGGCTACCAGTTGGCCGAATACAACGATGCTGCATGGGGCACACATCAGCTGCCTGGCTACTTCGAGAACCAGGGGTTGCCCAGCTTTGACGGCACCGTGTGGTACCGCCGCCCCGTCGACATCCCCCAGGAGTGGGCCGGCAAAGACCTGGAGCTCAACTTCTGCGCCATCGACGACGAGGACGTCACTTACTGGAATGGCGAACTGGTGCATCATGGCTATGGATATACCTCGCCCCGCCACTATACCGTGCCCGGCAAACTGGTGAAGGCTGGTAAGAATGTGGTCGTGGTGCGCGTCATCGACGGTGGCAACGAGGGCGGCTTCCATGGCGAGGCCAAGGACATGAATGTGCGCTGTGGCAGCAAGGAGATTGCCCTGGCTGGCACTTGGAAGTGGCACAAGGGCTGCGACAAGTCGGTGCTGCCTCCCACGCCCATCCATCCCAGTTCGAGCGCCTATCCCTCGGGATTGTATAATGCCATGATACACCCCTTGCTCGACTTCCCCATCGCGGGTGTCATCTGGTATCAGGGTTGCGCCAATGTGGGCCGCGACATCCAGTACGAGAGCCTCTTCCAGACCCTCATCCAGGACTGGCGCATCCAATTCAGAAACCCCAAACTGCCCTTCTACTTTGTGCAGTTGGCCAACTATCTGGCACCCAATGACCTGCAGCCTCTGTCCGAGTGGGCATTCCTGCGCGAGAGCCAGGCCAAGGCCCTGTGTCTGGGCAACGTGAGCATGATGACCAACATCGACCTGGGCGAGGCTGGTGACATCCATCCCAAGAACAAGCAGGAAGTGGGCCGTCGCCTGGCCCTGATAGCCCTGCATCACAATTATGGCAAGAAGGTGGCTTGGGATGCTCCTCAGTATGAGTCCTACACCATCGACGGGGAGAAGGCATACATCCACCTCACACAGCCCGACTGTGGCGAGAAGATTGCCGATGCCGACAACCTGCCTGGTTTCATGATTGCTGGTCCCGACCACGTCTTCCACCGTGCACAGGCCTCGATCAAGGGCGGCGTCATCACCGTCACCTGTCCCGGAGTGATTCCCGTGGCAGTGCGCTACGGTTGGGCCGACAATCCCATCTGCACCCTGCAGACACCCAGCGGACTGCACGTAGCTCCCTTCCGCACCGACGACTGGACTGAAGGACGTAAATAACAGACAACTTATAACAAACTCACGATATGAAAAAGACATTTTTGTTCCTCGCTTCTGCCTTGCTTGCCCTGAACGCATGGGCCGACAAGGTGATCCGAGTAAGCACCAACGAGACTGACCTCGTGCTGCGCGTAGAGGACAACGGACGCCTCTACCAGACCTATCTGGGCAAACACCTCAACCACGAGAGTGACCTGGAGCATCTGCCCCGCGTCTGCGAGGCCTATCTGACCCATGGCATGGAGGATTACTTCGAACCTGCCATCGATGTACGCCATGCCGACGGCAATGCCAGCACCCTGCTGCAGTATGTGGACCACAAGGTGAGCACCACTGACGACGGCGCTACCGAGACGGCCATCACCCTGAAGGACCCCGTCTATGCTACTCAAGTAGTGCTGCACTATGTAGCTTACCGTCAGGAGAATATCATCAAGACCTGGACCGAAATCACCAACAATGAGAAGAAGCCCGTGTCGCTGGCCAAGTATGCCAGCAGCATGCTGCACCTGACCGGCGGCAAGTACTACCTGACCGAGTTCTCGGGCAACTGGGCCGACGAGGGTCACATGACCACCACTCCCCTGGCCTTTGGCAAGAAGGTGATGGACACCAAACTGGGCACTCGCGCCAACCTGTTCACCCCTCCCATGTTCATCCTCTCGGTGGGCACTCCCGCAACCGAGGAGGCTGGCGAGGTGATGCTGGGACAGTTGGGCTGGACCGGTAACTTCCGCTTCACCTTCGAGATGGACGAGAGCGACAAGCTGCGCGTGATCTCGGGCATCAACCCCTACTTCTCGGAGTATGAGCTGAAGGCCAAGGACACCTTCCGCACCCCCGAGTTTTACTTCACCCTCAGTCAGCAGGGTCTGGACCATGCCAGCCAGTGCTTCCACGATTGGGCACGCAAGTACCAGCTAAAGGATGGTGGCGACAACCGCCTCACCCTGCTCAACAACTGGGAGGCTACCTACTTCGACTTCAACGAGGAGAAGCTCGTCGGTCTGATGGGCGACGCCGTGAAGCTGGGTGTCGACATGTTCCTGCTGGACGATGGATGGTTTGGTAACAAGTATCCCCGCCACAGCGACACACAGGGTCTGGGTGACTGGCAGGAGACTGCCGACAAGTTGCCTGGCAAGGTGACCGCCCTGGTGGACGCTGCCAAGCAGAAGGGCATCAAGTTTGGTATCTGGATCGAGCCCGAGATGGTCAACCCCAAGAGCGAGCTCTACGAGAAGCACAAGGACTGGGTCATCACCCTACCCAACCGCGAGGAATACTACTTCCGCAATCAGTTGGTGCTCGACCTGAGCAATCCTCAGGTGCAGGACTTCGTCTTCGGCGTTGTGGACAACCTGATGACCAACTATCCCGGCATCGCCTTCTTTAAGTGGGACTGCAACTCGCCCATCACCAACATCTACTCACCCTACCTCAAGGGCAAGCAGCAGCACCTCTATGTAGACTATGTACGCGGTCTGTATCGCGTGCTGGACCGCACCAAGGCCAAGTATCCCAAGTTGCCCATGATGCTGTGCTCGGGTGGTAGCGGCCGTATCGACTACCAGGCACTGAACTACTTCACCGAGTTCTGGGCTAGCGACAACACCGATCCTCTGGAGCGCCTCTACATCCAGTATGCCTACTCGCTGTTCTATCCCGCCAAGGCCACTTGCGCTCACGTAACCACCTGGAACAGCACCACCAGCATCAAGTACCGCACCGACGTGGCCATGATGGGCAAACTGGGCTTCGACATCAAGCTCTCGGACATGAGCGACAGCGACCTGAAGTACTGCCACCAGGCTGTGGAGAACTACCGTCGTCTGCGTCCCTGCATCATGGAGGGTGACATGCATCGTCTCTACTCACCCTACGACGGTCCTCACGCCGTGACGGGCTTCGTCAGCAAGGACAAGCGTCAGGCTGTGGTGTTCACCTTCAACACCTATCCTCGCTATGCCGAGCGCAATGCTCCCGTCAAGCTGCGTGGCCTGAACCCCGACGCGAAGTACCGCGTACGCGAGATCAACATGGAGCCTGGCAAGCAGAGCTGGCTGGGATGTAACGACAAAGTATACAGCGGACAGTACCTGATGACTATCGGTCTGGATGTGCTCACCACACACAAACTGGTAAGCCACGTGCTGGAACTGACACAGGAATAATCCCGCAGAGGGGAATGGGAGGCAAACGGCCTCCTATTCCCACATGGGATGATAATCTTGAGCAAGACCGCCCTCGGCGGTTTCCTTATAAAGACTGGGCAGATCGTGTCCGGTCTTTTTCATTACCTCGACCACTCGGTCAAAGGAGACACGGTGCGTGCCATCAGTAAACATGGCATAGGAATTGGCGTCCATGGCACGCGCTGCAGCATAGGCATTTCGCTCGATGCAGGGAATCTGCACCATACCGCACACAGGGTCGCAGGTGAGACCCAGGTGATGCTCCAGACCCATCTCGGCGGCATACTCTATCTGTGCGGGAGTACCGCCAAATAGCTGAGTAGCAGCGGCTGCAGCCATGGCACAGGCCACACCTACCTCGCCTTGGCAACCTACCTCGGCACCCGAGATGCTGGCGTTGGTCTTGACAATGTTGCCAAACAAACCCGCCGTGGCCAGGGCTCTCACGATGCGGGTGTCGGTGATCTTACGGCTCTTCCACAAATGGTACAACACGCCAGGGAGCACACCACACGATCCGCAGGTGGGTGCTGTAACGATTTTTCCTCCTGATGCATTCTCCTCACTCACCGCCAGCGCATAGGCAAATATCAGGCCACGGCTCTTCATGCTGGCCTGGTAGCCCTCGGCACGAGTGAAGTAGGAAACAGCCTTGCGACGCAGATTGAGAGGACCAGGCAGCACCTCCTCGTGCTCGAGACCACTCTCCACGGCATTGCGCATCACGTTCCACACCTCGGTCAGGTAGTCCCATATCTCGGGGCCCTCGCAATCCTGGACATACTCCCAGTAGGACTTGCCCGTACGTCGGCTCCATGCCAGTATCTCTTCGGCGCTGGACATAGGATAGATGTCGGGGTACTCCACCGTGGGTGTGCCATCCTCGGCCAGTGCACCGCCGCCCACGCTAAACACGGTCCAACTCTCTCCCACATTCTGTCCGCCCTGCTGGGCCTGGAACTTCATGCCGTTGGGGTGGAAGGGAAGAAAAACCTTGGGCTCCCACACGATGGTGGTGCGCTCCTCGCCCAGGACATGCAAGATGGCCACATCGGTCATGTGACCCTTGCCGGTAGCAGCCAGAGAACCATAGAGAGTGACCTCGAAATGATCGGCATCGGGATATCGTTGTAGAAATATTTCAGCAGCTTTGCGTGGACCCATCGTGTGACTGCTGCTGGGTCCATAACCAATTCGAAAGAGTTCTTTTAGTGTTATCATGTCGTATGAGTATATATAAAAGGTACACGCAAAAGTATGAAAAATCACCGACGAGCACAAATTTCCGCACAAGAAATAGGACAAAACGACTAAAATTACTACCTTTGTGGGTGATGAAGACCAGAATTGTCATAATCGGAGCGGGTGCAGCAGGCTGTTTTTGTGCCATCCACCTACGCTGGTGGTGCCCCGAAGCGGAAGTCACCCTGATAGAGGCACAAAACCGTCCCCTGGCCAAAGTGGCCATCACGGGTGGTGGACGATGCAATCTGACCAACTCCTTCCGCGACATTCCCAATCTGGGAGTGGCCTATCCCCGAGGCGACAAACTGATGAAACGTGCCTTGCGCGTGCTTTCCCCCAGCCAGACCGAACAGTGGTGGGAAGACCAGGGCGTGGCACTGGTCACCCAAGAGGACCAATGTGTATTTCCCCAAAGTCAGGATGCCATGCAGATTGTGGGCACACTGACCCGCCTGATGCAACAGACTGGGGTGAAACTCTGGACCAATCATCGCGTCACGGACATCCAGACCGACGAGCTATCTCCCGATTCGCCCCTCTGCGAGGCAGACTATGTGGTGGTCACCACAGGCGGTAGTCCTCGGGCCGAGGGGCTATCGTTCCTCGCACACCTGCCAATGGAGATGGTAGATCCTGTCCCCTCGTTGTTTACATTCAATATTCCAGACCAACGGTTGCGCCAACTGATGGGCGTGGTGGTCGAGGGGGCCTACGTGCAACTGGCAGGCACTCGGTTCAGTGCCTCCGGACCGCTACTGGTGACGCACTGGGGCATGAGCGGACCTGCCATCTTGCGACTCTCCAGCTATGCTGCCCGACATCTGGCCGAGCAGAAGTACAAGGCGACACTGCTCGTCAACTGGATGGGACAATGCAACGAGGAAGAAGTGCGCGCACAGGTGGGTCAACTGCAGCAAGAGGGTGGTCAGCGACTCATGGCCAATTACTACCCCACTCACCTCACAGCCCGACTCTGGCACTACCTGATGGAGCGAGCCGGCATCGACGACCAGACCCGCTGGAATGCCATCGGCAAGAAGCAACTCAACAGATTAGTGGCCACACTGACCGCCGACCAGTATTCCGTGGAGGGACAGAGCCGTCACAAGGAGGAATTTGTCACTTGCGGTGGTGTGGCGCTGAGCAACGTCAATCCCAACACACTGGAATGTAAGCAATTGTCCAATCTCTATCTGGCTGGCGAAGTGCTCGATATCGACGCTATCACCGGCGGATTCAATCTGCAAGCCGCTTGGTCCACGGGATACGTCTGTGCAAAATCTATCGCCGAGAAGATAAAAAAGAGCGAAGACATAGGTCTTATGTCATCAAAATTTCGTATTTTTGCAACGAAAAGGTAACTTCCAACGATGAAACTGATACTCCTGACCAGTCCTGATTTCTTTGTAGAAGAAGATAAGATACTCACCACCCTGTTTGAGGAGGGTCTGGACATTTTGCATCTACGCAAGCCCAAGAGCGAACCCGTCTTCTGCGAGCGACTGCTCACTTTGATGCCTAACGAGTACCACAAACGTATCGTGGTTCACGATCATTTCTACCTCAAGGAGGAATTCAACCTGATGGGCATCCACCTGAGTCACCACAATCCTACCAAGCCTGCCGACTATCACGACATGGTCAGCCGCACCTGCTACACGCTCGAGGAGGTGAGCGAGCTGCGTCCCCAGAGTCAGTATGTCATCCTCAAGAACGTCTTCGACAGCATCTCCGAGCCTCGCTATGTCAGCCGATTCACCGACGAGCAACTGCATCAGGCTGCTCGCCAGGGCATCATCGACAAGCATGTGATGGCACAGGGCGGCATTGCACTCGAGAATCTGGACAAGGTGCGTGACTATGGATTTGGCGGCGTCATCATCCGTGGCGATATCTGGAAGCGATTCAACATCCACCGCGGACACGATTACAAGGAGCTGATCAATCACTTCCGCAAACTGAGAAAAGCTGCCGACTAAAAGACTGCCTTTTTAAGAGTAAAAAGATTGAACTAAAAACCTAAATAGAAAATATAGAATCATAAAACGATGAGCGAAAACAAAAACTTCCTGGTATTCTCGGGCACCGCAACGCGATACCTGGCAGAAAAAATTTGCGCTAGTCTGGACTGCCCTCTGGGCAACATGTCCACAACCCGCTTTGCTGACGGAGAGTTTGAAATTTGTTTCGAGGAATCTATCCGTGGTAAGGATGTATTCCTGGTGCAGAGCACTTTCCCCAATGCAGACAACCTGATGGAACTGCTGCTGATGATCGACGCTGCTAAGCGTGCATCGGCTCGCACTGTCAATGCCGTTGTCCCCTACTTCGGCTGGGCTCGTCAGGACCGTAAGAGCAAACCCCGTGTAAGCATCGCTGCCAAGTTGGTAGCCGACATGCTCAGCGTGGCTGGCATCAATCGCCTGATCACCATGGACCTCCATGCCGACCAGGAGCAGGGCTTCTTCAATGTTCCCGTTGATCACCTCTATGCCAGCAGCGTGATGCTTCCCTATATCCAGAGCCTCAAACTCGAGAATCTGGTCATCGCCACTCCCGACGTGGGTGGTGCCAAGCGTGCCGGTACCTACAGCAAGTACCTGGATTGCCCCCTGGTGCTCTGCAACAAGACCCGCAAGCGCGCCAACGAGGTTGCCACCATGCAGATCATCGGTGACGTGGAGGGTGCCGACGTGGTGCTGCTCGACGACATGGTAGATACTGCTGGCACCATCACCAAGGCTGCCGACCTGATGAAGGAACATGGAGCTCGCTCGGTACGTGCCATCGCTAGCCACTGCATCATGAGCGGTGCTGCCAACGAGCGCGTGCAGAGTTCTGCTCTCGAGGAAATCATCTTCACCGACTCTATCCCCTACAAGGGCAGTTGCAGCAAGGTGAAGCAGATCTCTGTGGCTGATATCATTGCTGAGACCATCCGTCGTGTGCTCAACAACGAGAGCATCAGCTCGCAGTATCTCTGCTAATCATGACAAAACGTATACGACAGATTATAAGCTGTTTACTCCTCACCTGCGTCACCACTACGATGGCGCAGGTGAGTCATAAATTGACGGGCACTCCCATCGGTTCTAACCTGAGTGTGGATTACTCCACTGGACAGGCGTCGACCAAGGTCAATTACCACCAATGTGCCTTTGACGGCAACCTCAATACCTACTTTGCTTCCTATGATCGCTCCTACACGTGGGTGGGTCTCGACCTGGGTACACCCCACGTCATCACGCAGGTGGGTTGGAGTCCCCGCAACGATAGTCAGGGTGAAGGTCGCGTGAAGTTGGCGCTCTTCGAGGGTTCCAACTCCCTGGACTTCCACGATGCTTTCCCTCTCTACCTGATAGACCAGAGTGGCACCATCGGTGTTATGAGTCACCACGACGTGGACGTCTCTCTTGGTTTCCGCTATGTGCGTTACGTGGGTCCTCACAATGCGCGCTGCAACATCGCCGAACTGGAGTTCTACGGTTACGAGAGCGAGGGCGACAGCACTCATTTCCACCAGCTCACCAACCTGCCCACAGTCAGCATCCACACGCTCAATAGCGTGGAGCCCTATGACAAGGAGCATGAGATAGACAGTTGGGTAACCAACATCTACGACGACGGTAGCCTGCTGCAGCACTATCCCATCACCACTCGTCTGCGTGGCAATGCCTCCATGGGGTTTGAGAAGAAGCCTTACCGCATCAAGTTTGCCGATGGCAAGAAGCACCACATGCTGAAGGATTCGGAGCTGGAATCTCCTGCCAAGGCCAAGAAATGGACGCTCATCAACAACTATGGCGACAAGACGCTGATGCGCAACATGCTGGCATTCGAGTTGAGTCGCCAGTTCCAGATTTCCTACACGCCCTGGTGCCAACCCGTAGATGTCATTCTGAATGGCGAATACAAGGGCTGCTACCAACTGACCGACCAAGTGGAGGTGGGCAGTGATCGCGTAGACATCACCAAGATGGAACCCACCGACAACGAGGGCATCCCTCTCACGGGTGGTTATCTGCTGGAAATCGACGCCTATGCCAGCAGCGAACCCAGCAAGTTTTATTCGAACAAGGGCATTCCTGTAACCATCAAATATCCTGACAGTGACGAGATCACGGATCAGCAGAGATCCTACATCAAGGGCTACTTCAATCTGATGGAGACTCGTCTCTGGAGCAACACCTACACCAGCACACAATCCGGCGTGAGCACGATATTGGATTGCCAGAGCTTTGCCAGCCACTTCCTGGTGGGCGAGACATCGGGCAACACCGACACTTACTGGAGCACCTACGTCAGCAAGGAACGCGACGAGGATCTGCTGCAGATTGCTCCCGTGTGGGACTTTGACCTGGCTTTCGAGAACGACGATCGCACCTATCCCATCATCACCAGATCGGGCAACAGCTATGTCTATGCAACAATGGGTTCCTACGCAGGTTCCATGCGTCAGTTTGTCAACAGGCTGATGTCTGCCACCTTCATTCAGAACTTGGTCAAGGACACTTGGATTTCAGCTCGTCGCCGTGGCCTCACAGCCGATTCGTTCTGCGAATACATCGACAGCCTGGCCACCGAACTCGACCAATCCCAGCGACTCAACTTCATGCGCTGGAACATCATGAATCAGCGCGTCCACCAGAATCCACGCATCTTAGGCTCTTACAAAGCCGAGGTAAGTGGAGTGAAAACGTATGTGAAAGACCGGTTCAATTGGATGGACAAGAAGTTGAACTACAACCCCTTGACCGATGATATACTGGATATTGCAGGTCAGCAGACCGAGGACAATGCCATCTATGACCTGAGTGGACGACGCGTACCGGTCAACACCACGGGTCGAGGCATCTACATTCGAAATGGCAAGAAGATATTGCTACCCTAGAAGAAGCTAGCAATTCCCAACGTAAACATGGCCCAGAGGGTGAAACGCACCACCTGACCGACAAGCATGACGGCTCCCACTCGCAAGAAGGGAGCCTTCATGATTCCATAGGAGATAATCACCAGATTACCCACAATGGGCAATCCCGACCCGAGGGCCAGCCAAGTGCCCCTGCCCGTCATATACTGGCGCACCCGTTCCATACGTTCGGGGTTGGCACGAGTCCATCGCAACATGGTCTCGTAGCTACACAATCGCCCCAGGAAATAATTGACCGATGCACCCAGCCAATTACCCACTACCACGGCAGTGACGACCCACACCGCAGGCCATCCCTCCACCAGAGCTAGGCTCATCGCCGCTTCCCCATTCATGGGCAGCGGAGTACCAGCCAGGAAAGCGCACAACGCCAATCCAAAATAGCCCCATCGTATCAGTGATTCACTCATCGAAATATACTTACAATTCTATTCCTTTATTTTACCAAATACACATATCCCTCTGCCATTCTGTGCTTGGGGAAGCGCAACTGGGTAAGCGCACGACCCAGGTCGATGCGCGTGCCCTTCGAAACCTCCAATTCGGGATAGCGAGCAGTCAGCATATCCAGTATCTCTATCTGACTCATCCAGGTACCATCAACTTCATTCGTACCGGGAGTCAGACACGCTTTCACCATCTGCAGCACATCTCTGACTCGCGTAAACTGCCGATTGTGTCGCATCAGTTCCTCCGTCTCGCGCTCGTCCAACCAATAGCGTGCCCCATGGAAAACCTCATGTGCCAGTTGGGCATAGAATTGCTCATAGCACATAGGCGTCAGGAAATCGACACGTCGACCTGCCAGTATAGGAATACACGCAAAACGGCGACTGCCTGTCAGGTCCATCAGCGGATGAGAATGATTGGTGGTGGCAACAAAACTGGCATAGCGTCGACGGCTGACATACGCCTTGCCATAGGGCTGGCGGAACTTGACATCGTGCTTGGAAAGCAGATACTTGAGGACCGGCTGCTGGCTACGACTGAGCGAGTCAAACTCGTCTATATTGATGAGTGCAAAGGACGACAAACCCAAGCTAAGGTCTGTTTCGTTCTTGAAATTCACCTTATCGTTGTAGTAATCACGCAGTTCTGGCGGGAGCACAATACCGCAGAAGCTGGTCTTTCCGCATCCCTGTCCACCGATGAGCAGGGGCACCAGCGCATTACCATGCGTGTTGTCTCTGCCCAACCAATGCGCCACCATAGAACGCAGCCAGATGCGAATGTAGAGCTCCACCTGGGGACAGTCGGTAGGGATGCGACCGACAAACTCCCCCACCCTGTCCTTGCCATCCCATTCGGGCAAACCGTAGATGTAATCAGCCAAGGGATCATAGAGAGGCACGTCCTCGGAATTGACTATTCGACGCATGTCCTTGTCCCACGAACCTATGCCTGCCTTGACGGCTCGGTTGGTCATCGTGTTCATAGCCATCTCTGTAATATCGTGAAAATCAAAGTCGAAGCCATTCTTCCTGCGATACTGCACCACGCCAGTCAGCACATTGCGACGCAGTTCGTAATGCTGTTTCAGGAAAGCCTCCACCTTGTAGGCCAGCAACGCATTCTTGTCCACCTTGCCATAAGGGATATGCTTGGCACTGCGGACCTCATAGGCATTGGCAAAGACCTCCTCCAGATAGTGGTCCTCCATCTTCAGCGACGCCTTCCACCGGGCATGCTCCACCGCAAAATCCTGGGGCAAATTGCTCTCGCAGCAGTTGTCTGCCAACAGACTGACAGCACAGCGTCGCACCTTCTCCACGTCCATGCCATACTGCTCGCGGGCACGCTCCATAGCATCTCTGTAACACCACTCAAAGACGGAGTGCATCGACACCACATCCTGGTCGCTGATGCTCATCTCAGCGTCTCGTCCTCCACCCTGATACTCAGGAACTTGAGCAACATCCATCTCCACCTGATAAGCCAGACTACGAGGATTGTAGCGAGTCTCCTCGTCATGGGACAAGAAACACATCCGCTGGATGTCAGGTCGACAGATGTCGGCACAGAGCATCAACTGGCTCGAATAGTGATAATGCATCATCCTCTGCGCCTGGGCATAATAGGTCTGACAGGCCGCCACATCCTGAGGCTCCTGCCCGTCGGCCCACGTGGTAGAGGCGACGATCACCACCGAGCGACCTCGAGCGCCCACATACGCCAGACGCGTATAGGGTATGTTGGCAGCACGATCACGCACCTGGCGAGCCTCCTCGGTCGAGGGCAGATTCGACACCTCCAGCAGGACAAGCCCACTGAAGTGCTTCAACTGCAAACGGCCGTTACGACTCTGCCAGTGGCCGGAGAAACAGACAGCCGGAATATGGTAGAGCCGTGCCAGAGCCTCATCCCCGCTATCCTGCTCGCTCACCACGCGCCGCGACTGACCCTCGCGCAAAGCCTCCACCGCCACAGCCAGTTCTCCTTCACTCAGAATCTGGGCAATCCGCTCCTCCTTCACGCCCTTGTAACTGATCGACTTGCCCTTATAGGTTATCAAAGTAGTACTAATTCTCATCTTTTCTTGCATTTTTACACTACAAATATACTACTTTTTGTTCATATTTGCAAGAAATCGTGCATTTTTACCACCATTTCTTGCACTTTTTACCCCATAAATTGAAGCAAAACACGCATTTTTCCCCAATAATGTATAAGAAAATGTACTAAATACACTCCTTATACACCTAATTAACTAACTTAGATTTAGAGAGTTAAAAAGATAGAATGTATAATGTATAAAAAGCAAAATAATAGTCTGCAAGAGCATTTCACCCAAAAACCTAGGGCATGCGACCCCAAAACCTAGGGCGTATGACCCCATACACTAGGGCGTATGACCCCGAAAGAGTACTCTCTCGGCATCGCATACCTACTCTTTTTCCACGAATTTCTCACACCCTCACCTCAAAACACCCAGCCGCCTCCCCCGTAGTGTATAACAACCCAGAAATCTTGCAGGGGAACAAGGCTCGTCATGCTGAGCAACGTCGACTGCTTTAGCTTGATGAGCCGATAGGCGAATAAGTTTCCCACGCCAACGCAGTTTTGTTCCCAATAACTATGTTAAAAATCTTGCAAAACCGTAAGCGGATAATAAAAAAATCACTATCTTTGCAGTTGAGATGTGCCACAGCGGTGGGTTACTGCATCTATTTTTCGAGAAAACGAAGAGCGTTTACGACATTATCCTTCATTGGAATCTGGACAATTTCATGAATCTAGGATGATAGCAAAACGCTCACGTCAAGTGTTTATATTCCACTCGACAGGGTGGTCTATATACTCTTCGGCGTGGGCTCTGGGTACTCAAAATTTGGCTAAAATCAGTTGTTAGAGAATTAGAGTTTCGTTTGTGTAAACAACTGAAAATAAGGCAAGAATCGGTAAAAATAGAATCTTAAACTATCTTAACGAGAGAGCGATTAGTTTAGGATATAGGGGAACATTCTCGGGAATAGTTTTTATCTTTGCGGTGAAAATTTTAAGCGCAAGATAAAAATGAAAATTACAACTTATTTAACAGATTGCAAGCG
>JAZRYA010000017.1:0-51187 GCA_045600505.1 Bacteroidaceae bacterium
CCCGTCATGAAGCAGTAGTATCGTCCGTCCTCGCCCTTGGCCATCACGGGGTCATGGGCATTGGGATTGCGGAAGTTGGTGGGGCGCTGCCAGCGAGGGGCGCGCACGGGTTGGGTGGTTGTGGTATCCTCCGAGGCGTACAAACCAGTTTGCGCGCACCGTTTTTGGTGCGCGTTCACTGATATTGAGACTCCTAGAGCAAGCAGAACCAGATAGGTGCTTTTTCTCATGTCTGTTGTTATGTATTTGGTTATTACTTACTTCCGCCAGCGGGCAACATCATCATCGTGTTGGAACCGGTTGTGGTGGTGGGCAGCTTGCCATCCCACTTCTCTATCCAGTCCTCCTGCACGATCAGGGGGCTCAGTGACTGGGCGATGGTCTTGTTGTAGTAAGCCTCACCGTCGGCCTTGATGCGGATGGCCTCGGCATTACCCTTGGCCTTGGCGATGGCAATCTTGGCGTTGGCCTCTGCCTCCTTTACCTCGTTCTCGGCCTTCAGAGCAGCCTGCACGGCCTTGTTCTTGGCATCGATCATCTCGCTCAGCGAACTGGGAGGTGTGATGGCCGAGGTAAACTCCTCGACGATGAAGCCCTCCTCGCGCAGTGAGTTGTCCAGGCGACGGCGTACATCTGCCTCAAACTCAGCACGATGCGACATCAGACTGTCCGAAGAATAACGGTTGGCGCAGGTGCGGTAAGCCTCGTAGATGCAGGTGCGGATGTATCCGCTCTCCAGGTCCTCGATGCCCTTGCGGTACTTCACGAAGATGTCGCATGCCTTGTCCTGGTCGATGCGGTAGGCAATCTGGGGATCCATGGTGAATGTCGAAGCATCCTTGGCATTCACGGTAAAGGGGTCGTAGTTCTTACGCTGAATGTAAGTGGGGTAGGTGAACACGTTGGTGGTGAAGGGGTTGTAGAATACCCATCCCTTGCAGGTGCCCTCTACGCCGCCTCGCATGTCCTCGCTGGTCGACCACTTGTGGAACTTGATGCCTATCTCGGCCGAGTCTACCACGGTGCAGCAGCTGGCCCATGTGATGATGATCAACATCAGTGTGCAGACGATTCCTGCAACCCATTTCAGACTCTTGGGAACACTCATTTCATTACTCTTTGTTGTCATGATATTTTATTTTTATGGTTTGTTACTCTTGTTTGTAGAATCTCTAGCAGCACAGCGTCATAGCGCCGACAAACACTGCAATCACACTAATTGTTATCATAGCTCTTATCTCTTATCACTAACCTCTAACCTTTAGTCTCTAGTCTTAAACCTTCACTGCCGTTCCAGTCACGCTCACCATCAGCATGCTGCCGTTGGCACCTACGGTCTCATAGTCCACGTCCACACCCACGATAGCGTTAGCACCCATCTGGGCAGCGCGTCCCATCATCTCACGCATAGCATTCTCGCGTGCCTCCACCAGCGTGTTCTCGTATGAGCTGGCACGACCGCCAAAGAAATCATGCAAACTGGCTGCAAAGTCCTTGAAGACGTTAGCACCGATAATCACTTCGCCTGATACCAATCCGCAATATTGCTGGATGCTGTGGCCCTCGATCTGAGGAGTTGTTGTTACGATCATAGTTTTATTCTTTTTAGGTTATACTTTTGTTTTCGTATCTTGATTACGATGGCAAAGTTACAACCAAAGCCAAATTTACCCAATTTTTCGCAATGAATTGCAAAACTTCTTTGTAAAATGCATGTTTCTGTGTATTTTTGTTGCGAAAACTCCAAAATAGGTACAAATCATGATACGAGAGTCCATCCGAAGAGGCATTTACCGCATAGTCTATGATATGACAAAGTCCGACCTCCTCATCACCGAGGACGAGCTAGATTTCATGGACGAGATATGCTCTACCTATGATATAGACACGCCCACGCGCGAGGCTGCCATGCAGATGTCCCTGGCCCAGGCCATGCAGGAGGTGCAGCGACTGACACCTCGCCAGAGCCAGCAACTCGTCGACTCGCTGCTGCAGCTCACCACCAAGGACGGCACATGCTATCGCGAGGAGGCACTGCTGCTCCTGGCCCTACGCCACATCCTGTCACCCACCGACGAGGCCCAGATACTCTCCCTGCCTCATCAGCCGCTCACCATCGATGCAGACCAGATTCTCTTTATCGAGAACGGTTATCATGCCGAGGCCAACGAGCAGATCATGCGGCACTATGTCCATCTGCTGCACACCCTGCGCATCGCCGGTTTCGACTTCATCTACATCCCCCAGATGGTGCGCAACCTGACGCCCGAGGGCTCTCACCTGCTGCACAAGGTGGTCACTCACCTGACGGCTCCTCGCAGCCAGGCCGAGACCGAGGCTATCGTGCAGTCGGTGCGCAATCTCACCACCGAGCGTGTCTTTCGCGAGATTCTGTTGGGCCGACTGGGCTTTGACATCCACATCGACGAGCCTGCTCTGCTCTTGCGCATCAGTCAGAGTGAGGTCAATGGCGACACCCTGGACAATTACCTCGTCATCCGCTTGCATCAGAACATCACCCCGCATGTCGACCAGCTGGTTGACGGCTTCCTCTCCATGCTCAAGTCGCCCACGCTCAACATCCGCAACGTCAGTCTTTCGCCCAATGCCTTCATCTATTCGGGTTTTTACCGGGTCCTCTTCGACCTCATCACCTTGCGCAGGGGCATCAGTTGCCAGCTTCACATCTATCCCCACCGCCACGGCAACATCCTCGCCATCTCCCAGCGAGGCGAGTCACAGAGCGAGGAACTCCCCCTGGAGATAGGTCCCAAGGAGAGTGCTTTCTATATTTTCCTGATAGAGGAGACGCTGCAGCATGGCGGGTTCAACATTGCCGCAGCCACGCCTGCCGACTTGCGCGAACTGGATGCTGCCCAGCGGCGATTCCAGAAGATATACTTCCAGCATTGCAACCGCGACCAGGCACCCGACATCACCTGCCCCGAGATACGTCGTCCCATGCTGTCCAAGATCCGCCGTGCCATCCAGCAGCACCCCAGTCTCATCCAGCAGATGATGTTCATCCCCGAGGTCAGCAAGCGCAATGTCATCCGCGTCCACGTCGAGCGACGACACATCATCTATTGCGATCCCGCGATGTAGTCCTGATGTGCTTGCATCCTTATGCCTGCAAGGCTTTTATGGCCGCTCCTATGGCCGTCATGTGAGTCGGTTGTTTTGCTAGGATGAAGTTGACGCCATACAGATTGTTGAGGCGCTCAAAAATCTCTGTCGCATGAGGCAGGGTAGTCATTCTGCCTATGACCACAAAGGTCTTGATTCCCCTTCCGCTGCCAGCGAGATAGGCCATGACGCCTATGTTCTGGAGTGTCAGGTTGATCAATCCCAAGGCGATATCCTGGGGAGTGGTATGACTGTCAGCCTTGCCAAAGTTTGTGACGGTAGTGTCGAGGGGAAGCCCAGGTAGGGGCTTGTCGCTAACGTCGGCTATGGTCAGATCGATGTTCTCTAGTGACCCCCGGTCGGCCAAGGTCGTGAGTTGGGCCCATCCACCGTCTGGCGACATCTGCTTGAACAAACCTAGGATTGTGCCACCCCCTAGAGCGCTGCCTCCGATGTGCTTTGCATTTCCATGGTCAATCTCCACAAAACTGGTGCCTGATCCCATCGAGACGACGATGAACTTCGGCTCATCGCAGATAGAGCAAGCTGCAGCTGCATTCGCCTCAAACTCATCTACTTGAACCGTGGGATAGCCGAGCAGTTTGCCAGAGATATTCTTGCTGCCGACGCCTGTGACAGCAATCTTCTCCACCTGGTTTCCGATGGATGAAAGGGAATCAATAAACTCCTGCAGCTGATGTTCCGAGAAATCTCTTCCCCAGATCTCTGCCTTGTTCAACTCCTCTCCGTCGAAAGCCGCCACCTTGGTGGAGCTGATGCCCATGTCTATGCCTATGATCATATTTCTTACTAGACTCCTGTGTCTTTGTCATTGCGTTTTTTCTATGGCCTTACTTCCTCGTATGTAGCAGGCCAAGGTTGCAATTTCCTTGCAAAAATACGAAATTCGGTCGAAACCCCTTAGTTCATCTCAAAAAAAGTTTTAGAAAAGAGGTTTCAGCCTTCAGTCCTTTTTCCTTTCACCTCACGTGTGGTTCAATTTCACCCCTCGTGTGGTTTGATTGAACCCCACGTGACGTCTTAATTAAACCCCACGTGGGGTGTTAACAATACACTGGAGCTTTTGACTCATCATGTGCCGTTATTCTCTACAAGACAGAGGCCGGCACCTGGCAACGACTTTCGTACAATAAACCCAAGCCTTCATACAACGGAGATGAAAATAGTTGGAGAAGAAATCTGGAATCTATAATTTTGTGCTGCAATTGAGAAACATCAGCAACAAACCACATGAGATTATACCTATTATACATAAGGGATTCAATGAAACAATGTCAGACAATACTGGCCGTAATCCGAATGAGAATGAGTGCGTATTTTCGACCTCAAAAATTTTTTTATATGATGCCTGTAACATTTTTGACGGTCGACCGTCATAAGGATATACGGTAGAGAATATCGACTTTTTGGGTGGCCGCAAACAGGTCATCATATCACACAAAAGGGGGCGAATAAAAATTCTTAAAAAAAAGTTCCCCAAAAAGTGGAAAGTTATTCTGAGAATCCGTAAACTTGCACAAACGAATCGAAAAACCTGATCATATGAAAATACAAACCACCCACCACGACAAGATGGTGACATAGCAAAACTCAACCTGAAGAGAGTGACGCAAGAAGGCATGCAACAGCCCAGTAGCGCACCACCCCCTCAGTAGACTTACCGACAGCATGTGTTTCTGTCCGCAAGGATGACCATGCTACCCACGCCTTGTTGCACTTTCCCCTCTATGGGATTGTGCGATGAAGTCGCCTCCTAACCCGAGTCGACATGTGCTAGGCAACACGCATCATTAGGCCTTTTCCCAGTGACTTGGCTCTAATTTTTTCCGTGTTTGCTACCCTTTTTCGTCTTTTGCCGGGAGTAAGCGAGACCGACAGATGAGATTAAATCGCTGAGAAACAACAAAATAAAAGTTCTGAAGGAAAATCCAGTAACACACTACATATATGCAGACCCTCAAGCTCTCCTCCCTCATTGCCAAGCGCGATAGCCGCGCTATCCTTTCTTATTACCGCGAGATCAATCGTTACCCCGTGCTCAACCCCGATCAGGAGTACGAAGTGGCCAAGCTTGCCCAGGCTGGCGACAAGAAAGCCAAAGAGTATCTCCTCAAGTGCAACCTGCGATTGGTCATCTCCGTGAGCAACCGCTTCTTGGGACACGGGTTGGACCAGATGGACCTGATTGCGGAGGGTAACCTGGGACTTCTCAAAGCCCTCGACCATTACGACTGCGACCGCGGATTCCGATTCTGCACCTATGCTGTGAACTGGATCCTCAAGAGCGTCATCAGTGCCATTGAGAGCAAGGGCAAGATGGTGGCTATCCCTGCAAACAAGAATGCAGACATCCGCCGAGTCAAGCGATTTGAGAGCAGATTCGAGGCAAAGAACGGCTATAGACCTTCTGAGGAGGAGATTGCCGCAGGACTTGTGCTTCCTGAGAAGTATGTCGAGGAACTGATGAGCATCAACGGATACCATCTGAGCATCGATTCCCCCATAAAGGAAGGAGAGACTCAAACCTATCTCGACGTGATGGAGGCCGAGAAAGTGCCGGATTTCGAGTCTGGCCAGGATGCAATGATACAGGATATCAACCGAGCAGTGTCTATGCTGCAGGATCGCGAGCGCAACATCATCTGCCTGTCCTTTGGCCTTAATGGGCAGGTGGGTCATAGTCTGAGTGATGTTGCAGACATCATAGGCATGAGCGTGGAACGCGTGCGCCAGTTGCGTGACCATGCCATCAAGGTACTGATGAGATCTCCTCATGCCTCTAATCTAAAGACTTATCTCGCAATTTAAGCAACCCTAGGAAAGGCTGCGACAGGGCGAAATATCCCGCATGAGAGCTACCCTCCACAACGAGGGAAGCAGGGACCCTCGCCCCCTGAAAGAGCCAACACTATCCCCTTAACCCAATAAAACACAAGAATATGGTCCGAAAGAAGAAAGAAGTAGAAAGCGCTCTGCATTGCATGGAAGTCATCTCCAACATCACCAAGCATCTGACTCTGGATCGAGAGCAAGAGCGCCAACTAGCCCCCTACATAGAAGTGATCAGCAAGACTCATGGCGTAAACAAGGAGCAGACAATTCTGCTCAGCCACCTTATGGAACATCATGGCGAGAAGGCCGTGTTTCCTGATGACTTTGCCCGCTGGATGGGAGTCACCAATATTCATATGCTGAAGTGGAGAGACCACATGAGTTCGCTGGCTCATCATAAATGGGTCATGTGTGTCGAGGGTGCAACAGGCGATTCCTATCAGCTCACCGGCCCTGCGTATCATGCTATCATGGATGACGCACCGTTTCTCAGTCAAGACCTCAAAAACCTGACTGAAAATGAGTTCTTCACCCAGCTGCACAAGATTTTCCGTAATCGCCAGGAGAAGCGTCAAGTGTATGGCTACATGATGATTGATATAGTAACTTTGTTGGTTAACAACCAGAACACCCCTATAGTAAGAAAGATCCATTCTCTTGAATGTACCTTTGAAGAGGAAATCTTCCTCCTGTATATGTGTTGCAAGTATTATCGCGACATCTCTCGCTTTGCTTTTGCCAAAAAAGAACTTGAATCCTTGTTTGACGATGAAGCATTTACTCGGCTCATGTTATTGATGCGCAACAAAAAGAGCGTGATTGCCCGTAACGATTACGTCAAGATGAAGGTAAGCCCTCAATGTGACTCTATGGTCTTTGAACTATCATGGGACATCATCAAGGAGATCTCGCCCAGCGAAAGCACATCTGAGCAGAAGCCCGAGGAAAAAAGTGAGGATCCTGATATCGATATTGACTCTTTCTTGAAGATAGACGAGGAACCCTCAATCCTTCAGCATATTCCCTATGAGACTATCCCCGAGCGTAATCTGTATTTCGACGCAAGTGTGCAGCAGCAGATGGACACTATGGGCAAGATGCTGGAGAAGAAGAACTTGACCAAGATACAGAAGCGACTGAAGTCCCACGGCATGGCTCCGGGCGTGGTGTGCTTGCTGCATGGACTGCCAGGAACAGGCAAGACCTCGGGCATACTGGAGATGGCACGACGTGCTAAAACCGATGTCTATATGGTAGATATATCTGCAGTCAGAAGCAAGTACATGGGTGAGAGCATCAAGAATTGCAAGCGCATATTCACCGAATACAGCAAGGCTTGCAAGAACAATGCCAACCCCTGTTGCCTTCTGATCAACGAGGCAGATGCCGTCATCACCCGTCGACAGAGCAATGCAACCCATAGCAGCGATCAGGAGGAGAATGCCATGGTGAACGTGTTCCTGCAGTGTCTGGAAGACTTTGACCATGGATGTTGCTTCCTGACTACGAATCTGGCAGAGAACTTCGATCCTGCTATAGAACGCCGTATACTGATGAAGGTGGCATTAGGTGCAAGCACTCCCGAACAAAGGGAATACATCTGGCGCAACAACTTCCCGAAGTTGACCGACGAACAGGTTAAGGCGCTGGCACAGGACTATGAACTCAGCCCTGCCGAGATCATGAATGTGGTCAAGAAAGAGGAGATCAACGACGTGCTCAAGGGCAAACGCCGCAACCTGTATGCCAGCATCCGTCAGAGCTGCGAGAGTGAGCACTATGCCAAAACCAGACGTCGCAATCCCATCGGCTTCTAATCAGGACCCAAACATAACGTATAACTAATTAAACATCATTCTATGAAGGATATAAAGATCACTCCACGCATCACCGTACGTGATAGCAGAACCATCACGTCCTACTTCCAGGAAGTAAACCGGTACCCTGTGCTCTCTCCTGAGGAGGAGCATGAGGTGGCAGTAAGGGCTAAGGCGGGAGACCTCGAAGCTCAGGAAAAGCTGATAAAAAGCAATCTGCGATTTGTAATCTCGGTAAGCAACCAGTTTATCGGCAACGGCCTGGACCAGATGGACCTTATCGAGGAGGGCAATATAGGACTCATGCGTGCTGTCCAGATGTATGACTGTGACCGAGGTTTTCGCTTCTGCTCTTACGCGGTAAGCTGGATTCTGCAGAGCATTCTCGCCGCCATCGAAGCAAAGGGCAGGATGGTGTACATACCCCTGAACAAGAGTAGAGACCAGCTCCGCGTCAAGAACTTCATCACCAAATACGAGATGGTGCACTGCGAGACTCCTTCTTCTGATATTATCGCCGAGAAGTTTGGCTTCAGACCCGAGTATGTCGACCGCCTCCTGTCAGTGAGCGGCAAGCACTACAGCATCGATGCCCCTCTAAAGGAGGGTGAGGACAGTACATATCTAGATGTCATGGTAGGAGGGAATTCTACAGATATCGACATGGACGACATCTCGCTCAAGGATGAGATACAGCATGTCCTTTCCGTACTCTGCGAGCGTGATCGCAAGATAGTGGAGCTGTCTTTTGGATTGAATGGCATGACAAGCCAAACCTTGGAAGAGATTAGTCGCCAGTTGGGTCTTAGCATCGAGCGAGTGCGCCAATTACGTAAGCGTGCTATCGACATTCTTGCCAAGTCACCCCAGGCAGAGTTGCTGCGAGACTACTTGTGCGCTTAGTAGTGAGAGTGTAATCTCGGCATCCAACCCAACGTCAAACACAGGAAGAATATGGAACAGGGCCAACAACATAAACAAAAGTCCGGAATCAAGAAGTGGTGGGACCGCTACTGGAACCTGCCCCTCCATCTGAAGTGCTTTATCGTCTACATGGCATTCATTGCCATCTGGGGCGCATGCATCATACGTACAGAGGTGTTGCACATCACTAAACAGGCAAAGTACTGGGAGGTGGTGGCAAGGCCATTTACGAAAAGACACATAGAGATCCCGGCCGTGAGAGGATCCATACTAGACTGCAACGGGAGCATTTTGGCTGCCAGTGTGCCCGAATACCGATTGTATTTGGATTATCGAGTAGTGGGAGCGAGTCCGAGGCTGATGGACAGCCTGCAGACACAGCGCGATAGCCTCTATGAGCAGTATCTCGACAGCATAGCGATAGGGCTCGACAGCATCTTCCCAGACCATGATGCCAACTGGTTTCGCAATCGGCTGGAAAAGGGAAGGGCCAGATACCTCACCCGTTTGCAGACGAAGGAAGAGCCTGGCAGCTGTACCTGGATGATCTATGACAAACTAGCAAATCACATTCAGTACAAGGAATGTCTGAAGCTTCCCCTGTTTCGGGAAAAGGCGGGAATAAGCGGATTCCACTGCGATGAACTGACAAAGCGCTTGCGCCCCTATGCAGGATTGGCCGCTCGAACCTTAGGGTCGATGTACCCAGAAACCGATTCTGCAAAGTGTGGAATAGAGCTGAGTTACGACTCCATTCTGCGTGGCACTCCAGGACGTAGCCACACAGTGAAGATCAGAAACAGGCATGTCAACTTCATTGATCAGGAAGCCGTGAATGGACATGACCTGATGAGCACCATAGACATAAACCTGCAAGATTTTGTCGACAAGGCCTTACGCTCCAAATTGAAGGAAGAGACCGTAAATGGTGATATTGGGATAGCCGTGGTGATGGAGGTGTCAACTGGAGATGTAAAAGCCATCGCGAATCTGATGAGAGGGGAGGATGGCGAGTACTACGAGATGAAGAACCATGCGATTAGTGACCTCATGGAGCCAGGCAGCACGTTCAAGACTGCAAGCATGATGGTGGCTATGGAAGACGGGCATATCACCGAGGACTACACCATAGACTGCATGGGAGGAATCTATACTATGTACGGACGTAACATGAAGGATCATGATTACAACCGAGGGGGGCATCGTGACCTGACTGTATCGCAAATACTGGAGCAGAGCAGCAATATCGGAGTGAGTCGAATCATCGACAGATATTATCACAGCAACCCCGAGAAGTTTGTCCAAGGGCTGTACCGTGAAGGCATGGGAATTCCCTTGGATCTTCCATTTGTTGGTAAGGGAGAGCCGCTTATTCCAGACCCATTGAGCAAGGCCCGATACTGGAGCGCAACCGACCTGCCCTGGATGAGCATAGGCTACGTCACCATGCTGCCTCCCATCAGCACACTCACTTTTTATAATGCCATAGCCAACGGAGGAACCATGGTTAGGCCTCGCTTCATCAAGGCCGAAATGTGTGGCGGCAAGGTGGTGAAGAAATATCCCGTAGAGATAATCAAGCAGCAAATCTGCAGCCCTAGCACCCTTCGCCAGATTCAGAACTGTCTTGAGCATGTTGTCAGCCGAGGATTGGGAAAGAAAGCCGGCAACGGCGGCAAGCTCTTTCAAGTCAGCGGAAAGACCGGCACGGCACAGTTTGCCGTTAAAGGAAACTACGCTGCTCGCAAATACATGGTGAGTTTCTGTGGCTACTTCCCCTCGGATGCTCCCAAATACAGCTGCATTGTGTGTATCGTAAAACGAGGACTGCCCGCTTCAGGTGGAGGGCAGTGTGGCCCAGTGTTCGCGGAAATCTCGAAATACATCATGGGACAGGGCAACCGTCAGGAACGCAATGTGATGGAACACGTAGTCGACACTATAGGCCCAGTAGAGAAGAAATCCCTTTCTGACGACAAATATAGTACCTCGCTTATGCCAGATGTTAAGGGGATGGGAGCTAGGGACGCCATATACGCTCTCCAACGAAGAGGTCTGAAAGTAAAACTCACGGGAGCCGGAACGGTAGTCTCGCAAGACATAGCTCCGGGTACAGAGATAGAGAAAGGGCAAAACGTAAGGATAACACTCAACACCAACTTATAACTATGAATGCTAAGCTACTTAAAATTAAGACATTTGTAAAGAGCAAACTTGAGCTAATGGGAGACCTCACGGTATGGCTAGTCCTATTTGCGCTGAGTGCCATTTCCTCTATTGAGGTGTACAGTGCCTCAAGTCGAGACACTTATGGAGAGGATGCCTTTTGGGCAACAGGCATTCACCACACTGGATTTCTTCTAGCCGGTGTACTTGTGGCCTGGATTGTGTCCAAGATACATTGCAAGCACTTCAAATGGCTGTGTGTGTTGGGACTTCTTGTTAGCATTGTCATGCTCCTGGCCATCGCTTGCGGATTTGGAGTGACGCTGAACAGCGGTTCACGCTGGATCAGTGTCTTTGGACTATTCACCATCCAACCTTCCGAGATAACCAAGTGCACTCTGGTCGGCACTGTCGCCATGCTTTTCGGTACATTCCGCGACGCTAAGACGCAAGAGGTGAGCAAAAAGGCCTTTTGGATAGCAATAGGACTATCTGCCGCAGTAGCGTTGATGATTATGAGCGAGAATCTCTCAACGGCAGCCCTGCTCTCGTTTGTGGTGTTTCTCATGTGTTTGTATTGCCGTGTTCCCAGGAAACAATTTCTCATCGTTGTTTTCTCATTTTCCATCTTTTTCGGGAGTCTGCTGTCTTTCCTATACTTCGCGTCAGATGCCACCATCGAGAAAGTGGTCGAGTTGACGGGAAAGGTACAGCCCATGACCTGGCACAATCGCATGGTCCATGTCGCTCACTTACCAGCGGATCCTGCGGAATATAAATATGACAGCATCAACATCCAGGTGACTCATTCCCACATCGCCATAGCATCGGGAGGAGTGTTAGGTCTTGGTCCCGGGCAAAGCATACAGCGTGACTACCTTCCCATGGCCTTCTCCGACTTCATCTATGCCATTGTGGTGGAAGAGGGAGGTGTGTGTGCAGGAGTTATAGTTCTCTCCTTGTATCTTCTATTGCTGTATCGCACGTATCGCATTGCCTCACGATGCAAGCAAAGGTTTCCTGCATATCTGGTAATGGGCCTTGCTCTCATGATAGTCATACAAGCGATGATCAACATGTCTGTCGCCGTGTGCTTACTGCCTGTGACAGGACAGCCCTTGCCTCTAATGAGTAAGGGAGGAACAAGCACCTTGCTTACATGCATCTATGTTGGCATGATACTGAGTGTCAGCCACACCGCAAAGCAGAAGCCTGAAGAAGATTTTGTGAACGAGACCATACGTGCTAAAAGTTAATCAAATCTACATGTTACGGCCAACCCGTGGCGGGAATCCCAAAGATGATTATACCTTCTTGATGCATATGGCAGGATTTCCCACTGCTACAGTATTTGATGGTATGTCTTTGACAACCACGCTTCCTGCGCCGATTGTGACATTGTCGCCTATGGTTACTCCTGGTAGGATGGTGACGCTACCACCTATCCAACAGTTGTTCCCGATAGTGACAGGAAGCGCCCACTCCTGGCGGGTGTTGCGTTCTGCGGGGTCGGTAGAGTGACATGCAGTATAGATGCTGACGTTGGGGCCTATAAAACAGTCGTCTCCTATGGTGACAAGAGCTTCATCAAGCACTGTCCAGTTGAAGTTGGCAAAGAAACGTTTGCCCACGTGAATGTGCTTGCCGTAGTCACAATAAAAGGGCTGGTTGATGAAAGTGTCTTCATCACAAGTTCCCAATATCTCGTGAAGCTTTTGGTTTCGTTCCTTGATCATAGTGGGACGTATTTGGTTGTACTCCCAACAGCGATCTTTACATTCATTCAAGTCTTTCAATAGCGTTTCGTCTATTGCGTTATAGACTTTGCCGCTGAGCATCTTTTCGTATTCTGTCGTCATGGTTTCTTTTCTAATTTGATTATCGTCATGGTTGCGTCATAGTTCTAGAGCGTCGCCTTCCTTCTGAATACACCAGAATGGGATTTCTTTCTCTTGGCAGAATGATTTCATGCGCCATGCACTTTCGAAACCGCTTGCTACGAAATGCATTGGCACGAACATTCTAACCTGGAAACGCTCGATGAACTGTCTTCCTCCAAGGGTATAGCCGTTGCCTATACGACCGTCAACAGGAAACATCACGAGGTCGAACTTTTCAGCCACCTTCTTGATGTCTTTCAGTTCCCCTAGGAAACGCTTCTCCTCTGCAACAGGGTTGATGTATTCACCGAACTCTTCGCTGAAGATCTCACCCTTAGGATCACCGTTGGCCAGGAATCGTGCGTACCAATTGCAGAGGTCTCCTGCATGGAATATGGTCTTGCCCTCTGTTTCTACAATCCACGACACGCCGCTGTCATTGCTGCCGGTTGCTGTTACCTTTATGTTCTTGTCTTCCCAGACAGATCCTTTTGCCATCCACAGGTCGGCATCCTCCTTCTTGGCTCTTTTACGTTTGAGTATGTCCTTAGAGAGAATATAGGTATAATCTGTAAAGGGGTTATCCTTTTTCCATTCAAAAATCTTTTTGTTAAAGTGGTCTTCATGGAAATGACTCGCAAACACATAAATATGTTTGCTTCCGCTTGGGTCAACGAATGGTTTCATGACGTCAGCAGGATCCATCCAATAGTCAAAGATGAGGATGGATTGTTCTGTTTCTAGAAGGAAGCAGCTATGGAAGATGTATTTGAGCGTCATTGTATTATCGGTACAACCAGTATTTTCGTGAACACTTTCTAAAAGACTCTACATCCTGGTACCAGACATCACGCACGTCGTTCCAACGGTGGTTGCGGGCAAATAGTTCGCGTACACGCTTGCTGCCGCACACCTTGTCAAACATATCGTAGCGACTTTTGTCTGCTTGCTCAAACACCTTGTGGTCGGGGTAGAGTCGGGCAGCCTCCTGCATCAACAGGAAATTGAGGTCACTCAGGGAAGCCTTGCGGTAGTCGGTGAAATGCACTTGTACGCCCTGAATTTGTTCGCCCTTGGAAACAGAGTAAAAAGGTTTGGCATAAATGGGTCGGAACGTCACGCCTGGCAAGTGGAGATCGTTCATGGCTTTGACATACTCGTCTGCCTTGATCCATGGGGCAGCCACCATTTGGAATGGTATGGTGTAGCCCACGCCGATGTTCATGAACCCGAATTCTCCCAAAATGCCCGTTGCAGGATAAAAGTATGGGGAGCAAACATCTGGGATGTGTGGAGAGGCCGGTATCCATTGCAGCCCCGTTTCGCTGTAATTCATGCGGCGCTTCCATCCTTTCATTTTTACCACCTTCAACTTGCACTGCACACCGCCGTTCAGCATCCTCTCGCCGTTGAGCATCATGGCCAGCTCGCCACAGGTCAGGCCATAGACATAGGGGATCGCAAACTGGCTGACGAACGAGCGGCAGTCGTCTTCCACCAGGTTGCCTTCCACCTTTTCACCTCCCAGAGGATTGGGGCGATCCAGCACGATGAACTCCTTGCCGCACTCGGCAGCGGTCTCCATAGCCAGTCCCATGGTGCTTATGTAGGTGAATGATCGGCAGCCTATGTCTTGTATGTCATACACCAGCACATCGATGTCTGCAAACATCTCGGGAGTGGGCTTGCGTGTCTTGCCATAGAGTGAGCGTACGGGCAGCCCTGTCGCTTGGTCGATGCTGTCGTTTACGGCATCTCCTGCATAGGCGTTGCCACGCACCCCATGCTCAGGTCCGAAGAGAGCCACCAGATTGACATTCGGGGCTGCTGCCAGGATGTCGATGTCGGACACCATGTGGTTGTCCACGCCGGTGGGATTGGTGATGAGACCAACTCGCTTTCCTTCCAGTATCTTGAAATTATCGGCTTTCAGTACCTCTATGCCAGTCTTGATGCGTATCTTCTGCGCATTTGCTGGCATCATGCTGATTGTCATCAGAAACAGGAGTACAATTTTCCAAGTCCTCATGGTTACTTCATTTTGTTATTATTCATTCTTGAGGGGGGCAAGAAGGTTGCTCACAGTCTTCCTCAATGAGATTATCCCGCTCTTACCCTCCTTTGGGTGTACCGAATTGGTAAGCAGAATGATGGAGATGTCGAGTTCGGGGTCGATAACGATGCTAGTGCCGGTGAATCCTGTGTGGCAGTAGGTGCGGGGCGATAGGGTGGTGCCTCGGCAGCCCGAGTAGGGACTGCTGACATCCCATCCGTAGCTTCTTCCAAACGGTGCGGCGAAATCAGGTACAGTGGTCAGCAATTGCACGGTTTGGGGATCCATAATTCGACAGCCTTCCCATTCACCACCATTCTGCATCATGGCGCAGAAGGTGGCTATATCCTCGGCTGTGGAGAAGAGACCAGCATTGCCGCTGATGCCATGATTCATAATTCGGGCCAGGGGGTCATGCACCTGTCCGCGAAGCCAACTTTCTTGTTCCCAGGTCGTAGGTGCCAAGAGCTTTTCCCACCGCCGAGCGTCTGCATAAGTGGGGAGATAGTCGGTATGTTTCATCTTCAGCGGTCGAAATATCCAGTCTTGGGCTACCCGCCGTAGCGACCGTCTTGTGATGCCTTGTATGATGTGCTGCAGCGTGATGAAGTTTAGGCAGCTGTATTGGAAGTCTGTGCCGGGTGGAAAGTCGCGTCGCATACTGCAGATGTGGTTGAGCAGTACCTCAGGTGTTGCTTTGCTGTATCGCTGAATGAGTGTGGCAGGCGAGGCATAGGCCGGCAGTCCGGATGTATGAGTGAGCAGATGGCGCACCTGCATGGTGCCATTGGCGTCGTCAAAGCCAGAAATATATCGGCTCACTGGTGCCTCTAGATCCAGCAGTCCGCGTTCGTGAAGAATCATAACACATGTAGCGGTGGACACTGCCTTGCTGCATGATGCCATGTCGAATATCGTGTTTGTGGTCATGGGAACACGCACGGGTTCCAACTGCCGCCATCCGTAAGCCTTGAGGTAGGCCATCTTGCCGTGTCTTACAACAGCCAGCACGGCGCCCGGTATTTCCCCGGCCTTTATGGCTTCCTCTATAGCAGCATCAGCTTGTGCAAGCTGGTGCTGGTTTAGCCCCACCTGTTCAGGCTTTACTCTGGGCAGCGATCCATGTGCCCAAATACAGATGCTCAATGTGAAAATTATAAGTATGGCCCTGCGCATGATATTTCTAGTGCTTGTTAAGTATGGTGATTTTATGTTGTTGCGTCTTGCGTCATTTCAAAAATCCTCTTAATTCCCTTTCGTATTGCTTGGCGTCCGTGAAGACAATTCCATCCATACCTAAGCGTCTGCCACCTTCGATGTTCTCTGCTCTGTCGTCAGCGAAGATGCATTCTTCGGGTTTGAGATTGAACTTGTCAAAGAGACGCTGATAGATTTCTGGTTCGGGCTTGATGACGTGCTCCTCTGACGAGATTATCTGTCCATCGAGCAAATTGAAGATAGGGAACTGAGCCATGGTCAGATGCACCTTGCTGCACCAGTTGGTCAAGCCGTAGAGCTTGTAGCCCTCGGCTTTGAATTGGGTGAGAAGGTCGTACATGCCCTCCACCTCATGGGTCACGATCTCAGGATAATGCTCATTGAAATAGCGAATCTCTTGTTCAAACTCTTTATTCTCCTCAATCCATTCTTCCATGATGACCTCGAAAGGTCGTTCCTCACGGTCGTGCAACTGCTGCAACTCTACGTTATAGAGTACAGGAGTAAATGCCTGACAACGCTCAGTGTCTGGTATGTATTTGCGGAAGAATGCCTCGAAGTCGTAATCCACGAGCACCTTTCCGAAGTCGAATATCAGGTTTTTTATCATGCTATTCTCGGATGATGGTTACCTCTAACTGGTTTTTCTCTTTGGTTTCGGAAAGGGAATGTGTGGAAGCAATGCCTTGATTACAGGAATAGCATTCTCACTATGCTCAATATCAAGGATATAATGTTCCTTTGCGCCATCGTAGGGGAATCCACATTCTGCATCCTGCATGAGGTCGGCAATCGCTTTGTGCTTTTTGATGTAGACAATGTTGTCGCAAGCCAGCATGATAGGTTTTTCATCGACATAAATGCAGTAGTCGCCGAACATTTTCCTTGCACGTATGACGCCTGCTCCCTCAATCTGCTGGCAGACGAAATCTATGAAATCGGTGGTGCAAGCCATTATTTTGCTTCCTCCTTTCTCAGACAATGTGGCAGTTTGCCATGCGCGCGATGGTGTGCCACACAAGCACAGCATTTGCCGTGACGTGGACACTCCTTAGGACAAGTACACTCGAAATAGTTGGATTCACCTACTGTTGATGGTCTATGTGGACAATTCATATTATTTTATGGTTTCTAATGTTATTTCCATGTATGGTCTTACCTTTGGTGTAATCAGCATAGAGATGCCAGCTTGATTCTGGCCCCTACAGCCCATGTTATGAAGGTTCATTCACTAACCCATTGTACATGAGTTCTACAAGTTCTCGAATCCTTGCCCTGTCCTTTATCAGGTCCTGTAGCGAGCGGAGCCTTTCTGCATTGGGCGACTCGGGGATCCAAAGTTTCAGGTAACCGCCTTCGGCATATTTTTCGTCCAGATGGTCGAGTGCACGTTGGATGTGACCCTCTCTGTCCAATTCCGGGTAATGCTTCAGCCCATATTGGATGGTTCTCCGGATAATGGTGTTCGTGTCAATCAGTCGGTCGGCCTCGGCGACAATCTTACCGTAGATGCTGCGAGGCTCGTGGTCGGATGAAGCTCTATGGTCCTCCACGGCTTGTGCTATCGTCTCGATTTGTTCAGGAGTGAACCATTCCTGCAGCCGCTCGTCACCCCTGACGATCCTTCCCGACACCAGGTGATGCGTCTTGCGATCTTCCTGCAATCCCAGGTCATGATAGGCTGCTATGGCATAGACCATGTCAGCACAGACCTCGTAGAAAGGGGCTAAATCCATGCTCTGTGCAATCACGGCACGGACATGATCCTCCTGGTGCGCCTTGTCAAAGGTGGCATACAATGGGATGATTTCCTCCTCGATGAAGGATTGCAAATCTGTATTCAAGGGTTGAATAGGCATTGTCTCTACTTCCGAATAAACGAGTTCTCCATTGACCCTTTCTGATTTCATCACGTATATCTGTTCTACTCGTATGCTTGCATCTGGTATCTTCCCATCAGTGACGATTGCCGATGGATGCTGGACCAGTGAGATGTGGGGGTAGAACTCCGTCTCGCTGTATGCGACTCCATTTGCTGTCAGGCGTTTGCGGAGCTGGTTGGCAAGAGCAGCCACAGCATTCCCGTCCTTCACTCCACACCAAATCACTCCTGCCTTGGTGGGAAATGTGCCAAGTTGGCCTAAGGTTAGGTCAAACGGTTCAAACTGTACTTCGCTCACCGCCTTACGGATAGCGGGCAGGTCATGGTGCTCGCCGATGAAGGCAAGTGTCATGTGCAGATTGCCCCAGGAGCAATAGTTGCCTTGGACACCCCGAGCTTTCAGGGTTTCCTGTATCTGAACGAGTGTCTGCTTGAACTCGTCGTCGAAACGTATTGCTATGAATATCCGATCCATTTATTCGACGTTCCTGTTTTTCTCTGCAACTTTCCACAAAATTAAGAAAATTGGGGGAAAATGCAAAAGCACATCAGTATTTTTCAATAGAAAGGCCTCAATTTGTATCGGTTATTCTGTTTTTTCCTTGTTACGCCCTGCCGAAACCTACTTGTAACTTGATAGCTCCAGCATAGAGACTGAGGATGGATGTGGATAATTGAAATCAAACTTTTTTTAAAACAGGATTCGTCGCCCGTTTGTCCAATGATTCTAACAAAACAAAGACTCCCACAAGTCATTGACTTGCAGGAGTTTCTCTGGGTGACTAGTCGGATTTGAACCGACGACATTCAGAACCACAATATCGTACGCAAAGTCACATATCCTGCTGATTAATAGCTTGAATACACTGAAAAGAGATTAGACTCGCCAACCCTCAGGCGGCTTAATTTGATTTATGACGATGCAAAGGTAGGTAGAAATCCAGGACAGGTAAAGAATTTTGTTCTACAACAAATGTAGAAAGTGAAATTTGGTGGAATGGGTAGAATTGTATACATTTGCAAATGATCCGCAAGAGTGACAGGGTGCATTAGAGTGGGTGCGCTTGCTCGGGAAGACGCCCGGCTCTTGCGGTGATGCGGAAAGAAAAAAATGCGGTTTTCAACATCGATGTTGAGACTTTCATCGATTTACTAGAAAAGGAGTCGATAGATTTTTTTCGGATGTAGACTTTTTTAAACCTTGTCCAGTTTATGGGATTACTCAATGCTGGGAGATAATCCTGGCGCATCCAGAGGAGTGGTCAGATGAGGTGCGTGATACTATCGCAGAGAATAAACGTCGCAATCTTGAAATCAAAAGCATTTTTGAGGATTTATTAGGAGAGGAACTTATGCCTCTCGACTTTAATGATTTCGACCTCGGTTTTCCGAAAGAGGATTCTTATAAAGATTTTTTCGATGCGACCCTGGACGAGCTGCTTGAAAGAGGGAATCGAACAGAGGATTTGGACTTGTATATCGCGGTCCAACAGTTGAATTTTATAGAGACGGAGCGACTCTTAAAATTGGGAGCAGATCCTCGTTGTATAATTGAAGAGGAGCAGTCAGGATCTTGTATAAAAGTCGTGGAGGATGAATGCAGTTTTTTAGAAATTGAGCTTGCGCCTTACTATTTGAATCAAGATGAGGAGGACATTTCTGGTTATTCGCAAGCTTTTGAAGATCTCTTTATGCTTGCTGCAAATGTATGTATGTCAAAGCTTTTATCGAAGTATGATCCCAAAAAGAGAGCTTAAAATGAAGCCCGTATGATGTCGAGAGCGCAAGGTTGATTCTTAATTCTTGCATTGGTGTTATGTGTTTTTCTATTCATATAACACGATGCAAAAAACGTGCCAAAGTGGGTGTGGCAGAAGTGCTAAAAAGTGCTAGAAATGAAGGAGTGAGAAAAAAGAGTCGCAATGTGCGATTTGGAGGGGCCATTTCTTGTATTATTAGCAAAAACATCTTAAATTTGTGGTGGAAAACTGGATTGGCATTCCATATGGAAGCGCTGGAAAGGATTACTTATAATTCAAACACTTCTATGAAGAATAAAACAATACTTTTTAATAAGGTAACGCCTGAACACTGACATTATGGATGTATTTGAAATGAACTTTGCGAAAGTGTATCCCTGCCTGATTGCCAAGGCAGAGAGGAAGGGGCGAACACGTGACGAAGTGTTTGAAGTGACTCAGTGGCTCATGGGCTACACTAGGGAAGAACTTGAGGCTTTGCTTCAAAGCGATGCTACGTATGGCGACTTCATTGACCATGCTCCTGCAAAAAATCCAGCTCGCATGAACATCAAAGGCAGGATTTGTGGCATCAAAGTCGAAGAGATAGAAGACCCTCGTATGAGAGATCTTCGCATTCTGGACAAGCTCGTGGATGACCTGGCAAAAGGCAAGTCCATAGAAAAAATACTATTACAGAGAAGCAAGTAGAAAAATGCAATATGAATGACCAAATACTTTTGCGCAATGCCACTGTCAATGATGCCCTCTTCATAGCGCGAGGTTTTCACATGGCAATGCTCTATGACGATGCAACAGAAGAGCAAATATCCAACTTCGCACAAAACATCTGCATTCGCGAGGATGTTCTGTATTCATGGTGCAATACAATAATTGCCGAGATTGACGGCAAATGTGCAGGCATGCTCACCGCCTATGACGGACGATATTATCATGACATGCGAATCCGAACCATGAGACTTGTGAAACGACACCTCGGAGTGGAGTTCCCTGGCATGGAGGACGAAGCCGTGGTCGGCGAATACTATCTCGACAGCCTTGCCGTTATGCCTGAATATCGTGGAAGAGGCATTGGACGAAAACTGCTTCTACAAGGCATTGAAAACGGGAAAGCGCTCTGCCTTGATGTCACTCTGGCCGTTGATCCTATCAATGACAGAGCGAAGAGGCTCTACCGCTCGCTTGGTTTCATTCCCTCTGGCTCGTTATTTATTTTTGGCCACGATTACGAAAAAATGGTTATTCGGTAGCAAATAATTTGACTGTAACATGCAAGCATACACATACATTGAGAAAGGGAAGTTCGCCTTGGTTGAAAAAACAAAGCCAACACTCATTGATCCAACAGATGCCATCGTCAAGGTGACATTGGGAAGCATCTGCACAAGTGACCTCCACATCAAACATGGTAGCGTTCCTCGTGCCGTGCCAGGAATAACCGTTGGTCATGAAATGGTAGGAATTGTTGAGCAGGTCGGTTCTGAAGTGACTGTAGTAAAGCCTGGTGACAGAGTAACCGTCAACGTAGAAACCTTCTGCGGTGAATGCTTCTACTGCAAGAATGGCTATGTGAACAACTGCACATCGACTCATGGCGGTGCTGACAGAGTTCTTGAAGTCGCTGGAGCAAACGATACTTTCCAACTCGCTTGGCAATGTGCTCGACCAAATGCCATCGTTACTGTCGTTGCCCTCTATGATGAAGATCAGATGCTTCCACTACCACAGATGTATGGCAAGAACCTCACATTCAAGACAGGAGGCGTAGATGGATGCGACTGCGAGGAAGTTCTCAATCTCATTGCAGAAGGCAAAATTGACACGACCACTCTTATCACACATCGGTTCCCTTTGAGCAAGATAGAGGAGGCTTATCGAATCTTTGAAAACAAAGAAGATAGCGTGATAAAAATAGCCATTTACAACGAGTAATATGACACATAGCCATTTGTTTATCACCGTCCTAGGACAAGACGCAGCCTTCTGGAGCTCGATCGAACTGGCAAAAAGTTTTTTGAAATAACTATAATTTGAATAGATATAATACAACAACATGAAATCATTTGGATCAAAACCGTGGATGCTTCCACAGCCGGTGCTGATTATCGGCACATACAACGAGAACGGAGTTGCTAATGCTATGAATGCTGCCTGGGGTGGAACCTGGGATATGCATGAGATAATGATCTCCATGGGCAGTCACGCTACTACCGACAACCTGAAGCTCAACAATGGAGAGTTTACAGTGGCTTTCGCTACAGCAGAGACGATGGTTGCATCAGATTTTGTGGGTATCGTTTCGGCAAAGAACGACCCCCAAAAGATGGTAAAGACTGGTTGGATAGCGGAAAAGGCTCCAACCGTGAATGCACCTCTCTTCAAGGAGTTTCCAATGACAATGGAGTGTCGTATCAAGGAAAAGATTAATGAATCAGAGACAGGGTATTACATCATTGCAGAGGTCGTCAACGTACTTTGCGATGAGAAATACCTGAACGAACAAGGCAAACCGGACGTAGAGAAGATGAATATCATCAGCTACGAACCTGTGAACCACAAATACATCCAGATGGGCAAGGTCATCGGTGATGCCTTCTCTTGTGGAAAGGAACTAAAATAATGACAATAGAACAATTCAGGAAACACATGGCAGATGGTCTTCCTGTCGAGAACGGCTCGGAGGCTCATCTGCTGATGCACCAAATGGCTCAGGAGGCCCTTCGCATCACTGCTGAGATAAACGGCAAACACCATGAACCTAACGAATTACGCAAACTGCTTGCCGAACTCTGGGGGCATGAGATTCCTGAGAGCATTGGCATGTTCCCACCTTTCGGAACGGATTGCGGCAAGAACACTTGGGTTGGTGAACGAACATTCATCAATATGGGGTGTAAGTTCCAGGATCAAGGCGGCATATTCATCGGCAATGACTGTCTGATAGGACACAATGCCACCCTCTGTACTATCAATCACAATCCCGATCCAGAACATCTTGGAGACATGACCTTCAAGCCTATCCGTATAGAAGACAAGGTTTGGCTTGGAGCCAACGTAACCATCCTGCAAGGTGTCACAATCGGAGAGGGAGCCATTGTTGCAGCTGGAGCAGTAGTAACAAAGGATGTAGCACCAAGAACCGTTGTGGGTGGTGTGCCAGCAAAATTCATAAAGAACGTATGATCAAACAGATAATATTCTCTCCTACAGGAGGAACACGAAAAGTGGCAGATGCCATTTCATCTGGCATTTCTGGCGAGATTGAACGAGTCGAACTATGCACACCATGATTGCCCTTGCCATCAAGAAAGGATGTGTCGAGCGTAAGCAGAATGAGCTCCACGTTTAGTATATCTTAACCTCAACTCGTAAAGTGAAAATGAAATTAAGATTTATGGGAATATTGACTATGCTATGCAGCTTGATCGGTTGCAATGCTCAGAATGACGGATTCAAGAGTCTCTCAGTAGAAGAATATGCCAAGGCAATAGAGGACACAGCCATTGTGCGCCTCGATGTACGCACAGCAGAAGAATATGCAGAAGGTCACATTGAGAAGGCTCTCAACATTGATGTTCTCAAATCTGATTTTGAGCAGAAAGCCGTTGCTGCACTTCCAAAGGACAGAATCATTGCCGTAAACTGCCGTAGCGGTAAGCGAAGCAAAAATGCAGCAAGAATCCTTATAAAGAAAGGTTTCAAAGTAATTGAACTTGATTCTGGTTTTAATGGCTGGACAAGTAAGGGAATGCCAGTTGTCAAATAAGTCAGGAGAACATCATGTAAGAATAGGAGAGGCAGAGCCTTTGGACATGATAGCTCCAGCATAGGGCCTGAGGATGAATGTCGATAATTGAAAAAGTTTGATTTTAGGTCTTCAGGTCTTCAAACGTTTTGTGGATGTTGGACAACAAATTGGCCAGCGAGTGATTTTCTAGTATCGTGTCAGCTGCCGTGTGATTCCGTGTCACGTGTCTTTTGATTGAGTGTCACGTGTGGTGTTGATTGAGTGTCACGTGACACTCAACAATTTTGCCCTATTGTTAGAACATCCACGTCCTATCACAACCACCACCATCCCTTTACTTTCGAGCTACATAACCTATGCTCAACGTCCCACAAAACGTTTGAAGACCTGAAGACCTAAAATCAAACTTTTTAAAAAATGAAGATTCGTCGCCCGTTTGCCCAATGATTCTAACAAAAACAAAGACTCCCACAAGTCATTGACTTGCAGGAGTTTCTTTGGGTGACTAGTCGGATTCGAACCGACGACATTCAGAACCACAATCTGACGCTCTAACCAGCTGAACTATAGTCACCATGTTAGTTTGCGCTCACGGGTTATCCCCGATTGCGAGTGCAAAGGTAGCATATTTCTGCTAAACTGCCAAATGATTTGGCATTTTTTTATTTATAATACTGTTTTTTGCCTGCTGCCAGGGTATTGAGCATGAGCATGCAGATGGTCATGGGGCCTACTCCGCCGGGGACAGGAGTGATGAAACTGCATTTGGGAGCTACGTTGTCGAAGTCAACGTCGCCACACAAGCGGAAACCGCTCTTGCGGGTGGCATCGGGCACGCGGGTTGTGCCTACGTCGATGACGGTGGCGCCCTCACGCACCATGTCGGCAGTGACGAAGTGGGGGCTGCCGATGGCGGCAATGATGATGTCGGCCTGCTGGCACTCTTCCTTCAGTGTCTTGCTGCGGCTGTGGCATACGGTGACGGTGCTGTCGCCATACTGCTTCTGCATCATCAGTTGGGCCATGGGTTTGCCCACAATGTTGCTGCGGCCCAGGATCACGCACTTCTTGCCGCTAGTCTCCACGCCGTAGCGCTGGAGCAGGGTGAGAATACCCAGAGGGGTGGCACTGATGAAGCAGGGTAGACCGATGGCCATGCGACCTACGTTGACGGGGTGGAATCCGTCGACATCCTTACGGTAATCGATAGCCTCGATGACCTTTTGCTCATCGATGTGGCGGGGCAGGGGGAGCTGAACGATGAATCCGTCGACGCTGTCGTCGCGGTTGAGCTCGTCAATCTTGCTCAGCAGAGCTTCCTCGGTGATGTCGTCCTCGTAGCGGATGAGAGAACTCTGAAAACCGCAAGCCTCACAGGCCAGCACCTTGTTCTTGACATAAGTTTCGCTGCCTCCGTCGTGGCCTACCAGGATGGCTGCCAGGTGGGGGCGCTTGCCGCCTTGGACGACTATCTGTTCTACTTCCGCAGCAATTTCGGCCTTGATGGCTGCTGCAGTTGCTTTTCCGTCTATCAGTGTCATATTTGTGTGTTGTTTCCGTGTTTATTACATGCCAGGCATGCCCTTCATCTTGCCCATCATCTGGGCCATTTTTGCCATCTTGGGATCGGTCACCATCTTCATCATCTTGCGGGTCTGGTCAAACTGTTTGATGAGTCGGTTGACCTCCTGCACATTGGTGCCGCTACCCTTGGCGATGCGGTTGCGTCGGCTAGTGTTGAGGATGGCAGGGTTCTGACGCTCCTTGGGGGTCATGGACAGGATGATTGCCTCGATGCCCTTGAAGGCGTTGTCGTCGATGTCGACGTCCTTGAGTGCCTTGCCCACACCGGGAATCATAGAGGCGAGGTCCTTGAGGTTACCCATCTTCTTGATCTGCTGGATCTGGGCATAGAAGTCGTTGAAATCAAACTGGTTCTTCTGGATGCGCTTCTGCAGTCGCATGGCCTCCTTCTCGTCGTACTGTTCCTGGGCACGCTCTACCAGAGAGACGATGTCGCCCATGCCGAGGATACGGTCGGCCATACGAGCGGGGTGGAAGGGGTCGATGGCCTCCATCTTCTCACCTGTACCGACGAACTTGATGGGCTTGTCGACCACAGTGCGGATGGATAGGGCAGCACCACCGCGGGTGTCGCCATCGAGCTTGGTGAGAACAACGCCCGAGTAATCGAGGCGCTCGTTGAACTCCTTGGCGGTGTTGACAGCATCCTGACCGGTCATTGCATCGACTACAAACAGGATCTCGTGGGGCTGGATGGCGTCGCGGATGTCGGTGATCTGCTGCATCAACTCCTCGTCGATGGCCAGACGACCAGCGGTGTCGACGATGACAACATCATTGGCTTTGGCCTTGGCTTCCTGAATGGCGTGGAGGGCTACCTGTACGGGGTCGGTTGCACCCAGTTCCATGTAGCAAGGAACGTCAATCTGCTCGGCCAGCACGCGCAACTGCTCCATAGCAGCGGGGCGGAAGGTGTCACAAGCTGCCAACAGGGGCTTCTTGAATTTCTTTTCCTTGAGCATCTTGGCCAATTTGCCGCTGAAGGTGGTTTTACCCGGACCGTTGAGACCTGCCATCAAGATGATGGTGGGGTCGCCTGCGCGGCCGGGGAGGTTGAGCTCGGCAGTGTCGCCGCCCATCAGGGTTGCCAGTTCGTCGTGTACAATCTTGACGAGCAATTCGCCAGGCTTCACGGCAGTGAGCACGTTCTGGCCCAGGGCCTTCTGCTTAACAGTGTCGGTAAAAGTCTTGGCAACCTTGTAGTTGACATCGGCGTCCAACAGGGCACGACGTACGTCTTTCAGGGTTTCTGCCACATTGATTTCGGTGATTTTTCCCTCACCCTTCAGTATCTTGAATGATCTTTCAAGTCTATCACTTAGATTTTCGAACATAGGTCTATTTTTTCAATTTGCGTGCAAAGGTACGAAAATTAATTGTAAATCTAGTGCTTTCTGCTCTAGTTTGTGCGCGCGTGTCATTAAAATAAAGCTCCTTTACACCCTGTATTTCATGCTGTGATGCTGCGTAAATGAACTGGTGCCGATGGGCAACCAGACACGGCTGGGAGCATGCAGGGTGACGGTGCAGGGACGGAAATCCTGGTCGCTGCAGTGATAGATGTCGCAGAACTGCTGTGGGTTGCGGTCGACCAGGGGGAACCAACTGCTCTGAATCTGTATCATGACGCGATGGCCGGGCAGCCAGGTGTGAGCCACGTCGTTGAGCAGGATGTGTATCTGGGTTTCCTTGCCAGGAATAAGGGGCTGAGGATCTGAGAGATTGTCACGATATTTCGCACGCATAATCTCGCTGCGGATCAACATTTGCTGCCCCGATTGGTAAGTGCCATCTTGTGGGTAGACATCGATAACCTTGACCAAAAGGTCAACATCCGTTGCATCGGTGCTTATCACTAGCTCGGCCTCGATGGGTCCATTCATGCGCAAGGGTTCTTCCAGAATCTCGGTAGAGAAGGATACTACGTCCTGGCGACCCATCAGGAAACGCTGGTCTCCCACCATGAAAGTCGGATCTATATGGTCGCTGGGAGAGGGACAATAGGGCACAGGATTGGCTGGGTCGCTGGTGTAACTGACCAGTCGGCCATGTCGTGTCTTTTCTGTCGAGAGCAGTCCGTCGCGGTGGAGATACAGTGCTGTGCGTTGCGAGGGGTTCCAACCTCCAGCATACTGTTTCCAAAGGTTTTCTCCTGTTTGGAACACGCGTGCTGCCACGGGGCGTACTCCTTTGTCTTCCAAGTAATAAGCAAAGAATGGGAACTCGATGCGCTGTGCAAAGTACTCTGCCGTAGCCTCGGGACCTACCCACAGACTACCAAACCATTCGTTGGCATCTTTGGGCCATCCGCCGTGGCTCCAGGGACCCTCCACCAGATATAGCTCGGTCTGGGGGGATTGGCTCTGCAGGGCGCGGTACATGTTCCAGGGGCCATACTGGTCCTCAGCATCAAAGGTTCCGCCCACTATCATGACAGCAGGTTTCACCTCGCGCAGGTGGGGGATAATCTCCCTACGGCGCCACCAGTCGTCCAGATTTGGGTGGTTCATTACGTGGTTCCACAGCGTCACATCATCCTGCATCATGGCAGTCCAGTTCTTCAGTGCGCCCATCTGCAAGGCGCGCTGGTAGGCATCTCCCTCAAAGACTTGTTTTGGGTCTTGCTCCACGGGAGGGTCAGGGCAGTTCATGTAATGAAACCAGAATACAAATCCGGCTGTGGCCTGCAAAAAGAAAGCACCATTGTGGTGTGTATCGTCACCACGGAACCAGTCGGTAACAGGTGCTTGGGGCGAAACGGCACGTATGGCAGGGTGACCACTCAGCATGGCCATAGCCGCATAGAAACCGGGGTAGGAGATACCGCTCACGCCCACGCGTTCATTACTATATGTATGATGGATGAGCCACTCCACGGTGTCGTAGGTGTCGCTTGCTTCGTCGGTCTCGGTTTCCCGCTTGCGGGGGTTGTAGGGGCGAAGGTCGACAAAGTTACCCTCGCTTTTGCTGCGTCCTCTCACGTCCTGGAAGACGATGATGTAGCCCTCTCGAATGTAGGGTTCCCACAGGGGAATCATCAGATCTGGGTATTCGTTGTTGCCGTAGGGTGCTATGCTGTAGGGGGTGCGCTGCAGGATGATGGGCCGTCTGTCCGTACGGAATTTGGGCTCGAAAATAGCGGTGAAGAGGCGTATTCCGTCCCTCATCGTTATCTTCACCTCTCTCTTTCTGTACGTCTTCTGCGAAAATTCCATGGTACAAAGGTACGAAAAATACTTGGAATCTAAAAATACCGATTGCGAATGGGGGATTTGTTTGTGTTCGATTTCGAACCTTTCAGCACAAAAAGTCCACGTTTGTGCACAAAACATCCAATTTGTTTGCACATTTTGTAAAAAAGTGTTACCTTTGCATCGAAATTGATTTTAAACTAAATAGTAAGGTATGAGTAAAAAGACTATTTTTGCAGCCATCTTGGCTTTGGCTTCTATGCCCGCTATGGCAGGTGGACTGCTCACAAACACCAATCAGAATGCTGCTTTCTTGCGCAACATGTCTCAGGATGGCCAGATCACATTGACCAGTCTCTATGCTAACCCCGCTGGTAATGCTTTCCTAAGTCCAGGATGGCACATGAGTATGAACAGCCAGACTGCAATTCAGCAGCGTAACATCACCACAACCTTCCCTTATTTTGCTTATAATGCCAACGACCCTGGCAACACTACACACAAGTACAAGGGTGAGGCTTTTGCTCCCGTAATCCCCTCTTTGACTGTTTCTTACAATAAGCCTCGTTGGAGCGTGAGTGCTCATTTTGCCCTGAATGGTGGCGGTGGTAAGTGCGAGTTTGACGATGGCCTTGGCAGTTTCGAGGCTCTCTATAGCAATACCATCATGAGTTCTGTTCCTACGCTCAACTCACTTATCGGTGCTGGAGTTTCTCAGAGTCTGCAGGCAAATCATAATATTCCTGCTACTTATGCTGATATGATTGGTTCGACCACTCAGGTCAATGGATATTCGATGAACAGTTACATGAAGGGGCGCTCTTACTACTTCGGTTTGCAGCTGGGTGGTGCTTACAAGATTCTTGATAATCTGTCGGCTTATCTGGGCGTTCGCGGCATCTATGCCACTTGTAACTACAATGGTTATGTGACTGATGTGAATGCACATTACAACGTTCCTGCTAATGCTGCTCTGCAATTTCCCGGCATTAAGAACGGTGCTGCTCGCCTGGGTGACTATGACCTGACCCTGAATGCTGATCAGCAGGGCTTCGGCATCACTCCTATCATCGGCATCGATTACGAGGTGAACAAGCACTGGAACCTGGCAGCCAAGTTTGAAGCTCCCACCAAGATGAACTTGAAGAACAAGAGCGAGATGAATGTTTTTGCAGAGTCCCAGGCAGCTCAGGAGGGTAACGTCCTCGGTCAGTTTGCCGATGGTGCCAAGGTGCGTGAGGACATTCCTGGCATCCTGGCTTTAGGTGCTCAGTATAGTCCCATTGAGGAGGTACGTCTGAATGCAGGTTTCCACGAGTATTTCGACAAGGCTGCCAAGAAGTTTGGCGACAAGCAGGATCTCATCGACCACAACACTTGGGAACTTAATGCCGGTGTGGAGTGGGATTGCCACAAGCTGGTGACCGTCTCTGCTTCATGGCAGACCACCCAGTATGGCCTGAGTGACGAGTATATGAACGACCTTTCGTTCAACCTGGCCAACCACATGATTGGCTTTGGTGTACGTCTGCACCCCAGCAAGTACTTCAATATCGACCTGGGTTACATGCACACCTTCTATGGCGATCGCACCGTTGTAAGCCAGGGTGGTTACAAGACTGACCTCTATCAGCGTAAGAACGACGTAGTAGGTATCGGTTTCAACTTCGCTCTGTAAGACTATAACATATATATATATACGCGCGAGGGGACTGCATGGGAAGCGGTCCTCTCGTTTTTTTGTTGTGGTTCTTGCTTAGGATGTTCTGTTTGAGTTAACGACTGCAGTTGTAATCCTGTAGCACAAAAAAACGTATATTTGTGCAAAAAGTTTGCTAAAAACTTGCACACTTTCTTCAAATGTGTTACCTTTGCACCCGTCAATGACACAAATAGAACAATAATTATGATGAAAAAGACAATTTCTATTGCAGCCCTGGTTTTGACTTCTCTGCCCGTGATGGCCGGTGGTCTGCTCACTAACACAAACCAGAACGCAGCTTTTCTGCGCAACATGGCACAGGATGGTCAGGTTACTTTGACCAGTCTCTATGCAAACCCTGCCGGTAACGTTTTCCTGAGCGAGGGTTGGCACATGAGTCTCAATAGCCAGACCGCCATTCAGCAGCGTAATATTTCCACCACTTTCCCCTACTTTGCCGCTAACATGGCAAATCCCGGTCAGCAGACTCACGATTTCCAGGGCAAGGCATTTGCTCCCGTGATTCCCTCGATCTCGGTTTCTTACAATAAGCCCCGCTGGAGCGTAAGTGCTCACTTCGGTTTGATCGGTGGCGGTGGTAAGTGCGAGTTTGACAAGGGTCTGGGTAGCTTCGAGGCTCTGTACAGCAGCACTATTGCACAGCAGTTGCCTGGTATGGTGAACGCTCAGCTGCCCGGTATGGTTGCTGGCAACATTGCACAGATGTATCAGGCTGCAGGTATTCCCGGAGCTCAAGCTCAGGCAATGGCCGCTCAGCTGGCCGCAGCAGGTACATACGGTAGCCAGATGACTGGCTATGGCATGGATGCTTATATGAAGGGCCGCAGCTACTACTTCGGTTTGCAGTTGGGTGGTGCCTACAAGATCCTGGACAACCTGTCGGCTTATGTGGGTGTACGTGGTGTGTACGGAACTTGTGGCTATAATGGCTATGTACAGGACGTGAAAGCTAACTATGCTTATTCTTACGATGTTCCTGCCAATGCTATGATGCAGTTCCCCGGTGCTAGCGGTCAGGGTGCAGGTTCACAGGACCTCTCGTCTCAGTCTCTGACATTGAATGCTGACCAGCAGGGCTTTGGCATCACTCCTATCATCGGTCTTGATTATATGGTGAACGAGCATTGGAATCTGTCTGCCAAGTTTGAGGCTCCCACCAAGATGAATCTCAAGAACAAGAGCGAGATGAACGATTTTGCCAAGGCACAGGCTGCTCAGGAAGGTAACGTCCTCAGTCAGTTTGCCGATGGTACCAAGATCCGTGAGGACATTCCCGGTATTTTGGCCTTTGGTGCTCAGTACAGCCCCATCGAGAAGGTTCGCCTGACTGCAGGTTTCCACGAGTATTTTGACAAGAGCGCTAAGAAGTTTGCTGACAAGCAGGACCTCATCGACCACAACACCTGGGAGTTGGTAGCTGGTGTCGAGTATGACTGCTGCAAGATGGTAACCCTCTCTGCTTCATGGCAGAAGACCGAGTACGGATTGTCTGACGAGTACATGAATGACCTCTCGTTCAACAACTCTAGTAACTGTCTGGCTTTTGGTTTGCGCTTGCATCCCAGCAAGGTCTTCAACATCGATCTGGGTTATCTGCACACCTTCTATCAGGAGCGCACTGTCAACTCACTGGGTGGTTTGAAGAGTGACATCTACAATCGTAAGAACAATGCCGTAGGTATCGGCTTCAACTTTGCTTTGTAAAAAATCTGTAAACCTTACTATTTAGATATAAAATCAATCAAAAAAGAGGGGGAGTCGCAGTGATGCGCTTCCCCCTTTGCTTTGTTACTACCTCTATTTCCCCATGGTGCGCATGGCCCAGAGATTCTGATCACTGGTGTGGAGTATGGGGCGAAGCAATTGATGAGCAAGTTTGGGTAGGTTGTGTGCAAGGTGATCTAGTTCGGCGAGTTGAGCGCGTATGTCCTGGCGTTCCTCGACAGAGAGTGGCATGTCGATGCCAGCATCGTGCAGCATTACCCAGCTTTTGGCCTTGACTAATAGTTGAAGATACAGGGTGAGGTAGGCACAGAGGTCGAAAAAGACCAGAGGTTCGAAGTGATTGCGGATGCTGATAAGATATTGTCCGGTAGGTGTCTCGGTGAAAGTTCCTTTGTGCAACGATGCCAACAGCGTGACATCGGTAGTGAGAGATATGTCGAGCCAGCGGATGATGATGCGCTCGTTGATCCACTCTAGAAACAAGAACAGGAGCATAAATGTGATTACGACCAGCCCCAGTTGCAAGAAGGGAGGAATCAGTAGCATGTTGTGGAGCGTGTGTATCAGTACGGAAGGCACAAGAACCAGGGGTAGAAAACAGGCGAGCAAGCGACGCAAGGCGGGACGCAGATCGTGTTGCAAGGGGATTCTGGACACCAGGGCCATACTACCAAGGCTAGCCGTGCACCCCATGTGTAGCATGCTGGTGCCTATGCCTCGCACTAGGGCAGTACCCATAGATAGGTCGGAAGACAGGTAGAGAATGTTCTCGGCCACAGCAAACCCTGCGCCTATCATCTGACCATAGATGAGTGTCTCGGCAAGGAAAACGACACGCCGACGGTGGACAAACCATAACAAGGGCAGTGCCTTGATGGTCTCCTCGAGCAAAGGGGATATCCACACCTGGTGCCAGGGTGTGCCGTGATGAGTCCAGCGCCAGAGGTACACGCACGATAGAGTGATTCCCACGCTCGCCACTCCCCATAAGAAGGAACTGGCTAACCGCTGGACTCGGGCCAAAGAGAAAGCATCCATGGCCCTGAGTACCACCAGATAGAGGGCAATAGGGACCAAGGATGCTATGAGTGTCATAAGCGGATGTGAATCAGTCTACAACGAGATTGACGGCCATGTCGTCGTCGGTGAGCAGTGCTGGGAGATTGGTCCAGTAGTCACGCTCGTTCTCGTCCTGCAACAGTACGCTGTTGACCGAGCAGTAGCCTGCTACGAGATCGCGCAAAGTAGCTAACATCGCGTCGCTGCGAGGATTCTGACCAATGGCAGCGTCGACAGCCTCTACCAGTTTCTTGCTATCCTGGATGTGGGTGTTGATCTCCTTCAGGGCTGCCTCGGTGTTTTCCAAGGCTTGGTTGCACTCTTCTTCAGATGCGCTTTCCACATTCTGGGCAACTTGGGTGGCTTGCTCGATGCCCTGGGTCAGGTTGGCAATGCGGCTGGCAGATGTTGCCATTTGTGCAATGGCAGCAGCTACCTGCTCGTCCTTGACATCCAGGCTCTGGGCAAACTGTATCAAGACGCAGTATTCGCGGAAACGGCTTCCCACGATGTCTAGTGTCTGGGTGGTACGCTGCTGTACCTCGCTGTTGTCACGGTATTCAGCATTGAATGACAAGGTGCTGGCTCCCAACAGAATATCACCATACTTGTTGTAGTGATTGATATCGCCTGCAGTCTCTTGGCTGCTGACACCGGGGATACCCAGATAGGCTCCGGCAACATAACCACCCACAAGGGCGATGAGGGCGATAACCCATGTTGAAATGTTCTTTTTCATACAGATCTTCTATTTGTTTGTTTTATTAACTCTGCAAGTACTCGTCCAACATCTTGCGTGTTTCTGGTGATTCCATCTCGCGCAGGGTAGGGTCGATAAATTCGTATCGGTTGATGAGAAATACCATATTATCGAATGTCAGCGGAATGGCTTGCTCGTGATTGAGCAGGAGGATAACCAGAATCAGACGTTCGGACTCGTGTATGCGTGCTGCGGTTTCCTTGTGAGAGGCCAGGTACTCGTGAATCTGGGGCGAGAGACCGTCATTGGCCAGTCGCAGGAGCAGTTTGTTGCGCAGCATGGCGTCGAACTGCCCCGCCAACAGATTTCGCGAGGACATCTCGCGGAAGATAGCACCCATGCTCCATTGCGCGGTCTCGAGTGTGGCAATCACTCCGTTGAGTTGTCGAGAGTAGCTGTCACAACCCTTCCAGTCGTCGATGCACTTGTAGCGCATGTCGTGCTCCACTTCGTGCCAACCCTCAGATAGGATAGTACGTACCTGGATTTCGTAGGTGGAGTCGATGTAGGGCGCGTATTCCGATGGTAATGCTTTGCGGAAGTCTTCCAGCATTTCCTGTGGAATTCGACGAACCAGATTGAGTCGCTGAGGACGGAATGTGCTCACGTCGGGTGTATCCACAGAACGGCCAACTACGTCTTGCGAACTGAGGAACATCTCCAGTGCCTCGACATCCTCGGAGAAGTAGAGCACGACGCGGATGCCGATGACATCTTGTATCTTTGCACCAGCACGATACTTCTCGCCCTTGATTTCCATCTTGTGGGCCAGTGAGCGTTCACTCTTTACGCGGCCGAAGATGCGAAACATGATGCCACTCTGTCCCAAACGCTGGGACAGCTGGTCCATGATACGGGCAAGGATTGTATCCATTAGGCAAACTCAAACAGGTTACAGAAACCGGTGATGGTGAACACTTGGCGGATTTCCTCGCTGACGCCAACCAACACTACTCGGCCACCACGGGCCATTGAGGCCTTGCGCAGGGTCAGGAAATGACGCAAGCCACTGCTGGATACAAACTCCAACTGGTTGCAATCTAGTGTGATGACTCCATCTGCATGGTCCATCAGAGGCTTCATATCCAGTGCAAACTGAGCCGCTGCGGCAGTGTCCAGACGGCCTATGAGAGTGCCCAGGGCACCGTTCTCATTGATTTCTACATTGAGTTTCATTGTATATATCTTTTACTTGTTATCTTTTTCTTTGTACACAAAGCAGAGCATGGTGATATCGTCACTCTGCTCGGCGCCCTCGGTAAACTGGTGCAGGTCGTTGAGCAGTTTCTTGGTCAGGGCTTTAGAGTCTACGTTAGCGGACATGCTTTCAAGTGACTGCAAGAGTCTGTCATCGCCAAACAGTTCGTGATTTAGGTTCTCGGCCTCGGTGACGCCATCGGTGTAGAGCAGGAGTTTGACTCCAGGCTCGACATGCATGGTGATTTCCTGGTACTTGAAGTCGGGGAATACGCCCACAGGAATGTTGGCAGGGATACCCTGCATCATGTGCGGGTGGTCGGTCAATACCACTTGCATGGTGGTGGGGTCCACAATCTGTCCTGTGGTCACAGGGGGATTGTGTCCGCAGTTGCACACTGTGAATTTGCCGGTAGAGAAGTCCATGCAGCCGATAAACATGGTGACAAACATGTTCTCTTCGTTGTTTTCAGAAATGGCCTCATTCAGTGCCTGAGCAATGTTGGCAGGAGAAGTGGTGTGCTTCACTGTGTTGCGGAACAGCGAGCGAGTGATGGCCATGAATAATGAGGCAGGTACGCCCTTGCCCGACACATCACCGATGCAGAAGATGAACTTATCATCAATCAGGATATAGTCGTAGAGGTCGCCACCTACGGCCTTGGCTGGAATCAGGGTGCCACAGATGTCGATCTCGGTACGGCTGGGGAAATAGGGCGTGTTGCGCGGAACCATAGCCAGCTGGATGCGTCGTGCGATATTCAGCTCTCCCTCGATGCGTGCTGTGTTTTTCGAGCTTTCGGTAAGCTGGGTGATGTAACGGTCCAGCGAACTCTTCATGGCTGCCAGGGCACAGCGCAGATCGTACAGTTCGTTGCGCTGTCGCACTACTGGGAGTTCGATGTTAAAGTCGCCATGGGAAATCTTTCGAGCTGCCACAGCAAACTTCTCCAATGGCCGTGCTAGACGATTGATGATAATGAGACAGACCGTTCCCAGTGTCAGTATGCCCAGAACCATCAGGGAAATCATCAGGAGGAAGAGGCGGTCCATGTTCTTGCCCACGTCCTCATGGGGAACTTCCAGCGTCGCAGTCCATCCTAGGTGTGGGATAGGTGCGTGATAGAGGTAGTGTTTCTTGCCGTCAATCTTGAAGACTCCACGGCCTCGCTGTCCAAGTTTGATTTCAGCCATAGCTTGGAGATCGGGGGCGGTTTGAGCCTTCTCACTGAGTGATTGTACGCTCTCGTTGAGGATGAATTCGTGATTGGGGTGTGCTACAAAGGTTCCCTGGTCATCGACGACGGTAATGCGGGAATGGGGATAGGGGCGGATAGTCTGCAAAGCATCTGATACCATGCCCAGATTGATGTCCACGATTAGCACACAAGAGAGGTTGTCCTGCTGGTCTATGACAGGTAGGCAGTAACTGCAGATTACGCTTCCGTTGGTCTCGTGGAAGGGGCGTGTCCAATAGGGTTTCCTGGTGGTGCTGGGTTCCTTGTACCAGTCGCGCTCGAAATAGTCCTTCACCAAGAACAGGTCTTGCTTGGAATATCCGGTGTCGGTGCGCATGACATAGGGGCAGTATCCTCCTTCGTGGCCGGGAACCGAGCCTTTGGGGTAAGCAATGGCCACGCCTTGGACGTTGGGTGTGTCCTCCAGAAAATACTGGCACAGGGTGTAAGCACCCTCGCTACCTGCTTCTGCAAGTGTGATCTCGGACAATGTACTGAGGTCGCCGGCAGAAAGTTCGGTCTTTTCTATGAAGTGATTGACACTGGAGACGATTTGGTCGAGGCGTGCGTTGGCCAGCTCTCGCACTCCGCGTCGTACCTCGTTGCCGGCAAAGAAGATAACGGCAGCCAGGACGAGTGAGAATAATAGCGACGATACTCCGATAACCCACAGTATCAGACGAAGCTTGAATGATTCACGAATCTTGACGGTCATGATTGCAGCAGTTTGGTCAGTGTGAGCACGTTGTTGTTGTCACGTCGCTCGTAGGCAACGTGGTCCATGACCTGTTGTACGAGGAAAATCCCGAGTCCACCCACTTCGCGTTCTTCCACGCCCAGGGTTGTGTCCACCTCGGGTGCCTCTGCTAAGGGGTCGAAGGCTTTGCCGCAGTCGCGGACCTCGAGAGTCAGAGCCTTGTCGTCAGCCCATGCCGTGACATGGAAGGTGTGTTCCTCTTCTGGTGGGAAAGCATAGGAGATGACGTTGGTCACCACTTCCTCTAGAGCTAGGTTGATATTGAAGCCAATGGCTGGATTCAGTTGGAGTTCATCACAAAGCATGTCGACAAAGGGGGCCAGCAGACTGACCTCTTGAATGTCGTTTTTGAGGGTGAGTACTTTCTTTTCCATACTTATTGATAGACTTGCATGGCCGTGTAGGCCAGTGTTACATTGATAAAAAGCATAACGATGTTCATCGGAATACCGATGCGCAGGAAGTCAGCAAACCGATATCCGCCAGGTCCGTAGATGATGAGATTGGTCTCGTTGCCCATGGGGGTTGCAAAGCTGCAGTTGATGGCGACCATGATGGCGGTGCAGTAGATCAGAGGATTGACTCCCAGCATGGTAGCCACGCTGATGGCGATGGGTGCAAAGATGGCCGCTGCTGCGGTGTTGCTGATAAACTCGGTGAGCAGTGATGCGCTGGTACACAACACGATGAGGGAGATCAGCAGATTGTTGTGTCCCATCATCATGAGTGCATCGGAGATTCGAGAAGTAAGTCCTGTCACGTCCATCGCGTTACCCAAGCAGACACTGCCGGCAAAGGACATGATGAGTTTCCAGTTGATGCTCTGTTGCAGCTGCATGGTGCTGCAGCATCCCGTGATGTACATGAGCACGGCAGCCAGGAAGGCGCTCTTGATGAGAGGCATCACGCCAGTAGAGGAGAGCAGCACCATAACCAGAATGATGAGGGAACTTACCAGTGTGCGATAGTCCTGTCTGGGCAATGCGATGCTGTCAAAGAAGTTGAGCGAACCCACAAAGTTCTCTGCTGCCAGGCGTGGTCCCTCGAGCAACAGAGTGTCTCCGGGCATCAGGGCTGTTTCGCGTGGGATAGTTGTGAGTCGTTGTCCGTCGCGGGCGATGGCTACAAGCACCACGTGATTGTGAGTTTCAAAGTCGCTGTCTTCCAGTCGCTGTCCTATCAGGGGGGATTCTGTGTCGACCGTGGCCAGTTGAAGCTTACGGTCGCGCTGCTGGTCCTTGGTGCTGAACACCAGGTGGTTGGCGTTGACCAGTCCGTGTGATGCTTTGAGTTCTAGGATGTCGTTGATGCGGCCGGTGTAGACCAGGTGGTCGTTGCCTAGGATAAACTCGTCGGCAGGGACGGGGGAGATGATTTCGCGGTCAAAGCGCACGATTTCCACCAAGTGTCCTCCACGCACATCCTGCAGTCCGGCATCCTTTACGGTCTCGCCCACCCAGGGGCACTGGGCAGGAACCACCAGCTCCACGGTGTAGTCCGTGCTGCATTCAAAGCTCTCTTCGGGGCTTTTGCGCTTGGGCAGCCAGTTGCGCAGTACTATCAGGCACATGATGCTTGCTGCCAGGCAGATGAGTCCGGGTACCAAGTTGGCAAATAGGGGCATGGACACGCCCATGTGTTCCTGGTAATAGTGAGCAATGACCAGATTGGCGGGGGTGCCAAATATGGTACACATGCCGCCAATGGTGGCAGCATAGCTGAGGGGGATGAGCAGTTGGCTGGGTTGCAGACTGAGTTTGAGCGACCACATCTTGACCACCGGGATAAACATGGTGACCACGGTGGCGTTGTTGAGGAAAGCGCTGGATGCGCCTACAGGCAGCATCAGTCGAACGAGTGCTGTGAGTTGGTTGCGTGGGGTGCCCATGACGTGGCGTACCAGCCAGTGGAGCACACCGGAATGTATGAGTCCTGCGCTGACCACGCTGAGCACACCGATGAGCACTACGCTGGTGGCGCTGAAGCAACTCAGGGTTTGCTCGATGCTCATCGCCCCAGATAACAACAAGAGAGCGATGATGGCATAGGAAAGTACGTCACCAGGAAGTTTGGCTTTCACCAAAACATAGACCTTGAGGGTCAGTGCCATCAGGACGACCCAGGCCATCAGGGGAAGACCTAAGAAACTAGTCAAACTGGAACATCGATGTGAAACCTGTCATGTCGAATACGTTTCGCACCAGGGGCTGCACGCCACGTACGATGAGGGTTGCCCCCACGCTCTCGGCTTGCTTCAGGATACCCAGGAAGATACGCAGACCGCTGGAACAGATATAGTCCATGTTGGTGCAGTCCAGTATGAGTTTTGTGCCAAAGCCCAGAGTGATTTCGGCGACCTGGTCTTGCAACTCCTGCAGGTGTTGCGCATTCAGGGGTTCGTCTATTACGATGGTTATGGTGGCAGTACTTTTATCTAGAATCTTGTCCATATTTCTCTTTTGTTATGATTTCTATCTGCAAAAATACGAAAATATAGTGAAAATATCAAAGTCTTTTTGTAAAAACTTATTGGAGGGTGATTTCTACAGGGCAATGGTCGCTGCCCAGCACCTCGCTGTGGATAGCTGCAGAGGTCAGACGATCGAGCAAGCGGTTGCTGACCAGGAAGTAGTCGATACGCCATCCCACGTTCTTCTCACGAGCGTGGAAACGGTAGCTCCACCAGCTGTAAGCATCTGTCAGGGTGGGGTGGAAGTGACGGAAAGTGTCGGTGAATCCACTGCCCAGCAATGAGGTCATCTTCTCACGTTCCTCGTCGGTGAAACCCGCATTCATGTGGTTGGTCTTGGGGTTCTTTAGGTCTATTTCCTGATGGGCTACGTTCATGTCGCCACACACGATGACGGGCTTCTTGCTGTCCAGTGCCAGCAGATAGTCACGGAAGGCATCTTCCCACTGCATGCGATAGTCGAGACGGCGCAACCCATCCTGGCTGTTGGGCGTGTAGACGGTGACGAGATAAAAGTCCTCCATCTCCAGGGTGATGACACGTCCCTCGGTGTCATGCTCCTCGATGCCCATGCCATAGGTGACACTGAGGGGCTGATGGCGTGTGAAAATGGCAGTGCCGCTATAGCCTTTCTTCTCGGCATAGTTCCAGTAGGACTGGTAGCCCAGGAACTGCAGGTCTATCTGTCCTGCTTGCAGTTTGGTTTCTTGCAGACAGAAGAAGTCGGCATCGAGATCCTCAAACGCCTCACAGAAGTTCTTCCCAACTACGGCGCGCAGGCCGTTGACATTCCAACTGATGAATTTCATAATATATTTTTGTTTCTTAAGCGCAAACTTACGAAAATATTCTGAATGTAGCAAATTGTAGGGGAAAAAGGTCAACAACCTATCCATTATGCCAAATATTTGTCTTAAATTTGTAATCGGAAAATAAATTATTTCGTGAAAATGCTGAAATATATCTTGATGTGTGTGCTAGGCCTGGCATGGTCTATGACATCACTGGCTGACGACTTGAGTGACCGATTTGTCAAAGTTCCCGATGACCAGCGTATCGCTGTTTATTGGTATTGGATGAGCGACAACATCTCCACGGTGGGTGTGGAACGCGACCTGGAGGCCATGAAGAAGGCAGGTATCACGCGTGCTTTTATCGGTAATATATGGCAAGACGAGGTGGCTGCAGGCGATGTCAAGATGCTGTCTCCCCAGTGGTGGGGTGTGATGCATGCTGCCCTGAAGCGCGCTTCTCAGTTGGGCATAGAAATAGGTATATTCAATAGCCCCGGATGGAGCCAGAGCGGTGGTCCTTGGGTGCAGCCCAATCAGGCGATGCGATATCTGGCTCACACCGAGACCATGGTAACTGGCACGGGACAGGAGCAGACCATCAAGTTCCCCGCTTTGGGCGAGGATGCTCAGGATGTCAAGGTGCTGGCGTTGCCTGTGGCGACTCCGGTGAACAGTCACGCGGTGCAGTTGACCAAGAAAACTGGCCAAGACCTGGTGGAGAATGTGCATCTGGACCGCCCCATGACCTTGCGTAGCATTACATTCGAGACAGAAAACTATCTGCTGGCCAATGTTGCGGTGCAATATCTGGTGAATGGCCAGTTTCAGACGCTGAGACAAGTGCACCTGGACCGTACAAATGCAGCCCTGAACACGGGTTTCAATGCCTTTGCTCCCGTATGCATCTCGTTGCCTGATGTGAAGGCCCAGGATGTGAGACTGCTGGTGACGGGAGGGCCACAAGATTGCAGTTTCACCGCCACCCTGTCCGACGAGCCCAAGGTGGAGCGTTACGAGGAGAAATCGCTGGCCAAGATGTATCAGTATCCCCTGCCTATGTGGGGAGAATATATGTGGAACACGCAGGCAGAACCCGTTGGAACCAAGGTAGTTCAGCCCGGCCAGGTGGTGGACGTGTCCCAATACCTGCAGCCTGATGGCACGCTGAAATGGCGAGCTCCTCGTGGCCAGTGGAAGGTAATGCGCACAGCCATGATGCCCACTGGCGTGACCAATTCTCCTGCCAGTTGGGAGGCCACAGGTCTGGAGGTGGACAAGATGAGCAAGGAACATGTGGCATCTCACTTCGATGCTTTCATTGGCGAATTGCTTCGCCGCATACCTGCCAAGGACCGCACCTGTTTCCGTGTTGTCGTGGAGGACAGCTACGAGACGGGAGGCCAGAACTGGACAGATGACATGATAGCCTCCTTCAAGAAGACGTATGGCTATGATCCTGTTCCCTTTATCCCCGTGTTGTATGGCCAGGTGATAGGATCTCAGGACCAGAGCGAGCGCTTCCTGTGGGACTTGCGCCGCCTGGTGGCCGATCGCGTAGCCCGAGATTATGTGGGCGGACTGAGAGACGTCAGTCATCAGCACGGACTGACCACCTGGCTCGAGTGCTATGGCCATTGGGGTTTCCCCAGCGAGTTCCTGATGTACGGAGGCCAGAGTGACGAGGTCGGAGGAGAGTTCTGGAGCGAGGGCGACCTGGGTAACATAGAAAACCGAGCTGCCAGCAGTTGCGCTCACATCTACGGTAAACAGAAGGTGTGGGCAGAATCGTGCACAGCCGGAGGTCCCAACTTCAGCCGATACCCTGCCGTCATGAAGCAGCGCACCGACCGTTTCTTCTGCGAGGGCATCAATGCCACCTTGCTCCACTTGTTCATCCAGCAGCCCGACGAGAGCACATTCCCCGGTATTTCAGCACCTTTTGGCAACGATTTCCAACGCAAGAATGTGTGGTGGCAGCAGATAGATCTGTTTACCGATTACTTGCGCCGTTGCAACCTGATGCTTCAGCAGGGCGATTATGTGGCCGATGTGGCCTACTTCATAGGAGAGGATTGTCCCAAGATGACAGGTGAGTGCAACCCCGCGGTACCTCGTGGATACAGCTTTGACTATATCAATGCCGAGGTATTGCAACAAGCTACCGTGCAAGGCGGTGTATTGTGCCTGCCCAGCGGTATGCAATATCGCGTGCTGGTGTTGCCCGACCAGACAACGATGAGGCCCGAAATGATCAGTTGCATAGGCAATTTGGTTCAGCGAGGTTTGCCCGTGGTGGGTCCGCGTCCTGTGACTTCTCCCAGCATGAAGGACTATCCCATGGCAGACTACATGGTGCGCCAGATTGCCACATCGATGTGGGAGACGGGACAGTATGGCCTGGGCCATGTCTATCCCAAGGACACCGACTTGTCGGCCCTGTTGCAGCGCCTGGGAGCAAAGCCCGATTGTTACATCGATCCCGCTCTGCCAGCCCAGTTTATCCACCGCCGACTGCAGGGTCGTGACATCTATTTCATCAGCAACCAGAGCGATGCGCCGCTGACGGTGACACCCCGTTTCCACATCACGGGCCGCCATGCCGAATGGTGGGATCCCGTGACGGCACGACAGATGCAGCTGCCCGATGCCAAGGACGATGGCGAATTTACCACACTGACCTTGAATCTGGCTCCCAACGAGAGCGCGTTTGTGGTGTTCTCGATGGTGAAGAATGCGGACAAGCCCCTGCCAGCCCCCGTCAATATGGAGGAAGTGATGAGACTGGAGACTCCCTGGAAGGTGGCCTTCCAAGCCGAAATGCGAGGCCCCCAAAAGGTGCAGACCTGGGAGAAACTGCATCCCCTGAACGAGGACGAGAATCCCGACATACGCTATTATTCGGGTTTGACCAGCTATACCCATCTGTTCCGACTGGAGGAAGTGCCCGAGGGAACTTTGTATCTCGACCTCGGAAAGGTGATGGTGATGGCCAAGGTGTATGTCAATGATAAATATGTGGGTGGTCTCTGGACGCCTCCCTACCGCCTGTGCGTGACCGATTTCCTGCAAAAAGGCAAGAACAAGGTGCGCATCGATGTGGTGAACAACTGGCAAAACCGACTGATCGGTGACCAGCAGTTGCCCATAGCAGACAGACCTACCTGGACCAGCGTCAACCCCTGGAAGGCCGATTCGCCCTTGCAGGAGTCGGGATTGCTGGGACCTGTAAGACTGGTGAGGTAAACCCGGGAGGGTTTACTTTTCGTTGCGGTGGTCGGTGAAGGTGTAACCGGCAAACTGCTTCTGTGGGAACTGGAACACGGCATCGTTGATGTCGCCAGGGTGGAACTTGCTGATGTGCACGGTTGTACGCAGGAATGCCAACTTGATGGTGAGGCTGACGGGATATAGGTTTTTGCGCTGCACCTTGGCCGTCACCTCGCGGATGCCAAAGTACTTGCCGTCACGCACCTTGGCGCGCACATTGTAGTAATCCCCCTCGGTGGTGTAGCTGAAGATGAAGTTGTTGACGTCGTACTTGAACTTGGCCAAGTATTCGTCCTTTTTGTCATCATCAGCGCGGTAGATGTCCACCGTCTTTTTCTTTTTGTCCACCATATAGGCCGACTTCCCATCCTCCCAAGCAGCATAGCGACTCTCCATGTAATGGATCTTGCCAGCCTTGTAGACGATGTCGCCCTGGGTCTTGTAGAGACCGATGATATTGACAGCATAGCTGAGGGACGATCCCTCGTCGCCAAAGACCATGTCATAGATCTTGTGGAACATGGCCTCGGCTTCCTTGCTTGTTCCTGTTGCTTTGGCTGGGTTGCTGGCCAGCATCGGCAGAGTAGACAAGAGGAGCAGCACCATCGCCACTCCTCTCGTCAGACGTATATTTCTCATTTCTTACTTTTTTCTTGCCTTCTTGGGCATGGGACGAGCCTCTACGCCGGTAAAGGTCATCTTGACGGGCTTGATAGTGCCATCGGGATTGAAGTACATGTGGTCGATGCACACCACGCGGTCATTGCCGTCGTGCGAGCCCAGAGGGTGACGGTGATAGACGATGTAATACTCGTCCTTGCCGGGAATCTGCAGCACCGAGTGGTGACCTGCTCCGGTAGCCACCTCGGGGTCGATCTGCAGGATCTTGCCCTTCACCTCCCAGGGACCGAGAGGACTGTCACCGATAGCATAGGCTACGCAATAGTCGGGGCCTGTCCAGCCGCCCTCGCTCCACATGAAGTAGTACTTGCCGTTGCGCTTGAACATGAAGGGGCCCTCGACATAGCTCTTCGAGGGAGTGATCTCGTGGAATTTCTGTCCATCCTCCCAGGGCACGATGCTCAGCAGGTCGGGCGACAGTTTGCACACATTGCAGTGGCGCCATCCGCCGTAGAACATATAGAACTGGCCATCGTCGTCGCGGTAGACAAACTGGTCGATGGGCTGAGCGCCATTGACAATCTCGTTGATGAGGGGTTTGCCCAGTGCATCGACATAGGGACCCTCGGGTTTGTCGGCCACAGCCACGCCGATACCGCCCACCTCGCCCTCGTGCACGTCGTTACCGCCGAAGAAGAGGTAGAACTTGTTGTTGGCCTGGATGACGGCAGGAGCCCACATGGCCTGCCACAGCCACTTCACGTTGCTGTTGTCCAGCACCTTCTCGTGCTTGGTCCAGTGCACCAGGTCGGGTGATGAGAACGCATCGAGGAAAGTCTGCTGGCGATAGGGCATACTGTAGGTGGGGAACACCCAATACTGGCCATCCAGTACGGCTACCTCGGGGTCGGCATACTGGCCCGTGAAGATGGGGTTCGAGGACATAGTCTTGCCATCCGAGGCAGACTTGCTAGTGTGGCAGGAGGTCATCGCTCCCAGAGCCAGCCCTGCAACCAGGGCGCATAGAAATTTTTTCTTCATGTCATTTATCATTTATCACTAATCACTAATCGCTAATCACTAACCGCTAATCACCCAATAATCCACTTGCTACCAGGGATATACGAGATAGCCTTGGTGGTCAGATAGCAGCTGACGAATGTGCTGACGGCGATTGCGGGGATGCAGAGCGCAGTGGGCATGTGGCCCATGTAGAGGTTGGCATACAGCACCAGGTAGAACATGTGCATCAGGAACATGCCATAGGACAGTTTGCTGATGTCGCGGATGAGGCCATAGCAAGGACCAGCCTTCTTGATGCAAGTCATCAGCAGGAATGCACCCACGGTGAGGGGCAGACAAGTGATGGTGCAGAAGCTCCAGCCCAGCTCCACCCAAGTAGGCTCTTGGTCTTGGCCGAGCTTGATCTGCAGATAGAAGCTCAGGATAGTGGCCACGGCACCTGCCAGCATCATGGGCAGACCCACGAGCACGCGCTTGGTGGTGTCCCAGGTGAGGTGAACGCGGATGTAATGCGCAATCACCAGGTAGCCCAGATAGCCCGAGAAGTAGTAGAGCATGTGGTACTGGTTCCACCACACCTGGCCAAACACGTCGCCCACCCAGCGATTGAAGAAAGGCATGGTGGTGCTGAGCACAAACAGCCAAATGACAAAGCGCTCCTGGCGAGGGCTAGCCTGTCGCAGCCAGGGAGATACGATGGGGATGAACATGTAGATGCCCAGCAGACAGTAGACAAACCACAGGTGGCCAGCATTGCCGGGGAAGTTGACCAGGCAAGTCAGCAGGTCGACCTTGGCAGCCTCCACAGTGGTGCCGCCCCACAGCAGGGGCAGAGCGCTATAGAGCACCAGGAACACAGCCAGAGGAGGCACGATGCGCAGGGCACGACGGCGGAAGAACTCGCCCCACGACTGATCCTCGCGCAGGGGAGCCAGCAGATAGGCCGAGGTGATCATAAACAAGGGCACGCTCATGCGGCAGAAACCGTCGATGAGGCTGACCCACAGGCGGTTCTCCTCGGTGCTGATGTTGCACACCACGTCCACCATTTCCCCTGTGCCCAGGTAGAAGTTCTCGCTAGCGTGCACCAGCATCACCATCAGGCAAGCCATCACGCGTACATAGTCTAGGAATACTATTCTTTCCTTCATTTTTCAGTTTATCTATTAATAAGACAGAATCCGCCCACTCGGCGAGTGTCTGGTTGCCCGATTTTATTCCTCGAAATCGTATTTATCCAGCAGTTTTCCGCATTTGGGGCAGAACACGTCGTGTCGTTTGATGCTGGCACCGCAGTCGTTGCAACGATAGGTGCGCTCTTCCTTGTTTTCCTCGCTCATGGCATTTATTTTTGGTTTCTGACTACAAATATAGTCAACTTTGTCCAATTACGCCACCCTTTCCGGTGTTTTTTGCGCCTGCCGCCTTGTTTTGCCCATCAGATCGAGTTATCGTGCAGCCATCAGCAGCACAATCAGGCAAGTGATGAGCTCGGCCATGGGCATGGCGCCCCACATGCCGTTTACCCCCAAGAGGCCAGGCATCGTGAGGAAGCAGGCCAGCAAGACGATGTATCCTCGCAGCAGCGTGACGATGGAGGCCTTGCGCGCTTGCTCTGTGCTTTGCAGATATCCCACCATGATCAGATTGAGAGCGATGAAGATGAACCCGGAGCCAAAGACAGGCAGTCCCTCCACGGCCAACTGGTAGGCGTGACATTCCGTGGGCAGGAATACGGCCGAGATGAATCGTGCCCCGGCAGACATGAACAGAAATCCCCCGATGCCCACAACCAGAGCCGAGCCGATGGCCAGTCGCAGCGCCTTGCGCTTACGTGCATCGTCGCCCACACCGTGTGCAAAACTGATGATGGGCTGTGCCGACACCACGATGGCATTGCTCACGCTGAACACCACGGGGAAGCAGTAGCATGCCAGGGAATAGGCCGCCACGCCATCCTCGCCCAGACGGTGGATGAAGACGTAGTTGCCCACAATCAGGACAAAGGCAATCGCCGCGTCGCCAAAGAAAGCCGAACTGCCCAGCCGCATCTGGTAGGATATGTTGCGCAGCGTCAGCCGCAGGCTTTTCCAGCTTGCCTTCAGTCGGCAGAGTTTCAGCGTGCGGGAGTACAGCGCAAGGTACAACATGGTGACTATGCCGCGTGATGCAAAGCTGCCTCCTGTGGCGATGGCAGCGCCCTCTATCCCCATCTGGTAGGGGAATATCAGCAGCCAGTCAAAGAACATATTGCTGATGGCGGCACCCGTCATGATCCACATGGCCAGTTTGGGATTGCCGTCGAGGCGGATGAGAAACATGCCGACGCTGGCCAGCGTGCTGAGGGGTTGGAACAGAGCTATCCAGAAGAGGTAGGACTTGGCCAGGGGCAACAGCTGTTCGTTGCTGCCAAAGAGCCGGCACGCCGCATCGGGAGAGGTCAGCAGCCACAGCGAGAAGGCGATGGAGAAGAACTCTGCCCCGATGAGGGCCTGCGTCACATTGATGTTGGCGGCCTTCTGCCGTCCCTGGCTCATGTGTATGCTAGCCACCACGCTAGCTCCCATGCCAAACATCAGCGCTATGCCTCCGTCCAGCAGAAACACGGGTGCCACGATGTTCACGGCAGCCAGGGCATCACTTCCTGCACCGTGGCCCACGAATGCGCCATCTGTCAGGTTGAGCACCACCATAGAGATCATGCCCGTCAGTGTGGGCCACAGCATCCTCAGGAACGTCTTGCTTACGTCCCCGCTCTTGAAGTCTATGTCGTCTCTCTCCATGGGGTGTTGCAGTTTCCTGCTATTTCTCCAGCTTCTTCAGCGCCTTGAAGTTTACGTTGGGCACGGTCTTGCCCTGGTAGGTAGGCATGGCAAATCGCTTGCCGCCCTTCTCGTTCTGGTCAAAGAAGCCACCCATCTTCAGGTACAGCGCATCGCCGGCAGGGGTGAGGCCTCCGATGTAGTCCAGACGGACACCAGCGCGTGCCGTGGCATCGTGTGTGAAGACGGCAGACTCGGGACGAACCCATTTGCCAGTGCGGGTGCGTGCCCACTGGTTGGTGAAGCGTACCTCGCGGCTGAGGTATCCCTGCTCGGGCATGAAATTCTCCAGGAAGGAGTGTGCGTGGGTGTACCAGGTATCAGTCTTGGGACGCAGGAACTTGGCCACCAGGCGCCATTTCCCCTCCTCGGGGGCATAGAAGAAGGCCGTGTAGACCGTGTTGCCCTTGCCATCGGGGTGGACACGCATCAGGAAGGAATAGGTCTGTCCTGCCTTCCAGGGATAGATCAGGTAGCTCTGGCCGCCCGAGCCCTCGTTGCCAAACTCGCCGATGTGCACGTCCTTGCCGCTCTTCAGCAGCTTGATGCGCATGTCCTCGGGGATGTCGCGGGGATCCTGCGTGTCAAAGGGGCTCCATACCGAGAACAGCACACGGCGCTCGGTGGGCGAGTTGTACTGCATGCCGAAGTAGCCCTCGCCAAATCCTGCTGCCATGTAGTAGCTGCACATTATCTCGCCCTCCTGGGGCACGGTCACCTCGTTGTAGAACCACTCGTAATCCTCGCCCTTGGGCAACTGGTAGGCCATGTGCACCGAGGGGCCACGACGTCCCCAGTAGTTCGAGAAATCCTTCACGCAAGTCACCTTGCCCTCGTTGGCCGTCACCACGATGTCCGAGATGTCGGCATAGCGCTGGCCCGATCGCTCCACGCCCTGGATGTCCACTCTGATGTATCCTGCATGCTCCACGTTCACGGACAGTTTGCCAGCCACGGTCACCTCGTCCGAGTCAAAGCGCACCGTCTGCTTGGCGTCCTTGCACGCCATGAGCATGGTGGCATGTCCCTTGCCCTTGAGCGAGAGGGTCACCGTCTGCGGTTGGCTCACGTAGAAGTAGGCGCTCACCACCGTCTCGGGCGATGTCCAGTTTCTGATGCCGCGGTCCGTCACTTGTGTCCTTGTCGCATGGCTCGTCACATAGGCATTGCCCGCCATGGGCACCTCGTGCTGTGTCTGTGCCCCGGCGTGTGTCACTACCATCAGACAGCCCGTCAGCACGGTTTTGTGCAAGAGAGAGAAAAGGTTGTTTGTCATGTTTATATTTATAATAAGGTTATACGTCGTGAAGTTCAAATCCTCTGCAAAAATACGAAAAATCAGTCAAAAGACCAATGCTAGCTCCATATAATCCCAAAATGACAAGCAGAATTAACGGAAATTCTCTATATTTGCAATCGAGAATATACTGAAAAACCATGCTACAGAAATTTTTCCTCCTGTGCGCAGGTTTCCTCCTGTGCTCCTGTGCCCACCATTCCGGGTGGAAGTTGACCTATTGTGATGATTTCAACACCGGCCGTCTCGACACGTCGGTGTGGAGCAGAATCGGCCGAGGCTCGTCCGATTGGCACAACACCCAGGACCCCAACGACCCCCGTCTGGTCACCTTCCGCGATGGTTGCATCGTCCTCACCGGCATCGTCAATGATCATCCCGATCGCGACCCCGCGCCCCATCTCACCGGCGGCATCTGGTCCATGGGCAAGCACCCCTTTGACTGCGGAACCAAGGGCGCCCGCTTCGTCGTCCGTGCCCGTCTGCATGGTGCCCAGGGAGCCTGGCCCGCCATCTGGCTCATGCCCTACGACAATGGCCCCTGGCCCACAGGCGGCGAGATCGACATCATGGAGCGACTCAACTTCGACAGCATCGCCCACCAGACCGTCCACAGCACCTACACCCAGCGCCATGGCGACAAGCGCCACAGCAGCACCAGTCCCATAGATCCCGATGGATTCAACGACTATGGCGTCGACCTCTATCCCGACAGCCTGGTGTTTCACATCAACGGCAAGCCCACCTACACCTACCATCGCGACAAGAGCCTGCCCGAGGAGATGGGTCAGTTTCCCTACTTCCGTCCCCAGCACTTCCGCATCGACCAGCAGTTGGGCGGCAGTTGGGTAGGCAAGGTCCGCGATGCCGACCTGCCCGTGGAGATGGAGGTCGACTGGGTGAAGCATTATCTCAAGAAGTAGCAGCGCCTATTTCTCATCCCTCACTTGCCACGTCCTCAGCAGGCGAGCCATCAGCGCACCCGCGATGTTGTGCCACACGCTGAAGAGGGCGCCCGGCACACCAGCCATGGCCATCTGGGCAAAGTGCAGTTGGGCGAGCGAGCACGCCAGGCCACTGTTCTGCATGCCCACCTCGATGGTGATGGCAGTCACCTTGCGTGGCGTCATGCGACAGAGGCGGCCCAGGGCATATCCCAGGCAGAAGCCGAGGAGATTGTGCAGGACGACGACAGCGATGATGAGCAAGCCCGATGTCAGCAGGCTATGTGCATTGGCAGCCACGATGGCGGCCACGATGGTGGCAATGGCCAGGGTAGAGAAGGCCGGCAGATAGCCACTGATGCGCTGGGTGAGTCGCGGCAGCAGGTACTTGATGGCCAGGCCCAGCAGGATGGGCAGCACCACCACCTGCACGATGCTCAGGAACATAGGCCACACGGCCACATCCACGTGCGTGCCAGCCAGCAGCCACACCAGCAGCGGGGTGACCACAGGGGCCAGCAGCGTAGCCACACCGGTGATGCCTACCGAGAGCGCCAGGTCGCCGCCTGCCAGATAGGTGATGACATTAGAGGCAGTGCCACCCGGGCAGCAGCCCACCAGCATCACGCCCACGGCCAATTCGGCCGGCAGATGAAACGCCCGCACCAGGCCCCATGCCAGCAGTGGCATGATGCAGAACTGCGCCCCGCACCCGATGAGCACGTCGCGCGGTCGGCTAAACACGATGCGGAAGTCCTGTAGCTGCAGGGTGAGGCCCATGCCAAACATCACCACGCCCAGCAGCGGGCTGATCCACTGGGTGCGTATTACGCTCATCCCCTCGGGAAAGAGCAGCGAGCAGACCGCCGTCGCCAGTACGATGACGGCCATCCATCGGCTTATGAGATCACAGATGCGTTGCAGCATAGTTCCTATTTCATCACAAAAATCTACTACAAAGATACTAATTTTTAGGGAAATAAACAAATAAAACCCCCTCTATTTGTCAGAGGAGGTTCTATTAATATACGAGTCGATTCCCAGCACGCTAGCCGCAAACAGCAGCGCCTGTGCAACGACCCAGAGCACCGAGGGGTCGATGACTCCCTGAGGTGGTAGCAGGAGAGCTAGGATGCTGATCCCGATAGAGAAGAGGAGCATCAAGAGAGCTGAAGCCCCCCTCAGACCTCCGTCGGTCCATTTATTCCTGCGCGGCTGGTGGGGCCGCTCCGGTGTCCCTCCCCAAATCGCTTGCTCGCGATTTGCCCCCCGAAAGGGGGAGGTTGGA
>JAZRYA010000018.1:0-74987 GCA_045600505.1 Bacteroidaceae bacterium
CTGCCCATCGGTTATGCCGACGGACTGGACCGCCACTTGGGCAACGGCCATGCCTATTGCCTGGTACATGGTCAGCGTGCGCCCTATGTGGGCAACATCTGCATGGATGTGTGCATGATTGATGTCACCGACATCGACTGCCACGAGGGTGACACGGCGCTGATCTTCGGCCAAGAATTACCCGTCACCACCTTGTCTGATGTGACGGGCACCATTCCTTATGAGATACTCACGAGTGTCTCTGGTCGTGTCAAGCGAGTGTATTTCAGGGAGTAAGCCCCCTCTAGCTCCCCCCAAAGGGGGAGGATTTTGGTTAGAGGTTAGGGGTTAGAGTTTTTTAACCACAAATCTCACAAATTCCCTAGTGCATCGATTTGTGTGATTTGTAATAAATTCTTTTTAGAGGACTGATTTGATAGATTTGCGAGATTTGTGGTTCCAATTAAAAAATCTCTGTGTCCTCTGCGTCTCTGTGTGAGACACTAGACAATATTGAATCGCAGCGCTTCAGCGTCAAATTGGATGTGCTCTCCTGTGAAGAAGTGGGGGAGCACTTCCGTGCTTGCCAGTTCGCTGGGCGTACCTATCGCCACCTCCTGATTGGGCGCAATCAACCATAGTCGGTCGGCCGTCTGCAAGGCGAGGTCCAGGTCATGTGTGCTCAGGAAGATGCTCTTGCCCATCTCGCGGCACAGGCGACGGAGCAGCAGCATAGCCTCCACCTTGCTGGGGAAGTCCAGGAAGGCCGTCGGTTCGTCCAGCAAGATGATGGGTGTGCCCTGGGCCAGTGCCTTGGCGATCATCACCTTCTGGCGCTCACCGTCACTCAGCGTGCTCACTTGCCGGTGTGCCAGGGCCTCTATGCCCACCTGCTCTATGGCTCGGGTGATCTCCTGTTCGTCCTCCTTGGTCAGTCGTCCCCAGAAGTTGGTGTAGGGGCTTCGTCCCATGCCCACCAGGTCGCGCACGGTGATGCCTCGCACGTCGATGCGTTCCGTCAGCACCACGCCTATCTGTGTGCTCAGTTGTCGGGGCGCGATGTCTCCCAGCGGCACCTCGTTCAGCAGCATCTCGCCGCTGATGGGTGGCTGAAAGGCGGCCAGTGTCCTCAGCAGGGTGCTCTTGCCCGCGCCGTTGGGGCCCAGCAGACAAGTCAGTTCGCCTGTCCTCAGTTCTGCATTTATGGGACCGGCCACCCTGTGCCCAGGGTAGCCGATCACCAAATTATTTAATTCATAATTCATAATGCATAATTACCCATCATCCACCCCCCTTGCTGCCATGCAGCTCCTCCCCTTTTGGGGAAGTCGGAAAGCACTAGATGTGCTCTCCGAGTATGTGCCGGGGGGTAGGGCTTTTTATTCTTGCTTGGGACAGTAGGGCACGCCCAACTTCCTATACAGTTTCAGCATGCGAGGGAGACGAGCCTTGAAGGCCTCGTAATCCTTCTGCTCCTTGGGCATCCACTGCACCTCGCTCAGCGCATCCAGGCGGGGCAGCAACATGTAGAAGGCATGCTCGGGATACACCACATACTCCGTCCACAGATTGCACTGGGGACCCAGGATGTACTTCGCCTCCTCGCTGGTCAGTTCGTCGGGGATGGGCTCGTAGCTATACAGCTTGCTCATAGGCAGATAACCGCCGATGGCCAGGGGCTGCTGCTGGTGGTTCTGCAGCTGATAGTGGTCGATGTAGCAATGGCTGTTGGGCGACATGATCACGCGGTGGTGCTGACGAGCAGCCTCGATGCCACCCTCGGTGCCACGCCAACTCATCACGATGGCGTTCTCCGAGAGACCGCCCTCCAGGACCTCGTCCCAGCCCACCAGTTCACGACCCATGCCAGCCATGTACTTCTCCAGCTCCTTGTTGATGTAGGTCTGCAGCTGAGCCTCCTTCTTCAGACCCAGCTCCTTCATCTTCGCCTGGCACTTGGGGCAGTGCTGCCAGCGCACACGGGGACTCTCGTCGCCACCGATGTGTATCATCTTGCTGGGGAACACGTCGGCCAGCTCCTTCAGCACCTGCTTCAGGAACTCCAGCGTCTTGGGATTGCCGGCACACAGCACATCGTCGGCCACGCCCCAGCGTGGCCACACGTCATAGGGACCACCCGTGCAACCCAGATCGGGGTACACGTGCAGGGCAGCGATCATGTGGCCAGGCAGGTCTATCTCGGGGATGATGTTGATGTATCGCTCAGCGGCATAGCGCACGATCTCGCGGCACTCCTCCTGGGTGTAGTATCCACCCACGGGCTGGTTGTCATAGATGTTGGTGTTCTGGCCGATCACCGTGCGGGGGCGCACGCTGCCCTTCTTGGCCAGATCGGGCATCGACTTCACCTCGAATCTCCATCCCTGGTCATCGGTGATGTGCCAGTGCAGATTGTTGCAGCCATGCAGCGCCATCATGTCGATGTACTGCTTCACGGTCTCCACGGGGAAGTAGTGGCGCGAGCAGTCGAAGTGCACGCCGCGGTAGCTGAATCGGGGCTCGTCCTGGATGGTCACCCAGGGCAGGGTCACATTGCCCTCCACCTCGGTGCCGATGGACTTGCGCAGCGTCTGCACACCACGGTACACGCCGCTCTCGCTGGCGCCCTGTATGGTCACGCCCTTCTTGTCCACCGTCAGCACATAGGCATCGGGGTTCTCATTCTTCAGTCCCAGTGTCAGTGTGATGGCAGCGCCCTTCTTCACGTCAGCCTGGGGCACCACGGCAAAGCCAGCGTCCTGTGCCAGGTACTGCTGCAGCAGGCGTGCATTGTTGGCCATCTTCTCGTTGCCGCTCTTGTAGGTGACGATCGACTTGGGTGCCAGCGCATAGCTGCCAGCCTTGGCAGGTTCCTGTATGCTGCGGGGCAGTGGAATCACGTGATAGTCCGTCTCGGCATAGCCCGACAGGCCCATTCCGAGGATAAAACTCAGTGCAATTGCTATTTTCTTCATGATTTCGTTTTTTAGGTTTCTGTTGCAAATGTAGCGATTTCTGGCGAAAACACCAAAATCCACGCCCATTTTCTGCTGGACGGGGGATGAGTTAATTGTTTGTACTCGGATTGTGTATTGATTTGTTTGCTACCCCCTACATTTAATTTAACGCAGTTCTTCGATTTTCTGTACTTACTGCATACTTACTAATCATACCGTAACACTCATATTATCAACGTGTTCAAAAAATCAGAAAGTGCCAGTCCTTTTCTGTCGTGACGTGTTTTCTTGATTGCAAGGCCCTCAAGATTTTTTTGGTTTGATTTGAATATTCTCTATCACTATCAGTACTATCAGTTCTATCAGTTAGTTTTGGACACGTATGCATCAATGAAAATAGGTCTAATATATATATAAATAAATTTATATATATATTAGAATTTCATATTCAACTCACATGATGACCAGAAAAGCGTACATATATTTAACTGATAGAACTGATAGAATTGATAGTCGCTCCTGAAACGGACGGGATACATCCGCTGCGCGAAAAAACTTCAGAGCATCAAATATGCGATTTACAGCTATTTAGTAGAATTAATAGAGACGTCTATCTTGCGTAAATAGACAGTTACCAAAATTATTTCGTTTAATTATATGTAGGGGTTCTTGAATAACGAGTCATTCTTCTGGTCATCACATGTACTTTATTCTACTCTTTTCGGCCAAAAAGAGTAGTTATCCGCGGCATTTAGAGTACTGTTTTTGACTGAGACATGTACTCTAAAGAGCCTAAAATAGTCCAGAAGAGTACATACAAACGATGTCATAACCTAGGTCTATTTTTGGGGAGGCTCTCGAAGTGGCAGGACCTACCTAAAGTAGTTTTTAAAAATAGAATCCTCATAAAGTTTTTAAAGATTTTCTTGTCGCTTTCTGTTCTTTTTCATAAATTTGCAACGTCCATCGGGGAAACCCGTTGTGATCAAGAAGGCGTTCGCGCTTTTATCCTTAACATCGAAATCGCCAATTTCAAAGCAGAAGGATGAAGGACAGTGAGCTGCCCGAGCTGTATGTAGTTATTGCCATGGCCCCGCGCCGTGTCTACTGCATATAGGCGTGGGGTAAGTTGTTGTATTCATTTCTGCTATGGTGTTTGGCGATACCTGATGTTAGATGAATATGGACAAGCCCTCACGCTTTCTTGTATCAATAAGTCTTAAAAAAAACATTTTTTGATACATAGAACGGAAATTTTTTGTAGTTTTGTAGTTATAAATCTAAGAAGTATGGTCATGAAGAAGAATCTGTTCTCACTTGCCCTGATGGCAGTGACACTGGTAGCATGTAACGACGACACACCGGAACCCAGCGAGGATAAGGTCCCCGTTGCCCATGTGCAGAGAATCTGCCACGGCGAGTACTATGTTAAAAGCAATGGCGCGTCGGTGTTGGAAAACAGCGACTTTAGATTTTATGATCTCCAGGGTCTGCTGGTACAGGAGAAACACATGCGCTGGGTGTACCCTGACTGCAAAATGAGTCTGGATGAGTTGTCGGCCCTGACCCCCAGCACGCCTTGGGACGGCCCCTTCCAGAAGTACTGGAGCTGGAGCAATGCGGACATGCGAAACATTACCGAGATGGAGCAGGGACGCATCGTGTGCATAAAGAACCAAAAGTACCAGTACACGGAGGAGGGTGACCTGATAGCCACCTATCAGTACAAGGACGGAAAACTGGAAAAGAGCGTAGTGCGCCAGAACACCTACACCACCAGTATTACGACCCCCCCGATGGAGGTAGTGACCACCAAATATCACTGGGGCACTGTAGAGGGCCAGACTGCGCTGGTGGGCGTGACAAAGACGCGTCACCTCAGCCAAAAAGACTATACCGGTGGGTGGAAAGATTTTCAGGAAGAGGACTTTCAGCAACTGACCCTGGAATACGAAAAGGCATACAAGGACCATGATGCCGTGATGCCCGAACTGCTGCGTATGTTGGGCCTGGAGCTCTATCCTATGGCAGAGTATAAGGATGTGCTGGATGGCAAGTTTGGCGACGGACAGTTGCTGCTCCCCACTGCCCTGGACGTGACACTGGACAGAAACATTAGTTCGTCAGACGGTGCTCCCTTCCATGCACACCGTGCTCCCTACCACTGCATCATCAAGCGTACTGCCACCAACAAGCACATCGACCGTCTGACGGTAGAGCAAACCCAATATTCTCCCATGCAGACAGTGCCCTACCTCGACGTCTTCAGAATACAGTATTACGCAAACTAAGGTGCCTGATACCTATACATACACAGACCTCGCCCTACCAAGAGCGAGGTCTTTTTTATGGTCGGTCGTTTGTCGGTCGTTAAGGAACCCCCCCCCCAGGCATCTCTAACCCCTAACCTTTCTTAAGTATCACCCACAGGACCACGGGGGCATTGTTTCATTAGAGGTGAGCAAAGCATCAAGTCCTGAAAGAGCATACAATGGAATCACGTCAATCCTACGTTCGATGCTTGAACTTTCTTCTTCAAAAAGAACGAGTTGGGCGTAATTCTCCAGTGAGGTGCGAATGGCATACGAAATATTCTTGGATTTCATAAACAGTCGTAGACTTTTCATCTTTCCACTTGTGCCCGATTTTACTTCCAATGGCAGTATCGTCATGTTTCTTGATAAGATGTAATCAACCTCTGATGTTGTGCCGTTTTTGAGGTTCTCCCAATAGTATAGGTCGTGTTGCGACTTTGCAGGCGCATACTTTATTATTTCCCAGCCAGCAACCATTTCTGTCAAGCCGCCTTTGTTGACTAACTCAGATGCCACATCAGCAAGGATCTGTGTTCTTAGAGATTCTGCACCACCAAGTTCCATATCCATAATGCGCAGTAGCAAACCACTGTCCAGATAGATATATTTCTTGAATTTGTTGTTCATCTCTGCACCCAGAGGAAGCCCATTGGCAGCTGTATGATTAACGCGTTTTGCAAGTCCTGCATCAACGAGCAACTCCAATGCTTTCTTTACTTCATCCGCTCTATAGCCTCCGTCTACGTGGCTATATACAAATTTGCTTCCCACCTGCATGATAATGCTATGAAGCGTATTGCGCAGCAGCTGAGGGTCTACTTTCTTGGCATACTTGACAAAGTCGTCGTAATAGCTCTGCCTGATGTCGTCAAGTTCATCTGCACATTGCATGTAGTCGTGCGTCTCAACCCATGTCGCGACACTTGCTGGCATACCGCCCACCAGCAGGAACGTGCGAAAGGCCTGCACCATTTCTTTGTGCAAAACCTCAAAAAGCGGACTCTGTGGATTAGCTTTGCTTCTCTCGTCTATCCACATGGCCTTCCCGTCGGCTATCAGAAACTCGTCGAACGACATTGGATAGACGAACAACGATGATATGCGCCCAACCCCAAAAGAAGGCATCTCTTTCAGCGTAAACTCTAACAAAGATCCTGCCCCCACAACGTGTAGTTCAGAAAAATCCTCCTTGAATCCCCACAAGCTGCTGATGGCAGCAGGACATGCCTGTATCTCGTCTAGAAATAGCAATGTCTCTCCAGGAACTATGGGGGTTGTATAAATTGCACTCAACCTTTCGGCTATAGTATGCACGTCGGTGATTTCGTCGAACAACTGGCGGATCTCGGGCCTTTTCTCAAAATTTACTTCTATGTAGTATTTGAAACTCTCGCCAAGATGCCTTACTGCCCATGATTTTCCAACTTGCCTTGCACCTCTCATCAGAAGAGGTTTACGCTTTGTCTTGTTTTTCCATGCTACCAGTTCCGCGTCAACCAATCTTGTATAATATGCCATGTCAGTTTCATTTTATGTGCACAAAGGTACAAAACAACGAGGAATAATCCAAGCTATTTTTGAAAAATAAAGAGGAGTATATCTAATAAATGTGATAAAATAAAGAGGAATCCTACTCTTTTACATCCAAATTCGCTTCACCTCCTCCTGAGTATCACCCACAGGACCACAGGGGCGCCGATGATGGGGGTGATGACATTGATGGGGATGATGGTGGCGCCAGAGGGCAGGGTGCTGATGAGGTTGCACAGCAGGGCAAGCGAGGCACCCGTGAGCAAGGTGGCGGGCAGGAGGCTGCGGTGATTGGCACTGCCGAGGGCCAGACGAGCGAGGTGGGGCACGGCCAAGCCCAGGAAGGCGATGGGGCCGCAGAAGGCGGTGCACGAGGCGGTGAGGATGCCCGTGGTGCACAAGAGCAGGGTGCGCGTGCGACGGATGCTGATGCCCAGGTTGCGGGCGTAGTTGTCGCCCAAGAGGAGGGCGTTGAGGGGCTTGATGAGGGAGACGGCCAGTGCGATGCCCGCGAGCGACAATGTGCAGAACATGGGGAGGCGGTCGGTGCTGACGCCGCTGAAGGAACCCATGCCCCAGCGCATGAAGTTCTGCACGCCCTCGGCCGTGGCCTGGTAGTTGAGCAGCGAGATGAGACTGCTGCTGAGGTAGCCCAGCATGATGCCCGCAATGAGGAGCATGACATCGTTGCGCAGCAGTTGGTTGAGCACCAGCAGCAGGGCCATGACAGCCAGTGCGCCAGTGAGCGCGGCGGCCATGATGAGTGCTACGCCACCCAGCGAGACGGTGCCCGTGGTGATGGTGCCGCCAGCCAGCAGCATGACGAGTGCGACGCCCAGATTGGCTCCGCTGTCGATGCCCAGGATAGAGGGACCTGCCAGGGGATTGCGGAAGGCCGTCTGCAGCAAGAGACCTGCTGCTGCCAGTGAGGCTCCGCAGAGCAGGGCGGTGATGCTCTGGGGGAGTCGGTTGTGCAGGATGATGTAGGTCCACGAGGGGTGGTCCAGCGTGTCGCCATGCCCCAGGAGCACGTCGGTGACGGCGTGGGCGGGGATGCTGATGCTGCCCCAATAGAGGGAGCCGACAAACAGTACGAGGGTGAGGATCACCAGCAGGGGTATGGCCAGATGCTTCATTTCAGTCGGTAAAAATAATGCTTTTCTGCGGAAAATCCTAGCTCGGGGTGGAAAATCTGTATCAAATCGGCCAAAAGCAGGTCGGGATGGAAGGGGGTGTCCTCGTAGAAGGGTACTTGGGCGGTGTTGCAGCCATAGACGTTGCCCTGGCGAAAGGCGCGGAAATGAGCATAGGAGGGGTTGTCGGCCTGCATCTCGCTCAGCGTGAGGGGTGTGGGCTGGTTGTAGCGCAGCATCCAGTAGTCGGCCTCGCTGCCACTCTCGAGCACGGCCTCCATGCTGAGGGGGAGTGAACCGCTCTCGGGACGGTCGCGGAAGACGTAGTCGGCGCCTGCGTCGTGATAGAGGATGCCCATGGTGCTCTGGCCGCCTGGGGCGTACCAGGTGCCTTGGTAGGGGCGGTCGATGAGCACCGTGGGACGATGGGCCACGGTGGCTGCGCGGGCCTGGATCTGCAGGTAGCGGGACTCTATCTGGGCAAACAGGCTGTCGGCGCGCTCGGCGACGCCCAGGAGACGGCCGTAGAAGCGTATCCATTCGGCACGTGCCAGGGGGCTAACTTCCATATAGTCAGCACACTCGATGATGGGGATGCCCAGTTGTTCGATGCGCCCATAGCCGTTGCTGTTCTGGAAAGGCGAGGGCATGAGAGCGTCGGGCTGCAGGTCCATGATGTGCTCGATGCTGGGGTCCATGCCGCTGCCAAGGTCGATGATGCGGCCCTCGCGGAGACCCTGCTGGATGGCGGGGAGCTTGATGTATTCGGGTTCGCACACGCCTCCTATGCAGTCGCCCATGCCCAGTTCCTGGATGAGGGCGCAGTGCACGGCAGTGAAGACGGCCAAGCGACGATAGGGCTTGCGTATCTCGTAGCGATGCAGGGTCTGGGTGGTGTCCCAGGGATTGCGCAGGATGGCCTCGGTCCACCCATCGTGCTGGATGAGCGTGAGGTTGTGGGCATATTTCAGAGGGATGGTGTCGGATTGCTCGTCCGACGAGCTATCTGTCTTGCCCCCGCAGCTGCATAGGAGCACGAGGGACAGGAGGAGTGTCAATGCTTTTTCCATAGAGGCTTCAGTTGTAAGAATATTTCAAAATTGCGGCCAGCCATGGGGCGGGAGAGCACGGTGACGAACTCGGTGCCCAGGAGGTTGCGCACGACGCCCTTGACCGAGGCTTCCATCCATCGCCAGCGGAACTGCTTTTCGAGGGAGACGTCGCTCATGTAGTAGGGGCGCAGACGGCCTGTGATGTAGCCCACCTCGTTGCTGCTGGTGGTGTAGCGCTGGCTGTAGTGGACCCACTGGTAACCCAGTGTCCAGTGACGCCAGGAGAGACGGCCCGAGAGGTTGCACGAGGTGCGGGGCACGTAGCAGAGCTGCTTGCCATAGGAGGCGTCGTTGGAGTTGAACTGTTCGCCACGGTTGATGCTAGGCGTGTAGGCATAATTGCCCGTGAGGTGGAGCAACCACTGGCGACCCAGTTGCACCTGAGCAGAAGCTGTGGCCTCCAGTCCGTAGTTGTGTACTTTTTTGACATTGGCGGGCACCCAGTATCCTTTGTTGTTGGGCGTCCACAGGATCCAGTCGGTGATGCGGGAGTCGAAGGCCGAGAGGTTGCCCGTCAGGTTCCATCGCTGGCGCTGTATGCCCAGCTCCAGTCCGCCGTCGTAGGTGAATCCTCGTTCGGGCTTCAGTTCGGGGTTGCCGCCAGGTTGGAAGTAGAGGTCGTTCATGCTGGGGTAGCGGTAGTTGCGTGCCACGGAGGTCTTGAAGACCAGGTTCCAGGGGCGGTAGAGGACCACGTCGGCAAAGAAGGCGGGGATGATGGGCACCCAGTCGCGAGCATAGACCTCCTGGCGCAGCACTACGCTGAGCGAGAGGGGGTCGACGGGGCGCCACTTGGCCGAGGCAGAGAGGCTCTCCTCCATGCGTCCGCGGTCGTAGTTGTCGCCGATGTGATAGGGGCTGCGGTCCCAGCTGCGCACGTGATTATAATAGGTGGTGCCGTGGAGCGACAGCATCCATTGGGACGTGGGGAGGTAGTCGAAATTGGCTTGCAGATAGCCCGTCTGGCCGTAGCTGCGGCTGTGGGTGATGTCCATCTGGCTGCCCGTGCGTGTGGTGCTGTAGTCATAGGCGATGTCCTGGTAGTTGTAGCCAGCCTTGACGCCCAGATTCCACCGTGTGGCGCTATGGTCCCACGAGAAGACGCTGCGCATGGTCTGCTGCAGGTGCTCGTTGGTGAAGTCGCTGTCGTCCTTGTAGTCGACCGAGAGGAAGGGCAGGCCACGCAAGCTGTATCCATACCACACCATGGCGCCATAGCGGTTGCCACGGTCGTCGCGGTAGTGGAGGTCTTGCATCAGGTTGACATCGTCGAAGTAGCCGCTCTTGTTGCGCTCGGTGGGGTGGTAGCTGTGGGTGATGTTGCCCTGCTCGTCGCGCTCGTCGACCATCTTGTCGCGGTTGGTGTAGGGGAAGTTGTTGCAGGACTTGGCGTAGGAGAGGCGGGTGCTGCTGCTCCAGCGGTTGTTGCTGTAGTTGTAGCGCAGAAACTGGTCCCAGGTGTGGAAGGAGCCCACGCCCTGGATGTACTCAAGCGAGTGCCCCTGGTCCCATTGGGGTTGGGTGGACAGCTCGATGGCACCGCCCAGACCGCCGCCTGTGAGGGGGATGCTGGATGCGCCATGCAGCAGGGTGGCCTGGTCTACGAAATACGAGGGGATGTAGCTGAAATCGACGGTGCCCAGCATGGGTGAATTGAGCTTCATGCCATTCCACGTCACCTGGGTGTGGCTGGGGGATGTGCCTCGGAACTCGGCCGTAGACTCGGTGGCGCGGCCATAGCTTTTGATGAACAGGGTGCTGTATTTCGTGAGCACATCGGCCATGGAGAGGGAGACATTCTCGCGCAGTTGTGCAGAATCCAGTTGGGCCTTCTCGATGCCCGTCTCACTCAGTCGGCGACGGGCAGCCACCTGCACCTCGCGCAATGTCACTGCCTCCTGTGCCATGCCTGCCACGGCCAGCAACGAGCAGAAAATCAGACTCTTAATTCTAGACACTAATCTTTAATCATCAATCATCAATCATAAAGGTGCGCATCCCAGATGCCATACACCTCGGTGGAAATCTCACCCAGATTGGGACTGCAGCCCGTCTGCCCCGTCTGCACCTTGACAAAGTGGATGCAAGGCAGATTGGCAGGTGTGCCATCGGCTCTCACCGCGTTGCTCAGTCGCAGGTAGCTACAACTGTTTTGACAGTCGTTGCCCAAGTTGTCGGCATAGCCCCAGTCAAAGGGAGGTTCGAGCGTGAAGCCATTCTCATACGTATGTGTGTCACGCAGTCGCGAACCATAATAGGTGCGGCACTCACCCTCGGGGGTGGTCTCGGTGGGCACCCAGTCCTGCCAATAGCTGGCGTGGGTGTTCCATGCGCTCATATAGGGGATGACGCCCTCGCCACCCTGGTTGTCCGTCCAGCGGATGTCCTGTCCAGCGGCGGTGGGCTTGTAGTAGGTGATGGCGTAGTCGAGTGTCTCATTGTCCGTGCCATACTCACTGCCAGCCAGTTCGTACCAGGGGTCGTCGGGGAGGCCATTGCCATTGACATCCTGACTGACCCAGACGATGCCAGGTTCCGACTGATAGCTGTAGGGGTTGCCTCGGATGATGAGGTCGACACCCCCCTGGCTGTTGGTTACGGGATGGTCGAAACCAGCGACCACATAGCCACCCTGACCACCCAGACTGATCATCCAGCGACGCTGGAAGTGGGCCAGCACAGAGTCGCAAGCCTCGGCCATGGTGGCGCCATCGTGGATGAAGTCGCCTGTCACGGTGTATCCGTTGACCTGATGACCAGGTGCGGGCATATACTCAAAGACCTTGCTCACGAGGGCATGGTCGGCGCTGTCGGTGGTGTGGGTGCTGTCGGTGGGGATGACGATGTCACTGCCCTGGGTGAAGGCAAAGCCATTGGGATTGATACCCACGCGGAACTGGTCGATGAGGGTGCCCTGGCTAGAGTAGCGGTAGGCCACACCCGACTGACGATAGTCCACGGCGTCTGCCACATAGATGTCGCCATTGGCGGGATTGACGTCGATGCCATAGAGTTTGTGGCGCGTGCCCTTCTCATCCACAGGTGCCAAGATGAAAGGTGTGTTGGGTATCTGGTTGTCGGTCACCGACATACGGTAGATGTCGTTGTTGATGAGGTAGAGGATGTCCTGTCGTGGACTGAGTGCCAACTGCACGCTAGACTCGTCGGTGGGCAAGGTCAGATCCAGTTCTATCTCACGGCTCTGGGCGTCTATGCGGTAGAGGTGGGGTATGTTCTCGCCAAAGGAGTCGGCAGCGCTGCTGTAGCCTCCGTCGGTGATGACCCACAGTTTGCCGTTGCAGTCCATCTTGAGGCTCTTGGGTTGCCAACTGGTCAGCACGATGCTGTCCACCACCTCGTCGCGCTGGCTGTCGATGACCAGGATGTTCTTGCTGTAGCACCAGCAATTGGTGAAGACGAAGCGGTCGTATTGTGCCATCTGCTCGGTACTGGCATAGCCATTGGCCGTTGGCTGACCGGTGGAGATGCTGCCCAGGTACTGGTAGGTGCGGGGATTGAAGATGGTGATGTAGGGCGAGTAGAGGTCGGTCACATAGGCCTTGTCGTCCGAGAGGAAATGGATGTAGCGGGGGTTGATCATGTGCTCGGTCTGCCCAGTGGTCAACTGGCCACGCACGCGGAAAGTCTCGGTGTCCATGCCCCAGATGATGCCGCTGTTTTCCATGGCTACATAGGCCACCCCATCGTGTATGGTGATGGATTGGCCTGTGTCGCCCAACTTGCGGTCGTTGACGCGCTGAAAGATGCCGTTCTCTACCTGTTTGGTCTCGGGATTATAGTAGCTGATGGTGCTGTTGCCGCTGTTGAAGTTGCCCTCGCAGAGCACCAGTACACCACGGCCCAGGTTGGTGGGTCCGTCGGGATGAGAGGGTCCCTCTATATCAGCACATGCTGCCAGCAACGCGATGGTTGCCAGCAGCATGCAGTGATAATATCTTCTGAGAATAGTCAGCATCTAGGATTAGAGCTCAACAACTACGTTGTCAAAGGCAAAGTACTGAGGAGACTTGACACCCCATGAACTGTTGTCGCTGCCCTTCATGGTGAACTGGATGCTGGTGACAGCGCCCAGAGAGCTGAAGTCTACGCGCTTCCAGGTGTTCTGGATGTTGCCATTGCGAGCCAGGTCAAACTCCAGGCTAGAACCGGTGTTGGCAGTAGCAACCACGGTCAGGTAGTCGCCCTCGTTGGTGAGTGCGCTGGCATAACCGTCGCCATAGGTGATAGAACCCAGTACATAGTTGGTGGGGATCACGTCCATAGACTGGATGACACGAGCCTTGCCATCAGCGAAGGTCAGGTAAGCCTCGCAGTAAGCCACAGCAAAGGTCTTGCTGCCATTGCTCACGGGCACGGACAGCTGGTAGTCAGAACCAGTGTGCTCCTTGTAGTCAGCATCGATGTAGTTGCTGATGGCGATACCACCACCCCAGAACATACCGTCGCCCCAAGCGTTGGTGAGCTTTGAGCTCAGACGGGTGGTCATATCCTCCCAGCAGTAGGTGCCGTCGCCATAGAGCATGGAACCGTACATCTGCTTGCTGTCTACCAGATTGTTCCAGTAGTTGGCCTCGAAAGTGATGGTAGCAGTCTTGGTGTACTCGTCGTCATCGTCACATGAAGTGAAGGCAAAACCTGCACACAGCAGCATTGCCAAGAAATAAATCTTTTTCATTATTAGTTTGTTTTAAAATAGTTATTCACGTTCTCCTCGGTTCGTGTAAACCTAGCCCTCTCGGGAGTTTGTTCTGCTTGCGACAGGTTTTCTGGCTTGTTCCAGTCTGTGCAACACCTTCCCAGATAGCGAAGTGCATCCAGTGGTCAATCGTTGCCGACGTAGTGTGGAACTTACAGCTGCGGGACAGCTCGGGATTTGCACCCGATTCCCTTATTCGCTTACAGGTTGCAAAATTACTGCTTTTCTTGCTATGTGCCAAATTTTCTCCTATTTATTTTGTGATGTGGCCGATTTGTGTTACTTTTGCGTTATGATGAAATATGACTATCTGATTGTAGGTAGTGGCCTGTTTGGCGCTACTTTTGCACACCAAGCCCGATTGAGGGGCAAGCGCTGTCTGGTGATAGACAAGCGGGAGCATCTGGGTGGCAACGTCTATTGCGAGAATGTGGAGGGTATCAACGTGCACAAGTATGGTGCTCACATCTTCCATACCTCGAACAAAGAGGTGTGGGACTTTGTCAACAGCATCGTGGAGTTTAACCGATACACCAATTGTCCCGTTGCCAATTACCAGGGAAGGCTCTACAACCTGCCCTTCAACATGAACACCTTTTACCAGATGTGGGGCGTGACGACACCTGCAGAAGCCCAAGCCAAAATCGAGGAACAGAAGGCAGAAGCCGTAGCAGCGCTGCAAGGACGCGAACCTGCCAATCTGGAGGAACAGGCGCTGACGCTGGTGGGCAAGGACATCTTTGAGACCCTCATCAAGGGCTATACCGAGAAGCAGTGGGGCAGGTCCTGCACCGAGCTGCCCGCGTTTATTATCAAGCGATTACCCGTGCGCCTGGTGTTTGACAACAATTACTTCAATGACAAGTACCAGGGCATCCCTGTGGGTGGATACAACCGCCTCATTGAGGGACTGTTGGAGGGCGTGGACTGCAAGACTGGGGTTGATTTCTTTGAGACCTATCGTGACAACTGGCAAGAGGTGGCCGAGAACCTGGTCTACACAGGTGCCATCGACGAGTATTTCGGCTATCAGTATGGCAAGTTGGACTGGCGCACCGTGTGTTTCGAGACCGAAGTGCTGGACATGGCCAACTACCAGGGCAATGCCGTGGTCAACTATACCGAACGTGAGGTGCCCTATACCCGCGTCATCGAGCACAAGCACTTTGAGATGTTTGGCGCAGAGATAGAGTCGGTGCAGAAGACTGTGATCAGCAAAGAATACAGCACGGAATACAGCGAGGGCATGGAACCCTATTACCCCGTGAACAATGAGCGGAACAACACGCTGGCTGACCGTTATCGTGAACTCGCAAAACAAGAACAGCACGTGATCTTTGGCGGCAGACTGGCAGAATATAAGTATTATGACATGGCACCCATCATCGAACAGGTGCTGAAAATGGAAATAGGATGAAATACACAGACCTTTTCATCGACTTTGATGACACGCTCTACGACACGCATGGCAATGCCCAGATAGCGCTCCGAGAGATGTTTGAGCACTTTGGGCTGGAGCGTTACTTTGACAAGATAGAGGATTTTACCAAGCCCTATTGGGAACAGAATGTGATTCTGTGGACCGAGTATGCTGCAGGTAAAATCAGTCGTGACTACCTGATGGTGGAGCGTTTCCGTCGTCCTCTGGCTATGGGAAGAGGACTGGAACCTACCCGTGAGTTTTGTCTGGAGGTGAGCGACCATTTCCTGGACCTGTGTGCCGAGAAGCCTGGCGTGATTCCCGGTGCTCACGAGGTGATGGACTATCTGAAAGGGAAGGGCTATCGTCTGCACATGTGCAGCAACGGATTTCACGAGGTGCAGTATCGCAAGTTGCGTGCTTCGAAGCTGTTGGACTACTTCGACACTATCATTCTGAGTGAGGATGCGGGTGTCAACAAGCCAGCACCCGAGTATTTCCAGTATGCCTTCCAGGTGTCCAAGACATCTCCCGCTAGTACGCTGATGATAGGAGATAACTTTGTGACAGACATCCAGGGCGCAAAACGTGCAGGCTTGGACGTGATGTTCTTTAATCAGCATCCCGATCAGTTCCAAGCACCCGAACCTGTCAATTACGAGATCAACACACTCATAGAAATAAAGTCGATATTATGAAAATAGTGATTTTGGATGGCTATACTGCCAATCCTGGTGATATATCCTGGGAGCCCTTTGAACAACTGGGCGAGGTGACCCGTTATGACCGAACTGCGCCAGAGGATGTGGTCAGCAGAGCTAGTCAGGCAGAGGTGATACTGACGAACAAGGTGATCATCTCTGCAGAAATCATGGACCAGTTGCCATGCCTCCAGTACATCGGCGTGTTTGCCACTGGCTACAATGTGGTGGACATCCCCGCGGCAGTGAAGCGTGGTATCGTTGTGACCAACATCCCTGCCTACAGTACCATGTCGGTAGCCCAGATGGTGTTTGCCCATCTGCTCAATATCACAAACCATGTGGCAGAGCATGCTGCTGCAGTGTGTGGTGGCAGATGGGAGAGCAGCACGGATTTCTGCTTCTGGGATGCTCCACAGCAGGAGCTGGACGGAAAGGTCTTTGGCATCGTGGGACTGGGCAACACTGGCAAGGCTGCAGCACGCATCGCACAAGCCCTGGGCATGCAGGTGATGGCCTATAGCTCAAAATCGGAAGAGGTACTGGCCTCGATGGGCATAAGCAAGGCCGCATCTTACGAGGAGCTTTTCCGCAACGCCGATGTTCTCAGTCTGCACTGCCCCTTGACCTCAGAGACCCAACATCTGGTGAATGCCGAGCGCCTTTCTTGGATGAAGCCCTCTGCCATCCTGATCAATACAGGTCGTGGTCCTCTGGTGGACGAACAGGCTTTGGCTGATGCCCTGAACGAGGGACGCATCCAGGCTGCAGGGGTGGACGTCCTCACCCAGGAACCTCCTCGCGAGGGTTCACCTCTCATCGGTGCTAAGAATAGCTTCATCACTCCTCATATTGCCTGGGCTACGAAGGCAGCTCGCGAACGTCTGCTGGATGTTGCTTGCAAGAATCTGGAGGCCTTTATCGCAGGAACACCCCAAAATGTGATTAGATGATGGAAACGTTTCTTGCCCTGATAGATTCGGTACAGAATTTCCTCTGGACCTATGTCGTCATCACCATGTTGGTGGGCTGCGCGGTGTACTTCACATGGAACCTGCGTGCAGTGCAGTTTGTGCGCATCCGTGAGATGTTGCGCATGTTGTGGCACAGCAACAGTGACGAGCAGAACGCGCAAAGCAACGGAGAGAAACACATCAATTCGTTTCAGGCTTTTGCTGTTAGTCTTTCCAGCCGTGTGGGTACAGGCAATCTTGCTGGTGTAGCCAGCGCTATTGCTGTGGGTGGTCCTGGTGCTGTCTTCTGGATGTGGATCATGGCGCTGCTGGGTGCTAGCACGGCCTTTATGGAGGCTACGTTGGCCCAACTGTTCAAGCGCAAGGGCACGGATGCCTTTTATGGTGGTCCTGCCTACTATATGCAGCATGGCCTACACAGGCGCTGGATGGGTGTCATGTTTGCCGTCTTTATCATCTTTGGCTTTGGACTGGCCAATCAGATTGTGCAGAGCAACACGATATGTGATGCGCTGGGTACGGCCTACGGTATCTCGCCCTTTCATGTGGGTGTGGTGCTGACGCTGTTGACCCTGGCCATCATCTTTGGCGGCATACAGCGCATCTCACGCTTTGCCTCTATGGTGGTTCCGTTTATGGCAGTGGGCTATCTGTTGCTGGTGCTCTATATCCTGATCGTCAATGTGACGCAGATTCCTGCTATGTTTGCCTTGATCGTCAAGAGTGCTTTCGGCATAGAGCAGGCTGCTGGAGGTATGGTGGGTATGGCTGTAATGCAAGGCGTGAAACGTGGCCTCTTCAGCAACGAGGCAGGTGAGGGCAGTGCACCTAACGCTGCCGCTACTGCCAGCACTTCACATCCCGTGAAACAGGGTTTGTTGCAGGCCTTGGGCGTCTTTACTGACACACTGGTCATCTGCACTTGCACGGCTTTTGCCATCATCCTGAGTGGCCTCTATGGCAGTGGCGAGGATGGCATCATCCTGACAGGCAGTGTGATGACCTACCATCTGGGACAGTTTGGTCGCATGTTCCTGACTGTTGCCATCTTCTTGTTTGCCTATAGCACTATCATTGCCAACTATTTCTATGGTGAGACCAATATCCGTTTCATCAGCAATCGTGGGTGGGCAGTGCAGGGTTTCCGACTGGCTAGCGGTGTCGTAGTGCTGGCTGGTGGTTATCTGACATTGCAGCAGGCCTGGTGCATTGTGGACCTTGCCATGGCATTGATGACGATTCTCAATCTAGTGGCTGTAATGCTCCTTTCCAAATATGCCTTTGCACTGTTCCGTAACTATATCGAGCAACGTAAGCAGGGAGTAGATCCCGTGTTCCATCGTTCTATGCTGCCCGAGGCGGAGAAAGATGTCGAGTGCTGGGACTAAGACTCCAGACAGATAAAAAGATGAGCGGGGCTCCCACATTCGGAAGTCCCGCTCATAATATTGTGATGTACTTGCTATATTATACTACACCCTGGGCCATCATTGCCTTGGCAACCTTCATGAAGCCAGCAACGTTTGCACCCTTCACATAGTTGACGTAACCGTCAGCCTCGGTACCATACTTCACGCAGTTCTCGTGGATGTTCTCCATGATCCAGAGCAGTTTGGCGTCAACCTCCTCAGCTGACCATGACAGACGCTCTGAGTTCTGAGACATCTCCAGACCTGATACTGATACGCCACCAGCGTTAGAAGCCTTACCGGGAGAGTAGAGGATCTTAGCATACTGGAATACCTTGATAGCATCGGGAGTGGTGGGCATGTTAGCACCCTCGGCAACAGCGAGAACACCGTTGGCAACCAGAGCCTTAGCAGCCTCCTCGTTGAGCTCGTTCTGGGTAGCGCAAGGCAGAGCGATGTCAGCCTTCTCAAACCAGGGCTTTGCACCTTCTACGTACTTGGCAGTGGGATACTGCTCAACATATTCCTTGATACGACCACGGTATACGTTCTTCAGCTCTATGATGTAGTCGAGCTTAGCGCGATCGATACCATCGGGATCGTAGATGTAACCGTCAGAGTCAGACATGGTCATTACGGTACCACCCAGCTGCAGAACCTTCTCAGCAGCATACTGAGCTACGTTACCAGCACCAGAAATCAGCACCTTCTTGCCCTCTACCTTGTCGCCCTTGGTGGCCAACATAGCACGCAGGAAGTATACGGTACCATAACCAGTAGCCTCGGGACGAATCAGTGAACCACCGAACTCGAGACCCTTACCGGTCAGCACACCGCTGAACTCGCGAGTGATCTTCTTGTACATACCAAACATGTAGCCAACCTCACGACCACCTACACCGATATCACCAGCAGGTACATCAATGTCGGGACCGATATGACGGGTCAACTCCTGCATGAAGGCCTGACAGAAACGCATAACCTCTGCATTGCTCTTACCACGGGGGCTGAAGTCTGAACCTCCCTTACCACCACCCATGGGCAAAGTGGTCAGAGAGTTCTTGAAGGTCTGCTCAAATGCCAAGAACTTCAGGATACCCAGGTTTACTGACTTGTGGAAACGGATACCGCCCTTGTAGGGGCCAATAGCGTTGTTGTGCTGTACACGGTAACCCATATTGGTCTGGTAGTTACCCTTGTCGTCCATCCAAGTTACACGGAACTGGAATACACGATCGGGAATGCACAAGCGCTCAATCAAATTTACCTTGTCAAACTCGGGGTGCTTGTTGTACTCGTCCTCGATGGTACTCAGCACCTCTTCAACTGCCTGATGATACTCGGGCTCGTTGGGGAAGCGTCTTTTCAGATCTTCCAATACCTTTTTTGCGTCCATAAGTAGGATTGTTAGTTGTTTATTTGTTTTGTTTTTGTTGTTTGTTCTAAATCTTGGGCAAAGATATGTAAATTTGTTGAAATAGCAAAGCAAATGCGAACAAAATGTTACTTTTGCCCGCATTTTTGTTTTCTTTTCGTTATTTTGCCATTATGGAGTCTTGTCTTATCTGTGCAGCAAACTCCTGTGGCTTGATGGTTACAGGTCCATGCATGAACTCTGGAATGTTGTACGAGCGCATGAACTCGCGGTGGTATTCGGGCTGGGCCTGAGGCAGCTCAAATGGCTTTGTCGCGCGCCCGTTCTTATCTATATGTGCAATGTAGGGGCGGGTGAAGTTTCCGTCAACTCGTCTGCTGCTGAAAATGATCCATCGACCATTGCTGCTCCACGAGTGGTAACTCTCTACATCGGGCGAGTTCAGTTCATCCATAGGACGAACATCTCGGTTCTGCAGGTCCATCAGATACAGGTCGGCGTCGGTGTGCCAGATGTGGAAGACTCCGTACTTTGCTTTCGTAAACATGAGGTAGCGACCATCAGGACTGATGCGGGGTAGGGTAGCGCTCATGCTATCTGTGGCAGCGTCATAGACGAGTTCTCTCTTTCCAAAGCTCTTTTTGCTGAGATTGAAGGGGCGACGATACAGATTATAGAATACCTTTTCGTAATTCAGAATCATGTCAAATTCCTTGGTCACTGCTTCTGCGGTGTCGAATTTCTCGTAATGAGCTGAGCAGTAATAGAGGTATTTGCCATCGGGGCTCCAGAAGGGGAAGCAGTCCAGGTCATTGGTGTCACAGACGAGAGGCATCACCTCGTGAGCTTCAACATCGTAGAGCATCAGGTCGCTGTAGGAGTCCTGTACCTCTACCTTCTGGTTGTTGTGGGTGTGGAAGCTCTGGCCCGTGTGGTTGGTGCTGTAGGCAATCAGCTTTTCTGTGGGGTGCCAGGCGGGATATACGCCAGCGCTTACTGTCTTTCCTGTCTTCATGTCGATACGCTCCAATTTGCCATCGTAGGCAATGATAGTGCCGCCATGTGCCTGACGAACGTGGAACTGCATGCGGTTGGGGTCATAGTTCTGATAGCTATGGCAGTTGATGCACTGGCCATCTTCCTCGTTGGTGTTTGCCATGTTGCCATAGATGATGGACTCGTCATAGTTCTCCAGGTTACGCTGGCAGATGGTCAGGTCCTCGTATGTCACGTAGGAAGGTGCAATCAGGCGGTACGAGATATAGGGGTCAATCTCGTCGGGGCTGACATAGATGTGGAAGGGCTTGTGGCGCATCCACTTCTGACCTTGGCAGGTAAAGACCTCGACAAGCAGGTCGTCGGATGCAGAAACCAGTGCTTTCCACTCCTTCTCACTGGGACATACATCTACTCCTCCATAGACATAGCTCTCATTGCCCGATGAGACACGAGTCACGTAGTCCTCGGCCTCCATGTCAGTGTGGAAGGTGAGGGGAGCTATATTTTGGGGAACAGTTACGTCGATATAGTCGGGATAGATGCTTGGCAGGGCGCTATTGTCGCTGTAGTTCGAAGGCACCTGGGCATCGTTGCAAGACATCAGTGATGCACATAGCATCAGGATGCAGAGGATAGGGGATATGTAGTGCTTCATACGTCTCATCAATTAGTCTTCTGGTCACGCACCAGGAAATAGAAGTAGTAGAATGTGTCGCCAAATTGGGGGTAGAAGGCAACCTTTTTCTGCTCGTCGGTCATCGAACCACACTGGGTGTTGAAGTTCATGAAATCGTCGTATTTCTTCTTCACCTCCTGGTCAAAGGGGATACGCTGTGCAGCCTCTGCATTGGTGAGAGGGGGCCACAACTCACTGACGCGGTTGGGCTCAAGCATGCAATAGAGATAGGCAGCCTCCTGGTAATGCGTGGGCACACGGAAGCCTTCGTCACCCTGGCGCATGTTGATATAGCGGTGGAATCGTGGCCAGAACAGTTCGATGTCCTTCATGATCATGGCACAGATCAGGGTGTTCTCCTGGTAGTATCGGTCTGCGCCTTGTCCGTTGGCAAATGTGCTCAGCAGATACATCTCGACTAGGGTGTTGTCGCCATCCAAACGGTCGGTAAACTGAGACATAGGCAGAATGGGAATCAGTTCCTCGTCCTTTTCCATCAGTTCAGGATGGTCGATAAAGGTCTCCCAATGCTCGGCCCACTCACGGTGATAACGAGTTTTCTTCAGCAACTCGATGTACTTGCGAGCGACGCCCAGATCGTTGTTGACAATGCTGGTCTTGGTCATGTACTTCAGTACATTGACACTCCAACCAAACTCTACACCGTCCTCCATGCACCAGCGGTAGCAGAAGTCGGCCTTACCATAATTATAATAGAGCAGTTTGCCACCTACTTGGGTGATTTTGACAGGTATCACCGAGTGCTGCTGCTCTGCTCCCTCGGGGTAGTGGAACATCTCGTCACCAGCACGTCCCAAACGGAACAAGGCAAGGTTTTTCTCCATTACCATCACTCGGGTGGGAGGCATATTCTCGCCCATAGTCTTGTCCAGCATCACGCGAAGCACGCCTTCCCAATCGAGTTTCTCGATGCAGTTGGCCATGGCAACCTCCTTGTAGAAATTGGTGTCACGATACCATTTCACGTTGACGCCCCATGCTGCACCAGCGAGGCACAGCACAGAGGCAAGTCCTGCCAACCACTTGTTGATGGGACGCTCGACCCACATCGGCAGTGTGGGCAAGAAGGCCAGCAGCAGAGCATAATAGGCAGTGTGGTATTCGGTAGCGTTCAGCTTGCCATATTGGTAAGAGGGGAGAGCGGCTGAATAGATGTAATCAGGTTGCACTTGACAGTAGAACAGTTGGCAAGCGATGGGTGGAACGGCAAGAATCAAAAGCATTCCCAATGCAATGGGGGCAATGATGCGCAGCCACATGTCTTCTTTCTCCAGTTTCACAGGGATCATCATCAGTCCTGTACCTAGGAAACTCCATGTTCCCATGAGAGGGTAACCTGCTATGCCCCAAATGATCATCCAGATGAGGGGCAGACCTTTCTTGTTAGGGATGCATCGATAGATGAGGGCTGCCAGGATAGAGAAGAGCACGCCCAAGGTGGGGACCCACTGATAACCCTGCAACTTCATGTAGTAAATCCAGTAGCCCGTCTGGGTGAGGCAGGCCAAAAGTGCCAGAGGAACCAATGCACTCAGGATGATGGTGAAGCCTTTCAACTTGCCCAGTCTGATGTAGAGCACCATGATGAGAGCCCAGGTTGCCATCAGCAGTGAGACTCCCACTGTAGGATAGTGGAAGAACTGGGTCATGTATGCTGCCATCCAGGTCAGTGTGCCTCCTGGATAGATAGTGCTGGTGGCATAGAACATGCGTGTGGGGAGGAAGAGCGAGAGCTCCTGCATGCGGTAAAGCACCTCGGTCTCGCTATTCAGCAACAGCATGCCCATGACGGCCACAGAAACCAGAATAAACAGTCCTGCTGCTAGATATCCGATGTATTTCTTCATTGTATTTCTGTAATTTGACGTCAAAGTTACGAAGAATTCTGCAAATATCAGCAAGTCTCCAAAAAAAATGATAGAAGTACAAGAGAGGCTGCCACATGACGTGACAGCCTCTCCTATGTTATCTATTGACTTGTGAATTATCTTACGGCAGTTACGATGTAGGTGAACTCGTAGTCCTGATAGGGCATCTGGTACTCCTTGCGAGGCCATGCACCCCAACTGTTGACGCAACCTACGCCCAACTGACGAGCCTGCAGCTGCACTACGCTCATCTTGCGAGGAGTGAGGTCGCCGCTGTGGTGCTGGATGGCACCCTTGTCCAGACCGTCGTCCAAGTCTTCGGGCAGATAGTTCAGCGTGCTTGCCTCCATCTTACCAGTGGCTGCAAACTGCAGTCCCTTGCCGTTCTGGTTCAATACCTGCCAGTAGCGAATCTCGGTCTTGTTACCACTCTCCTGAGGGCGGATGTAGTTCCAGTACTCATCAGCCACCTTAGCCTGGTAGAGACCCAGACGCTGGCTGTCATGACGGTCGATGTAGTTCTCCTGAGGACCCTTGCCATAGTAGTTCAGCGAAGCATACTCCTGAGGCATTACCCACTGCATACCGAAACGGAACAACTGGGGCTTCTCCTTGGCATCCTCGTTGACATCGAGTTTCTCACATACGATGAGCTCGCCCTTGGTGTCCAGAGTGTAGGTGATGGTCAGTGTTGCATCGACACTAGGCAGTTGATAGAGTACATTGATGACCCGAGCTGCGCCATTCTGACCCATGCTCACTTTCTTGAGTCTGCGCTCGGGGTTCTGCCAAGCACGGAACTTCTTCTGGAAGCTTGCTCCGAAGTCGTTGTCGGTGGGAGCACGCCAGAAGTTGGGAGTTACACTGTATCCATCCTGCAGCATGGGCTTGCCATCTACATCCAGATAATCCAGTTCACCAGTCCAACGGTTGACAGTAACAGTCATGCCATTAGCCTCCATGGTGTAGCATGCCAACATGCTGTCTACCTTCACTTGCTCGGTATAGTTGCCCTTCTTGTCCTTGGCGGGGATAGCTGCAGTCAGAGTTCCCTCGGCAGTGGGGAAGGTGTATTCTTGTACCACGAACTGCTCGCGAGCAACTACGGTACCTGCCTCCAGCAGCCCCTCGGGACGGCTTAGGATGAAGTCTACATTTGCAACAATCTCCTTGCCAGGATTCTCTCGCTTTGCCTTCTCCAGCATGGGCAGAGCATCCTGGATGTTGAAGGTCATGGTCTGCTGAGGAGCCAGATTGATGCGGTTCTCATCGATGCTAGCAAGTTGCTTGCCCTCGCACTCCAAAGTAGCGTGCAGAACGATGCCACGCAGATCGGTGAAGAAATTCTCGTTGTAGAGCTCGATGGTACCCTTCTTGAGGTCGAGATTCTTGAGCCAGATGTTCTGATAGTAGTATTGTACCTCGTAGGCGTGGGGATTGAGACTGCGGTCGGGTGCTATCACACCATTGCAGTTGAAGTTGTGGTCGCTAGCGGGGTAGCGTCCCTCGTCGCCACCATACATCCAGATGGGCTTGCCAGTAACCTTGCTGGTGCCACGGATACCCTGGTCGACGAAGTCCCAAATGAAACCTCCCTGGTACTTGGGGAACTTGCGGATGAGGTCCCAGTATTCCTTGAATCCACCCATAGAGTTACCCATGGCGTGGGCATACTCGCACTGGATGAGAGGACGAGGATTGTCACCCTGAGAATAACGCTCGCAACCATTGTAGTCATAGTACATGGGGCAGAAGATGTCGGTCTTGCCTTTCTGTCCTGCCTGCTCGTACTGTACGGGACGGGTCTGGTCCAGGGCCTTCACTGCATCGTAGGCAGCCTCGAAGTTATCACCATATCCGCTCTCGTTACCTAGTGACCAGAAGATGATACTGGGGTGATTCTTCTGAACCAGTACATTGTTGACGTTACGCTCGACGATGGTCTGCTTGTACAGGGGATCCTGAGCCAGACGACGGTCGCCATAGCCCATTCCATGGCTCTCGAAGTTGGCCTCAGCACATACATAGATACCATACTTGTCGCACAAGTCGTACCAACGAGGATCGTCGGGATAGTGGCAAGTACGAACGGCATTGATGTTCAGCTGCTTCATGATCTTGATGTCCTGAATCATGCGCTCTACGCTGACAACATAACCTCCATCGGGATCCAACTCATGACGGTCGGCACCCTTGATCAGGATGGGCTGTCCGTTGAGCAGAACCTGTCCATTCTTGATTTCGATGTGACGGAAACCTACCTTGGTGGGAACGACCTCAATAACCTGTCCGTTCTTGTCGCTCAGGGTAACATAGAGGGTATAGAGGTAGGGGATCTCTGCAGACCATCCCTTGATGTTCTTGAGATTTGCTGTGATGAACTGATTGTTGGTGTTCATCTTGCCCTGGCCCTCTGACTTGTACACCTTGTTGCCTTCAGCGTCTACCAGGGTGTAGTTGATGCAGTTGCCCTTAGCATTCAGCACATTAGCCTCCACCTTCAGCAGACCGTCCTTCATGTTGGCACCCAAATCCTGAGTGATCTTGATGTCTTGGATGTGAGTGGTGGGACGAGCATAGAGGTATACCTCGCGAGCAATACCAGTAAAACGCCAGAAGTCCTGGTCCTCACCATAAGAACCATCACACCAGCGCATCACCTGCATTGCAATCAGGTTCTTCTTGCCAGGGGTCAGGAATTTGGTGACATTAAATTCTGCCTCTACTTTGCTATCCTCGCTGTATCCTACTTCCTTACCGTTGACCCAAACTCTCAGGTTGCTGGTAGCAGAACCTACATGCAGATAGACTTGGTTGCCCTTCCAGTTGGCGGGAATTGCGAAATTCTGACGATAGCAACCGGTGTAGTTATTCTTCTCCTCTACAAAGCCGGGCTTATTCTCAAACTGTGTTGCCCAAGAATAACCGGTGTTCTTGTAGATGCGGTCACCATATCCATTGAGTTCAAAAAGTCCAGGTACGGGGAAATCCACCCATGCTGCATCGTCGTACTTGGTACTGAAGAAGTCTGCGGGAGCTTCATTGTGATTGACTGAGAAATGGAACTTCCATTTTCCCTCCAGAGACAAGTAGCGATCACTCTTGCTCTTATCTCCCTTCTTGGCTACTCCCTCGTTCTCATAGGCGAAGAAACTAGCTCGAGAGGTTTCGGTATTCACTCGATTGGTGTTTGCATCGAGCCAATACTCCTTTTTCACTTTATCTGCTGAGGCAGTCATTGCAGAGAGCATCATGGCAGACAATAAGAGTTGCTTAATCATAGGTATTTATAGTTTTAGTTGATTCTATGACAAAGGTACAAAAATAATTTATGATTATCGCAATTAATCCTATTTTTTAATAAAAAAGCCCGATTGCGTATTGCAATCGGGCTATTGTGTTAACGATTCTCCTATGATGGAGACGTTATAGATTAGTATGCGGGCAGGGGGAAGTACCAGTTCTTAGGATTAGACAACTTGCCCTCCAGTGAAGCATCACGCTTAGCAACGCGCTTAGCCAGATAGCTAGCGTCGCCACGACGGTGAGCAACACGCATCAGGTCAAAGAAACGGGTACCCTCGAATGCGAGCTCGAGAGCTTCCTCGTCTACGATCAGATCCTCTACGCACTTCTTGACAACGTCATCGTACTCGCCGCTGTAGATGTCCTCCTTGGTCAGGGTTACACCATACTCAGCCTTTGCCTTCTCAGCAACCTTGTCAATGTAGTTGTAACGAGAGGTGTTCTCATCGAATCGGATGATACCGCAACCATGTGAGTGGATACCCACGGTCACCTTGTCGTCACCCTCCATAGCGTAGGCCTTGGTCTCACCACGCTGGGTAAGAGAGGTGCGGAAGGGGATAGACTGGCTAGATACGTTACCGTTGAACTCCTCGAAGTCGAAGTTCAGGAAGGTAGGATTGCTGACAACCTCGCGACGATCCAGATAGTTCAGGATAGTGCTAGAAGCAAGACCCTCATCTGCATAGTTGGTATATCCATCCTGGTAAGAAACTGAATCTACAGAATATGCAAGAACTGTCTCATAGTTAGTGGTGTCAACTTTGGCAGCCAGTGCAGCCCATGCTTCGTCGGCAGTAGCAAAGAAGTAGTCTTTAACTTCTACTGCAGTCTCGTCCTTCAATACATTGTGCATTACAGAATCCTGATCCATGTAACGTGCACGGTATCCAAAGGTATATACAGCATACTGATCCTCGGTGGGATACCACAGGCTGTTGTTGCAAAGACCATTCTTCAGGATAGCAAATGCATATGAAGGATAGCCTGCACCACACAGAGCCTCGGCATAGCGCAACCAGATCATGCTCTTACGATAGATCATAGGATAAACAGTGGTGAATCCACCATTGGGGTTCTGCTTGGTTACGAACTTCTCGGTGTTGCTTACACCGTTGGGGTAGGTCTGACGAACGTCACGTACCCAGTACTGACGAGCATCGCCGACAACGGGGTCTACTACCAGATTGTAGGTGCTCAGAGCATTGTCACGAGAACCGATGTAAACCTCAAACTCCTGGCTCTTGCAGAGGTCGAAGTAGTACTGGCTTGCACGCAGCTGCTTCTTGTCATACTGAGGAGTCAAAGATACTGATGCGACGGTGGTAGTATCCTGCTCGTCGGTACGTACGCGGATTTCTGCGTCGTAGCCAAACAGCTCATTCACACCACGGAGTACGTTACCCCACAGCTTGTTGGTACTGCTGGGGATGGCGGTAACTGCCTCCTGAGTACGGCTCTGTGCACCAGTCTCAGTCCAAGGAGTACCTGATGCGTTTGGAGTGTATTCGGGCTTATCAGCACCTTCCTCCTGGATACCGGTAAAGTTGTAGCCATTGGGCAGTGCACCACCAGGAGCAACCTTACTCATACCCATATCTGCACCCAGATAGTTGTAGTAGTACTGAGCAGCCTTCTTGCAGCTCTCGGTATCACCCTTGGTCAGGAACAGGTCACCCAGGATGACGTTCAAGGGAATCATAGCCTTGGTGCTGTGGCAGACGTTGGCGGTGTAACCATACTTCTCGTAGCTGGGGAAGCCATAGGTCTTCTCGATAACCTCAGCAGCAACCAGACGCTCCTCGAGCAGGTCGGCCAGGTTGTCAGCGTTGGCAACCTGATGCTTACTGTTCATGAATGCGTTGAGATCGTCGGTGGTCAGCAGGGGCTCGGTGTAGAAGGGAACCTCACCATAGACCTGAATCAGCTGCAAGTATACCCATGCGCGGATAGCCTCGACCTGAGCATACTCCTTCATCATGTAGGGCTGCAGGGTACCGGTAACACGAGTGGTGTCACACTTTGCCAGATAAGCGTTACATGAGTTGATCACGTGATAGTAGTCGCTAGCCTTGAGGTAGCGATTAGAACCATCGATAGCAGCCTCCATGTCAAAGTTCAGGATGCTGTTGATAGAATCGCTGAGATAGCTGGTTCCCTCGATCAGTTCACCACGGCACTCACCCAGCACTACATAGCGCTCACCGATGTTCTGCAGAGATTTGAGGATACCCCAGTAAGAGTACAGGGTATCCTGAGCAACCTCGTAAGAGTGACGCTCGCTATTGGGAGAAAGCATATCCTCGCATGAGGTGGCAATCATGCCAAAACTCATGCAGCAGATAAGCAGACTTATAATAGATTTCTGTTTCATATTCTTTATTGAATTACAGGTTCAGAGAAATACCAACGTTAAAGCTACGTCCGAAGGGGATGATACCAGTGTCAACACCCTGGTACAGGACGCTGTTGCGACTAGACATCTCGGGATCAGTACCCAGATACTTGGTCACGGTGAGGAGGTTGTTACCCTCGGCCCAAACCTTCATACCCTGGAGCCATGTGTTGTGGTAGGGGAGGTTGTAGGTCAGACGGATGTTCTTCAGCTTCAGGTAGCTGCCATCCTCGATCCAGCGATCGCTCATACGCTCGTTGTTTACCCAATTGTCGCTCTCGTTGTAGCAAGCCTTAGGCATAGAAGTGAGCTGGCCGTCGTAGGTCCAACGGTTTGCCATTGCAGAAGTCTGGTTGTAGGTAGTGTTACCTGCCTCCAGCATGCTGCGCTGGTAGTTGTAGATGTCGTTGCCAAGTGAATACTTGAAGTTAACATCCAGACGCAGATCCTTCCAGGTCAGACTGGTGTAGAGGTTACCATAGATGTCGGGGTTAGCGTTACCGATAACGATCTTATCGCTCTCGTCAATCCAACCGTCACCGTTCTGGTCAACGAATGCTACGTCACCAGCACCGAACTCACGATACTGACCAGCAACGCCAGTGTAGTAGCGGAGCTTACCATACTTACCTGCCTTAGAAGCCTCAGCATCGTCAGCGAATACGCCAGTCTGAGAGTTCTTGGTGTCAACCTGCCAGCCGTAGAAGCTGCCAGCAGCGTTACCTACAGCAGTGAGGACGTTAGACTGACCATATACGCTGGTGGTGTAACCATTGATGGTTGCATAGGGCTCAGTTGCCTGGAGACCCTGCTCGTTGCGAGTGTACAGCTTGATGGTGTTGTCAGTAGTCTGGGGCAGAGCGGTGATCTTGTTGTTGTAGTGACCTACGGTAGCACCTACTTCCCACTTCCAGTTCTTCTTGTTGACGAGGATAGCGTTAGCATTCACGTCAAAACCTCTGTTGGTCATGGTACCCTCATTGGTCCAGTACTTGCTGATACCGCTGATATAGGTCAGGTCCTTGATGGCAAGCAGATTGTCAGTCTTGTTGAAGAACAGGTCGAGGCCTGCATGCAAACGGTTGTTGATGAATGAACCCTCCAGAGCAACGTTGTACTTGGTAGTGGTCTCCCACTGAATGGTGCTGTTCTCAATGTTCTTGAGGACGAGACCTACAGTGTTCTCAGTTACCTGCTGGCTCTCCCAATAGGTGCGAGCTGCATAGTAGTCGAGGTCGTCGTTACCACTCTGGTCTACACCAGCGGTCAGCTTCAGGAAGTTGATGCCACGGCCGGTCTTGAACCACTTCTCGTTAGAGAGAACCCAACCCAACTGCAGGCTGGGGAAAAGACCCCAACTTACACCAGCGAGCTGGAAGCCATCCTTGGTGTTGTTACCAAACTTACTACTTGCCTGGCTGCTGACGGTGAAGTCTGCAAAGTAACGGTTAGCATAGTTGTACTGTGCATCCAGATAGTAAGTCATATCAATCCAGTTGTCCTTGGTACCACCGTAGTTGATGTACTGCATGTTCTTCGAGATGTTGGGCAACTTATCATTCTCATTGTTATAACCACGCATGTAGCTATATGAGTATGAGTAGTTGTTGTAGCGCCAGCCACCGAATACGTCGATGTGGTGTGCACCATAGGTGTTAGCCCACTCCAGACGCAGGTCGTTGTTCAAGGTAGTCTCCTTGGTGAACTGTGACTTCAGTACACTGGTGATCTCACCCAGGTCAGTCAACATGTAGGGAGTTGTACCAGAGATGGGGAGGAAGTACTTCTCGTTGTTACGATTCAGCTGATAGTTGAAACGATCGCTGATAGAGAACTGCTTGGTCACCTGATACTTGGGAGCAACGTTGATGTTGATCTGAGTCAGCTCAGCAAAGTTCTTGTTCTTGCCCTGACCGTTCTTGACAACCCAGTAGGGGTTACGCAGAGACTCGTTGATACCCAGGTTCTTGGGGAAACGGAAGGGGTTCTGTACCCAAGTGGTGTTGTCGTTGCTTGCATACTTACCAGCATATTCCTTTGACAACTGCAGACGGCCGGTGTTCTCATCGTGATAATAAGAGTACTGGCTGAGCATGGGGCTCTGGATCAGACCGAGAACGTTGGTAGAACCGATGTTCTGCATGTCATAATCCTCACTCCATCCGTTGTCCAGCAGATGGTAAGAAGTCTGGTTGTAAGCGATATCCAAACCAGTAGAAAGCTTCTCTGCGATCTTGATGTCGGTGTTGAAGCGCAGGTTCAGACGATTGAAGTCGTTACCTACCTGTGTGCCCTCGCCCTTGGTGTAACCCAGAGAGAGTGAGTACATACCGATTTCATCACCACCCTCTACATTGATCTTGTAGTTCTGGGTGAAGGTGTTCTGATACATATCCTTCTGCCAGTTGGTGTTGTTGTGGAACACGTCGTAGTAGTAGTTAGGATTGTCGTTCAGGAAGGCAGTCATCACGTTGTTGGTGTTGCTCAGGTTGATGTCCTTCACAGTGCTGGTGAGGTCGCCCAGATAAGTGCGATACTGGTCACCATTCAGCATGCTCAGCTTCTTGGGGGTGAACTCAGCACCACCATAGATGCGAACATTGATCTTGGTAGCCATGCTGTGACCGCGCTTGGTCTTGATGACGATGACACCATTGGCACCCTTAGCACCATACAGAGCGGTAGCGTTCTTCAGCACCTCGATGCTCTCAACGTTCTCGGGGTCGAGACCTGCGAGGATGTTGTTGTAGTAACCCTCGTGCAAGCTGGTACGGTCATACTCGGGATCGATGATGTTGCCGTCCAGTACAATCAGGGGCTGAGTGTTGGCGTTGATAGAATTGATACCACGGATGCTCATGAATGCACCCTGACCAGGGAGACCACTACGGTTGATAGTGCGAACACTACCAGCCAGTCGGTTCTGCATATCAGTCTCGATGCTGATGCTGCTGGTCTCGTCCAGAACGATGCCATCGCGAGAGGTAATAGAGGTACCCTCGGTATAGTATCCGTTGAACTGGCTAGAGAGCAGGCTTGCGTTTACCTGGTTGTCACTCTTGATAGCTGCCTGAGATGCGTTGTACTCAGGAGCATAGAAATACAGAGCGTGTACGAAGGTGGGCACCTTCAAGGTGTATGAACCATCTTCTTCTGTCAGGGTTGAGTACTTCTCGTAGCCCAGAGCCTGGACACGTACACCACCCATGCCAGCACCAGTAGCATTGTCGGTAACAACACCGCTGACGCTCTTCATCTCATATTTCTTCTCGTCTTTGGCCTTCTCAGCCTTACGCTTTTCATAGACCACAGTTGCCTCATCAGCCTCATCCTGAGCCACTGCGTGAGACAGACCGAGACCAGAAAGCATGGCTAAGCACACACCTGCGCAAAGCGTTGTGTGGAATATATTATTGCTTGTCTTTTTCATATTCTGCATATTCTTAAAGGTCTGACTTATTCTTCTTCCTTGCTTACCAGAATGATGCGGTCGATACAGATGTTGTTGCTGTATCCAGCCTTACGCTCAGAACTGGTGGTCTTGGTGGTAATAGTCAAAGTGGGATAACTGTAACGCAGGTTCTTGTAGCTGTAGGGGAACTCGAAGTCCTCGAACAACAACAGAGTGTCTACGACCTCACCCTGATAGTCAATAGCGCCGGTGCTTACAGAAGCATCCTTACCGTTGGCATTGTTGTTGCAATAGTTCAGGGTTGCAACGATCTTGTGTTTCACGGGGATGGTGTCGCCATTGACAACCTGTGCAGTACCGTTGGTACCCAGGGTGTATGCGATGGTAGAGTCGTTACTGGTCATGTAGTAGTTGGGAACCATTACTACGTAGATGTCATACTTACCGCTCATGACATCGCTCTCCTGGTTCTCACCATGGGTGCCCTGCAGTTTGAACTCAAACTTGGGGTTACCAGTAGCACTAGCAGGATAGATGTGATAGAAGTTGTCCTCACTTACGTGACCAGTGCTGTCACACCATGCAGCGTTAGCAGTGTTGCTGAATGCTCTAGACTCGGCAGTACCGGTGGTATTAGCTTGAGTGATGTTGTAGAAGCTGCGATAGCCAACCTCGATGGTCAGGTCGGGCTTGTAGAGCTTTCTGGGAACATTCCAGTTGTCTGCTACGATGCCGTAACCGTTACTCATCTCGATAGCCTTACCCTCCAGGATCTTGCTCTTGTCCCAGTTCTCATCGGTACGCAGAGTATCGTTGAAGGTGTTGAGCAGGTACTTGGGAGTAACACCACCGTCGGCAATGAACTCGGCAGCATTCCAAACACCCTTCTTACCTACGCCATTGGGCTGCAGATTTACGTTGAAGCAAAGGGGAGAAGTGATATCGTTCTTGATGCTCTGCTGCTTGATAGAGTCAATCTGCTCCTCAGTGCCGAGTGAACGGTATACATCTTTTGCACCATTGTTAGCCTTCTCGTTATCTACATAGATGCTAGCGTAGTTGTAGTACTTCTCAATCTTTGCAACAGCCTGCTCCCAAGCCTGGTCGGTAGGCATGATCATTACAAAGCTTGAGTCCTCACTCTCGATGTTGGCACCGAAGCTCTCCTGATATGACAGGTAGTTGTCAGTGTTGGTCTGAGTGGGGAAGCGCTTGGTCTGTCTGAACATAGCGTTGGTAGTAACGTATACGCTATCTACATAGGTGGGGTTACCGTTTGCATCGGGGTTACCCTCTACACTATTGTTCTCGCTGAAGTAAGTAGTATCATTGTCGATGATATAGTCGTGGAATGTACCCAGCATGTTAGCCTGTGCATTGCTGCGATCCTTCAGATACTCATAGATGTTGAAATTGAAGGGGAGCGTGCTGCCAGTGGTGTGCAAGGTTCCATTGGTTGCTGCGATGTTGACTTCGTTCATCTTCACGCTTGCCAGTGTGAGGTTGTCCTTATCAAATGCCAGCTTCTTACCATTGAGCATACGCAGAGTGTCGATGCCACCACCAGTAGCCACCTGACGCCACAAGCTCATGCTGTTGGCCATCAGCTGCTGCTGTACAGCGTAGGGGTTGGTCTCTACCATCTCCATCCACTTCTGGTAGTCCTCGTCAGAGATTGCACTGTTCTCAGGTGCCCATACGGTGAGCAACTGTGTTCCGCTCAACATGTCCTTGAAGGTAAACACCTTGCCATCCTGGGTGAGGGGGTGAGCCTCATCCTTGTAGTAGTATGATGCCTTAGCAATGTCGGCGAACTTACTCAGGTTGGGATTCTGCTCAATCTGTTCCCAGAGGCTGAGGGTGGCACTGGTGCCGTCACCTGCATCGTAATGAGCATCCCATGTGTCGGAGCAGCTGGGGGCCGCCAGTATGACTGACCCCAGTGCGATTGCTCCGATATATTTATTCATCCTTTTCATATATTTATATTATATGTAAATACGATTGTCAATAATTACCAAATATCCTCAGGCTCGGCAGGATTGTCGTAAACCTCCTTGGGACACCACTCCAGGTAGTCCATGTACAGGTAGGTTGCGGGATCGTCCAACACGGTCTTGAAACGGACATAATAAGTCTTGTCAGGATCCAGAGTTCTACGAACAAGGATACGACGCAGACAGATGTCAGATGCACGCATCATGGTTCCACCACCAGGCGAACCTGCAGTCATCAGCTGACAACCCTTCATGAAGTCCTTGTTACGCATCTTCTTGTCGACCTCGGCGTTGTAATCGTCGTCATCTGTAGCATCCTGCTCCCAACCGGTGTCACTAACGTAGTTACCATTCTTGGTGTAACGGTAGTTAGCACCCTGGCGGAGGTCCATAGGAATACCCTGAGCAGCCAGGTTGTCACGGTCATCACCGAAGTAAACCTGTGCCATGGTACGGTAGACACCACCACACTGGATAGCATAACGCAACTCGTAAGTACCCTTGCGGGGAACGGGAGGCAGACGGAAGGTGACATCCTGGACGCCACGGATGGTCATCTCATCACCCAGGTAGTTCTGCCAGCCATTGCCACGACCTGTCCAGTAGAAGAACCAAGTGTCGCTGCTGATCCACACATCCTCCAGATACTTGAAGGTGTTGTCAGAAGGAATGTATACATTCTTATGCTTCTCGTCAGTGGTCTCACTGATACGGATGTCGTTGTTCATGAACTCGGGCCACATAGCGGTCACATCCCAACGGATACGACCCTTCTGCATCTGCTCACGAGTGTGATCATCGTATACCAGCAGGCGGTCGATGGGATAGATGACAGCATTCTGCACCTTGTTGTCAGGATCGGGATCACCCACTCTGCAACCTTCATTCTCGGGCTCACATGATGCCTCGTGATAGTCCTCGTGACGGCCGTTACGCAGTTTGGGGAAACGGTTCAGACATACGCCCTGGCTCTCCTTAGACTCGTAGATCTTCAGGAGGCGACGCTTACCCAGAGTGGTGTACCACTCGCACATGGGAACGGTGAGGTTCTTGGCAGTGGGAGTGTACTGACGCTCGTTGTAGTGGTAAACCAGCTTGCCAGCGGGCAGACGCTCGGGCAGGATGTGATAAGTAACAAACTGATTGATCAGGTTGTCCTCAGACTCGTAGTCGTCATTGTCCTTTGCATCGGGATAGATGTTGTTATCCACCAGATACTTGCGTACATCGTTGATACCAATCTCGTTGTAAGGCTTGCCAATTGCGTTTGACCAGAACTCATCGGTCTCGGCAAAGATGGTGTATCCTACATAACGATGCTCGGGAGTGTGGAAGGTTCCAGACTCACCCAGTTTGGTTTCAACCTTTTCTGCTACGCCACCTGTCTGATAAAGCTCTTCGTATGCCTCATCACGTACCTGGCTCAGCATCTTCTCCAGACCGCAAGCCAGAACCAACTTGGCCATTACGAGAGCACCTTCGCGCTGCTCCTCGATCATGGTTGCGAAGATGTGACCAGCAGTGTTGTTGTTGGGATTAACCACATTCTTCATGGCATGGATCACACCATTCAGGGCAGGAATGTTCTGGTTGATAGGATCCATCAGAGCACTCTCTACCAGCAGGCTGTCACCTGTGGGGATGTGGATTTCGAGCTTACGGTCATACATGTTGGGGAGCTTAGTCTCCTTACCGTCCTCGAACTCACCTGTCTCATAAGCAGGAACGTCATCACCGCCGTCAATGATACTGTTGTATACAATGGCTTTGCGGATAGAGTCGAGTTTGGTGTCATCAGTGAAAGCATCCCAGCTAGGCTCAGAGATCAGACCCTGAGACACCAGAGAATCCAGATATTCCTGGATAGCTTCGTTAGTAGGAGCGAAGCAGGTATAGTTACCACGAGCTGACAGCAGCTGGCGGACATTACTCTCACTACGTCTGCTGACGGGGACATTCTCCATCAGTGTAAGATATTCGCTGTACTGGGGATGACTCTCCAGATAGCCGACGATAGTCTTCTCCTTGAACACGTATCGTGCAGAGGTGTCAACCTCCTCTCTACAGCTTTGTACTGTTCCCATTGCAGCCAGTGCAAGGAGACCCAGTGTATATTTCTTAAACTTGTTCATAATCTCTGATTTTACAGTTCATAAGTAGACTTGTTCCAAACAGGGTTCTGCTCGAGCTTACCCTCGCTGGCCTTAATCTCCATATAATAGATAATGTTGTAGAGACCGTAACGATTCTTGAAGCGTGTCTTCTGGTTCTTGTAGACGTTGGTGTACTCGTTCTTCATGAACGTATCGATCATCTTGTCTACACCGGCCTTACCATTACCTACAGGATTCTCCTCGGTCCACTCACGGGGATCCTGAGTACCATCCTGACCACCTGCATGACGCTCTGCATAGCGCACGAGGTCGAACCAACGCTTACCCTCACCGAGGAACTCAATCTGACGCTCGTTCAGGACTGCAATCTCGTAATCCTTAGAGTTCTGAGTGGGTGCGGGAGCGTTACCCAGGGTGTTGGCATTGGGCTCACCAGATACAAGCTGCTCGCCGTAGCTGTTGTTGACGTCCTCTGCGGGCAGACCAGTCACACTCTCACTGTCATTGCAGTACCAGCGACGGTGGATAGCATTGACATACTTCATAGCCTCTTTTTCCTTGCCCAGAGCAACCAGAGCCTCGGCCTTCTGCAGCATCACATCGCTCAGACGATAGATGATCCAGTTGCGATAGCTGTCATTTTCATAATTGATCTTGATTCTAGCGCACTTGTTATCATCGGGCATCTCCATGCCACGGTAGTTCCACTTGAAGCAGTAGTAACCAGGAAGGGAATTGGTGTTGTTTGTCACACGATCCCATGCGCTGAACCAGATACGGCTGTCGCGATAGCGTTCGTTGGTGCTCTGGTATACAGCACTCAGGGCACCCTGGCTGACAGACAAGTGAACTGCGTTTCCGTAGCCCCACTGAGAAGTTACAACACTGTTGCTTCTAGAGTCGCTGTTGTTGAACTGCAGCTCAAAGATGCTCTCGTCGCTGTTGCCCTGACTGAAGATGGCCTCGAATGCGGGCAACTTGGGACGGTTGCCACTGAGGAAACTCTCGTAGTTGTTCTTGTACATAGATACGTTGGGAAGACCGAAGGTAAGTTTCTCCTCCTCATTCTTACCGAAACCAGTGTAGGCATCAGCAGTCTGGTCTACCAACTTCTTCATAGCCTGATCAGCGTAGTCTGCTGCCAGCTGGTAGTCGCCAATTACAGTATGCACTGCATACAGGCTGTCACCAGACTCCACCAGACCTGAAACCAAGTTCTTGTTGATGTTGTTCTTGATCCAGATGGTATCAGTAGCATTCTTGCCATAACGTCCCTCGTGCAGAGATGCACGCCACAGGTACATATCACTCAACAGTGCGTAGATGGCAGCGTTGGTGATCAGGCCCTTGGTGTCCTTCTTGTCCGAGAAACGGTTACGAGCCTGACCCTTGACACTTTCTACGTCGGTGATCAGAGAGTCGAGGACTGCCAGCTGATTGGTTGCGCTGAATGACTCAACCTGAGTGTCATTGTTGATGACCTTGGTAGAGTAGGGCACATCCTTGAATGAACGCAACAGATAGAAGTAGTTCAGTGCACGCAGAGTGGTGATCTCAGCCTTCATCTGGTTCCACTCAGAGCTTGTGAACTGCTTATCCTTCTCGAGGACTTCGGGACCGTGCTGCAGCACCTTGTTACAGTAGTTGATGGTGGTGTAGAAACCACCCCACTCAAAGTAGGTACTTGCAGAGTCGCGGTCGATTTTACCCTCGCGGATCTCCTGATAGAGCTGTGCTGTGCTAGTAGACTCGTCAGCACTGCTCAGTGTATATGAATCTGAACGGAGGTCGCCCCAGAGAACCATCTTCTCCAGAGTTGAACACATCTGCTTGTAGGCGGCATAACGCACACCCTCAAGGTCGTTCTTGTCCTCCCAGAAATTTTCCTCCACTACCTGGGTCTGGGGATACACGGTCAACCAGTCTTGGCAAGAGGTTGAAGCCATACCTACCAGAGCCAGCAAGCAGGTTGTCTTGAATATATTTTTCATTTTTTTCATCGTATTCTGGATTTTAGAAACCAAGGTTTACACTGCAGGTGAATGACTTAGAGCGAGGAGTCTTGCTGCTATCCACTGCTACTGAGTAGCCACCGATACTAACCTCGGGGTCAACTCCGGTGTACTTTGTCCAGCAGAAGAGGTTGTTGATGGTAGCAGACAGGTTCAGGCTGCGGATACCATACTTCTTCAGCTTCTTAGCATCGAAGTTGTACTTCATCTGGATGTACTGCAGACGCAGGTAGTTACCATTCTCTACGTAACGGTCAGAGGGCAGTGAGTTGTAGCTCTGATAACCGTTGACAGAGGTCAGGGCGCGAGGTATGACGGTCTCGTCACCATTCTTACGCCAACGCCATGTGGTGGCGAAGCTCTGGTTGGTGTTGTTGGTCATAGACTCGTACTCACCACGTGCACGGTTGATGATCTGGTTACCCATACGGTAGTTGAATGAGGCATTGATCTCAAACTTGTCGTAGTACAGGTTTATACCGAAACCTCCATAGCACTTGGGGTTAGAGTTACCCAGGTATACTATATCGTAACGGTCGATAGAACCGTCGTGGTTGATATCCTCGTAGATAGCGTCACCACCCTGGAACTGATGGCGGCTACCCTCGCTGTAGCAGTAGTACAGGGGCAGGGGGTTACCCTTAGCATCAGTCAGCATGTTGCCGTCCTTGTCAAATGCGATAGGACAAGTGGTGTTCTCGTTACCGGGACGACGGCTTGCAGCAGCAGCAGTGTTGATGGGGTTGTGCTGTGCATCGTAACCGGTACCGTGCAGGCGTGCATAGTCAGCATCGGTACAGAGGTTGCCGTTCTCGTCTACCTCGGCGTAACCATAGCTCTTGAATGAAGCTGCGGTGTATCCGTTGTGGTCGTAGTCGTAGCGGAATACGCCCTTGTACTTCAGACCATAGATAGAACCCAGTGCGTTGCCTACCTGTACGCGCTTGTTGTAATCCAGGTTGGTGGGGTTCCAGGTCTCTGAACCGTTCAGGTTCTCCAGGATCAGAGGATTCATCTCCTCTACCTCGTTGAAGTTCTGAGATACGTTGGCACGCAGCTTCATAGCAAACTTACCAACCTTGGCAAACTTAGCGGTAGAAGCGTTCAACTCCCAACCCTTGTTGCGCATGGTACCAGCGTTGACCCAAGGCAGAGTGTTGAAACCGTTGGCACTAGAGATACGCAGGCCGCTCATAAGCAGGTCGGTGGTCTTCTTGTTGTAGACCTCAAACTGCATGGTGATCAGGTCGTTGAGCAGACCCAAATCCCAACCCAGATTCCACTGAGTGGTCTTCTCCCACTTCAGCTTGGTCAGTGACAGGTTATCGGGAGTAACTACAGAGTGACCATTGTAGTAACCGTTTGAAGAGTACTTGTTGTACTGGTTACCGCTTGCACCACCAGTGTTACCGGTGATACCCCAAGTGGGACGGAATGACAGCATGCTCAGCACCTTCTTGGTCTTCTCCATGAAGTTCTCGTCGATGATGTTCCAACGAGCACCGATTGAGGGGAAGGTACCATACTTGTAACCACGACCGAATGCGGTGCTACCGTCGGTACGTACGCTCAAGTCTACTGAGTACTTACTCTTATAAGAATAGTGCAACTGCTCGAAGAAGCTGTGACCACGCCACTCGTTGTTACCAGCGCTAGCGCCGCTCAGCAGAGCAACTACAGTAGGATCGGTGATACCATCGGGTACGTTCCAGAGAGCCAGGTTCTGGCTAGAGCTGCTACCGGTCTCCATCTCGAAACGTGCCAGACCGCTCAGGTTGTGGTCAGTGTTCTTGAAGTGTGAGTAGTAGCGGATGTCGTGACGAGTGGTGAAGCCCATAGACTTGTACTCGTTGTTGCTAACGGCGTTACGCTCGTTGTTACCAATAGCGGCTGCGTTGTCACCACCATAGATCCAGGGCATAGTCTTCAACTCGCTGGGGCAGTACTTGTCATCACTGGTGTTGTAGATGTTCAACTGTACGTCACCCACGTAGTTCAACTGATGCTTGTCGTCCTCGGTACCCCACAGCTTGTACTCGATACTGAACTGAGGAGTCAGGTTGTACTGAGTCTGCTTCCACCATGCCTTCATAGCACGTGCAACGGGGTTACCGTTGGCAAACATGTCGCGCAACTCATAAGAGGTCTTGGTACCATCGTTGTCAACACGGTCGGTGCTTGAGTTTGACAGGCTTGCTGCCAGAGGCAACATGTTGAAGTAGTTACCAGTCAAGTTACCCATGGCGTCGTACTCATAGATGCTCATGTTGGGCATGGCAGTGTAGGCACGAGCCAGGATGTCGTTACCATAGTTCTTATGGTTGGTGGTAAAGGTCATGTTGATGTTAGAGCTGAACTTGATACGGTCACTTACCCAGTAGTCCAGAGCGGTGCTCTCGGTGAACTGATCGAGCTTCTGGCCGATGATAGAACCAGTACTCTTGTTGTAACCGGCACTGATACGGAAGGTTGCCTTCTCACCACCACCCGACAGGTTGATGTTGTAACGATGCTCCTTACCGAACTGCTTCACTGCACCCACCCAATCGGTGTTGTGAGAGAAGTGGTTGTAGATGTAGGGCTGCTCAGTGTTGTAGTCCAACTCAGAGATTGCGGTAGCAGTCTGGGTGGGGTTGAAGTAAGCCTCCTTCAGCATCATGGTGTATCCGTCACCATTCAGCATCTTGTAGCCATCGGGCTGCCAAGTACCGTTGAACTTGTAGCTGAAGTTGACCTGGGTCTTACCACGGTGACCACGGCGCAACTTGATTTCGATAACACCATTAGAACCCTTAACACCCCACTTGGCTGCAGATGCTGCATCCTTCAGTACGGTGATGCTCTCGATATCCTCGGTGTTTACGTTCAGCAGAGTAGAGAACTGCTCCTCGTTATCCATGTCCTCGAAGTTCACGGTCTGTGCATCATCGGGGAGCTCAAAGATGTGGTCGTTTACTACGATCAGGGGCTGTGCGTTACCATTAATAGTAGTAGTACCGCGCAGGCGCATGGTAGTACCCGAACCCAGGTTACCAGAGTTGGCTACGATATCCAGACCGGCAATCTGTCCCTGCAGTGCCTGGTCAACTGACTCGAAAGCCAGACCCTCCATGGCATCCATGCTGAACTTCTGTACAGCACCGGCATACTCACGCTCGGGAATCTCCAGACCTGTGGTGGGAGCCTTCTTCTTTCCAGTGAACACAACCTCCTTCAGAGTCTTCTCACCACCCATGGTGATCTTGTAGACCTTCTGGTTCAGAGGCAGGATCTTATCGGCAAAACCGATATACTTGAACTTAATCTTGTTCTTGGTGCTCTTGATGGTCATGGTAAAGTTACCATTAGCATCAGTCACGGCCGAACTTACAATACGGTTAGTTGCATCAATCTCAGTTACTGATACACCGGCCAGGACGTCGAATTCGTCCGAAACGGTACCAGAGACGCGAGATGTCTGTGCGCTTGCAGGAATCGCCACTGCGGCAATTATCCAAAGCAGTAGAATCTTGATATATTTGTTCATGGCGATATTATTTAGCGGATTGCAAATCTCTTGAGGTAACTCTTACAGTTGCTCTCGGTTGCCCATGCGCCGTCGTAGCGACCGTTGGTCAACTCAGTGTGGTTGAGCACGCCAGGAATCTGGTGGATGACAGCGAAGCTTGATCCATCGATGGTGATACCATTCATGGTGCTCTTACCGGTAGGACTAGCCGAGCAACTTACGTCACGAGCCAGGATGTTGTAGCGGCCCTCTACGGTGTTCCACTTACCATCGTTGGCATCCTGAACCATCAGCTGCTTGCCCTCACGCTTGATGTTGAGCTTGCAGAACAGACCCTTTACGTTATCGTAGCTGGCGGTCACGTACTCGGTGCTAGCGAAGTTGCTGTTGTCAACAAATACGCTGTTGTCGGCGAAGTGGTAACGTATAAAATTAATAAGGTATGTGATCTTGGTCTGGAGACGCAGGCTATCTGCGGTGGTCAGAACGTAGATGCTATCCTCACCCTCCTCGTTGGGCTGCTTCAGATTCTCGTAGTCAGCCACGATGTCGTCCCAAGTGGGAAGACCCTGAGCAACGGCTGCATCGACTGCGTCGTTGGTGGGAACGAAGATAGAGTAGTTAAAGTTGTTGAAGAACTGAACGTTGTAGTCAGGACCCTTGTCGTTGATGAAGATCTGATACTTCTTCATCTCGGCGGCCTGCTGCTTCTGGGTGAGGTGAGTCTCATCTACCAGTCCGCATGCGCGTACAATTTCTTCATTTATCTCGCATAGGTCATAGAAGCGACCGTAGAGAGGACTGTCGAAGTTGCCACCATCGGTCAGCACGTTGTAGACGCTCTTGCTGGCGGGGATGATGGGGCTGTCCAGAATGTAGGTGGTACCGTTGCTCAGGTCCTGCTCGTCAGTAACCTGGTTGATGCTGACACCCTTGTCAACACCGGCAATACCTGCCTCCTCGTTCTCGAGCTGGAAACCACCCTGAACCTTTACGATGTGACCGTTCTCACGGGTAACCTTTACGGCTGAACCGTTCTTGGTCAGATAGTACTGGTCAATGTCGCTGTTCAGCTCCTCCTTGCCGTCCAATACCAGAGTGTGAGACTCCAGAATGTCCTTCAGACGGTTGGTAACCTCGTTGTTGGTCATCTTCTCCAGGTTGTACTGCTTGCCAATCTCACCATTAGCCTGGTCGTAAGCCCAGATGGTGTACTTGATGGGGAACTGCTTAGTAGTCCAGTCGAAGGCAAACTTCAGAGAACGGGGCTTCTGGCTGGTGAAGCTGACGGGGTCGTAGTAGTACTGCAATGCCTCGTCGCTAGGCAAGAACAGTACGAAGCGGCTCTGCATAGCCTTCAGGTAAGCATAGTAGTTCAAACCCATGTAGTCAGAGCTACCACCGAAGATGCCGCTACCATTATATATAGCGAACTTCATCACGGCATTCAGGGTCTCACCGATGAATGCGGGTGCTGCTACTGAGGTGTAGTCGGCAGGACCGTAAACCTTGTCGGTGATGTAGATGATACCGTTGTTGGCCAGCTCGGTGCCCACGATGTGGTCGCGATCCTCAGCATAGAAGATCTGCTCCTGAGCATCGTCACGCAGTTTCATCATCTTGCTGGGAACAGAAGCGATGAAACTCTTGAACATGATGATGTTGATCAGAGACTGCAGGGTACTCATGGGAATCTGGTCGATCTGGTGATACAGCTCATCCAGGTTGGTGGGACGGGTGTAAGCAATCTCGTCCTCCATGCCCACTCTCAGGTAGTAGGTCTGGATCAGCTGCCAACCACCACCACCCTCGGTGAAGTAAGCCCACAGAGCATCGTCGTTGGGAACGAACATAGATGCCATGTCGAACTGGGGACCTTGCTTTTCGTCATAGAAACCGTTCCATCCTGGATCGAACTTCAGCTTACCGATAGAAGCGGGGAACTTGTTGCCCTGAGGATCGATGTTCAGTTCCTGATGGCCCCAAGACAGCTGAGAGATGTAGCGCTTGCTGAAGATAGAGTCGGTCCAAGTGATACCCTTAGCCTGCATGACGTTCTTGTAAGCCTCGGTTACTCCATTGTTGAAGTAAGGAGCACTCCAGCGGTCCAGCATGTGGCTGAAGATGTTGGTCTTGCCATTGGTGCGGATAACCTCGGCCATGTTGGCCAGGGGGTGAAGCACCTTCTCGGTTACGTTGACATAACCATTCTGGCAGACAGCATCCTTCTCCTTCAGCAGAGCGTCGTAGATGTGAACGTCGCTGGTTACGCGCTCACGACCCATGAAGACTGCGAAGTCGGGATCGGTGATGTTGTTCTTGGTCATGTGCTCACTGGTGAAGTGAAGCATCATAGAAGGAGATGAGTCGTTGACAAGGTAGATACCCTTGCCATCGTTCTCTGCACGGAAGCGATGCCAGTAGTCGGCCTCGTCGTTGCGTACATTGAAGTTGACGGGTAGAGATTCTCCATCGACGAAGGTGATAGAGTCGGTCACCTCCACGTCGGTGTAGCGGCGCATGTACTCACCACGGACTACACTGCTACCCTCGCTGCTGGCGAGGTTCTCCATTACGATAGAGTTGTTGAGCATACTGGTGTGGATCAACAGCTTCTTCTGTGATACACTCAGATTCTCATAACTAGTGGCTGTGTGCCAAGGGTTAGACTCGGGGAGAGCGGCGTTTGCCTTGAAAAACTCTTCCCATGCCTGGTCGTCGGCTACAAACACGGTCTTGGAACCAGTGCGTGACAGCACCTCGGTCAAAGGACGTGCGTTGGTAGGATTGACATCAGCGTCACCCAACAGGCGGAGGTAATTCTTGAAATTACCCTTCTCCTGCAAGCTTTCGTAGATGCTTGAATTCAACCAACTCGGAGTCTCATCATCGTAGAAGTACTCGTCCTTACATGAGGATGTCACACCGCAGGCTGCCAGCAGAACAAGCATCCACGATGCCTTTCTACCCATTTTTCCTAAACGGTTTCTCATACACATTGAATTAGGTTTTTGAATTATTTAATTATTTGTTTTTGACTCAAATGTGCCCTTTTATTTGGGCGTCGTGCGGCACGTTGTGCGCTCACGCGTGAGGCGTTTCCATGACGTTTTTCACGATATATTAGGCAAATTTAACCAAATTTTATGATTGGAGAAAGTAATGTTAAGTAAAAACTCTATATGTTAACATTGTTTAACAGTTGTCAAGTTAAACCATTTGCAGTTTCCTGGCGTAAATTCTTCGTGGAAGTGCCCATTTTTGGTCATTTTTTTGCCCTTTTTTGTGCTATTTTTTAGGTCTGGAATCCTCAAAATCGGGGTGAGTTTTTGCTTGATTTTGGGGGCAAAAAGAGTACTTGTGATGCCTCGTACGACCGGGTGTATGAGGCAAAAAGAGTACTGTTTTGGGGCCGTACACCCGGGTGGACGGGGCCTCACATATACTCTTTTTCTGCCCTGAGTCCTAGCTTGTTTTTTGTTCCAAAAATGTACGTCGTCGATATGCAGTGATCATGAATTTTTGCAAAAACTCTTCACTCTTCATTTTTTGACTTTATATAATTGAATATTAGCAACATACGAGGGTGAAGAGTTGCTCTCCACTCTTCACCACTCTTCACCCGCCCTTCACTCCTGTTTTTTTGTTTTTGGCAAAGGCGTGAAAAGGTGAAAGGAGGTGAAGACTGGTGAAGAGTTACGACATACTCTTCACCGTTGTAATGCAATGTAAAACAAAGTGTTATGTAGTTTTGGTGAAGAGTGAAGAGTTGATTGCAAAATTCTCTCGCGCATTCGCGTATGCATCAGTATAAAATGATTCATCCGGCGAATGACGATGCATTTGCCGGATGAACATTATTGGGTGTATATGCCTTTTCTAGGGCTTATTTCACGTTCAGTTTGATGGTCTTTTTACCATCAGTTACCATGTAGATACCAGCGGGTACCCAGGTGCCAATAGCAACGCGTTGACCGTTGACATTGTAGGCTTTGAGGTTCTCGCCGTCGGCATAGATTACACGACCTACTACGCTGGCACTGAAGCCCTTACCAAGGCTTGTAGAGGTGATTCCTGTGGGTGTGATGATAGGCTCCTCGTCGCCAGTGCCATTGGGATCGTCGCTGATGATAAACCAGCCTACGTAGTCGCCATTGGTCTTGGCAGAGTTGGTCTCGGTAATGCTGCTTGTACCATCGACCTGGCGACGGAAACTACCGCAATATACGCCATCCTCATCGGCAGTGGTGCTATGCAAGCGGAAGATGCTAGCCTTGGCATAATTGTTGGTCTGAGGCGCTGCAATGATGAAGGGGTTCTGCAGGTGAAGAGTGTCACCTGCTGTGTTCTTGAAGTAAACCGTTTGACGAGCGGTTCCACCACAAGGAGTGTCGTAGTCACGTCCCACGGTCAGCAGTTTGCCATTACCAATCTGTACTTGTCCGGGTGTGCAAGCGAAGTAGTTGACATTCTGTGCATTAAATGCCGATGTCACGCCTTCCTGACGGACGAGTTGGACAGAGAATCCCTCATTTGTAATATCGAATACGCGCACGCTCACAGGCGCATAGCTAGTGACGCTGGTATTTTGCTGTGCAACGACCACGGGAGTCACTCCCTCGGGGTATGGGGTGGGGAAGACTACGTCCACCTTGTCGCCCTTGATGCTACCCACTTTTTGGCTGATAAGCATCATATCATTGTTCAGCTGAATGACGGTGTCGGCAGGGAGTACCAGGTAGTCGACAGTTTCAGCCTGTTTGAACTCAACGGGTGACGTCAGAGCCCAAGGATAGAAACGGAACTTGAAGCTGTTCTTGCCCAGAGACAAGATCTGGTTGGTGATACCATTGCCGGTGTTCTTGTTCGAGATCATGCCTGCCACCACATAAGGTGCCTCTTCCTGAGGATTGAGGTCTGTAGAAACTGCTTCTGTGTTCGCAATTTTCAGTTGGCCATACTGCAGTGCACCAATAGCGTTTGCGGCAGCCACTGTGACGCTGAAATCGTCGCTGGTGAACTTCTTGGTTCCATAGTATTCCACTACGCGGTACGAGGTGATACCCACCTCGCGGCATGTGGTCTTATAGGTATATGCGGGAGCATTGGCGCTAGTCTTATCCAGAGGAGTTACATTATTGTCCTTCACCCACTTGGTAGATTCAGGATCCTTGCGCTCAACGACAATAGAGTCGAGCATATCACCATTGGGATCACTCCATTTCAGTTCTACGGTTGCAGTGGTCTTGTTGTAGGTGCCAGTCAGTGCGCTAGGAGCGTTGTAGACAATCTTGGGGACATACTCGTTGGCAGCGTTGTATGCTAGAGGCACATCCATGGTGGCATAGTATTCACCCAGTTTGGTGAGTTTGTTGTCACGCCAGATTTTGGTGTACCATTGTTCGCTGTTCCAGTAGAAGTAGCGCTCCACCTTGCTGGTGGCGTTCAGGCGCTCAAGAATGGGCTTCGTGCCGTTGTAGGTAGCATCGTCGTTCTGACGGCCACTGGCAAATGCGCCGTTGTTGCTCCAGCTGGCTCCCCATACCCACTCTGAAATCCAGCAGGGACGGCCCTTGCCATACTCCTGGATGTACCAGTCGAGACTGTTCCACTGGCCATCCCAGTAGCAATGCAAGTCCAGAATGTCACAGCGCCATCCACGTTTGTCAATTTCCTCGATAAAGGTCTTGAGGTGGTTCATAGAACCATCATGAGAACTCTCGGAACAGAGACGCAGACCTGTACGCATCAGATTCTGCCAGTTGTCCAGCACGGTCTTTACATCCTGGGGATGGTCGTCGGCTGAGTTTCCAGGCTCGTTGTTGGTCTTCATGTGACAGGTTCCGTCCACGCTACCGCAAGTTGCGGCTGATGGCCAGTCCTCGTAGATATGGTGAGAGATCCACTCTACGTCAGGCAAGAGTGACGAGTTTCCTTGACCCCAGTCGAAACATGAGGTGGTACCCAGGGCTGCATTGGCAGATCTTGACGTGTCGTGTACGCCAGCCTTTGAGGCATTGTACCATTGGAACAGGCGATACGACGAAATCTTACCGTTCAAGGGAGCGGGTACAGATGCAATCTCCAAGTCCTCTTGGTCGGCAATGAAGCAACGGCTGTAGCCCCAACCGCCAGTACCTACGGCAAAGGTGACCATGTAACCGCGCTTGAGCTTGAAACTGCGTATCTTGTTGTTCAACTGGGTGTTGGTCAGAGTCTTCATGAAACCGCCACTGTGTCCCTCGGTATAACCGTTGAAGGTGTTACCTTCATAGTTTTCCTCGGTGTAGCAGCTCAGTGGTCTGAGTGTCTTGCTGTAGGGGTATACGATGGCACCTCGGTTGTACATTCTTACTTGGCAGTTGGTGCCGTTGACGGCTTTTGCTCCATTGATGTAGATGTGGCTCATCAGACTAGAGATGACCTTGCTGGGTCTCATCTGTTTGATGATGAGCACAGCGTGCTCGGTATTCTGAATGTCCACGCTTCCCATGGCATCAAATGGTGTGGCGCCAGTGATGACATAGTCGACATCGTCGGTGGGTGTCACAGACTCGGACACCGTTGCCACTTGTGTGATGGTGTTTCTGGCCTGGAGTGATGCGGCAGCCAGTAATGCGGCTGCAAATAGTTTCAGTTTCATATTAGGGAGTTTTATTTGCTGAAGTAGGTGGCAAGGCGGTTCTGCTGAGCCTTGTAAGCCTTGACAGAGGCAGGACCGTCGAGGGTTGCCTGGATTTCATCCAACATGGCCTTGCGGTTCTCCAACTGATAGAGGGTAAGTGTGGGCACTGAACGCTCCTTGAGGTTGCGCTTTGCTTTCTGCAGTTCATCCCATGCCTGGAGCAGATCGAGCTCGCTCTGAGTGATGGCGATGACGGTACCATGACGAGGAGTGAACAGGCCAGTAGTAGCGGTGTTCTGCACCTTGGTGAACTTCATCAGGTCGTTGCTCTTGCAGAACTGGTAGTGACCGTTCATGTAGCAGTCATACATCAGTACCCAAGTGCCATCGAAGAGACGGAACACGCCTGCACCTTCTACAGCCTCGTTGGTGTCCTGGCAGAAACCATCCTGCAACTTCCAGTTCTCGCTGTTGTGCAGGGTCTTGGCGATGAATTGCTTGATGCCCTTCTGGCGTCCGTTTTCGGTCTTGAAATAGATGTGATACAGACCATTGTCATCCTTTACGATGTCAGTGTCGATGGCAGCATCGCCGGTGTCGAAGAGGACCTTGGGTTCACCCTCCAGATCACTGAAATCGGCGTTGGCATACTGGTAGTAAACTTTGTCGTAGGGGATGGTGCCGTCGTTGGTGAGCAGGCTGTAGTACACCATGTACTTGCCAGCCTCGGAATCCCATACGGTTTGGGGTGCCCACACGCGGGTTACGTTGGCAAAGTTGGTGCCCTTGAATTTCTCAGGGAAGTGAACCGTGTGGTGCTCCCACTTGAGCAGGTCGCGAGAACGCAGCAGAACCAGACCACGGTTGCTGGCCCAACCCTGACTGCTGGCCATGTCTGTAACTACCTGATAGAAATAGCCATCGTGACCGCGCAAGATATGGGGGTCGCGTACAGCCTTCTTCAGGGCGATGGTGTCACTGGCAATGATGGGGTTGCCGTCATTCATGGGGGTGTAGTTCCAACCGTCGGTAGAGAGGGCATAACGGATTTGCTCCTCTTGTACGGCATTGCCGGTGAAATAAGTGAAAAGATAGGCTACATACTTGTTGGCAGCCTGAGCAGAGATAAGTGCTGCAACAGAGAGTGCAGCAGCGCATGTTAATCTTTTAATGTTGCTTCTCATGATATGTAATGCTTTTGTTTTGTCTAATAAACAACAAATGTAGGCATTTCGTGGCAGAGAAACAATTATCCGCGCAATTGTTAAGAAAGTTTAACTTTTCTTTTTTTTCAGCTGCTCTGCAATTTCCCAGTGCAGGGCTGCTTCTTCCTCTTTCCCAAGGTGGCTGTAGCAATCGCCCATCAGTTCGTGAGGACGAGCTTTGTGCTTGCGCAGTCTGCTGGCTTGGTCCAGATCGTTGATGGCTGCTGCATATTCACCCATCTCCATCAGGGCTCTTCCCTTTTGCAACCAGGCTTTGAAATTGATGGGGCTTAGACGTACGGCTTCGTTGAGGCAGTGTAGTGCTTCACGAGGTTGTTTGTCATCTATCAATGTCACACCTTTTCGTATCATTGCGTCCACGTGTTTGGGGTACAATTCTAGGGCCTTGTCATAGTTGGCTAGGGCAGCTCTCACGTTATGTGCTTCGGTGATGCAGTCGTTGCCCATGCGATAGTACTCATCTGCAAACTTTTTCAGACTTTCCTCTTGCATTCTCATTCTCTCCAGAGCTTCATCACGCTGCTTGCGCATCTTGTTGATTTCGTGGAGTTTCCTTTGGATAAACCTCCTTGCTGCGGGCTGCTCGATATCGTATCTGGTGTGTATGGCTGTAAAGAAATGATCTAGGCATTCCTTCATATTCCCTTGGTCATATGCTTGCGATGCGGCATGGTATTCTATGTCTGCTTTTGCTTGTATCAGGGCGCGCTGGATGCTCTGCGGATTATTGAATCTTTCGGCAAATTCCAGTATCTCTTTATGTACGAAAATATCGCTAGCATTGATACGCTTGTTGAGGGTCATTCCCTCGAGGGAAGTGCATCGGCTCAGTGCTACGTAGGCTTGACCGCCAGCAAAGGTTCCTCCTCCAAAGTCTATGGACACTTGCTTGAAGGTTAGTCCCTGGCTCTTGTGTATGGTTATTGCCCATGCTAGGCGGATGGGGAATTGAGTGAAAACACCTAGTTCCTCTACATCTATTTTCTTTTCGCGCTCGTTGTAGTGATAGCGTACGTTGGCCCAGTTCTCGGGGGATACGTCTACTAGGTCTCCATCGTCAGTCATCACCTCAAGACTATTTTGGTTCAGGTCGATGCTGGTGATAGTGCCTAGTGTTCCGTTGACCCAGCGTTTGTCGGGGTCGTTTTTGATGAAAATGATCTGTGCGCCGCACTTGATTTGCAACTCTTTCAGGGTAGGCAGTGAGGTCTCGGGAAAGTCTCCTTTGATTTCACCTTTCAGTGTGATGGGGTCTCCTGATAGTTGGTCCAGACGGGTTTGGTTGATGTAGTCTACATTGTCTCTGCGGGTTGCCAACACAATGTTGAGTGGGGCGTCTGCGCTGGCGCTTACAGGCTCTAAATCAGCAGCTTTCGGGTCATACCTGCAGTTGAGCAGTTGCAGTTCGAGTGCAGAGACTTTTCCCGATCGGATATGGTCGAGGGTGCGTATGAAGGCGCTGTCTTTTTGGCGATATACTTTGGTTAGTTCGATGCTGACCAACTCCATCTCCTGGAACACTCTGGCCGAGAAGAAGTAGGGGTTGGGGTAAAAGCGATTGAGGATTTCTCTTTCGTCCTGTTTCACCACAGGCTCCAACTGGAATACGTCGCCGATGAACAGCATCTGCTTGCCAGCAAAAGGTTGTCGCATGTTGTTGCAATAGACGCGCAATACCTTGTCAATAAAGTCAATGATATCTGCTCTCACCATAGATATCTCATCGATGACGATGAGTTCCAGGTTCTGGAGAATCTTGATCTGTTCTTTGTTGTATTTGAGCGTGTTGCGTATCTTGCGCAGAGAGAACTGTGGATCGTCTGGCAATAGCGGGTGAAAGGGCAGTTTGAAGAAGCTATGCAGGGTCTGCCCCCCGGCATTGATGGCTGCAATGCCAGTGGGTGCCAGGATGACGTGCTTTTTCCTGGTGTTGGCACACACGTATCTCAGGAAGGTGCTTTTACCAGTTCCGGCTTTACCCGTCAGAAACATGGAGTTGTGGGTGTGCCGAATCAGGTTAAGCGCATTCTGAAACTCAGGGCTGCTAGTGTCTATGCTCTTGTTGTCCACTATGGTGTTACAGTCTCTGTTTGAGGAGTTTCTGTGGTGTTGCTTTCTGTTGCAGGAGCGTCGGTGACAGCGTCTTCCATAGGCTCCATATCCATGCCTTCCATAGCAATGGGGTCTTCCTCCAGACTATCCTTGGGCTCGTAGGTAGGAGCGGGTGACGAGGGCGTCATGTCAATCTCCTCTTTTGGCTCGGCAAACCTCTTCCAGTACTTGCTATATCGCTTGTCTTGCAGCAGATTCTGCACGAAGTAGCCGAAGATAGGCAATGCTGTGCGACTACCTTGTCCCAGTGCTCCCGTACGGAAGTGGATACTGCGGTACTCACCGCCGACCCATGCACCAGCAACAAGGCCAGGTGTTACACCCACAAACCATGCGTCGGAGTGGTTGTTACTGGTTCCAGTCTTTCCTCCAAATTCGGTTTTGTCCAGAATGGGGTGGATGTACTGCCACAGGGCAGCTGTGGTACCTCCGGGCTCGGTCAAACCTCCGCGAAGCATTTCCTGCATCATGTAGGCAGAGCGGTAAGGGATGGCCTGTTTGTTCTCCAACTGTGCTTCGTAGATGACGTTGCCGTCTCTGTCCTCAATCTTTGTTACGAGGATGGGCATGTTGTATTTGCCTTCGTCGATGACGGTGCAGTATGAGTTGACCAACTCGAGCAACGATACGTCGCTGGAGCCCAGACTGAGTGATTTGGTCTCGTCTAGCTTGCTTTGGATACCCATTGCATGTGCAGTGCGTGCTACATTGGGGATGCCCATTTCTACACCCAATTGCACTGCTACGCTGTTGATACTTTGTGCAAAGGCACGCTTCAGGGTCATGTAGGCACCTGTGAAGTAGCCATTGGCGTTGTGGGGCGCCCATACACTGGGTTTACCATTGAAGGTATCGGGGTAAGCGATGTACTTGTCACATCGTGTGTCGTTGGGAGTGAGTCCCTGGTTCATAGCCTCGGTGTAGACAAACAGTTTGAAGGTAGAACCCGGTTGGCGTTGAGAGGTGACCTTGTTGTATTGCCAACTCTTGTAATCGATGTCACCTACCCAAGCTTTCACCTCGCGCGTGTCAGGTTCTATTGCTACAAAACCGCAGTGCAGGAAGCCGACCATGTAGCGGATAGAATCCATCACACTCATCTTCTGCTCTGTAGGACCATCATATGTAAAAACCTTTACAGTATGAGGCAGGTTGAGGTAGTAGGTGACAGAGTCACTGTCCTCGCCATACTTGGATATCAGATACTTGTATTCTGATGTCTTTTTGGCAATGTTTTCGATGAAGTTGGGGATCTCCTTGTGCTGTGCGTCTTGCCAGGGATTGGTGTTGCCCCAGTGCTCGCGGAACTTCTGCTGCAGCGATCGCATTTGCTTCAGTGCAGCTTGCTCGGCATATTTCTGGATGTGTGTGTCGAGTGAGGTGTAGATCTTCAGACCGTCGGCATAGAGGTCCAGTTTCTCACCAGCATCATATCCGGGTATCAAGCCTTCCTCGCAGAGCATGTCGATGTACTCACGCACTGCATCGCGGAAATAAGGTGCAGGACCAAAGTGTGCATTGTCAGTGTGTCCCTCGGCAACGACCATGGGGATGGCCTGGATGCTATCCAACTGAGCTGCTGTGGCAGGCACTGCGTTGATGTACATCTTGCCGTCATTGAACAAGTTAGCAAGTACCACGTTGCGTCGGTTGGTGCTGTTGATGGGGTTGATGCGAGGATTGTAGGTGCTGGTCGCCTTGAGCAGACCTACCAAGGTGGCAGCTTGCTCATAGTTGAGGTGGGCAGGGTCGGTGTCAAAGTAAGTACGGCAAGCCGTCTTGATGCCAAATGCATTGCTGCCAAAGTCAACTGTATTGAGGTACATGGTCAGGATGTCTTCCTTGGAGAACACCATTTCCAGTTTGGTGGCAACAATCCATTCCTTGGCCTTGATGATGGCAAGTTTCACGCCAGGCACCTTGCCCAGTACGCCAGTACTGTATTGTGTGCGTGTGCGGAAAAGGTTCTTGGCCAACTGCTGAGTGATGGTGCTTGCTCCGCGAGCGCGTCCCAGGAACATGTCCTTGACAGCTGCAAACAAGCCCTGGAAGTCGATGCCGTGATGCTGATAAAATCTTACATCCTCTGTCGCAATAAGAGTGCGCACGATGATGGGGCTGATCTCCTGGTATTCTACGGGTGTACGGTTCTCGTTGTAGAATTTACCAATCTGTTGTCCGTCGGCACTGATGAGGATAGAAGCCTCGTTGGTGACAGGATTTGAGATTTCCTTGAAGCCGGGTGAGCGGCCAAAGAGCCAAAACAGATTGGCGTCAATAGCACCCAGAAGCAGGATTATACCTAGAATGAAGGTTCCAAACCATACCAGAATCTTCTTCCACCAAGGGCCGCCATAGATAGCGTGGATGACCTTCTTGAATTTGAACCAATATTTCTTCATGACGTATTGTCTGAGTTATTATATACAAAATTACGAAAAACTTTCTTTACTCGTCTAGTTTTTCCCGTATAAAATTCCGGATACCCTCAACTTCTGTGGGGTGGAACCATCGGATGTGTGCATCTCGGCGGAACCAAGTGAGTTGTTTCTTGGCATATACCCGGGTATTCTTCTTTATTCGTTCGACGGCCATTTCATGTTGCCAATCACCGTCCAACACGTGAACCAATTCCTTGTAACCCACGGTATTGAGTGCATTGCAGTCCTTGTGGTCGTACCATTGTTTCACCTCGTCCAACAGCCCTTCTTGCATCATCATGTCTACGCGTGCATTGATCCTTGCAAATAGTTCTTCGCGTGGACGGTCCAATCCGATTTTCACGATGCGAAAAGGTCGCGTGCGTTGTGTGCGCGTACGAAAAGATGTATAGGTCTTGCCTGTCATGTGGCAGATTTCCAGCGCATGGATTACCCGACGTGTGTTCTTCGGGTCTACGATACGGTAGTATTCGGGATCCAGGGTCTGCAGTTCTTCCACCAGTTTCTCCAGACCTTCATCTTCCAGCCGTTGCTTCATCCATGCACGGGTCTTGTCGTCGATGGTGGGGATGTCGTCGATTCCCTCACAGACAGCATCGATGTACATCATGCTGCCCCCAGAGAGGAGCACTGCATCGTGGGTTTGGAACAACTGACCTAGCAACTTCAGCGCATCAGCCTCGTATTGTGCAGCGCTGTAGTAGTCCTCTATGCCCAGTGTACCTACAAAATAATGCTGCACCCGCTGTAGTTGTTCTGCAGTAGGGGCAGCTGTTCCGATGTGCAAGTCGCCAAAGAGCTGGCGGCTGTCACAATTCAGTATGGGGCAGTGTAGCATTTCTGCGAGTTCCAGACTCAGGTCAGTCTTGCCAACGCCCGTAGGGCCTAGAAGGACAAAGAGGGTCTTCATTCCATGATATCGTAACCCTCGGAATCGAACTCATCCTCCTCGAATCCGTCTTCTCCGTAGAATTCCTCACCCAGTTCCTCGCTGATGGTGCTGGCTTGGGTGGTGACAACGGGTGTCTCGTCGCTGATAAACTGTGCAGGAGGTTCGCCATGTCTGCGGTTCAGTTTGCCCACATTGGCAATCACCTCGCCAAAGATGGTCTGCGTCAATTCCAGTAGGAACATACGACGGTTTTCGGGGTCAAAACGGTAAGCAAGGCGTTGTCCCTCGTCTTCCAGGAATTCGCCCAGATCCGTATCGTCCATGAGGTAAATATCCTCATCGATACTTATGTTGCCGTCATCCTCAAGCAGAATCTTGGTATGAGGTCTCCAATTGTCGTCGCAGACAAAGAATCGCTGTCCGGGAGTCTCCTCGTAGCCGCAGCTTTTGAGGATGAGGCGGTGCAGATCACCAAAGGTGCTGTCAGCGTCAATCTTGAGTTCTAGAACGAAGTCTTCGACCTCGCCACTCACTAGTGTTAGTCTCAGTATCATATGCGTTAGTTGCGGATGAATCCGCGTTTTTCAGTGTCCTTGATAAAGTCGAGAATGTACTGGATTTCAGGGGTTAAACCGATTTCTTCCTTCAGACGATCCAACTTCTCTTCCATCTTGCCACCTCCCATGATGATGTTGTAGGCTTGGTGCAGTTGGTCGATGGTCTCGCGGGAGAATCCACGGCGGCGAAGGCCCACCAGATTCAGGCCACAGAAGGCTGCAGGTTCGCGTGCCGTCATGGTGTAGGGCAGGATGCTCTGACTAGAGCGTGTGCCACCACCCACCATGGTGTAGGAACCTACGCGGCAGAACTGGTGCAGCAATACGTTGGCGCTCAAGATGGCATAATCGTCGATGATGGTCTCGCCAGCCAACTTTGTGCCGTTGCCGATGATGCAACCGTTGCCAACGATGCTGTCGTGGGCCACATGCACGCTTTCCATCAGCAGATTGCCACTGCCTACCACGGTGCGTCCCTTGGCGGCAGTGCCGCGGTTGATGGTCACGTTTTCACGTATCTTGTTGTTGTCTCCCACCTCGGCGGTGGTTTCCTCACCCACAAACTTCAGGTCTTGTGGGATGGCACCAATGACAGCGCCAGGGAAGATGACATTGCCATTGCCAATGCGTGAACCGTAGAGCACTGTCACAGAGTTCATCAGGCGGTTGTTGTCGCCTATCACCACATTCTTATCGATGAAGCAGAAGGGACCAATCTCGCAGTTGTCGCCGATCTTTGCTTCGGGGTGGATGTAGGCAAGGGGACTTATGTTATTCATTGCAAATTACTTGTTTTTAACGATTTGTGCGGTGAAAGTAGCCTCGGACACGCAATTCTCGCCCACAAAGGCGTAACCTTGCATGGTGGCTATTCCATGGCGAATGGGGGTGATGTACTCTACCTTGAAGATGAGCGTGTCACCAGGTACCACCTTTTGGCGGAATTTCACGTCGTCTATTTTCAGGAAGTATGTGCTGTAGCGCTCGGGGTCGTCCACTTGGCTCAGTACTAACAGACCGCCAGTCTGGGCCATGGCTTCGATCTGCAGAACGCCTGGCATCACGGGTTCTGTGGGGAAGTGTCCCTGGAAGAAGGGCTCATTGGCGGTGATGTTCTTGACGCCCACGATGCTTTTGCCCTTGATTTCTATAATCTTGTCTACCAACTGCATGGGGTAGCGATGAGGCAACAGTTGGCGGATGCGTATGTTGTCCATGATTGGCTCCTTGTTGGGATCATAGTGGGGTGCCTGGACCTCGTGCTTGCGTATCTCCTTGCGCATCATGCGGGCAAACTTATTGTTGATGGTGTGCCCAGGACGAGTGGCAATGATACGTCCCTTGAGAGGTTTGCCAATGAGGGCCATATCGCCGATGATGTCCAGCAGTTTGTGGCGTGCAGGCTCGTTTTCCCACACCAGAGGCTTGTGCTGGATGTAACCCAGTTCCGAAGCATCATGATGCTCTGCACCAGTCAGTTGGCACAGTTTGTCCAGGTTTTCCTGACTGGTCTCCTGCTCATAGATGACAATGGCATTGTCCAGGTCGCCACCCTTGATGAGTCCTGCCATCAGCAGGGGTTCGATCTCGCGAACAAAAACAAAGGTGCGTGCGGGTGAAATCTCCTGTTCAAAGTCCTGTATGTCGTCCAACGTAGCAAACTGACTGCTGAGGAACTTGGAGTTGAAACTGATCATGGCTGTGATGGAGAACTGCTCGTCGGGCAGCAGGGTGATGCAAGAGCCCGTCTGCTCGTCCTTGAACTCCATCTTGTGGTGTATGACATAGTAGTCTTTGGGTGCATCCTGCTCCTGGATTCCCACACGATGTATCTCGCGGATGTAGAGTTCGGCCGAACCATCGAGGATGGGGAACTCGGGTCCATCTACCTGGATCAGTACATTGTCCACTCCCATGGCATAGAGCGCAGCCAGACCGTGCTCTACGGTGCTGCAGCGCACATCGCCCTTGCCAAGCACTGTGCCGCGAGTGGTCTCTATCACATTCTCGGCAACAGCGTCGATGATGGGCTGGTTGGGCAGGTCCACGCGCTGGATCTTGTAGCCATGTCCGGCAGGTGCTGGGTTGCAGGTTACGGTCAGGTTGAGTCCTGTGTGCAATCCCTTGCCACTCAACGAGAAGGCCCCTGCTAGGGTGTTTTGGTTATTTGTCATAGTCTTCGATTTTCTTTTTCAGTTCTTCTATCTCGCGTTGCAGTTGTTGCACGGTAGTGTTCAGTTGGGGCAACTGCTTGAATACCACGCTAGAACGCCAGAAGTTCTTGCCATCGATGGCAGGTGTGCCCTGGATGGTGGCGCCCTCCTTTTTGATAGAATTGGGGATGCCGGCCTGTGCGCCAGCCATGGTGCGATTGGCAATGGTAGCATGGCCAGCGATGCCCACTTGTCCGCCAAACATACACCATTCGCCCACCTTGGTGCTACCTGCGATACCCACCTGAGCAGACATTACGGTGTGGCTGCCAATCTCGTCGTTGTGAGCAATCTGCACGAGGTTGTCCAGTTTCACGCCACTATGCACGATGGTGGCTCCCATCACGGCACGGTCCACACAAGTGTTGGCACCTATCTCCACGTCGTCCTCGATGATGGCGATACCTATCTGGGGAATCTTCTCGTATCCCTCGGGAGTGGGAGCAAAGCCGAAACCGTCTGCGCCGATGACACAGCCAGCGTGCAGCACGCAGCGAACACCCACACGACAATCGTGGTAGATGACAGCATTGCTGTAGATCTGGGTGTTCTCGCCCACGCGAGCGTTGGCACCGATGGTGACATGAGGATGCAAGATGCAACCGTCACCCACGACAGCACCAGGACCTATGGCAACAAAGGGAGCCAGGTAGCAGTCCTTGCCCACGGTGGCTGTTGGGTCAACGAAAGCGAGGTCCGAGATTCCCTTTGGTTTGGGCTTCATGCTCTCGTAGATGCTGAGCAGTTTGCCTACAGCTTCGCGAGCATCGGGCACCTTGATCAGGGTAGCCTTGACCTCTTGTTTGGGCTGGAAGTTCTCGTTGACCAGCACCACGCTGCTTCCTGTGGTGTAGATGTATTGCTCATACTTATCGTTGGCCAGGAAACTGATGCAACCTGGTGTGCCCTCCTCGATTTTCGCAAAGTTGTTGACCTTGGCCTGAGGGTCGCCCACGATAGTGCCTCCGATGAGGCCTGCAATCATTTCTGCGCTGAATTCCATCTTTTTCAATTATGCATTAACCCAGCCATCTGCTGCTGTACCTCCTTGGCCTTCTCGGCAGCCACTGCTGCAAAGTTCTCGGTCTTGTCGGCGTAGATGATGGCACGGCTGCTGTTGACCAGCAGACCACAATCCTCGATCATGCCATACTTGCAGACCTCTTCCAGGCTGCCACCCTGAGCGCCTACGCCAGGAACGAGCAGGAAGGCCTTGGGAGCAACGGCACGGATGTCCTTGAACATCTCACCGCGAGTGGCACCTACGACGTACATCATGTTCTCGTCGTTGCCCCACTGCTGACTCTTGCGGATGACCTTCTCAAAGAGACGCTCGCCGTCCTTGTCCTCGGTCAACTGGAAGTCAAATGAACCCTTGTTAGAGGTCAGTGCCAACAGGATGACCCACTTGCCCTCGTAGCCCTCCAGGAAGGGGGTCACGCTGTCCTCGCCCATGTAGGGAGCCACGGTCAGTGCATCCACGTCGTACTCGCCAAAGAATGTGCGAGCATACATCTGGCTGGTGTTGCCGATGTCGCCACGCTTGGCATCTGCTACAATGAACTGCTCGGGGTAGTTCTCCTTGAGGTACTTCACGGTCTTTTCAAAGGCGATCATGCCCTTCACGCCAAATGCCTCGTAGAAGGCCAAGTTGGGCTTGTAAGCCACGCAATAGGGTGCGGTGGCATCGATGATGGCCTTGTTGAAAGCGAAGATGGGATCCTCCTTTTCCAGCAGATGTTCGGGTACTTTCTTCAGGTCGGTATCTAATCCTACGCACAGGAAGCTCTTCTTGGCTCTGATCTGTGCAACAAGTTCTGTTCTATTCATAATTTTGCCTTATAGTTCTGATTCTTTGAGTCGTTCTGCGTTCTCTGCCACGATGAGGTGGTCGATGCAATCCTGGATTTGTCCGTCCATGAATGCGTTGAGATTATAGATGGTGTAGCCGATGCGATGGTCGGTGATACGTCCTTGGGGGTAGTTGTAAGTGCGGATCTTGGCGCTGCGGTCGCCCGTAGAAACCATGGTCTTACGCTTGCTGGCGATGTCGTCCAGGTACTTTTGGTGCTCCTTGTCGTAGATGAAGGTACGCAGACGAGCCAGAGCGCGCTCCTTGTTCTTGGGCTGGTCACGTGTTTCGGTACACTCTACCAGGATTTCCTCATCCTCGTTGGTGAAGGGGTTGCGCCACATGTAGCGGGCACGTACACCGGATTCCACCTTGTTGACGTTCTGACCTCCAGCACCGCTACTGCGGAAAGTGTCCCACTTGATGGCGCCCTCGTTGATCTCCACGTCAAACTCCTGTGCCTCGGGAAGCACGGCCACGGTGGCAGCACTGGTGTGCACACGGCCCTGGGTTTCGGTGGCAGGCACTCGCTGCACGCGATGCACGCCGCTTTCGTATTTCATCACGCCATAGACGCCATCGCCAGTGACGCTACACACGATTTCCTTGTATCCGCCGGCAGCTCCCTCGCTGAAGCTAGACACGGCCATCTTCCAGCCCTTGGTCTCAAAATACTTGCTGTACATGCGGAACAGGTCGCCGGCAAAGAGGGCTGCCTCGTCGCCACCAGTACCGCCGCGTATCTCCAGCACGATGTTCTTGTCGTCCTCGGGGTCAGCAGGCACCAGCAGCAGTTTGATTTCCTCTTCCAACTCGGGGATGCGTTTCTCGCTCTCGGCCATTTCCTCGCGCAGCATGGCTTTCATGTCTGCGTCATCTTCCAAGGCAATCATTTCTTTGGCATCCTCCACGTTCTGTAGGCATCCCATGTATTCCTTGCGTGCCTCCATGATCTTGCCCAGGTCCTTCCATTCTTTGGTCAGCTTCACGTAGCGCTTCTGGTCGGCGATTACACTGGGGTCTGTGATCAGGGTCGATGTCTCCTCGTAGCGCGCAACCAGACCGTCCAGCTTCGATAATATGTTGTTATTCTCCATAAAGCCCTACCCCCGCCTCCCCCGAAGGGGAGGAGCTGCATTACTGTGTGGGGGCGGTATGCAACTTCTTTTGTTTATAAATTAGCTTTTATTGTTTCTATTACTTGATTGATGTCGAATAAGACCTCTTCATTGGTGAATCTTAGAACTTGAAAACCTTGACTTTGGAGGTAAATAGTTCTTGTCTCATCTTCTGCTTGCTGTTGAGGTGTAAAATGATATCCTCCGTCAACTTCGATGATTAGTTTGCTTTTCAGACAGATAAAATCGACGATGTAATCTCCAATGATGTGTTGTCTGCGGAAGCAAATACCATTTGACCGGTCTTTAAGAATGTTCCAAAGAACTTTTTCTGCTTCGGTCATGGAAAGTCGGTTTGCTTTAGCGTTTCCTTTTAGTATGTCGTACGTGAGTGGACACGCCATTTCGTTTCTGTGGAACCCTTTTCCCTTGGCCTCCTCGTTCATTAATAATGGATAGTGCCTTAATAACTAAACTCTCCGAACTCGCTCTTAATCAACAGACGCCCACCTCTGCTTTGGAGCTCCTCCCCTTCGGGGGAGGCGGGGGTGGGGCTCTCAATGTGGCCAATCACCTGTGCGTCGATGCCGAAACTCTTTGAAAGTGCGATGACCTTCTCGGCATCCTCGGGGCTGACGTACACCTCCAGACGGTGACCCATGTTGAAGACCTTGTAGGCCTCGGCATAGTCGGTGCCGCTCTCCTTGATGATAGCCTTGAAGAGAGGGGGCACGGGGAACATGTTGTCCTTGATGACGCGGCAATTGTCACCCACAAAGTGCAGCACCTTGGTCTGTGCGCCGCCGGTGCAGTGCACCATGCCGTGCAGTACCTCCTGCAGCTTCACACCACGCTCGGCAGCCAGTGCCTTCATGTCATCCAGCAACTTCTTCACCACGGGAGCATAGGTGCGAGTGGGGGAGAGAACCAGTTTGCCAGCATTGATGGGGCTGCCCTCTACCTCGTCGGTCAACTTGTAGCTGCCGCTATACACCAGTTCCTCGGGCACAGCCTTGTCGTAGCTCTCGGGATACTTCTCGGCCAGATACTTGCTGAAGACGTCGTGGCGTGCGCTGGTCAGACCGTTGGAGCCCATGCCGCCATTGTACTCCTTCTCATAGGTTGCCTGGCCGCTAGACGAGAGGCCCACAATCACGTCGCCAGGACGGATGTTGGCATTGTCGATGACATCGCTGCGCTTCATGCGGCAGGTCACGGTGCTGTCCACGATGATGGTGCGCACCAGGTCGCCCACGTCGGCTGTCTCACCGCCAGTGGCATAGATGCCCACGCCCATCTCGCGCATCTGCTGCAGCAGTTCGTCGGTGCCGTTGATGATGGCCGAGATCACCTCGCCGGGGATGAGCATCTTGTTGCGGCCGATGGTCGAGCTCACCAGGATGTTGTCTACTGCACCCACGCACAGGAGGTCGTCGGTGTTCATGATCAGTGCATCCTGTGCAATGCCTTTCCACACGCCCAGGTCGCCTGTCTCCTTCCAATACATATAGGCGAGACTAGACTTGGTGCCTGCTCCATCCGCATGCATGATGTTGCAGTACTCGGGGTCGCCGCCCAGGATGTCGGGAATGATTTTGCAGAATGCTTGAGGGAATATTCCCTTGTCTATGTTCTTGATGGCGTTGTGCACATCTTCTTTGGCGGCACTCACACCGCGCATCATGTATCGTTGATTACTCATATCCTTTGTTGTTTTTGTTTCCGAGTACAAAGATAATAAAATTATCTTGGATGACCAAATGTTTCGCGGTATATTTTCAGGGGTGTTGATTGCGTGGTTTGTTCTATGGTCTCGTGGTCGTTTGTGGTCGGTTGTTTGTCGGTCATTAAGAAGGTAAGATATAGAAAGAATAAAATTAAGATATATAATATATTATATATCTTAAACATTTTCCCCATGTGTTGTTGGTCCTTAACGACCGACAACCGACCGACCATACGACCATCTGGCCAAACACTGGATAGTTGTTGAATATCAGTAAGATATGCTTTATTTGGTGACATGTCGCGAGTTGGTCGTCCTGTTGGTGAAATCCTGCTGTTGATTGATTGTGGTCTGTTTTCTTGCTTTTTTTTGGTGCCCGAGAGAGTACATGTTTTTGGTCGGAGGAGTATATGTTTTGGGCAAAAACAGTATATGTCTTGGTCCAAAAGAGTAGTTGTGTGTGGACTTACGTGTAGGTGTGTTTCCTGGATTTTTTATTTGTGTGGTGCTTGTGATTCTCGGAAAATTTGTATATTTGCAACGTTGAAGAAAATAATGAAACTACATGATGATTAGAAAAATATTTACATTGATAGCGACGGCTCTATTTCTTTGTGTCGGTGCTCCGGCGTATGCCCAAGAGAGCGTGGGTGGTTTTCCTCGTGAAATTCGTTCGGGCGAACAGGGGCGAAATCACGTGCAGGGCATTGCCTATGATGCGCGTCGTGGGTGCGTGTATATGTCCTTTACCACCTCACTGGTCAAGTTGGACTTGCAAGGCCGTTTGCTTTCTCGCGTGACGGGTTTGACGGGCCATCTGGGCTGTCTGGCAATGGATGCCGAGGGCGATCGCTTGTATGCCTCGCTGGAATACAAGCACGACGTGATAGGGGCTGGAATTGCCAAGGGCCTCGGAGTAGAGAACGATGCTGAGGACGGATTCTATGTGGTGTCGTTTGACCTGGATGCTATCTCCGAGCCTGAGATGGATGCTGCGCAAGTGATGAAGGCGGTGTATGTGCGTGAGGCTGTGCAGGACTACAAGGCAATGGTCGAGAACGGCGGACGCGAATGGGCGCATCGGCATGGTTGTTCGGGCATAGATGGCGTGGCGGTGTCGCATGCCCCTGGCAAGCGAGGGAAGCGCGTCTTGTATGTGGCCTATGGCGTGTATGGTGAGCAGGAGCGCACGGACAATGATTACCAGGTGCTGCTCTGCTATGACTTGGAAAAATTACGACGATACGAACAACCCCTGAATGCCATGAGCTTGCATCAAAGCGGTCCTAAATCTCCTGCGCACAAGTATTTTGTGTACACGGGCAATACCAGTTTTGGCATCCAGAATCTGGCTTATGACCCTGCTCTCGATGGTCTGGTTGCGGCTGTGTACCCTGGTCAGAAGGTAGGACGCGAGAATTTCGGTTTGTATGCTATTGATTTAAGTACACGTGCGCGCAAGGATGTCTTGGTGGGTGTGGAGCCTCGCCAAAAGGGGGAACAGCTCCCCTTGTTGAAGGCTGGACGCCATGATGAGAAGCACGATGTGTGGGGCTGGCATTTTGGCTATGGCAGCACGGGTCTGTGTCCGCTGGGCAATGGACTGTACTATGTGTCACACAATGCTCGTAATCCCAAGACGGGTGGCGAGAGCTGCACGGCAGTGCTCTATCGTTGGACGGGTATGCCCGACGCTCCACTTGTCAGGGTGGAGTAAAGTTGTGTGGTCGGTCGTTTGTCGGTCGTTAAGGTGCAAGGGCGTCCCTCACTCGTGCCAGAATTCCCAACTGGCCAGGGCCTGCAGGTGCAGCATTTCCAGCCCGTTTTTTACCGTGGCTCCGTGGTCCATGCCGCGTTGCATAAATTGTGTAACGTCGGGATTGTAGACCAGGTCGTAGAGCAGATTGCTCTCGTTCAGCGCGTCGTAGGGGATAGCTGGTGACTCGTCGGAGTGGGGGAATGTGCCCACGGGCGAACAGTTGACAATCACGGGATATTCTTGCAACAAATTGGGGTTTTTCGCCAGGTCTTCGTAGGTGAAAGCGCCCTCGCGAGGGCTGCGGCTCACGTATTTCCATGTGAGGCCCAACTTTTCCAGACCTAGGCAGATGGCCTTGCTGGCGCCGCCAGTTCCCAGCACCAATGCCTGGTGGTGGTGGGGACGAAGCAGGGGACGAATGCTGTTCATGAAACCGATGATGTCGCTGTTGTATCCCTTCAGATAGGGGCTGCCATCGGCCTTGCGGGTGATGCGGATCACATTGACGGCACCTATGCGGCGAGCCTCGTCACTCAGTTCGTCCAGCAGGGGGATGATGGCCTGCTTGTGAGGTATGGTGCAGTTGAGACCGCGCAGTTCGGGGTTGTCGCGCACCACATCCAGCAGTTGGTGGGCGTCGGGTATCTCAAAGTTGAGGTACTCGGCATCCCGGTCTTCTGCTGCAAATTTTTCCGTGAAGAACTTCCTAGAAAAGCTATGTCCCAAAGGGAATCCGATAAGTCCGTATTTTTCCATTATTTTGTAGCCAGATACATGGTGCATATTCCGAATGTGAAGCGCTTCCATTCCACCTGCTGGAACCCCGCGCGCTGCAGGATGCCCTCCATCACCTCGCCTTGTGGAAAGGCCTCCATGGTCGAGGGCAGATAGGTGTAGGCATTCTTGTCGCCACTGACGATGCGGCCTACTAGCGGCATCACCACGTGAGAGTAGATCCAGAAGAGCTGCTTCATGGGGAAATGAGGCGGTGTGGCCAGCTCCACGATGAGCAAGTGTCCGCCAGGCTTGATGACACGGTGCATCTCGCGCAGTCCGGCATCCAGGTCCTGGAAATTGCGTACACCATAGGCCACCGTGACAGCGTCAAAACTATCCGAGGCAAAGGACAGGTGCATGCAATCCTCCTTCTGGAACGAGATGATGTCATCCAGTCCACGCTTCTCCACCTTCTGGCGCCCTACCTGCATCATGCCCTCACTGATGTCTGCGCCGACAATCTGCTGCGGGTGTATGCGGTCGGCACTCAAGATGGCAAAATCGCCAGTGCCTGTTGCGATGTCAAGGATTTTCGCTGGATTGTATTCTCCCAGTCGGTCGATGGCCTTGCGTCGCCATCCTCGGTCGATGCCCCATGAAAGGGCATGGTTGAGGAGGTCATAGGAATGAGCAATCTGGTCAAACATCTGTTCCACCTGTTTGCCCTTCTCGCCACCTTGCTGGTAGGGATTGATTTTCTCCTGTTCGTATGCCATAAGAAAAAGTAGACCCCATACCCGTGTAAGGTATGAGGTCTGCTAGTATGTTGTTTACTTGTTATTCAGCCACTCGGTCACGTTCTTGCTGATGCGAGCCTCGATGTCCTCGTCGGTCTGCACGGGCACGAACTTCTCGCCCACGATGTGCTCATACAGCTCGATGTAGCGGTCGCTGACGCTCTGAGCATACTCCTCGGTGATCTCGGGCATCACGTCGCCCTTGCGGTTCATGAAGTTGTGGTCGATGAGCCACTGGCGCACAAACTCCTTGGAGAGCTGCTTCTGTGCCTCGCCCTTCTCAAACTTCTCCTGGTAGCCCTCGGCATAGAAGTAGCGGCTGCTGTCGGGAGTGTGGATTTCGTCGATGAGGATCACCTTGCCATCGCGCTTGCCAAACTCGTACTTGGTGTCCACCAGGATGAGGCCCTTCTTGGCAGCAATCTCGGTGCCACGCTGGAACAGGGCACGGGTGTACTTGACCATGGTCTCCCAGTCCTCCTTGCTCACCAGACCCTGAGCGACGATCTCCTCGGCAGAGATGTTCTCGTCGTGTCCCTCCTCGGCCTTGGTGGTGGGAGTGATGATGGGCTCGGGGAAGCGCTCGTTCTCGCGCATGCCCTCGGGCAACTTCACGCCACACAGTTCGCGGCAGCCATTCTTGTACTCACGCCATGCAGAACCAGTCAGGTAACCGCGGATGATCATCTCCACGCGGAAGCCCTCGGCCTTCAGACCTACGGTCACCATGGGGTCGGGAGTAGCCAACTTCCAGTTGGGAACGATATCGGCAGTTGCATCCAGGAAGCTGGCTGCAATCTGGTTGAGCACCTGGCCCTTGAAGGGGATACCCTTGGGCAGAATGACGTCAAAAGCAGAGATACGGTCGGTGGCAACCATCACCATCAGGTCATCGTTGATGTTGTACACATCGCGCACCTTGCCGTGATACACACTTACCTGTCCGGGCAGGTTCAGATCAGTTCTTGTCAGAGCTTTCATATTGCGTCCCCTCTCTTATTCCCAGTGTTTGGGAGGACCATCCAGGGGCATGGGTCCGGTGTTCTGTTAATCTTGTATATTCGGTCTCAACACAGGGTGGGTGCGTTTCCACTCCTCCTTGCGCTCCTTGTCTGCACGGTCATAGGCTTCGACTATGCGAGTCACCAAGCGGTGGCGCACGATGTCGCCCTTGTTCATCTCCACCATGCCGATGCCCTCTACGCCCTTCAGCGTGTGGATGGCGTCTATCAGGCCCGAGCGAGTCTGGGGAGGCAGGTCTATCTGGCTGCAGTCGCCCGTGATGATCATCTTGGTGTTCATGCCCATGCGTGTGAGGAACATCTTGATTTGCTGCACGGTGGTGTTCTGTGCCTCGTCCAGGATGACCACGGCATCATTCAGTGTGCGTCCGCGCATAAATGCAAGAGGTGCAATCTGGATGACTTTCTGCTCCATCATGTCTTGCAGTTTGGCTGCGGGTATCATGTCCTCCAGCGCATCATACAGGGGCTGCAGGTAGGGGTCGATCTTGTCCTTCATGTCACCAGGCAGGAAACCCAGTTTCTCGCCAGCCTCCACGGCAGGGCGGGAGAGGATGATCTTGCGCACTTCCTTGTTCTTGAGCGCGCGCACAGCGAGGGCAATGCTGACGTAGGTCTTGCCGCTACCAGCGGGACCCAGGGCAAACAGCATGTCGTTTTCCTGGTAAGCCTTGACCAGGAGTTGCTGGTTTTCGCTGCGGGCTTGTATGGGTCGGCCTTGCACGCTGTAGACGATGACTCCCTTCTCACCATCGCGCTGGGTCTTCTCGCCACGCAGGATGTGCAGGATGTCTTCCTCCGTCAGACTGTTGTACTTGACGCAGTGCTTGCGCAGACGTTCCAGGTTCTCCTCAAAGTCTGCCATCTGCTCCTCGTCGCCCATGACACGGATCACCTCGCCGCGCGCAACGATGCGCAGCTTGGGGTACAGAGCCTTGACCATCTGGATGTTGGTATTGCCCACTCCGTAAAAGACGACGGGGTCCACGTCCTCCAATACTATATGTTTTTCAATCATTACGTCTAATTATGGTGCAAATTTACTAAAACTTCTTTGCATATCCCGCTTTTTTCGACTATCTTTGTTGTCAGAAATCAAAAAAATCCATGCGCAGACTCAAGAAATCGGTATTTATGGGCCTCTTCGTCACCACGACGATGGTTTTGGCAGGCGTGAAAGCTTGCAACCCCGACGTGATGATGCGTGACAATGAGCGCAATTCTCTCGAGGGTCAGGAGGACTCCACTGCACTGGCTATGCGCGAGGATGTGCCAGAGCTGGTGGAAGAACCTCAACCTGTGGTGGCAGAACCCGTGACAGAGGAACCCCAGCCTGTGGTGCAGGAGTCAGAGGCAGAGGAGAAAAAGACGGAGCAGGCACCCAAGCGCCGCTACAATCCCATCCGTTCGGTGCACAGCTACAGAGATTGTTTCCCCGATGTGCAGGATGTCCAGATTGTGGCTGCTCGCAAGTGGGGCGTGAGGCCTGTGGCCAACCGCGATGCAGCGGAGACGCGCAAAAGCGAACTGGTGTATGTGGGCTCCAATCCCTATTATGACATGGACAAGCGCATGACCAGCAGCATACCCTATCTGGTGCCACGCGCTAGCGAACTGCTGCAGATCATAGGCCGCAACTATCTGGATTCCCTGGCTGCCAAGGGTGTGCCCTTGCACAAGATTATCGTTACCAGTGTGTTACGTACCGAGGAGGATGTGGCCAAGTTGCTGAAGAAGAACGGAAATGCCAGTGATCAGAGTTGTCACCGATTTGGCACTACCATCGATATATGTTACAATCGCTATGTGACTGTAGAGCCCCCTGGCGAGAGTCGCCGTGCCGTGCGTGACGACACCCTGAAGTGGGTGCTGAGCGAGGTGTTGCGCGACATCCGTGAGCAGGGACGATGCTACATCAAGTATGAGGTGAAACAAGGGTGTTTCCACATCACCACGCGATAATATGGCAAAAATCCGTAGATGCAATAAACCTTTTGGTGCATACGAAGTCTAATATCATATACCTTTAACACGCAACAAACATGAAAAAGACCTTAGTTTTGATGGCATTGGCAGCAATCTTCTGCCTCAATGCAAGTGCACAGCGCAATCAGATGACTGCAGAGCAGATAGAGCAATTTATGGCTCAGCGTATTGAACGCCAGGCAGACAACTTGGCCAATGAGATGGGGCTGAAGGATGAGGCACGCGCCAAGTTCATCGCCACCTATGCCGAGTATCAGAAGGTGCTGGCAGCGGTGTCTCAGCCCAGCAATACCGAGCAAGCACAGGCTGGTCAGCAGCGCAACCGTGACAAGAAGGAGTTGACAGCCGAAGAGGCTACTCAGCAGATAGAGAAGGAGTTTGCTCGCCAGGAGGAGCAGATCACCCAGATGCAGCAGCGCCTGGTGGTAACTCGTGCCTACTATGCTGAGTTCCAGAAATCCCTCACTCCCCAGCAGTTGGTCAAGGTGTTTGGTCCTCGCACCGCTCGTGGTTTTGGTGGTCAGGGCGGTCAGCGCCAGGGTGGCCAGCGTGGTAACTTCGGTGGCGGTCAAGGCGGTAACTTTGGCGGCGGCCAGGGCGGAAACTTTGGTGGCGACCAGGGTGGTTTCAACGGCGGTGGCTTCTAAGAAATAGCCTGTCTAAGAGATAAAAAACCTTATAAGGTTTGGTTGTCCGTCTTGGGTTTTGTCCTGAGACGGACTTTTTGTTCCAAAAATTTGTGTGTTTCCTCTCTTTTCTCTATCTTTGTAAAAAATATACCCCTATGCAGAAAACCGAGTTAAAGGAAAACGTAATCCTCGTAGATGCCAACCACGTAGACCATGTGGCTAGTCATCTGCGCAGCACCTTTCAGCAGATGCTGGGTCGTGACATTCCTGCCGTCGATCTGGCCACCTGGTTGGTGTGTTGTGCCCTGGATGGAGGTGTGCCCGAGGGAAAGAACGAGGTGCAGTGCGTCCTGTTGCATAGTAAGGAAAAACATCAGTTGGAGCAGTTCGTTCCCACAGGGTTGCAGAGCGAGATAGACGGTAATGCCTTTATGGACCCAGCCTTGGGCGAGTTCCTGATGAGCGTGGTGCCTCAGGAGGAATTGTCGGGCGACAACCTCTTTGTGCAGTGTGCCCAAGTGGTGCTGGATGCCAGTGAGGTGAAACGAGTTGTCCTAGTGCCCAACGAGAGCACCGTGGATGAGCTAGGCAAGACGCTGAGCGAGATACCACAGGGCAAGCAAGTGACCCTGCTCACCATGCAGCCGCGAGATGCCCGTGGATACCAAGAGAACATGCTGGGTTTCAGCCTGATGCATGCCATGGGAATAAAATCAGAAGAATTATAAATCAAACGAAATATTATGGGAAGAGTTCTTATTATCGGAGCAGGTGGTGTTGCCACCGTGTGCGCCCACAAGGTGTGCCAGAATCCCGAGGTGTTCACCGAGGTGATGATTGCCAGCCGCACCAAGAAGAAGTGTGATGATCTGGCCGAAGTTCTCAACAAGAAATATGGTACGCATGTGCGCACTGCGCGCGTGGATGCTGACAGCGTGGAGGAGTTGACCGTTCTGCTCAACGACTACAAGCCCGAACTGGTCATCAATCTGGCATTGCCTTACCAGGACCTGACAATCATGGAGGCTTGTCTGGCCACAGGATGTAACTACATGGATACTGCCAACTATGAGCCCAAGGACGAGGCTCACTTTGAATACTCTTGGCAGTGGGCTTACCGCGAGCGTTTCGAGCAAGCTGGTCTGTGTGCCATCCTGGGTTGTGGTTTCGACCCCGGTGTCACCAGCATCTACACCGCTTATGCAGCCAAGCATCACTTCGACGAGATCCAGTATCTCGACATCGTAGACTGCAATGCAGGTAATCATCACAAGGCGTTTGCCACCAACTTCAATCCCGAGATCAACATCCGCGAGATTACCCAGAAGGGCCTCTATTACGAGGACGGCAAGTATATCGAGACAGAACCTATGGAGATCCACAAACCTCTGACCTATCCCGGTATTGGCCCCAAGGAGAGCTATCTGCTGCATCACGAGGAGATCGAGTCTCTGGTGATCAACTATCCCACCATCAAGCGTGCTCGTTTCTGGATGACTTTTGGTCAGCAGTACCTGACTTATCTGGATGTAATCCAGAACATTGGCATGAGCCGTATCGACGAGGTGGAGTACAAGGCTCCCAAGGCTGACGGCACTGGCGAAGAGGTTGTAAAGATTGTGCCTCTGCAGTTCCTCAAGGCCGTGCTGCCCAACCCCCAGGGTCTGGGCGAGAACTATGATGGCGAGACCAGCATCGGTTGCCGCATCCGTGGTCTGAAGGATGGCAAGGAGCAGACGTATTACGTCTACAACAACTGCAGCCACCAGGCAGCTTACGAGGAGACCGGCATGCAGGGTGTGAGCTACACCACTGGTGTGCCTGCCATGATCGGTGCTATGATGTTCCTGATTGGCAAGTGGAACAAGCCCGGTGTGCACAATGTCGAGGAATTTGATCCCGATCCATTCATGGAGAAGCTGAACGAGCAGGGTCTGCCTTGGCACGAGATTTTTAATGGTGATTTGGAACTCTAATATAATAAGGTATATATGGCAAAGAAAACAGCGGAGAAAGTAACTCCTTCTTCACCTCAGAGTGAGAAACTAAAGGCCCTCCAGGCTGCCATGAAGTCTATTGAGAAGGACTTCGGCGCAGGATCTATCATGAAGTTGGGCGACGATCGCATCGAGGACATCGAGGTGATCCCCTCGGGTAGTTTGAGTCTGGATTATGCATTGGGCGTAGGTGGTTACCCCAAGGGTCGTATCATCGAGATCTTTGGCCCTGAGAGTTCTGGTAAGACCACACTGGCCATACATGCCATTGCACAGGCACAGAAGCAAGGTGGCATAGCTGCATTCATCGATGCAGAGCATGCCTTTGACCGTTTCTATGCTCAGAATCTGGGTGTGGATGTCGAGAATCTGCTCATCTCGCAGCCCGATAATGGAGAGCAGGCTCTGGAGATTGCCGACCAGTTGATCCGCTCTTGTGCCATCGACATCATCGTCATCGACTCTGTGGCAGCACTGACTCCCAAGGCCGAAATCGAGGGCGATATGGGTGAAAACAAGGTAGGCTTGCATGCTCGTCTGATGAGCCAGGCCCTGCGCAAGTTGACCGGTACCATCAGCAAGACCAAGACCACTTGCATCTTCATCAACCAGTTGCGTGAGAAGATCGGTGTCATGTTTGGCAGCCCCGAGACCACTACTGGTGGTAATGCGCTGAAGTTCTACAGCAGTGTGCGCGTCGATGTGCGCAAGTCTTCTCCCATCAAGGATGGTGAGGAGGTATTGGGCTCACTGACCAAGGTCAAGGTTGTCAAGAACAAGGTGGCACCCCCATTCCGCCGTGCCGAGTTTGACATTCTCTTTGGCGAGGGAATCTCTCGCATGGGTGAGATTGCCGACCTGGGCGTCAAGTTCAATATCATTGCCAAGAGCGGTTCTTGGTTCAGCTATGACGGCAGCCGCCTGGGTCAGGGTATCGACAATGTCAAGAAGGCCCTGAAGGATAATCCCGAATTGGCAGAAGAATTGTCACAGAAGATCACTGCAGCGATGAAGAGCCAGGGCAATCCTCTGGAGGCAGAACCCGAAGAAAAGGAAGAAAACGAGGAAAACGACTGATTTATTGTCAGTCAATATGACATTTTGTCGCGGGGAAGAGATTCTTAGAGAATTTTTTCTCCGCGATTCTTTTGTTTGGCACGGGTCTTGTTTGTAGTAAGGTGTAATCAATTCACTCGAAAATAAAATATAAAAAAAATACAATTATGGGAAAGATTATTGGAATCGATTTGGGTACTACCAACAGTTGTGTATCCGTTTTTGAGGGCAACGAGCCCGTGGTAATTGCCAACAGCGAGGGTAAGCGCACCACTCCCTCTATCGTGGCTTTCGTAGATGGTGGCGAGCGCAAGGTGGGTGATCCCGCAAAGCGTCAGGCTATCACCAACCCCAAGAAGACCATCTTCTCTATCAAGCGCTTCATGGGTGAGACCTATGACCAGGTACAGAAGGAGATCTCGCGCGTACCTTATTCAGTAGTGAAGGGCGACAACAACACTCCCCGTGTGGAGATTGACGGCCGTCAGTATACTCCTCAGGAGATCAGTGCTATGATCCTCCAGAAAATGAAGAAGACCGCCGAGGACTATCTGGGTCAGGAGGTGACCGAGGCTGTCATCACCGTTCCCGCATACTTCTCAGACTCACAGCGTCAGGCTACCAAGGAGGCTGGTCAGATCGCAGGTCTCGAGGTTAAGCGTATCGTCAACGAGCCCACCGCAGCTGCTCTGGCTTATGGTGTGGACAAGGCCAACAAGGACATGAAGATTGCCGTGTTTGACCTGGGTGGCGGTACTTTCGATATCTCTACCCTGGAGTTTGGTAGCGGTGTGTTCGAGGTGCTGAGCACCAATGGTGACACTCACCTGGGTGGTGACGACTTTGACCAGGTTATCATCGACTGGATGGCCAATAGCTTCAAGGCAGAGGAAGGCATCGACCTGAAGCAGGATCCCATGGCACTGCAGCGTCTGAAGGAGGCTGCCGAGAAGGCCAAGATCGAGTTGTCAAGCTCTACCTCTACCGAGATCAACCTGCCCTATATCACTGCCGTAGGCGGTGTGCCCAAGCACTTGGTAAAGACTCTGACTCGTGCCGAGTTTGAGCGTCTGGCTGATGGCTTGATCCAGGCTTGTAAGGTTCCCTGCCAGAATGCTATGCGTGATGCAGGTCTGAGCAATAGCGATATCGACGAGGTAATCCTCGTAGGTGGCTCTAGCCGTATCCCCGCTGTTCAGAAGTTGGTTCAGGACTTCTTCGGCAAAGCTCCTTCCAAGGGTGTTAACCCCGACGAGGTGGTTGCAGTAGGTGCTTCTATCCAGGGTGCTGTGCTCACTGGTGACAAGAGCGACATCGTGCTGCTCGACGTTACTCCTCTGAGCATGGGTATCGAGACTCTGGGTGGCGTGATGACCAAACTGATCGACGCCAACACCACTATTCCTTGCAAGAAGAGCGAGACCTTCAGCACCGCAGCTGATAACCAGACCGCAGTAACCATCCACGTACTGCAGGGTGAGCGCCCCATGGCAGCTCAGAACAAGAGCGTTGGTAACTTCAACCTCGAGGGTATTGCTCTCGCACGTCGTGGTGTTCCTCAGATCGAGGTAACCTTTGATATCGATGCCAACGGTATCCTCTCTGTTAGCGCCAAGGATAAGGCTACTGGCAAGGAGCAGAGCATCCGCATCGAGGCTTCTTCAGGTCTCTCTAAGGAGGAGATCGAGCGCATGAAGGCAGAGGCAGAGGCTAATGCTGATGCAGATAAGAAGGAGCGTGAGCGCGTCGACAAGTTGAACCAGGCTGACAGCATGATCTTCCAGACTGAAAACATGCTGAAGGAGAGTGGCGACAAGCTGCCCGCAGACGTGAAGGCCGAGGTAGAGGCTGCTGTCAACAAGCTGAAGGATGCCCACAAGGCTCAGGACATTGCTGCTATCGATGCTGCCATCGCAGAGCTGAACAATGCTGCTCAGAAGATGTATGCCGCTCAGCAGCAGGCAGGTGCACAGCCTGGTCCCGATGCAGGTTTTCAGGGAGGTCAGCAGGCAGGTCCTCAGCAGGGTCCCGCCGAGGATATCCAGGATGCTGATTTCGAGGAGGTTCGCTAGTGTAATCTAACCATCAATAAATATCGGAAACCAAATCCGTGTAACTCAACGAGTTGCACGGATTTGCTATTTTAAGGGGTTTGCCGATAGTTATCGATTTCTATTGATATATCGTCCATATTTGCATCATATTTGTACCGCGACAAAAAAGTAGATAGAAAGCGACTAAAAAATAAACGTAAAAAACATCATTTCACTATGCCAGGTATTTCATTAGAAATTCGACGTAAATGTAAAGTCTGCGGGACTGTCTTTCTCGT
>JAZRYA010000019.1:0-9505 GCA_045600505.1 Bacteroidaceae bacterium
CTCGAACGTCAGCAGTTGGAGCTGGAACTCAAGGCCAGCCTCACTACCTTCTGGGAGGCTTATCGCAACAACCTCAGCCTGCTGGAACTGCAGCTGCGCGACCTAGAGATTGCCAAGAACAATCTGGAGATCGCCCTGGAGCGTTACAAACTGGGTGATATCTCGGGTTTCGACATGCGACAGATCGAGAAGAACCTCCTCGATGCCGAGGAGCGTGTCCTGCAGGTGCAGTACGATGCCAAGATCTGCGAGATCTCCCTCCTGCTCATCAGCGGAGGCATCAGCCGGTATTTGCAGTAGCAACTTAGTTCGCCATCTTCGGCTCGGGATGCTGTTCCTCCTCAGGAATGGCCGTGTTGTAGAAGTAGTAGGCATACGTGCCATGAGGAGCATCGTGCAAGGCCTCGCCATGCGAGAGATAGATCTGTATCGCCTGCTGATAGTTCTGGGGCAACTGTTCTTGGGCCACATTCTTGTATAGAGGCAACAAGCGGATAGCCTGATAGAAAGCATTCAGATCCTTGCGGATGAGCAGACACAACAGCATATATTCCTGGGCCTTGTCCGTATCGCCGATGTGCTGCACATAATTGTGGTACATCTCCGATTTCAGCGGATATCCCGTCACGAAATTGTTGGCACGCAAGGGGGCAGGATTCTCCTTCCTCACCTTTCTCCCCGCCTCCACCAGGGCACGATGCTCACGCACGAAATCGTGGTAAAACAGCGCCTCGTCTAGCACCGTCAGGAACTTGTCAGCCACATCCCATTCGCTTTCCTCGATGCAATAGTCCACCATCTTACAGAGACTCAGCAGACAAAAGTCGGAATTGGCCATGGCATACTCCTGAGCCTGATGATAGCACTCGTCATAGACACCCAGGTTCTCGTAGAACAGACGATTGAAATTGCTGCATCCAGGTGTCGTCAAACCACGGAACAGCAACTGCTCCGTCTCGCTGATGGGATACAGAAACAGGTTGTCCGCCAGCGTGCCCATCGCGCTCTCTGCCAGCAACATATACCGCATACCATAGTTCGAGTTCTGCTCGCCATTGGCCATCACCTGACGTTTCATTTCGGCCCACTCCTTTACCTCGGCCAGTCGTTCATACTGGTGCATGTGTTCCATCAACATCGACTCATGACTCAGCAGATGATCCTCCCCCCATTCATAGTCTGATGTGGGTGGATACCAGTAGGCCAATGCCAGCGACACCAGCACCCCGGCAGGCATCAGACGAGGCAGACGCAACATTCTGAGCACCATGGCGATGATAATCATCGGCACCACAGCCACCAGCGCCATCAGCAGGGCGCCCAACCAAGGCCAGCGAAACAACTGGTAGACGTAATCGTGCACACCGCAGTTCTGCTCCATCATGTGCAGCGTGTTGGGGTACGTCAGGCCCAACAGCAGGGTGTGTGCGACAACAAACAGCAGTGCCAGCATCACAGTGACGCGAGTGGCAGTCAAGTGTATCTTTTTCATTACTTCACTCCTAACAGTTCACGTATTCTACTTCTCGATATCTTCACAGGACTTACTAGGAAGTCCGGCACGTTGTAGGCAAACATCAGCAGCGTGTTGTGCTTGGGATCCTGCTGGGGCAGTAGGAAGGGTTTCGTCCACTGCTTGCCGTCCCAATGTGTGATGTAGGGACGAGTGAATCGGCCATCGATGCGCTTGCTGCTGTAAATCACCCATCGGCTGTTGCGCGACCAGCTGTGATAGCTCTCGCTACAGGGGCTGTTCAGCGCACTGCAGTCCACCAGTTCCCCCGTCTCCAGGTCTATCATCCCCAGGTCGGCATCCTTGTGATAGAGATGCAGCGCACCCGTGGGCGATACGGCATACATCAGCCATCGACCATCGGGCGAGATGCGGGGCGTGATGGCACTCCCCTGCTGCTCATGAGCACTGTAGACGGTGTCCACTTGCTCTCCCAGTTGTCCCGTCTCGGGGTCAAAGGGCACACGCAAGATGCTGTATCTCAGTTGCTCAAACTCAGACGGCATCACCACAGGTCGGGCCGACACGAAGTAGAGCCATCGGCCATCGGGGCTGAACGAGGGGAACGACTCTAGCGCCTCCTCATTGGTGAAACGCTCGTCCCAGCAGATACGATTCTGGTCAGCATCATAGATGATGATGTCGCCCCTCAGGTCATAGCCCTCTATCTTGTCCTGACTGCGAGCCATGAAGGCCTGCACCGTTCTGTTGCTCGAGAAGGCGATGTATCTGCCACCAGGGTGCCACGCGTTGTACGAGCCCTGCAATCCAGGCTCCAGACTGGGCAGACTCACCAGTTTCATCTGGCCACCACGCTGGATGATGGTACCCCCATGCGGGCCACGGCTGTGGAAGGTGAAGTTGTCGGGATTGCCTTGGCACACCGAATGGCAATTCATGCAGCCACGACCATTGTCATCATTATTGGTGATGGTGCGCTCGTCAAAGTTCGACAGGCAGCGCTGATAGATGCCCATGTCATGAAATCCCTCGTAACCAGGGGGTATCAGTCGGTACATGATCCACGGGTCTATCGTGTCGCTCGAGAGGTAGATGTCAAACTCGCCATAGCGCAGTCCCTCGGGGTGTTTCTCGTCCCATGCCGACACCTCCAGCGTCAGTTTCTCCCCCTGCTGGGTGATGCGGTGCCACTCGTCGATGTCCATCTCCACGTGGTCGTCGCCCTGTGCTCGCAGCTCCTGGCTCTCACCCCGCACCACCACTGTCATGTGAGTGGCACCAGGCACCGAGAAGTTGAGCGGCGCGATGCTCCTGGGTATTGTCACCCCGATGTAGTCCGGGAATATCTCCGGCAGTTTGTCCGTATGCTCCTTGGCCACCCGTTCGGTGCAGCCACTCAGCAGCACCAGGGCCATCAGCATCACACAACTATGTAATCTATTATGTTTCATATTTTTTGGAGTTATTGGAATCCCCACACCGCTTTTATCTTAGCGCTAATTATGAATTGTGAATTAGTTTCATCTCTATTTTCCCCTTCTGGGGCAGGATCACCCACCGCACTTCGGTGTCGGGAAACCGTTGGAAAAAGCCCTTGCCGAGCAACACCGAATAATCCCTATCCAGGTAATTCATATCCAGACGGTTACGAGTCACAGCGCGCACCGGAGAGGGCTTGTCCCCCGTTCTCAACTCCAGCATCCATTGGCACCTCACATCGGTAGACCGTATGCTCACCTGCTGGGGCGTGAAGTCCAGCGTCAGGCGTTCGCCCCACTGGTTGGTACCTGTAATCCGCATACCATCCTTTCCACGTTCCGTGATCTTCAGGTCGCGTATCACCATCTCCTTGGTACCTCCATCCACCAGTTTTTGCAGGCGCAGTCCAGCCGTCACCTCGCGGGTGCTCCACTGCTGACCATCCACCACGGGCAGCGTCTCGAAGATGAAGTGCGAACTCTCTCCAGGCTGCTCATGATAGGGCGATTGCATCCTTTCGTCAAACAGATGGATGTCGCGGAACCTCAGGTGTCCCTTGCTGTCCAGCAACACATTGGCACGGTAGTATCTGCTGTTGTACCACATCGTCTGGTTGCCTTGTCCCAGGGGGTCATGTGTCATGGGAAAGGCCGTGGCGGGAGTCACGTCATAGTGCTTGCGAAACCAGGTGCCGCATTGCTCCAGCGTCCACACATCGATGCGACCAGCCCGTTGCATCTCGGCAATGATGGGAATCTGCATCGACAGCCCTGGCTCTATCTCGGGCCATGTAAAGGAGTTCTCTTGACCAGCCTGAGCGTAATTGAAGGCAAGACAGGGTTCGTCGGCTATCGCATCCAGGAAAGTGGTCGTCCAACTGCGGCTACCACCGGCATAGGGATACACGGGTTCCAGGGTGATGACCCCCTGTCCATTGCCACCCAGTCCGCTGTCATACTGATGGATAGGGTCGCTGCCTAACATGCGAAACACGGGCACATCTACCTGTACACCTCGAGTCTGAGCCGGCATATAACCATTCACTTTGCTCGGATAGTAAGCTTGACCCCAATAGCCGCCCCACAGGGTATATCCATCGGTGCCTATCTGATCCTTGCAATTGCAGGCTGCCAGCACTCCATACCTCTTGTGCATGTAATCCAGGGTCCATGCATCCACATACCAAGAGCCTACCGACCGGGGATAGCGTCCAAAGACATCGTGAAAGCGCTCCATGTACACGTCCACCAGCTGCTTTCTCTCCGCTTGGGTGTACCCCGTGGTAAAGGCGATATTGGCTGTCGACACCCACCGGTGATTGCCTCGCCACACGATGCCAGCAGCCTCCACATGGGGCTGTGTGATTTCCCACCAGGCACCTATCTCGACGTCCTTGCCCGCCTGCTTCAGCAGCTGCTGATAGTGCTCGTCTATCAGTGCATCGTACTGCAGCAGGAATGTGGCAGGCAACTGATACTGCCTCACTAACTCCAGTTCGCGCTGCGTAGCCTCCAGCAGTCGTGCCTCGGAATTCTCCAGTCGATAGTCATTCTGCCGGATAAAATTCACGATGTTCACGATGCGGGGCTGAGCCAGCAAGGGGAGCAGCATTACGCTAATCAGCAGAGTCAGTATGAAACGTCTATTCATTTCGATTTATATTTTTTGCAAAGATACTGAAAATATTTCAGTATCCAGTTACGATACGCCCTCAAAAATTGTTATTTTCAGTGAAAATGGAAAAGATATGGCAAAAACTCCGGATTAGCAGAGCAACACTTGCTGCCGATTGCGCCCTGCACGATAGCAAGACGCTCCCTTTGGTCACTCAGGACGATACTATTTGTCTAACACATTCGTCCGTTAACTCCATGAGCGAAGCGAATTAACTCCCAATAACTCCTGTTAACTCCTATGAAGTAAGGAAGTAAAAAACTTCCGAAACTTCAATTCAAAAAATATCGTTCGTGACTTTTCTCGTGACTTTTTTGTGAAAAAAATGAATATGCAACACACTGATTGTCAATAACTAACGCGCCACCTCGTGACAAAACCACGCTTCAACAAGAAAACTTTTATATATACCTCTACATACGCGCATTATGCACATATATAATAAAAGATTTGGGAAGAAGGCCGCATTTTGTCACGAGAATAGAAGCATATTGCTGATTTTCAAATAATTAGTGGTACTTTTGAGAAAGGCAAAAAGTCACGAGAAAAGTCACGAGCGTGTGCTCCCCAGCCCAGGCCCGTGCCATCTACGATGTCCTAGGCGAACCCTAGACCATTTTGTCCCAAAGGGTCTACCTTTTTGTCCAAAACCCTAGACCTTTTCCCCTAAAACCATAGACCATTCTTCCCCGAAAGGTCTATGTTTTTTTGTTGCATGCCAGCCTCTGCCCTCCATCTGGCAAGTGCTTTCCTCCCATTTAGTCCCATATCATCCCGTTGCCTCCCGCTCCGTCCCCTTCCGTGTCACGACCAGGCAGAAATGTCGTAAATTTGTATCGTGAAAACGAAGAGAGAGGCCCCCTCCTTACCCTCCGTCGGCCCTCTAGCCCTACGCGGCTGGTGGTGCCGCTCCGGAGGTCCTCCCCAAATCGCTCGCCAGCGATTTGCCCCAAAGGGGGGAGGAAGAGGGATGTGGGGAGCCCCCGGTATTCGGCATTCGTCATTCTGAGCGTTAGTCGAAGCATCTTTCACACAGTCTAATAGTAAACGCTAGGTGAAAGACCCATTCGACTCCACTGCGTTCCGCTCAGGGTGACATTGCTAAAAAACGTTACATTATGAAAAATGAATCATCCAACAATTCTTCCCCCTTTTGGGGGGGGATTGAGAGGGGCTTTTCTTCATCCGACAGATGAACAATCAGCACGGCAGAGACAAACCTTAAATCGTCTCCTGTGCAATCTTTTCTACTAGCCCATGCTCCCACCAGGGTGTGGACTTTTTGTATGGATAGACGGAGAGATGCAACATTTGACAGCCAATTACATCAAAATTGCAGGCAATTTGCATCTTTTTAGTCTATAACGAGACACAAAGTCAAAAAATTGTTGTACTTTTTTACAGAACTAAAATAGTGCAATGTGTAGATTCAGAGAAACAAACTTGGGCATCAAGAAACTTCGCAAGTCACAAAGAGAGGATTATATGATCAGGATGGTCAGTTCTTCTCATTTGAGGCAATCAGCAAGATATTCTCTGTGAAGGATGTCCTGAATTACAATCTTTCATAAACGTGACCCCACTTGCGAACATGGGGCGAAAACAGATATTTGATATGAAAAAGACACTTCTCTTCCTGCTGGCTCTGGTAACACTGACGGCCTGGGGACAAACGGCAGAACACTACTTCTACCACTGGGAGAAACAGGCGGGTGTACCCGATGCCGAGGATGTGATACTGCGATGTGTGACGGAAAAGGGCATGCTGAGCAAGGTCACCATGTACTGCACCACCGACGAGTGGGACGGCGGGAGATTGGGTTATCTGCCAGGATTCTGCGTGCTGGAGATGCACTTGAAATATGCACCGGACAAGCAGGCTAATACCCCGACGAATAAGATGCCAAAAGGGCAGTTCCTCCTGTGTACCTACCCCACGGGGAAAATGGCATTCAGCGCCCCTGTGAGCACTGAATACAAGACGGATGAAACTGCCTGGACCAGTGGCAAATACCATCTATGGAGAGGTGAAAACAAACACTAGAAAACACAACTGGATTATGTGTTGGAACTGAACGATGATGGCACACTGAATCTATATGGCAACTATCTGGAAACACGCACTTTTGTATCCATGTCAGCTGCGAAGGTGAAGAACCTGAACCGCAATACGCTGGACCTGAAGTTGGAGGCTGCCAACCGCAAGGAGAATCCCAAGGACGACCCTCGTACCAAGGAGGCATCGGCCATCCACCAACATACAGTGGACACTCTAAAAAAGGCAGATTGCACCTACCACGGCAGCGTGGCTGTGATGAAGAACGGCACAAAAACACCAGATGGACATGGCATGATAACGTGGACAGACAGCACAACGATGGAAGATGACTTCCACTGGGGCACGCCCATGGGCAAAAGAGTGAAGATGATATGGGCCGACGGTACTCGTTACCAGGGAGAATGGCCCACAGGTAAGGGACGGTATGATTCGCCCGACGGCTCTGTCTACGAGGGTGACATTGTCGACAGATCGGCCCATGGACAAGGTCATAGGACACAGAAGGACGGCATAGAGTACGAGGGTGATTTCTGCAAAGGAAAGATGACAGGACACGGCAAGTGCGTTTACCCGAATGGCTGCGTCTATGATGGCGAGGTCCTGGACGGCAGTCGGCACGGAAAAGGCACCTTCCGATGGACTAATGGTACAGCCTACACCGGTGAGTGGCAGGACAATAAGCCCTGTGGACAGGGCCGTTATGATTACGCCAACGGCAGTGTATATGAGGGTGAGATTACCAAAGAATGGGAAGAATCCCTGGGGGTTGGACAATACTCTTTCCCCAAAGGTGAAGTTCACGAGGGTGAAATTATCAAATTGTATATCACAATAGCCCACGGCAAGATGACCTATGCCAACGGCGACGTCTACGAGGGAGAGTTCGTAAAAGATATCCCTCATGGAAATGGCACCTACCTATGGAGAAACGGTGACATGGTAGCAGGCACATTCTCCTACGGTGTACTGCAGGAGTTCAAGAGTTATACCCCAGCAAAATGGAGAAAGATGAATCAGGATTGCCCTCACATGCCCCATGGCGCAGAATTTATCGGCGATTATGCAGCCTATGTGCGAGATCATCTGCACTATCCCGAGAAGGCACGCAATGCTGGTGTCCGGGGACGCGTGTACGTGAAATTCTCGGTAGAGAAGGACGGTTCAATCCATCATGCCAGCGTATTGCGGAACTCGCTGGATAACAAGAATTTGAAGAAGGAAGCACTGCATTTCGTCAAGAACATGCCACGCTGGCGCCCCGCTACGATAAATGACGAGCCCGTCAAATCGTGTTTTGTCCTGCCGGTGACATTCATGCCGTAAAATGCAGAGTGCTAAAAGATACTAGTGGAGTAAGATCCGTGAAGGGAAAAGATATTTCAAAAGTATTTGATGTCAATATGGACGTGAAAAGAATTACCTGCAACACTGCTATAGAAGCAGAGGGGTTGCGAGCAAAGCTAGCAGAGGCGGGGATCAAGAGTGTCACCTATGACGAGACCAACAGCAAGGTGGCTCGAGGGGGTACTGAATTCTACTGTCGACGTGATAGTAGACGAGTGCAACTATGACCGTGCTGTCGAACTCTACCAGCAGATGGCAACAGAGAAGCAAGCGTTTATGCCCTGGTGCCCCGAATGTGGCGGCGAGAATGTGGAATGTCTGACGAAGCCTAAAGCCAAGAAAGGGCGATGGGCCATGTACCTGGCTGCTATACTCGCATTCATACCTTTCTCGAATCTTGCGAATGTGAGGAAATATCGCTGCAGAGATTGCGGCAAGGAATTTGAACGTGCCGGATGAATATAACAAGGGCGTCCCCATTGCGAGGGACGCCCTTTGTGTTAATATCGGTGAGGATGCTCACTTGATCTTGTAGGCAGCGAAGTACTCGCCGTGACGGAGGTAGAGGATACCATCGGCTACGGTCATGTGAGCCCAGTGGGGACCGCTGCCCTTGGCAACGCGGAACTTGCTGATGACGTCAAACTTCTCGGGGGTGGGATTGACCAGACCTACGAAGCCACGACGCTCGTCGTAGATGAGCACCTTGCCATCGGCAGCAATGGTAGAGCCCTTACCTGCACCACCGGTCCACTTCTCCTCGTAGTCGGTGTTACCGGTCTCCCAGTCGACGCAGCACCAGTTACCATCGTTGTTGTTGATCCAGTTGGAACCATAGATCTTGCCATTTACCAGGACGTAACCACCGTGGTGGGTGTCGAGGGTGGTGTTGTGCCAGGTGGCAGTGACGCTCTTGAGGTCGTCGGCCAACTGCAGCTGGAAGCCGTTGATGTCATAACCGTGGCAGAAGAAGATCTTGCCGTCCTGATAGAGGGCCGAGTTGGGGGCGATGTTGTCCCAGCCGCCATTGTCCTTGCCCTGGTGCTTGGGTCCCCAGTCGTCGAAGGTCCACTCGATCTCGCCTGTCTCGGGGTTGACACCGATGGCGTTGCTGGCAGTGGAGCTGACAATCTGACGACGACCCTTGTACTCGATCATGATGGGAGAAACGTAGCCCGACTTGTCGCCCAGGGCGCGGCTCTTCCACACCTCGGCACCTGTCTCGCGGTTGAGGGCCACCATGGTGGTCTGGTCGCCACAGGGGGTGTAGATGACCTTGTCGTCATAGACGAGGGGGCACTCGGAAGTTCCCCAGGGGCCGGTCTTGCGGCCATAGGTCTCACCGCCGTTGACGCTCCAGATGATCTTGCCGTCGGTAGCATCGAGGCAGACTACCTCGCCCATGCCACTGATGACATAGGCCTTCTTGTCCTCGGTGATGGCGGGGGTGGTGCGAGTGTCGGGGTAAGAACCCT
>JAZRYA010000020.1:0-9088 GCA_045600505.1 Bacteroidaceae bacterium
GTTTGATTTAGTACTGAAAAAGGTTGACTCATACATGTCATTGTAACCAATTTACGTTGACCAGGCACCGGCTTAATCCTGCCATTGGTTGACTATATACAATTAGATCTACGAGTACATACCTTAGCCTCTGCGCGTACTTTTATGTACTAATTTTGCCTCGAAAGAGTACACTAAAGGGGACAAAACAGTACTCTTTTCCCCTCACAAGAGTACTCTTTTTCGGCATAAAGAGGTACTTATAGGAACGTTTAGGAACAATGAGGAACAATGTGTAAGATGATAAAAAAATAATGTTGTACCTTTGTGTCAGAAATCGAGAGTTCTGCAGCCACGAGTAGAATCACCGAAAGAGGAGGTTTATATGTCGAAATACTGTTAATTCTGCTTAATCTAGGGGAAAATGAGACAAAATAACGTATATTTGCAAAAAAAGTGGGGTGGCGATGCAATGTTTTGCCACAAAATCGCGAATATATAATATAGAGAGGCTTTTTAATTCATAATTAAGAATTCATAATTGGATGAGAAACTTTCTGACTATCATAATTGCGCTGCTGGCGATGTCGGCATGGGGACAGACGCAGGTGAGGTACTTCTACCACTGGGAGAAGAAGGTGGGCACGCCCGATGCCGAGGACGTGGTGCTGCGGTGCGAGATGGAAAGGGGCGAGATAGTCCGGGCAAAATTCTACTGCACCACGGACGAGTGGGGCGACATGAGACTGGGATACCTGCCGGGATTCTATGTGCTGAACATGATGCCAACAGAAATATCGGAACGACTGCAGGGCATACCGGTGAAGAAGATGCCCAAGGGACAGTTCCGCATGGACATGACCCCCAGTGTGGAGATGGTCTTCAGCAGCCCCGTGAGCACGGAATACAAGTCGGGAGGCGATGCGTGGGCCAGCGGCAAGTACCATGTGTGGGGAGGCGTGTTCAAGAGACCTAACAAGACACTGAACTATGTGCTGGAGCTGAAGGCCGACGGGACGCTGATGCTGCATGGCAACTACCTGGAGCCGAGAAAGTTTGTGCCCATGACGGCTGACCAAGTGAGACGGATAGACCGCAAGCTGGACAAGGAGCTGGAGGCGGCCAACCGGAAGGTGGACCGACAGGAGAGCGAGCGATTCAAACAGGCCTCGGCCATACACCACCACATCGACGGAACAATGAAGAAGGACGATTGGAGCTACCAGGGCCAGCTGGCGGTGCTGAAGAGCGGCGAGAGGATACAGGACGGCCACGGCATCATGACGTGGGAGGACAGCACAGTGAGCGAGGATGACTTCCACTGGGGCATCCCACAGGGCAAGCACGCGAAGTTCAGCTGGGCCAGCGGTGTCCGTTACGAGGGCGAATGGCCCACGGGAAAGGGCTGTTATATGTTTGCCAACGGGAATGTCTATGAGGGCGACATCGTGGACAAGCACCGCACAGGACACGGCAGATACACCTCGGCCAACGGCAACGTCTACGAGGGCGAGTTTCTGAACGGCAAACGCCATGGCCAGGGTGTGTGGAAGGGCGCTAACGGCAGGACGTATGAGGGCGAGTTCCGCAACGACAGTCTGAACGGCCAGGGCAAGATGACATATCCCAACGGTGATGTCTATCAGGGGGAGTTCCTGGATGGCATACGCCACGGACAGGGCACCTACCGGTGGAGCGAATCGGCCCAATGGGCCGGCGACACGTACACGGGTGAATGGGAGCATGGCGAGCGCACGGGCTACGGCAGATATGAGGAAGCCGGTACGGGCAAGGTGTTTGAGGGACAATTCATCAACAATGTGTTCCAGGACCATAAGCACAAGGAGATCGTCATCGGGCAGTATGATACGTGGAACGATAATACAACCCATGTACTCCGCAACTCGCAACCGGAGTTTATCGGCGACTATGCGGAATATGCGCGTGAGCATCTGATCTATCCCTTGCAGGCCATGAAGGATGGTGTGCAGGGTCGCGTGCAGGTGATCTTCACGGTGGACAAGAAGGGCAAGGTGCGTAAGCCCCGCGTGCTGCGTAACTCCACGGGCAACAAGGAACTGGCTCGTGAGGCGGTGCGATTTGTCAAGAACATGCCGCCATGGAGGCCGGCGTACCAGAATGGCAAACCCATCGATCACTACTTTGTGCTGCCGGTGTCGTTTAAGTTAATTCATAATTAAGAATTCATAATTCATAATTTTATGCGATGTCATGTTCTGCAAAGTGAAACACCTATCACCAATGGCGCCAGCCTCTAATTATGAATTCTTAATTATGAATTATGACAAAGGGTGAGATCATAGAGTCGTTGCGCAGGCACGAGGCACGGGGGCAGAGGGAGGCCATGCGATGCTGGGGACCACTGGTGTGGGACCTGGTGTGCCGCATGGGACTGCACGGAGAGGATGCCGAGGATGCGTACCACGATGCCTGGACGGAGGCTCTCACTCACATCAACCGATATGACGAGACACGGGCCGACATCACGGTGTGGCTGCGTGGAATCGCCTACAAGGTGGCGGTGACGCACTGGCGACAACTGCCACAAACAACGACGGTGCACCTGGACGATGCACAATGGAACAAACTGAGCGACGACGAGGCGCAGGAGAGACTGGGACGCACGGACCCACAGACGGTGGAACTGATCGCCGAGGCGATGCGCAGACTGACTCCCGAGGAAAAGACGCTGGTGACGCTCTTCTACTACGACGACCTGTCGACAACACAGATCGCGGACATCACCCACACGATACCCACTACGGTGGCCTCGCGACTGTGCAGAACACGTAAGAAACTGTATGCTATCATAAAATCACTGGAGCATGAAAAGTAATGAGACACAACAGCGCTGCCGCAACAACATGCGCGCTGCACTGGAACAAATGCATGACATACCGCCCATGCCTGCGGACCTGAACAGGCGGGTGATGAACAACCTGCCACGACGACACCACCGATGGCTGTGGCCCCTGGCCGCTGCCTGCGTGGCGGAACTGATGATAGTGGCTGCCATGCTCTGGCAACAGGCCGACAGCAAGTCTGTGGCACAAACGGAGAACCCCGAAAAGGTGGTGCCTGCCGCACATCAGCAGTCGGTGACAGCGCGTGACACCGTGCCCGTCGAGGCAACAGCCACGGAGGAACCCGTGCTGGCCAAGGCACAACCCACATCGGTGCGCCAGACCGCATCTGCCGAGGAGCATGACACCTGCCCGGCATATACCATGGAGGAACTGGTGGTGAAGATGACGCATGTGACGATGGACGAGGTGAAGGTGAAGACGCAACCGGCTGAACCGCAGTTTACAGAGCACGCCGACACGGTGCACTATCTGCCAGAATTTAGATATTGATGGATGATTGATGGTTGACTATATGAAACGAATACTATTATCACTGGTGGCGCTGCTGGCGCTGAGCGCGGTGGCACAGGACAAGAAATTTCTGGTGGCGGAGTACCCGGGCGGAACAGAAGCGATGACGGAGTTCTTCCGCACCAACTTCCGGTACCCGCAGCAGGTGATGGACCCCTTTGCCAATGCGCGGGTGATGGTGAAATTCCACGTGGAGGCCGATGGCACCATCAGCAATCCGGAGATTGTGAGCTCGAGTGACGAGAAATTCAATGCCGAGGCGCTGCGCGTGGTGAGCCTGATGCCACGATGGGTGCCTGCTTCGAACAACGGCAAACCGGTGCCCATGGACTATACCGTGCCACTCACCCTGTCGCAGTATGCCCCCAGCCGTGGCGTGGATGCCGCACTGGAGAGGGCGATGATGTCGCCCGGTCAGCGACCCAACAGGGGGCTGTGGCACTTCGTCAATTATCCGGCGGGGCACCACTACAACCTCTTCTCGGAAGAGGCCGACCTAAACATCTGGATGGAGCCCGTGAAGGCTGATGGGTCGTTTGACTTCAAACTGCGACTGAACAGAGCGAATGTGCCCAAACTAGTCTACGAGCAACGAGGAGACACGCTGGTGAAATACTGGTTCAACGACTACCTGAGCAACTCGCACAAGAAGGGCTGGAACGTGGACCATGCGGTGAGGATGGACCCTGGCAAAGAGACCAAGATGCCCACCGACATCTATCGACTGATAGAGGGGTTGCAAGGGTTCATCGAGGAAGACGATGACCCGCGGGCTGGTGTGTGGGGACTGTTGTCCTATACGATGAAATCGCACAAGGAGATGGTGCGCAGCACGCAGGCGCCAGAGGGGGACTTCCTAGCCGTGAGATTCTATGAACACGATTACCAGGTGATCAGCTTTGACAATGGTCTGAGGCATTTCCTGGACATCTACGATGACATCTATCGGCATGAAATGAGTGGCAAGTTGAGGACGCTGATCCCGACCTCGAACGGCTACATCGACCACGGGGTGCGGCACAAACTGAAGTTTGACAAGTCGGGCAACACGATGTATGACCACGTGGTGGTGGAAGACGCCGTCTACGACTACGTATGGAAGCGAATCCCCTGCCCCGCCGTCATCAAAAACCTGCTGCTTTATTAGGGATTATTCACACAGAGACGCAGAGAACGCAGAGGTTTTACGTCATCCTGAGCGAAGTAAAACGAAATCGAGGGATCCCACGCCAACCCAGCATTTATAAGCTGTGCAATTGGCGTGAGATCCTTCGACTAACGCTTAGATGACAAGAGGAAAAATGTCAAATGACACTTTGTCCCCTTGTCCAATATTTTAGTAGTTTTTCCAATCGTAATCTACGCACTTGCAATCGCTGAAGTTTTCAGCAATGGTAGTGGTAAATGACCAGTGATTGAGAGGATAGGTCAATTCCTCGAACAAATTGTGAGTAATTGCCAAGAAAGCCTCTTCTTCAGTACATTCTCCCTCGTGTAATTCCATGTACTCTGCCAGATCAAGCCAGGTAGTATTTTTATAGACATGCCAAACGGGATTGTTGAAGTAGAACATCATCTTACACTTGAGGGGAACTTCAGCGTATGTCATGCCAGACGCCTCTACCCAAGCCTTGATTTCGCCCTGTACGCGAGCTTTATAGTCTTCATAATTTTCCTTGCTACCAGGCTTGAAGTCGCTGGTGATCTTAATGCCACGATTGTAGACACCCACTGCAGTGTGAACTTCGTCGATGGTGGGGATTTCGTCTACTTCCTTCTCGCCGTCCTGGTCCACCACGCAATAGTGCAGCTTGAGCATCTCCTTGACTTCTGTGGGGATGGTGGCACTCAGTTTCAATGTGTCGGTAAAGGTTCTTACCACGGGATCTGGCTGAGGCTCGGGAATGGGATCCTCTTCATTTTCACCACAACTTGTAAGGCAAACTGATGCTGCTGTCATGCAGATCGTTGCAATTGCCAAAAGGTACTTTTTCATCTTTTCAGTTTTTTAATATTTTATAGAAATTGTACTGATCGCATTTTACGATTTGTAAATTGGCGACAAAGGTAGCATCTTTTCGCCACACTACAATACATTTCATCCATTTTTTTTGGTTAAAACCACAAATCTCACAAACCGGTCCTCTGACTACGATTTGTGAGATTCATAAAATGATTGTAAACCACTCCCTGCAGATTAAATATAATTTGCGAGATTTGTGGTTTTAAAAATTACAGGATTCTTCCTGTCAAGCGGAAGGTCATCTGGGGATAGAACTTGACGCGTGACATGATGTCGGCTACGCCGTCGATGCCATCGGCAAAGGGATCGTACTCACGCTCGTTGGGGCTAGAGAAGGTGGGAGTGCCATGATACCATGCACCCAGCTCGAACTGGAAGCCCACACGCTTGTGAGGGATGGGACGACCGAAACCAATACCGAAGTAGGGCTTCACCTTGGCCACCATGATGGAAACCTCGGCACGCACATTCTCGTCGACGCCAAAGGTGCGATCGTCGATGTTGTAACGGGCATTGTTGAAGATGAAGTCCTCGTAGACGTGGCTGGGATCTTCCTGCTTCTTGAAGTTGTTCCACACATCCTGGTCGTACTTGCCGTCGGCAAAGATCTTCTGCACGGTCTCGTCGGCCTGACCACGCACATTGATGAACTTGCCGTTGCTCATCATCAGTCCGAGGCTGAAGTGGAAGCTGCTCTTCTTGGCAGGGAACAGTTCGAACATCACCTTGACATTGTTGGTGAGGCGGATGCGTGAGTTCACATCGAAGTCATCCTCTAGGTAGTCAAAAGTACGATAGGCGCCGGCACGCTCGGGGTGGTCGCGCACGTCGTCCTCCAACTTCTGGTTGAGTTCTTCGAGTCCTTCGTTGGGGCCCTCTTTGTCAATGGGAATCTTGAATTTGGGCTTGATGCCATAGAAATTGAAACCGGCATCCAGGATGATGCGGTCCTTGTAGAGGGGCGTGCTGAGCTGGACGCCAAAGCCCTGGAGACCTGCTTCGACACCGATACCGAGGTTGCGGAAGGTGCGGAACTCGGTACGATCCTGCGCAGTGGCGGTGAGGCCAACTGCGAGGAGGATAGCTGTAAGTACGTGTTTCATCTTGTTGGATATCTGGGGGTTAGTCTACAGAGGTAAGGCTGATCTTGTAGCTATGGCCATCGACGGTGCAACCTACGGTGACAACCTTGAGGAAGTTGAACATCAGGTTGTCGAAGACCATGCTGGCAATCTGGTTGGCCACGGTCACCTTGTCACCAGCTGCAACGCTGTAGGAACCGGTCTCCTCTACGCCGTCGGAGAAGGTGAGGATGATGGTGCCGGCCTTGGTGAGAGTCAACTGGGTGGGATAACCTGCGCGATCGCCGTACTTGTGGTTGCTGAGGCGAGAGGCTACGCCGTCATAGACAAAGGTGTTGTTGACATTCCAGGTGCGGTTGATGCGGGCATCGCTGCTGACAGGCTTCGACACCTCTACCTCGAAGGTCTCTCCGGCTACAGTAGCCTGATTGCCCTTGACGGTGACGGTCTCCTTGAAGTCGGGGCAGTCTACCAGATAGGCGTCGCCTACCATGACGAACACGCCAGTGACGGTGTACTGGGTAGCCTCGGCACGACGGGCAGCTGCGGGCTGGGGAGCGGGCTGGATAGTGAGCACGGCCTTACCCGACTCGGTGAACTCGATGCTGCTGATGCCCTTGGGCTGTGACTTGGTGAAAGTCAACTTCTTGGCCTCGTTGGCATACTTGGGGGCCTTCAGTACCACTTCCTTGCTGCTGGGACCATCATCCTCGCTGCTGCAAGAGCTCATAAACACAGGGGCTGCCATCATAGCTACAGCGGCAATCAGTGTAAGAAAAATCTTTTTCATACTAGTATTATTTTTGTTTAGATTGTACCAATAATCTTGTGTCGTCGGTGCTTTTTCCAATTTCTCTGGACAAAAGTAATGAAAAAAAGCATAAAATTAACTTGAGTGTATTCACAAAACGTCAAAATCTTCATTTCCTCTTTTATATTTCTATTATTTCTTAGTAATTTTGTATTCGAGAAATACTAAAAAACGAAATATGCAACACTTATCTACGACTTGGCGTGGCATGGCCCTGTTGGCCACCACCCTACTCTGCCTCACTGCCTGCAACGACGACGAACTCGTGCCCAGCGGGGAGAATGGCGGCAGTTTCCCTGGCCACCTGACCACACACACCATCCGCATCACCGCGGGACACGACGACAGTAACAACACCCGCACCACCCTGCAACCCGATGGACGCGTCACCTGGGACAAAGGCGACGAGTTCCGAATGATGAATGAGCAGACCGAGGGGGCATCGAATATTCTGCAGGTAACAATTACTGGCACTGGTCAGGCTGTTGGTGTAGCTACCGGAAACGTTAAAACAGCCCAAATTAAGTATGATGCCATTCAAGTTAAAATAGCCGGCAAGGACGTTACAAGCGAAATATTAAGTCCAAATGATAATGACCTGAATAATAGCGAAAATAATTCATTTAGTCTTGGAATTCCAAACCAAAACGATAGATACAAATTTCCGCAGCCAGGAACAGCTGTAACAAATAATGTTAAAAGTGAATACAAGTGGTGGCCGCCTGTTACATATTATGGAGCAACTCTTGTACGAGCTAGTTCATCTTATGATAAAGGATTCCCTGCAGTAGTAACTTTTAAGGGAATTTCATATAGTACCGACGGAGGGAAAAAATGGAGTGAGATAAGTCAAAACAATGGAACCATATACGGAGGAGATGACTACACAAACCTCAAAAATGGCTCATGGGCATGGATTTCTACTATCGATGCCTGCATGAAACTGACCTCGGGCTTTGGGGAAAGCACGGGCGAGTTTGAAGGCGAGACCATGGGCGAGGATTTCGACGAGAAGTCTCGCGCCATCTTCCCCTACCAAGCCGTGGAGAGCTACAAAAACGGCCAGCTGACCATCAACATCCCTGCCGAGCAAACCTATGCCAAGAACACCTTTGACCACCAGGCCAACATCATGGTGGGCTGCGTAGAGAAGACCGAAGATGGCTACCACGTTCCCTTCAAGAACATGATGGGTGTGCTGAAACTGTCACTGACTGGCAACAACGAGAACGTACAAAGCATCACCATCACCGACAGAGCTGGCAGTTCACTCTGGGGAACAGCAACCATCTCGGCCAGCGAATTTGACAAGAAGGGCATCAACGTAAGCGACATACAGGGTGGAACATCGACTATCACCCTGAACTGCAACGGTGTGCAACTGACCAGCGAACCCACCACCTTCCACTTCGTACTGCCCGCAGGTGCACTGACCGAGGGATTTGACGTGAAGGTGAATGTGGGCGAAGACGCTGCTGCCCAATTTGGCACCTCGCGCAACAATCAGATTATAGTCAATGACGTGAAGGAGATGCCCGAAATGCCTCTGCCAGAGGTTATCAGCGATTTCCATCTCCACAACATCGCCATTCGTGATTACATGGCCATCACACCTGGCCCCATCTTTGGCCAGACAAATCTGGTGGACTATCTGAGCGATGACAAATACAAGAATCAGGACCGTCCCGCATACAAGACCATTGCGTGGAATGGCAGCACGTCGGACACCTACAAGGTAACCCTGACTGACAATACCAAGAAGCGGGATGTGTACACCGACCGCGAGGTGAAAGGC
>JAZRYA010000021.1:0-32166 GCA_045600505.1 Bacteroidaceae bacterium
CCCGAGCTTCTCTTAATCCTATTCTATATAGAACTAACGGTTCGCTTTCTTGTTTCCTGTACTACAATTTCTGTCTATGTAAATCTATCAAAGAACGCTTTCCTTTGGCGCATAAGGACTAACCCTCTAACGTGAAAGGGTATCATCCTCATTTGCGACTGCAAAGGTACGAACATTCCGCGAACTGACCAAACATTCCAGGAAGTTTTTTCTGGAAAAGTGATTTTTTCGGTTCAGATGAGACGCAAGAACTCCTATACCTTATTTATAATATACGCGCGTAGGCGCTCCAAAGCTTGCATAAGAGTAGATGAAGGGCAAGCAATATTGATGCGCAAAAACTTGCTGCCAGCCGGATCGTACATATCTCCCGAATTCAGCCATAGATTCTGTTCTTTGAGCAAATCCTCCTCAATTGCCTCGGAACTCATCCCCAAGACAGAACAATCGACCCATACCAGATAAGTCCCCTCGAGTCGAGTCAAAGGTAACATGGGCAGATGAGCTGCAAAGAACTGGCATAGCAATTGATAATTGCGATGTAGATATGTAAGGAGTTCGCCAAGCCACTCCTCCCCTGCCTGCGAATATGCTGCCTGAAGGGCCACAACACCAAAAGGATTGACATCGCAGACTTCATTGATGTTGATAGACTTGTCTATCCGTGCACGTATGTCGTCATCTGCAACAGTTATGTTAGCAATCTGCAAACCGGCAATGTTGAAACTCTTGCTTGGCGAAGTGCAGACGGCACAATGTCGAGAGAAATCCTCGCTGATGCTGGCAAATGGAGTGTATACAAAACCGGGCATCACCAGTTCGTTGTGAATCTCATCGCTGACGACAAAAACATTATGACGAATACAGATCTCTCCGATCTGAGTCAACTCCTCGCGTGACCACACTCTGCCGGCCGGATTGTGAGGATTGCAAAGCAACATCACGCGAACATCTGGGTCAGACGCCTTTTCCTCCAAATCCTGGAAGTCAATACGATAAGTATCCCCCTCCCGTACCAGAGGACTAGCTACCATCTGACAGCCATTGTTGCGAATGGAGGAAAAGAAACAATTATACACAGGAGTTTGCACCAGCACCTTATCGCCCGGACGCGTCATGGCCTGAATAATAGCAGAGATGGCAGGGACCACACCACTCGTATAGATGATGTGATGGCGCTGCATAGTCCAGTGATGACGACGTGAAAACCACTGAATAACAGCATCATAGTAGGAATCTGGAACACGGACATATCCAAACACGCCATGCTCGACCCGACGGCGAAGAGCATCGATAATACAAGGAGCCGTCTGGAAATCCATGTCGGCCACCCAGAGAGGCAGAGTGGAGTCATTGGGGCATGAATCCCACTTGTAGGAGCCGCTCCCTCTGCGATTGATTATCTCGTCAAACTGATTCATCCCAGCACCTTTATCTCACAATCTGCAGGGGCTTTCTGGTTCTCGTCGATGATGATTTCGCCCACTTTACCCTCGACAACGATGCTGCCGCTGGTAGGATTCTTGATGCTCACAACATCGCCCTTGATATGTGCCTGCAGAGTACTATATTCAAAGGCCAAATTGGCATCGTCGCCCATGGTGCAATCCTCCATCACCAGATTTTCGCAGTAGCACAGAGGCTGCTCACCAGTAATGTGGCAACGTACCAATCGCAGATTCTTGGCATACCATCCCAGATACTCTCCATTGATTTCCGAGTCGTAAATTGTCACATTCTCACTCTCCCAGAGGGCGTCCTTGCTATTGAGGACAGCATTGTGAATCTCGACATTCCGGCTATACTGAAAACCATAATTACCCTCCTGATGATAACCGTCGATGAAGACATTGTCGGTATGCATACCCAGATAGTCCGCCTGTTCCATTCGGCAGTTCTCTATGCGCACATCGTCACAATCCCAGAGAGTCTCTAAGGCATTGGGGAACTGGCAATTCTGCAAACGGATACCTTTCATCCTGCGGAACATCTTAGGTGCATCCACTTGGCAATCAGTTAGATGTCCATCTTCGGAATACCAAAGTGAGGAGCGGGCGCTTTCTGTGAAACGACAGTTGCGCACGCGAAATCCTCGGCACTCCCAAAAGACATACTTGCCCTCGAACTGGCAATTTTCAGCCTCGATGTTCCGAGTCTCCTTGAGCGACGACTCACCCACATGGATAGTGACGCCCTCGAGTCTCAAATCATGCTCACAATACAAAGGACGTTCTCCGCCGAACTCCTCATTCTTAATGGTTTTCATTATATCGTATCTTTTTAATTTTCAATCGGAAAAGGAATATCAATCCACGCACCGTCAACTCGATGCACATGGCCAACCAGACGCCCTGAAGCCCCATGTAACCCGCCAAGATTGCCGCCAGAGGAATGCGAACCATCCAGATGCTGGCCAAGTTCATGATGCAAGGAACCAGCGTGTCACCCATACCCACAAAGACGCCATACACAACGATAGAAGCTGCATACATGGGCTCTGCAAATGCCTCGATGCGCAAGGCCATCACGCTCTCTGTCTGGACAGCCACGTCAGGAGTCATCAACGTCATCAGCGAGGGAGCTGTCCAATACATCACGACACCCAAGGCAGACATCACTGCGACACCCAAAGTGACCGTAATAATGGAAAACGAACGTATCAAATCTGTGCGACGAGCTCCGAAACTCTGTCCTATCAAGGTCGTCGCAGCATCGCCAATACCATATCCTGGCATATAACACAGACTCTCGACAATGATGCCAAAGGCATTGGCAGCTATCGCTACTGTGCCCAGGGGAGCCACGATGATGGTACTTACAATCTGAGCGCCACAGAAGACGACATGTTCCACTCCCATCGGCAGAGCAATCTTGAGGCCTCGGCGCAAGACATCCCTCTGGAATCGCAGACGACCCGAGCGACCTGCAAGAGAGAGTTCGGGACTGCGAAAGAGAAGATAGGACAGGCTGCAACAAGTTGTGATGACTCCTGCAATCGAGGTCGCAAGGGCCGCACCCACTACACCCCACCGGGGGATGAACAAGAGATTGAACACCACATCCAGACAACACATCAACACGCCTAAAGCACTAGGAATCTTCATGTAACCGCTACATCTCAGCATCGAATTACTGAGATACATCAGCTGCATCACAGGCAAAGTCAAACTCCAAACTAGGAAATAGCTGGCAGCAAGACCTACCACATCGGGTGCTCCACCCAACCAGATGGGAAGACGATTATGGATGGCCACACAGAAGGCCGAAACCAACACGGCCATTCCCAGGCACATCAGCAATGCCTGTCGCAACACGTCTCGCGCGCGATCATTTTCCTTTGCACCAATATGGTGCGCCACCAAGACAGAGAATCCCCCGCTCAGCGAGGCACACAAACCGCCAAACAACCACGTGGTGGTGCTGACCAATCCTATGCTCGCCGAGGCATTAGCTCCCAGCTGACCCACCATCATAGCATCGATGTACTGCATGACGATGGTGCTCAACTGGGCCAGCATAGCAGGCACACTGAGCAGAAGCACCAAACGGAGTTTTTCCCTCCGAGTCATGCTGCCACCATCTCGTAAGAGTGAGAGTAACTCGTCTTTTTGCCTTTTCACGTTGCAAAGATAGGCAAAAAAAGGCACATTCGGAAATATAATTGAGGAGAACTTTTAGACTTATTTACAGCAACTTCCGACACCTGTACTCTTACGGCACAAAAAGAGTACTCTTTCGGGCCAAAAAGAGTACTGTTTTGGGGCAAAAAGAGTACTCTCTCGGCCCCGGACATGTACTCTCTCGGAGGAGCGGAACGGACAGAATGGCATAAAAACTGCCAATATGACTGAAAATCAAATATTTGCGCGTAATTTGTAGAAACTAGTTTAGAAATCAAAAAAAGAAGAGATATGATACAGAACAATCAAAATCAGCAAGAAAACAGCCTGAGCCGCTTTGCCCGCAACCTGGTAGACGACGCTCGCGCAAGAAAGTTGGACCCTGTGATTGGTCGAGACGAGGAGATTCGCCGTGTACTGCAGATCCTCTCGCGCCGCACTAAGAACAACCCCATCCTGATAGGCGAGCCAGGAACGGGTAAGACTGCCATCGTAGAAGGCCTGGCTCACAGAATTCTGCGTGGCGACGTGCCCGAAAATCTGAAGGACAAACAGCTCTATTCACTCGACATGGGCGCACTGATTGCTGGCGCAAAATACCAGGGAGAGTTCGAGGAAAGACTGAAGGGTGTCATCAATGAAGTGACCAAGAGCGAGGGTCGTATCATCCTGTTTATCGACGAGATACACACATTGGTCGGCGCAGGACAGACCCAGGGAGCCATGGATGCAGCCAACATCCTGAAGCCCGCTCTCGCTCGCGGAGAATTGCGCAGCATCGGTGCTACGACCCTGGACGAATACCAGAAGTACTTTGAGAAGGACAAAGCGCTAGAACGACGCTTCCAGAGTGTGATGGTGGACGAGCCCGACACATTGTCGAGCATCAGCATTCTGCGTGGCCTGAAGGAGCGTTACGAGACGCATCACCGCGTACGAATCCAGGATGACGCCATCATCGCAGCTGTTGAACTCTCCAACCGCTATATTACCGAGCGATTTCTTCCCGACAAGGCCATCGATTTGATGGACGAAGCCGCAGCAAAACTGCGCATGGAGCGTGATTCTGTGCCCGAGGAATTGGACGAGTTGACACGCCGACTGAAACAATTGGAGATTGAGCGAGAGGCCATCAAACGCGAGGATGACGAGCCTAAGTTGGCATTGCTCAACCAAGAAATCGACGAACTGAAAAAGCGTGAGCAGGACATGCGCCAGCAATGGCAAAACGAGAAGGCAGAAGCTGAGCGCATACAGACCATCAAAGACCAGCAACAACAGCTGCGCCAACAGGCCGAACAGTACGAGAGAGATGGAGATTACGCTCGAGTAGCTGAGATACGTTATTCTCGTCTGCCTGCCCTTATTCAGGAACTGGAGCGGCTGACAACCGCCAATCAGCAAGCGGGCGTAGAACGTATGCTGCGCGAGGAGGTGACTCCCGACGACATTGCAGACGTTGTAAGCCGCTGGACAGGTATCCCCGTAAGCCGTATGCAGATGAGCGAGAGAGAGAAGTTGCTGCATTTGGAAGAAGAGCTTCACCATCGTGTCGTAGGTCAGGAGGAGGCCATACAAGCTGTAGCCGACGCCGTGCGACGTAGTCGTGCAGGTCTGCAGGATCCTAAGCGCCCCATAGGATCATTTATCTTCCTGGGAACCACCGGAGTAGGCAAGACCGAACTGGCAAAGGCTCTGGCAGAATATCTGTTTGACGATGAGACGATGATGACCCGCATCGACATGAGCGAGTATCAGGAAAAATTCAGCGTGACTCGACTGATAGGAGCGCCTCCCGGATATGTAGGATATGACGAGGGCGGTCAACTGACCGAGGCTGTGCGTCGCAAACCCTACAGCGTGGTGCTATTTGACGAGATTGAGAAAGCCCACCCCGACGTGTTCAATACCCTGTTGCAAGTGCTGGACGATGGTCGACTGACTGACAACAAGGGTCGTGTGGTCAACTTCAAGAACACCATCATCATCATGACCTCCAATCTGGGTAGTCATCTCATCCAGGAAAACATCCACGATGTGGCAGGTTGCAAACGCCAACTGATGGATATGCTGCGCAAGACCATCCGTCCGGAGTTCCTCAACCGTATCGACGAGACCATCATGTTCCTGCCCTTGAAACAAGAGGAGATAAGACAAGTTGTGGAACTGCAGATACGAGGCATACAGAAACTGTTGGCAGACAATGGAGTAACACTGGACATTCAGCCTGAGGCTGTCGATTTCCTGGCCCATGCAGGTTACGATCCCGAGTTTGGTGCCCGTCCCGTCAAGCGTGCCCTGCAGCGTTATCTTCTCAACGAGCTGAGCAAAACCTTGCTCTCTGGCAACATCGACCGCACAAAACCCATCCTCGTGGAGGTGGGAGACGAGGAACTGAAATTCCACAATTAAATCGTGTAGTCACACAAAAATAATGGCGAGTGCCCGACTGATTTTAGCCGAGCACTCGCTCTTCGTATTACTTTTTTATATAACTTTGCAGTAAAATATACAAACATGGACTGCGACATCTGCTGCATCGGACACATTACGCTAGACAAAATAGTCACTCCACGGCAAGAAGTATACATGCCTGGTGGCACATCCATATACTTCTCCTATGGTATCTCCAAGATGCTAGGCAATCATTTGAGTTACAAGCTGATTACCTCCCTTGCAGAGAGTGAGATTGGGAGCGTGGAGGATCTGCGCAAAATAGGCATTGAGGTAGAGGTGATACCCAGCAGAAAGACCGTGTTTTTTGAGAACATCTACGGTGAGAACCAAAACAATCGCCAACAACGAGTAAGAGCAAAGGCCGACCCATTTACCATCGACAAACTGGGAGACGTGCGTGCACGATACATTGTGCTAGGCAGCCTGTTGGCCGACGATTTCTCGCTCGACGTAATCAAGCATCTTTCTACACGAGGAACACTGGTGATCGATGCGCAAGGCTATCTGCGCGAAGTGCGTGACGAGCAAGTCTATGCCATCGATTGGGCGAACAAACGAGAAGCCCTGAGATATACCGATGTACTGAAGGTCAATGAGCATGAGATACTAGTGCTCACGGGCATAGAAGACCAACACGAGGCCTGCAAGAAACTGGCCGAATGGGGTGTGAAAGAGGTGCTACTGACGCTAGGCAGCTACGGCTCCATCGTCTATGTAGATGGTCAATTCTACGAAACACCAGCCTACAAACCCACACAGGAAATAGACGCAACAGGATGTGGCGACACCTATGTCATGGGCTATGTCTTGAAACGAGCTCAAGGTGCATCACCCAACGAAGCCGCACATTTTGCCTCGGCTGTGGCCAGTCTGAAGATGGAAGGCAGCGGTCCTTTCTCGGGTACCGAGCAAGACGTGCTACGTCGTCTGGCGACACAACACCAGGAGTAATCAGAATCTGCTATGGAACGGTTGTGGAACAAGAACTATCTACGAGCATGGAGCGCCAACTTCATGATTTTCTTCTCGTTTATGATCCTGACTCCCCTACTCCCACTCTATCTGAGCGAAGAATTCGGAGCTAGCAAGGACGAGATAGGGCTAGTCCTCTCCGGCTATGCCATCACAGCGCTACTCATACGTCCCTTCAGTGGATTTATTGTCGACAGTTTCCCTCGCAAGGTGGTATTGCTGTTGACCTATTTCCTGTTCTTTATCCTGTTCGGGGGGTATTTGGTAGCCGGCAGTCTACTTGCCTTTGCCGTGATACGCACTTTGCACGGAGCTCCCATGGGCGCAGCAACCGTGGCCAACAGCACTGTCGCCATCGACGTTCTGCATCCCACAAGGCGCGCGGAAGGAATTGGATATTATGGACTTAGCAACAATTTAGCAACAGCCATCTCACCCACGGTTGGACTTCTCATCTACCAATATTGGGGAAACTACAACCTCATCTTCACTATTGCGTTTGTCAGTGCAGGCATCGGATTGCTAATCAACAGTGGACTAAAAATGCAGCAAAAGCAGATAGAACGTCCCAAGACCGCTCTCTCGCTGGACCGTTTCTTATTGCTCAATGCCTGGAGTGAGGGCGTAGCTATGACCTGCCTTTCGTTTTCCTACGGAGTTATCTCCACCTATCTGGCAATCTATGGTAAGGAAGAGTTGGGTATAACCGCGGGAACAGGCCTCTTTTTTGCTCTTCTCAGCATCGGACTTATGTCAAGTCGACTAGTAGGAGCACGCAGTCTGCGCCAAGGCAAGGTTGCAGAAAATGCCAGTCACGGCGTACTCGTCTCACTCGTGGGATACCTGTTATTTGCTGCTGTACACAATCCATGGGGCTACTACGGTGCAGCCATCATCATCGGTTTGGGCAACGGACACATGTTCCCTGCCTTCCAGACCATGTTTATCAACCTTGCCCCTAACAGCAAGCGAGGCACAGCCAATAGCACGTTGCTCACCGCATGGGACCTAGGAATGGGATTGGGCATAATAATAGGCGGCATCGTGGTTGAACATTTCAACTACAGCGCCGCCTTTTGGGTAGCCTGGCTGGGCAATGCAGTAGGCGTGTTATTCTTCTTTACCTACGTGCGCAATCATTTTCTGCGCAACAAGTTACGATAGACGTACTAGTCTGCGCGCATACAACATCACCACGACATAGCCCAGGAGCGGAACGATGAATGGGATCACCAAAGACCCAGAAACATCGGCTAGCAAAGCCATAAGTAGGAAACCGCAGCCACCTACCGGAGTCATCATCAAGATAGAGGAAGCACTCTTAGTCAGAGAACCGAGGCCTCGGACAGTGAGAGCAAAAATAGTGGGGAACATAATTGCCTCGCAGAAATAGTTTACCACGAGCAAGAGGATGCACACCCACGCAGGGAACAAACCAAACCAAGCTCCACCCAGCAATAGGGCAATACTCATGACACTGCCACATCCGCACCAGAGCAACATACGTTCGGCTGCAACACGACGCATGACCCAACTACCTACAAATCGGCCTCCCATAAATATAAACAAGGAAAGACCCAAAATGTACGACGCATTGGAAGAAGAAAGCCACCCCATGCCAGTGGTGAAATTGACGAAGTAACTGTTGATGCTGATTTCCGCCACCTCATAGGCCAATAAGGCTAGGAGGCCAAACAAGAAAATGCGATTGTGAGCCAACTCACGCAGATTCCTCCACCCACTTTGATGTTCATTATCGTCTGCCTCGTCATGGGAAATCTCAGGCAAAGAAGTGCGTGAAAACACCAAAGCAGCCAGCAGCACAAACACTCCCATCCCAACATACGGTAACGAGACATCAGCATCCTGGCCGGAAAACAAGAATCCGCCTACCAAAACAGGAGCTAAGGCCGAACCTAATCCATTGAAAGACTGAGCCAAATTGAGTCGACTGGTGGCCGTCTCGCGAGGCCCCAACTCGGTTGCATAAGGATTGGCAGAGGTCTCTAGAAAAGTGAGTCCACATGCTATGACAAAGAGCGCAATCAGATAACCATTCAGTGTATTGTACGTCGAACTGGGAATAAACAGAAACGACCCTATTGCAAACAGCAGAAGTCCCAGCACAACACCACGTCGGTAGCCAAAACGGTTGATGCAGAGACCAGCAGGAATAGCCGTCAGGAAATAACCCAGGTAGGTCATCACCTGGATGAGCGACGACTGGGTGATAGAGATTTGCAACTCGGTCTGGAAGTGCTTGTTGAGCACATCCAAAATGGCACGTGCAAATCCCCACATGAAGAATAGGGACGTTACCAGCGCAAAAGGCACAAGGTAACGCTTCTCTGATATCGAGGCGTTCTTGTTAGCCATCATCATTGTGCTAAAAGGAAGTTCTTGAAGTCAGCAAAGTCCTTGCTCATAGGCACGCTTTGCTTGGTACCCTGCATGAAAGCTGCCAGACGAGCAGGTATCTCCAGTTCCACACCAGTAATGCCCTCGACCACCGACTTGAACTTGGCAGGATGAGCGGTCTCTAGGAAGAAGCCCACCTCCCTTTCTGCCAGGCCCTCTTGCAAGGCACGATAGCCGCAAGCACCGTGAGGATCAAGCTGATAACCAGTCTCTTTCAGGCAATTGCGCACCGTGTCTGCAATCTGCTCGTCACTGTATGTGCAGCCCGAGATATCTTGGCAGATGGCTGCATGGTCCTTGCCATAGAGGTCGTAGATACGGGCAAAATTGCTGGGGTCACCTACGTCCATAGCATTGGCGATGGTGGCCACAGATGCACGGGGTTCGTACCTTCCGGTCTGCAGATAATTGTAGAAGATATCGTTGGCATTGTTAGCTGCGATAAAACGCTTGATGGGCAGTCCCATGCGCTTGCCAAAGAGCGCAGAACAAATATTTCCGAAGTTGCCCGAGGGTACGCAAACCACCAGATTATCAGCCTTACCCAGCTTCTTGAGTTGGGCATAGGCATAGAAATAATAGAAGCTCTGAGGCAAGAAACGTGCCACATTGATGCTGTTGGCACTGGTCAATTTCATGTGCGCATTGAGTTCTGCATCCATAAAGGCGTTCTTGACGAGCGCCTGGCAATCGTCGAACACACCGTCCACCTCGATGGCGGTAATGTTCTGACCCAGTGTCGTGAACTGACACTCCTGGATAGGACTTACCTTGCCCTGGGGATAGAGCACATAGACGTGAATTCCCTCCACACCGAGGAAACCATTGGCCACAGCCGAACCGGTATCACCCGAGGTGGCAACCAATACATTCACCAGCTCGTTACCGCCCTGTTTCTTATTGAAATAGCCGAGCAGGCGTGCCATAAAGCGAGCACCCACATCCTTGAAAGCCAAGGTGGGACCATGGAAGAGCTCCAGCGAGTAGATGCTATCCGTTACGGGAACAACCGGAACATCAAAGGAGAGTGTGTCATAGACAATCTGCTTCAGATCCTCGGCTGGAATATCCTCGCCAAAAAAGCAATCGGCTACACGATAGGCAATCTCCTGGAAAGACAAATTCTGTATGTTGTCAAAGAATTCCTGGGGCAGAGGTTTGATGCGCTCGGGCATATAGAGGCCCTTGTCCTCGGCCAACCCCTTTACCACCGCCTTTTCCAGCGTGGCCACGGGGGCTTTACCATTTGTGCTATAGTATTTCATTGTGTGTATGTTGTTACGTTTTACTTCATAAATTCACGGATGAAGCCATCGCCCTCGAGCACTCCATAGGCACCCTCCTTGGCGGCTTCTTCGTCAAACGTCATCACCGCATCTGGTTCGATACCAGGATAATAGATGACAAATGGGACGGGCTCACTCGTGTGCGTTCTCAACTCTATAGGAGTAGGATGGTCGGGCAACACAGCGATCGCCACGGGTTCGTCCCAGGTGGCAACCTCTTCCATAATAGGACCCACCATACGATGGTCGAGATTCTCGATGGTGCGCAATTTCAGTTCCAGATCACCATCGTGTCCTGCCTCATCGCTTGCCTCGACGTGCAGATAGACGAAATCGTCTTGTCGCATAGCCTCGATGGCAGCAGCCGCCTTACCCTCGTAGTTGGTATCCCACAGACCCGTAGCTCCGGGTACCTCGATGACTCGCAGACCAGCATATCTGCCGATGCCACGTATCAGATCCACTGCACTGATGACAGCACCCTGTCGCATGTGAGGATAAGTAACGGAGAGCGGTGTCATGCGAGGACGGTATCCTCCACCCCAAGGCCAAATGCTATTGGCAGGATCCATGCCACGCTGCTTGCGGTCCAGATTGAGAGGGTGATTGGCCAGCAGTTCCTGACTTTTGAGAACAAGTTCGGTCAGCAGTTGAGCGGTCTCCTCTGCTTCAGGCACCTCGGCAGAAAGCATATACTCTCGCCAGGGTTTTCCTGGTACGTCATGAGGGGGTGTGCAACGCAGATGTTTGTTACCGCCCTTGATGACCAAGAGGTGACGATACTGGACTCCTGTATAGAAATGGACACGCTCGTTGCCCAACTTTTCCTGCAAGAAGCGGATGAGTACATCTCCCTCTTCTGTCTCCAGACGTCCGCAAGAGTGATTCTTCAGTATATCGCCGTCGAGCGAGATAAGATTGCAGCGCAATGCCAAGTCATCCTCGTCGAGTTCAACACCGATGCTGGCAGCCTCCAGTGGCCCACGTCCCTCGTAGACCACATGCTGGTCATAGCCCAATATGCTGCTATTGGCCACCTCACTTCCGGGGTGGAACCCCTCGGGCACAGTGATCAACCGACCATTGCGACCTTCGCGAGCCAAGCGATCCAGATGAGGAGTATCGGCATACTGCAGCAAGGTCTTGTTCCCCAGAGCGGGAACGGCCCAGTCTGCCATACCGTCTCCTAATATAATGATACGCTTCATCACGCCAGACTCATTATATCAGCAAACACTCCTGCTGCAGTCACGCTAGCTCCAGCGCCATAACCCTGGATGAGCATGGGGTATTTGTTATAACGTTCCGTCGTGAGCAGCACAATATTATTGGATCCCTCGAGCACATAGAACGAGTGATCACGGTCAAATTCTTTCAGAGAAACCGACGCCTTGCCATTCTCGAACTTGGCAACAAAACGCCATACCTGGTTCTTGTTTTCCAGTTCCTGACGACGCGCCTCAAAGTCGGCATCGAGCGAAGGCAGATTCTTCCAGAATTCCTCGATGCTTCCATCAAAGAAACTCTGGGGGATGAAGAGATTGGCCTCTACATCCTCTTGGTTGATTTCATAACCTGCCTCACGAGTCAGGATGACCAACTTGCGTATCACATCCTTTCCACTCAGGTCGATGCGAGGATCAGGCTCGCTATATCCCTCGGCCTGCGCCATACGCACAGTCTGGCTGAAGGGGATGTCGGCACTGATGGTGTTGAAGATGAAGTTGAGCGTGCCACTGAGCACGGCCTCTATACGCAGAATCTTATCACCCGAATTACGCAGATCGTTGATCGTGCGGATGATGGGAAGACCTGCACCCACATTGGTTTCAAACAGGTACTTGACACCACGCTTCTGAGCGATTTGCTTCAGTTTGCGATAGTTCGAATAGTCGCTGCTGGCAGCGATCTTATTGGCCGCAACCACATTAATGTTATGGTCTAACAAATCTCCATAAAGCCCTGCTACTTCAGCACTTGCAGTGCAATCAACAAAGACGCTATTAAAGATGTTCATGCCTATAATCTCGTCTCTCAGTCGCTGGATGTTGCTGGGTGGAGCCTGGCGCAATCTTTCACGCACATTGTCCAGTTCCAGTCCCTCACGAGAGAACATGGCATTGTGTCCACTGGCTATGCCCACCACATTAAGCTTGAGTCTCAACTCACGCATCAACTTCTCCTGCTGCTGATGTATCTGCTCTATCAAACTGCCACCCACCGTACCAACGCCGCAGATAAAGAGATTCAGCACTTGGTACTCACTCAGAAAAAAACTGTCATGAATGACATTCAACGCCTTGCGCAGATAGTCCTGATTGATAACAAATGAGATGTTGGTCTCACTGGCACCCTGGGCACAAGCAATCACGCTGATACCGCTACGTCCTAACGTTCCGAACAGTTTGCCGGCAATACCCGGTGTATGCTTCATGTTTTCACCCACGATAGCCACGGTAGCCAGACCCTTCTCGGCCTGCATCTCAAACATGGCACCATCCTTGATTTCCTTGGCAAATTCAGCATTCAGCACCTGGCAAGCCTCGTCTGCATCCACGTCACGCACACCGATGCTGGTGCTGTTCTCCGATGATGCCTGAGAAACCATAAAGACCGAAATGCCTCTGTCTGCCAGACACGAGAAGATGCGACGATTGACACCGATGACACCGACCATAGACAGACCTGCTACTGTGATCAGGCTCGTGCCCTTGATGCTCGAGATACCCTTGATGCTTCGACTGTCATCCTCGACGTTTTGCTTGATGATAGAACCTGGTGCATCAGGATTGAAAGTATTCTTGATGAGAATAGGTATCTGCTTGACACACACCGGATAGATGGTAGGCGGATACACCACTTTGGCGCCAAAGTTGCAGAGCTCCATAGCCTCGATATAACTCAGTTCGGGAATGACATAGGCACTGCTGATGACACGAGGGTCAGCCGTCATGAATCCGTCTACATCAGTCCAGATTTCCAGCACGCTGGCATCCAATGCAGCAGCAATGATGCTGGCAGTATAGTCACTGCCGCCTCGTCCCAGATTGGTCACCTCGCCGCTCACCACATCGGTGCTGATGAAACCACCCACCAGACTCACCTGGGGGATAGTCTTCCAGTTCTCGCGCACCAACTGATTGGTTTGCTCTGTTGCCAGACGATTGCGACCAGCCTTCATCTCGGTCTTGATGAACTCTCGACTGTCAAACCACTCTGCGCCACGAATCAGGGTAGCACAGATACGGCTCGAAATGCGTTCTCCATAGGACACGATGGCAGCCTGAGTCTTAGGACTCAAATCACGGATGAGATAGACTCCCTGGTAGATGCTGCGCAGCTCCTCGAGCAGAGCCCTGACGACAACCAACAGCGTGTCACGGTCCTTACCCGCAGGGATGACCGAGTTGATCATCTCCTCGTGACGCTCGGCTATTTCCAAGAAGGCTTTTTGGTAGAGCGTATCTCCCTCATAGGCCATGTTGCCGGTCTTGATAAGTTTATCAGTGATTCCTCCCAAAGCAGACACGACGACGATGACGGGTTCCTGCTGGGACTCTACTATTTTCTTGACATTCAGAATACTTTCCACGGAACCTGCGGATGTTCCGCCAAACTTGATTACCTTCATTTGTTTTGTGTTTATGCACTCCCCTGGCCCTGCAGGCTGACAACACCTGTTTCTGGGGGCAACCCGGGAACCGCTCTTTCTAATTATAATTAAAAACGCTGGCAAAGGTAAACAATATTTCGCAAAACACGTTCATTATCCCTGAAAAAAATGTTCATCAACATCATTGTTGCTGTTCTTTTGATGGTCTTTTTTTGTGAAAGTTGGTAGGAAAAATGTTCAAATTTGGATATAAAGAGGGGGTCACGTTCATTTTCTTAGACCTTTATAGGTCAAAATTACCAATTATTTCATAATTTTGCACTCTGAAAAAGAAAAATTACACCATAGAATTACAAACTTAACAACTATTATGGCAGAAAATTCTAAAGAGAATTCTCAACGAATACAGACATCCCTCCTCAATCCTTACGAAAAAGTCATCCTCAACTGGATTGCTGTGCGTCTTCCCGATTGGGTAAAATCCGACCACCTTTCCGTTGTGGGTCTGTTGGGTGCAATGGTGATTGCCCTGGGATATGCACTGACCAATTTCCATGTGGGATACATGTGGCTGGTATGCTTTGGATTCTTCCTCAACTGGCTCGGTGACTCGCTCGACGGCACCCTGGCCCGTGTTCGCAAGACCCAGCGTCCCATCTATGGTTTCTACATCGATCACAATCTGGATTGCATCTGCGAGTTCCTGATGGTCGGAGGAGCCGGTCTTTCGCCTTACCTCAATCTCACATCCTCACTCCTGTTGATAGCCCCCTACTTCATGCTCGAGGTCTATGTGATGATCAATGCTCACCTCAAGGACGAGTTCAAACTCACCTATTCTAAGCTAGGTCCCACCGAGCTGCGCATCATCATCTGTGCCTTCTGCTTGGCCATATTCTTCTCCGAGGGTCTGCGCAACTGGCACTTCGATATCACCCTGATGGGCAACGACCTCAAGTTCCAGTTCCTGGACTGCTTCTGTCTCACCATCTCGGTTATCCTGTTTGTGATGTATTTCACCAGCCTCTGGAAGGATGCCAAGTATTTTGCCAAAATTGACCCCCTGAACAAGAAGTAATGCGACACAGCAGATTCACTTGCAAGGAACTGACCTTGCTGGCAGCACTATGGATGATGCTCTGCATGCCCGTGCTCTACAGGGTGTTCCTCAATCACGAGGGCTCCCTCTCGTATTTCGTCATCTGTCTGCTGGCCACCCAGCTGCCCGTGTTTCTGCTCTACAGCATCCGCCGCTGGTGGGTGTTTGCTCCCCTCACCATCTTCTTGATGATAGCCTCAGGCGTCGAGAGTTTCATCATCGTCGTCTACAAGGATTTTATGCGCAGTGGCAATCTGATGTCGCTGCTCACTACCAACACGCGAGAGAGTTCCAACTTTGCCGCCAACAACCAGGGCAACCTGCTCTACACCCTGCCCCTAGTGGTGCTGGGCATCGTGGCACTGGTGCTGCACTGGCAGATCCGACGTCAGCGTCGCCCCATCTCGGCCTATGCCTGGAGCGCTGCACTGGGCTGCCTCATTGTGTCCATTGCAACCGGTAACTTTGGCAATCCTCCCTACAACCTGCTCACCCAGGGCGGCATCACCCTCACCCAGTTGGCCACCAAGTACATCCAGCTCCCCGAGAGCGACGACATGACCTTTGGTGCTCAGCGTGCCGAGCACGAGGGACGCGAGATCTACGTTCTGGGCGTGGGCGAGAGCATGCGCTACGACCACACCACCTTTGCAGGCTACAATCGCAACACCACCCCCCTGCTGGCTGCCAATCCCAATGTAGTTGCCTTCAGCGACTACCACAGCACAGCCACCCTCACCTACTACAGCGTGCCTATGATGATCAGCCGAGCCACCTCGGCCAACTTCAATCTCCACTACCGCGAGAAATGCATCGTGGCACCCTTCAACGAGTGTGGATTCCGCACCTACGTCATCAGCACCAACAAGCTGCTGGCTCACGAACCCTACCTCACCAAGGGTGTCGACTCCATCCTCTGCGTCCGCCGCGACTGCGAGATCGCGCACAAGATAGACTCCCTCTCCGAGATCTACCCCAAGACCTTCTTCATCATTCAGATGTTGCAGTGCCACAGCTACTACAACAACTTCGACGAGGAGAGCGACCTCTATCATCCCAATCTGGTCAGCGACCCCGACGTCCAGAGCGACAGCCTCTACGTCAATGCCTATGACAACACCATCGTCTACACCGACAAGATGCTGACCCAGATCATGCAGACCCTGAACAAGCCCGACACCGAGTCGGCTCTGCTCTTTGCTTCGGACCACGGTGAACTGCCCGTCAGCTCGGGCCATCGCCGAGGCAACTCCCTCACTCCTTCTGCCGCCGAGTACCACGTACCCATGTACTTCTGGCACAGCGACGTGTGGGCCGAGCGCAATCCCGAGAAACTGAATAAGGTAAAAAGTATTAAGGATAAGCCCGTCAATGCCGACAACCTCTTCTACTCTGCCTGCGACATGGCAGGCATCTGGTTGCCCCAGCAATACGACGGCCAGGACTACAGCGTCTTCTCTACCCGCTTCCGCACACATCGTCGCGAGTTGCTGGTTCCCGACGGACGCACCCTGCTCAACACCAAGTAACTATGAACAATCTGAAACGCTGGATGCTCAGTGTGCTCACTTTGCTGCTGTTCATCCCCTCCGTTTATGCTCAGATCTCCGGCGTCGTCATCGATGACGAGACCGGCGATAGCCTCTCCTATGTGCGTCTGCAATACAAGAACGACAGCACCAGCTTCCGTCTCACCGATTTCGAGGGCTCGTTCATCATCGAGCGTCGCGAGGGCCAGGACCTGGTGTTCACCTCCATGGGCTACAATCCCACCACCATCCACATCACCGAGGACACCCCCTTGCAGTTGGTAGTGCGCCTCAAGTCCGAGGGCATCACACTGAAAGGCGTGGAGATCAAGAACAAGGGCATCAAGTACAGCCGCAAGAACAATCCCGCCGTGGACCTCATGCGCCGCATCATTGCTGCCAACAAGAAGAACAACCTGAAGTCCAACGACTTCTATGAATACTACAAGTACCAGAAGCTTATTCTGGCCAAAAACAATGTCGACCAGGGCTACATCGACTCACTGCGCGCACTGAAGAGCAAGGAGTGGATGACCGAGCAGGTGGAGGTGTGTCCCTTGAACAACAAACTCATCCTGCCTATCCAGATCAACGAGACCGTGACGCGCAGCATCTACCGCCGCGAGGAGGACGACGAGCGCAACATCACCCTGGGTGAGAACAAGACCGGCATGATGAGCCAGATGAGCACCATGGGCGAGATGTTCAACGTCATCATCAAGGACTGTTTCGTCGATGTCGACATCTACCAGAATCAGATCCGCCTGCTCGACCAGAGTTTCATCTCCCCCATCGGCAACGGTGCTATCGCCTTCTATCACTTCTACATCCAGGACACGCTGATGGTGGGCAACGACCTGTGCTACCAGATGTATTTTGCGCCCAACAACCACCAGGACGTAGGCTTCAGTGGCCACATCTACGCACTGGCCGACAGCAGTCTGCACATCCGTCGTGCCGAACTGACCCTGCCCAAGGAGTCAGGAGTCAACTTCATCGACAAGATGAGCATCAACCAGGAATGGGTCAAGCTCGAGGACGGTCAGTGGGTGCTGGACAGCGACGACATGCTGGCCGAGATGTCCCTGGCCAAGATACTGAAGAACGCCGTGGTCACACGCCGCACCAAGTACTCGCAATACTCGTTCGAGCCCCTGCCCAAGAGCCAGTTCCACGGCCGCAGCCACGAATACACCGTGCCCGAGAGCAGTCAGCGTACCAAGGACTTCTGGAACAGTTTCCGCACTCTGGAGCTCTCCAAGAGCGAGAGCACCGTGGACAAGTACACCAAGGGCTTCCTCAATCGCCGAGGCATCAAGCAGATCTACAAGATAGGCCGCATCGTGGCCGACGACTACCTGCAGACCTCGTACCGCGACTCTGTACCCAGCAAGTTTGACTTTGGTCCTCTCACCACCCTGGTGGGCAAGAACACCTATGATGGTTGGCGCACCCGTGTGAGTGCCCGCACCACCACAGGCCTCAGTCACCACCTCTTCTGGAAGGGCTACATCGCCTATGGCTTTGGCTCCAAGAAGATCTATTACCAGAGCGAGTTCACCTACTCGTTCAATCACAAGAACAACCAGCCCTGGGAGTTCCCCATCCGCCAGCTCACGGTCAACAGCACCTATGGCATGATGACTCCCTATGACAAGTTCCTGCTCACCAGCAACGACAACTGGATCACCTCGATCCACGTCAAGAAGCTGGACAAGTACTACCTCTACAACCAGCAGAACCTGAGCTTCAAGTGGGAGACCCAGGGTGGCCTCTGCGTGACAGCCGAGACCAAGTTTCAGTCGCTGGAGGGTGCCATGAAGATGGAGTTCCACGACCTCAACGGCAATCCCATCAACCAGGTGCGCACCAGCGAGGTGTCTATGGGCTTGCGCTACGCTCCCGGTGAGACGTACTACAACACCATGCAGCGCCGCTATCCCCTGAACGCCAATGCGATGGTCTTCTATGCCTACCACAGCAGCAGTTTCAAGAACGTGCTCGGAGGCCAGTATGCCAGCAACTACAGCGAGCTCTCGTTCCAGAAGCGCGTATGGCCTCGCTCGTGGGGTAAGATGGACTTCTACGTGGCTGCCAAGGCCCAGTGGAACCAGGTGCCCTTCCCCTTGCTCATCATGCCTACGGTCAACCTGAGCTGGATCACCCAGCACGACAGCCACACCTTTGAGCTGATGAACAACATGGAGTTCCTCAACGACCGCGTGCTGCAGTGGCAATACTGCTGGAACCTGAATGGCAAGATATTCAACCGCATCCCGGGCATCAAGAAACTCGACCTGCGCGAGGTCATCCTCTTCCGCGGTATGTGGGGTCACCTCACGGACAAGAACGATCCCGAGAACTACCGTCCGCATGACAAGAATGCCGACCCTGCCACCAACCGCACCCTGCTGCTCTTCCCCTCGGGTAGCGAGAGCCGTCTGGGCAAGGTGCCTTACATGGAGGTGTCGGTGGGTATCCACAACATCTTCAAGTTCCTCGAGGTGGATTACGTCTACCGCATCAACTACCGCAACGAGCCCAATGCCATCAAGTGGGGTGTGCGTTTCGGTTGGAACCTCTCATTCTAATCGTTTCATGAAGAAGATTCTGTTCCGATATATCAAGTTTGCGTCCAGCACCCTGGCGGGCACGTGTGTCGACACGGCGGTCCTGTTTGTGCTGACGCACTATGTTTTCCACAACTATGTGGGCCGATTCCTGGTGTCCCCTGCCATCTCGTTCGAGTGCGCCATGTTCACCAACTTCCTCTTGGCCTACTTCTTTGTCTGGAAGGACCGCATCCAGCAGCGCACGCGTCGTTCCTTTGGTGCTCGTCTCCTGGCCTACAATGCCACCTGCATCACGGGCTTCACCATCAAGATGTGTTTCCTCCTCTTGGTCAACAAGCTCACCGACCAGACTCCCGTAGTCTGCAACCTCATCGCCCTCTGCTTCTCGGGCATCTTCAATTTCTTTGTCAACGAATTCCTGGTATTCTCCAAGAAGAAGACCAAATAATACCGACACATTACCATCTACAACATGAAAAAGGCACTTCTCCTGTTATTCCTCATCGTAAGTCCCGTCCTCGCGCATGCGCAGGTGTACGCACAATTAAAATTGTGGGACAGCCACTTGCGCTACCCCAAGATCAATGAAATCGAGTTCGAGGGAGCCGACTCGGCTCTGGCCACCTACGACGCCATCTACGGACACGGCGCCATGTGGGAGAGCGAGTACGTGGGATTCCGCGTCTATATGGACCACCGCCAGAGCATCGACCTCTACGGCAAGAAACTGCCTCAGATGGAGCTCGACAGCACCAACTTCTACAGCAATGCCCAGTGGATGGCTCGCGGCTATGGCGAGGACATCCTGTTTGCTGGCCAGAGCGTGGCAGCAGGTTCGTTCCGCGGATGGGAGGATGGTCGTCCCACCTACATCGAGAAGGTGGGTGCACGTGGTCAGCGCATCGTGCTGCCAGGTCCCGACATGGTAGTTGTCGAGGTGTGGGACCGCGACTGGCAGTACCAGGGACGCACGCTGCAGATGACGCAGCGCTACACCATGCTGCGTGGTCATCGCGATGTGCAGATTGACATCTTCCTGCAGGGCGTGACGGACGACGACGTCTTCTGCACGGGTGTTCAGAAGTTGGAGATGGACAACGAGGGCATGATGGACGAGCGTCGTGGCCTAGTCGGTTCGTGGGGTCGCAATGTCCCTGACAAGGCTCATCCCGAGCTCATCGAGGGCCTCGGCATAGGTGTCACTGTGCCTCGTGAGTTCCTAGTGCGCATCCAGGAGGATGAGCTCAATTACCTGTGTCTCATCCACCCTGTTTCGGGTCACATCCGTTACCACCTGGCCGTTGCTGCCGACATGCAGCTGGAAGGTGGTTATCATGATTCTGCCAGTTGGTTCGACTGGCTCCGTCGATGGACGCGTTCTGTCAGGTAATCCCCCCTTTTCCCCATCTTGGGTTCTGCAGCGTTTGGGCTGCGCCTTGGGCTTAGATTCTTTCGCGTAGGGGCTGCGCACGGCTTTTAAAAAAATCACCCCGTTCCCCTCTTTGCTTTTCAAAGAGGGGCTCCCCCATCACCCTAAATCCCTCTTGCCCTGCAGGGAAGAGGGACTTCTAACCGCAAGCGGAGTTTTGGTAGGCCAAACCAGCCTTTGCCCACTCACTGCGTTCGGGGTTGGCCTCTCTCCCCCCTAACCCCCGAGGGGGCACCGACGGCTGGCGCTTGGATGCCTTTCTCACTGCGAAATGGAAGGTCGGCATTAGCGGAGGCGCAACCCCATAAAATGAGCTGTCTGAGCGCGCATTAGTGTGAGGCGAATCGCTGACGAGCGATTCGGGGAGTGCTCCCGTAGCGGCCTCACCAGCCGCGAAGGAGGCAGAGCACGACGGAGGGAGTTCGAGCGAGCGACGCTCTTGGCAAGCCAAGCATCCCTTCGGGCTGAGCGCCGGAACAGCGCGAGCAGATTGCCATTTTATTTGCGCCGGGAGTCGTCGCCGAGAGGCTTTCTTTGGTTCCGTTTCTTTCCTCGGCAGGAAAGAATTGAACAGGCATCGCGCCAGCCAAAGCACCGCGCCAGCAAAGTGTCTCTAGGAGAAACAAAAAGAAATGGCAAGTGACCCTGCCATTTCTCTCAGGAAAAACCGTGAAATCGTTTTGCAAAATCATTTCACCGCCTCACCCTTGCCATCCTCAGTCAGATAGAAGAGAGGACTGGGATTGGTCTGCTCCTGGTCATAGTAGTGCAGACCCGAGTCATTGGTGCGAGGGTGCCAGTTCTGCAACAGACGCAGCATCTCGGTGGCAGCCCACAGGGCAGGACCATAGCCGTGAGCCGCAGCACTGCTGACGGGACGGTAGTAGTAGAAGGCAGGATCAAAGGCCATGCCGGTGCCCACACAAGTGCCATGCACCAGACCCTGCTCGTCGATCTTCGTGGCCAGGGCATTCCAGCCCAACTGAGCCACAGGACCATAGGTGATGCCATCGAGCCAACCCTCGTTGACGGCATGTGCCAGACAGTAGGTGTAGATGGCTGTGGCCGAGGTCTCTAGGTACGAGTCGTCACGATCCAGCAACTGGTGCCAGAATCCCTCGCTGCTCTGGTAACTGGCCAGACCAGCAGCATGACGCTCCAACTGCTCCAGGATAGCCTGACGCTGAGGATGATCCTCGGGCAGCATATCCAGCAGCTCCACGGTGGTCAGGATGGCCCAACCGTTGGCACGAGCCCAGTGATAGGTAGGTTCCTGACGCAGACCCTCGACATAACCGTGGCGGTAGATGCCCTTCTCGGGTACCCACATGCGACGCACAAAGTTGAGGTACATCTGGGCAGCCTCGTCCAGATACTTCTGCTCACCGGTGTAGACGCCACGATAGGCGATGGTGGGGATACCCATGTACATATCGTCGAGCCACACGGTGTTGCGCTGGGGACGATGACGGGCAAAGATGCCGTCGGGCAGACGGTACTGACCCTCTTCTACAAATTGGAAGTAGTTTTCTATCATCGCATCGTATCCGCCCTCCACACTGGGCTTGCCCTGTGCCTTCATCATGGCAGTGCACATCGTGCCGCAGTCGTCCAGGGCACGGGGATTGCAAATCTGCTCCATCTGGGCATCGTGTATCTCCTTCTGCTCCTTGAACTGGGGGAACACGTCGCGCAGGAAGTCAAATCGCTTCTGCACATACTCGGCATACTTCTTGTCACCGGTCACCTCACTGGCCTTCAGCAGGGCCTGATAGGTGATGCCCCACTCATACGAACCGATGCGGAAGGCACCTCGCTTCAGCGTGCCGTCCTCCTGCACCTCGGTAGGTGTCTGGGCGTCGACATACTGGTAGATGCGGTCCAGTGCAGCCAGCACGTCCTCGGTCTTGGTCTCGCCATAGGGAATCTTGTAATCGGGTTGCAACAGGTGCAGGGGTGTGGTCGAGTCATTCACTTCCTCTTCCTTTTGGCCAGTCGAGCAGCCGACCAGCAGCATTGCCACGGAGGCAGACAGCAGATACTTGGTACAATTCATGTGTTATATATTAGATTATACGCAACAAAGATAGAGATTTTCGGCGGAATGTCAAAGGAATTTCTTAAATTTGCCAAAATTTTGATACGATGAAACGCCTAGCACTCACTCTCACCACCCTCCTCGTCACCCTAGTTCTCCACGCCCAGGTGCCCCTCCACTGGGTAGGCACAGCCCCCACGGCCGACAAGCCCGTCACCCTGGGCATCCCCTTCAGTCAGGGCGAGTTGCGCAGCCAGGGCAGCATCCAGATCCAGGCCGACGGACAGGCCCTCGACACCGACTACTGGCCCCTAGCCTACTGGCCCGACGGCAGCATCAAGTGGGCCGGTGTGGCAGCCGTCATCCCTGGTGGCAGCCAGCAGATCAGCGCAGTGAAGGCCCCCACGAGTCGACGAGTCAACAAGTCGACCAGCGCGAACCGCGAACCCCGAACCGCGAATCCCGAACCCAATTTCACCGTGAACACGGGGAAATTGCCCGCCCACTTCTCCCAGCACGCACTCATCGACAGCCTCGTGCTCGACGGCACCACCATCGCCACACGCGGACGCCTCGTCTGCACCACCCAGGACCAGCCCCATGCCGACCTAGTCGACGCCCTGCACTACCGCCACTATGAGAGCCAGGTGCAGAGCACCGTCATCGAGCGCCAGGGCAGCGTGCGCACCGTGGTACGCATCGACGGCACCCTCACCGACGGACAGCGCCAGTGGCTCCCCTTCACCATCCGACTCTACTTCACCGCCGGCAGCCCCGAGGTGCGCATGGTACACACCATCACCTACGACGGCCAGCAGGACCAGGACTACATCCACGGCCTGGGCATCCGATTCGACGTGCCCATGCGCGAACAGTGCTACAATCGCCACGTCGCCTTTGCCACCCAGGATGGCGGCGTCTGGGCCGAGAGCGTGCAGCCCCTTAGCGGTCGACGCCTTTTGAACAACGACCCCAACCTCGAGGTACGTCAGGTGGCTGGCGAGCGCATCCCCGAGCCCCAGACCTTCAATGCAGCCGGTCAGGAGCTCATCCACCACTGGGCACGCTGGAATTCCTTCCTCCTCTCCCAGCCCACCGACCAGGGCTTCAGCATCACCAAGCGAGCTCACAGCAACAATCCTTGGATAGGTACGCACACGGGCACACGCGCGCCCGGATACGCCTTTGTGGGCGACGTCAGCGGCGGTCTCGGCCTCTCCCTCCAGGACTTCTGGCAGAGCTATCCCGCTGCCCTGCAGGTCGATAGCGCAGCCACCCAGTCGGCCCAGCTCACCTGCTGGCTCTGGAGCCCCTATGCACCGGCCATGAACCTCTGCCACTACGACAACATCGCCCACGACCTCAACGCATCCTACGAGGACGTGCAGCCCGACATGTCCACCCCCTATGGCATCGCACGCACCAGCACCCTCACCCTGCTGCCCCAGACGGGCTACCCCGGCCGCCAGGCCATCGCCCAGCAGGCCCAGCAACAGCAGTCCGACTCTCCCCTGCTGCCCACACCCCAGTATCTGCATGACCGTCAGGCATTTGGCATCTGGTCACTGCCTCGCACCGATACGCCCAACGGACAGAAAGTCGAGACGCTGCTCACCCAGTACCTCGACTACTACCTGCAGCAGCAAGACCAGCACCACTGGTACGGATTCTGGAACTACGGCGACTTCATGCACCAGTACGATCCCGCCCGCCACAGCTGGAAGTACGACGTCGGCGGCTTTGCCTGGGACAACACCGAACTGGCCAGCATCTCGTGGCTCTGGTACTCCTTCCTGCGCACCGGCCGTGCCGACGTGTGGAAGATGGCCCTCGCCATGAGCCGCCACGTCAGCGAGGTCGACGTCTACCACATAGGCCCCATGCAGGGACTCGGCACCCGTCACAACGTCTCGCACTGGGGCTGTGGCGCCAAGGAAGCCCGCATTTCCCAAGCCGCCTGGAACCGCTTCCTCTACTACCTCACCGCCGACGAGCGCATGGGCGACCTCATGACCGACGTGCGCGATGCCGACCAGAAGCTCTACACCATCGACCCCATGCGCCTGGCCATGCCACGCGACAAGTACCCCTGCACCGCCCCAGCCCGACTGCGCATCGGCCCCGACTGGCTGGCCTATGCCGGCAACTGGATGACCGAGTGGGAGCGCACGGGTAATCCTGTGTATCGCAAGAAGATAGAGGCTGGCATGCAGAGCATCTCTCGCCTGCCCCGGGGCATCTTCACCGGTCCTGGCGTCCTCGGTTTCGACCCCGCCACGGGCATCCTCTCGTGGGAGGGCGACCCCACGCTCGAGCACACCAATCACCTGATGTCCATCATGGGCGGTTTCGAGATCTGCCTCGAGATGATGCAGATGTTGCCCAACCGCCGTTGGCAGCAGACGTGGTTCGACTACTGCAGCCGCTACCACCTGCTCAATTCGTTCCGTGTCTCTCGCGTCGAGGGTTACGCCGCCTGGCAAAAGCACGACCAGGCCCTAGCCGCCGACACCTGGAACCGCATGTGGAACTACAACAAGGCCGCCCAGCACTACGAGTTCGACAGCCACCACATCCAGGGTCCCGACGTGCCCCAACCCATCGACGAGTCGCCCCTCACCACCACCAACGACTGCGCCCTCTGGTCCCTCGATGCCATCTTCCTGCAGGAGGTGATTCCGATGGAGTGAGGAGAGGAACAAAACGGGATAAAAAGGCGAGCGCCCGGATGCTCACGCATGCGGACGCCCTATCTATGTATTCAAAATTTTAGTTACACTCAATCTCTTGAGTGCCAATTTTGACCATAACCTTTGCTCCATTATACACCTCTATGACAAGTTGCAGTTTTTGGATGTTCTTGGTTTCAATCTCATTGAGCACATCCTCTGGTACTCCGCCTAGATCCCGGTAGATGTCATACAAGTGATCCTCCAGTTCTGCGATGTCCAAATACTCCAACAACTCTTTGCCTGCGGAAGTCACACCCTCCTCGTCGAGGAACTTTCCCGCATTCTCTCGCACGATGACTCGCAAGGTGGTAGCGTGATCGACGGGCAGAACTGGAGAATCAAGATCTAGCTCACGCGCGTCGATCGAGAACATCCGCTTTGCCTCCTCCTTGTCGGCAGGAACTGTTACTGTGTCGTTACTATGCTGCAAGGCAGCGTTTAAAACTCTCAGGGTCTCAAGACCAGTTAACAAATTTTGATTGTTCATAAATGTGTTTTTTTTAAAACTTTCTACTTACTCCTCTAGCAACCATCATGCCAACCCTTCTCCCAACTGCCAAAAAATCACGCATTTTGGCTCTCGTGGACTAGGGTATAATAAGGAACGGGCACGCGCGCATAAGGACGGTTTTCTCTGATGTGAGTAAACATTTTTTCGACATTTTGTCAGAGACGGGCGACATTTTGTCACGAAAATGCCGCCAGCCGTTTCACTCTGGCAAACCCACGACCTGGTATAGGTCCCCACGACGGAGCCCGTTTGGCACGGTAGGACGGGTGCGGCGCAGGCGGAAACCGAAACGCGACTCCAGTTCACTGGTCTTGGCCCGAGCACGCATGCCATACTGGTCATAGATGAGCTGCATCTGCTGCTTGTACTCGTCACGCATCAACGTGGTGCCCCGGGGGAACATTCTGGCAAACGTGTCCTGGAGCTGGTCGTGACGATGCAGATTCTGCACCTCGCGCTGCAGGTTTTTCTCACGATACTTCAGCGCACGGATGCGTGCATGCCCCAGCTGGTTGTAATAGTCTGCAAACTCGGGATTGCGGCGCTGAATGCCCACCAGCAGCAGATTGTAGGGGAACGAGGCGGCATCGCGGTACTCGCAATAGGCACGCAGGCGCTGGGCGTAGGTCGTGCGCAGGATCGTGCATCGCAACTGCTCGTCCACGCTCTGATAGCGCACCAGCTCTGGCGAGGAGTCGAACCGGTCGCTTTCCTCGATGTTACGCACCAGCACCGAGTCGCTGCAGTAGATGGAGCGCTGGACGTAGAAGGCAAACTGGTCGCTGAGGTAGGCCACCCGATTGATGCGGAACTCGCCGGCAGCCTCATCGTAATAGAGGTACGAATCGCTGAATTTCATCTGCCGCTGGAGGCGCAGCTGATCCCGCACCTTCTTCTGTCGGAGTTCCGGGTCTGTGATCGAGTTCATGAGCTCCATCTCGCTCTCGGACAGGGACATACGGCGGTCCAGATCTCGCATGTACTCACCCTCGTTCCACTCTCGGTCGCTCAGGCAGTGGACCAGCACGATGAGATCGCGGAAAGGATTCTCGGCAAGGCGCTGGCGGCCAGCAATCTGCGGGAGCTCGGTGGCAATGTCCACCGACAAGTTGGACCGGTGGCAATCGCAGATGACAAAGGTGCAGGCACACGTGCTGTAGAAGTCGACACCCATATAGGCCGTGCTCGTGCAGAAGGTGAACTGGCGATGTTCCTCTCCCCTGCCAGGTGCATTGCTGTTGCAGAATCCCTCGCCCAGGCGTGACAGCATGCGGTCATTTTCCTCGTCAGTGCCCACGATGATGTTCACGTCCTCGGGCCTCAGCTCAGCCTGGTGGATCAGGTTGCAGATGCTCTGCACACTGTTGAGGAAAAACACCGCCTCGGTGCTCTCGACCACGTTGCCCTGCTCGACCTTCAGCCGGGGGAAGTTGCCCTCCTGATAGTCACGCACGATACGGAGAGCCGCGTCGACGGGACGGGCCGTCTCGATGCGGTGCAGATGGACTCTACGGCGCGCGGGCCACTGCAACTGGTAGTAGTCCATGTCACGGAACTCGGGTAGTTGCTCCAGGTAACGGTCCAGTATCGGCGTGGCCGAGAGATAGGTCACATAGGGAAACGCGACTAGGTCTCCCAGCAGGCGCATCTCGGTCTCACTCTTGAACCGCCCATCACTCAGTATGCACTGAAACTCGTCGACCACCACACGCCACTCGCTGGCATCGGTGATGACCTTGGCCACCTTGCAGAAGGAATCGTAGGTGGTCAGCACCTTAGGCGTCTCGTGCGTGGCGATGTAGTCGGCAATCTCCTCCTTCGACACACCTGCCATCACCATCAGCGTGTCGGGATACACCGCATGCTTGCACTCCAGCATCTTGATGCGAGGGCTGCACAGGATGGTGGGATGCCCATCCTCCAGCGCTACCGTGGTGCCGCCACAGCCCGTAACTTCCTTGTTCAGAATACCATTGGGCAGCTCAAACTCATCCCACTGGCCCAAAAACTCTATCCCCTCGGGGACATTAATTATTAACTTGTTCATTTTTAAGATTTTACAGAATACTAATACCTAATCTAGGGGGCTCTGTCCAAAAAACTCGTCTCTCTACTTGATCTTACTATTAGAAGTCATGCCCGATTTTTTGGCCACGTGACAGAGAAAATCTTGTCACAACACAAATATAGTCCCGCAGGAAAGGAAAATCAAGTAATCCACTCAAAAAAAATGTTAAAACGCTTGATTTTTTCCTTTTTCAGCGTATAATTGTAGTAGATCAACCACATTTACCCAGATGAATATTACTAACCCCCATAATACAAATTATCATGAGTGTACCCTACAGCATTACCAAACAGGTATCCAAACTCAGTGGCAAGACACACTACTACGCCACCCCTTAGATCTACGGCACCAAGACCACCAAGGAAATCGGAAAGATCATTGCAGCCAAGACCACAGTCACGCTTCCAGACGTGTATGCCGTCCTCTACAGCCTCAGCGAGGTCATATTCGACGTGCTCCAGTCTGGCTACCAGTGTGAGCTGGACGGACTCGGCAAGCTCCGAGTGAGTCTCCGTAGCCGTAATGCAGACTCCCGCGAGGAGTTCACCAGCCAGAACATCCACAATGCCATTGTGCGTCTCTATCCTGGTTGCGACCTGGGAACCATCTTCCAAGGCATGACCTTCGAGTTCGTTCCTACCCGCAAGCAGCAGGAGATAGCCAAGGCTGCCAGCAAGGCTGGACAATCCCTAGAGGCCACCGATGGCGACACCGATTGAGCCCTCTCCTAAACAACAGACCCGGCATGCATACATTTGCATACCGGGCCTTTTCGTTACTCCGTGCCTCACTAGCATTAGCTTGAGCGCTTTCTGCTGTTTGCTTTACTCCTGCAATCTTAGCAGTTTCCTGCTATGCAGCCTATGCTGCGTTCAAAGCATCTGTTGCAATGTTCTTAGCATCAGCGTCACCGACTTTCTCGATAGATTTGATCTTTGAATAATACTTTTTGTCATCTTCGTCAAATACAGACTCTAAGTCAACAACTTTGTACTCTCCAATATAGTTGGCTTTTGTTGCTTCTGTACCTTTGAAAATATCTATATGCAATCCAATAACTGGATTTGCAATTGTACGTAGCTCTGCAGTTGTTGGCTCATTCCCAGAGATGAATAACATACTACGGTTATCCACAGGAGAGCATGAAACAATTTGCAAACTACCTGATAAATTTACAATGTTATTTGCCATAATATATGTTTATTATTTATTAATACGCCAATAAGAAGTTCCGCCAACTTGGTCTAACAACGCTGACATGTAATTTCCATCACTGGTTTCAAGTCCATTAATACTTGCATTATATGTGAATTGTCCGCCAAAAGCATCATATAAATTTACTGTGCATCCGTCTGGGTAATAAGTTATGAACCAACCTTTTACTCCATTTCCACTGCATTCTTCGTCAACCGTAGTTACATAAGTACTAGGAACTTTCTTCATGTAGCCTTGCTGAACGTAAGATTTGCAAACCTCCTCTGTTAATAACATAACATTAGATTTGGTTCCACTAACTGTTGTTGGTACATATCCGTAATAGATATAAGACTCATCACCTGGCTCATCAGGAGTTACAGGACTTTGATAAGTGAATGTCTGAGTTATTTCATCAGAGTAAACCTTTCCGTCTGTAGCAACTGCGCGCAATGTAACATCCTGAGTAATAGCGATTGGTGCAGTGTATTCTACTCCGTTGGTCTTAGGATCAGAGCCATCGAGAGTGTAATAGATTGTGCTACCGTTAGAAGCAGACAAAGTAATCACATTATCCGTCATGCTTGCAGCAGGAACTGCAACCTCACCAGCAGAAACCTTCACCACAAAACCAACGCTCTTGGACATGTGGCTGTCCGTCGATGCCGAATACACATTGACCACGGTAGTGCCAGCCCCCACCGCATGGATGGTAAGCACACGGCCATTCAGCGTGGCCCTGGCAACCCCTTCGTCATCGGATTTCACCGACAAAGCTCCCGAGTTGTTGGCCAGAGAATACGTCACCGACTCACCTGCAAGCATCATATTGCAAGCGATATCCAGAGTACCCAGCTTCTTAGGCGTCGACTTGCCCAAGATGCAGTTGACCAGGTAAGTGACATCCGAGATATCCATGGTGTTGTCGTTATTGACATCACAAGAATTGAGCTGAGCATATCCACTCAGGCTGATAAAAAGCGATAGTAACAGAAGAAGACTCTTTTTCATACAGTACGGGTATTAAGTGATTGATTATTAAATACAAAAAGCGTAGACCTACATCCCCACGTCCGACTTCTGAGGCCTACCACAGCCCTACCAGTGAACGTACAGAATGTCTGCCTACGCCAGTATGAATATCATCCACGGGAAAAGTGCACTGCGAGGACATAGCTCACCCTCGCCGCACACCCCCGGGACATGGATACACCATACCCGTAGCAATCACTCATAACATTGTCCCAGACTGGTAATCGAAAGTGGTAGTTTCAGAAGTCCACAAGACAAAGCATCAATGACGCCTTTTCCGAATTGTAATGTCTATCCGCTCGTTTTGAGCCAACGCTATGTCTCTCTACGAATTAGAACGCTGCAAATATACATCATTTTATCGGAATCCGTACTATATATAAGGAAGAAAATGCGCAGTAATGGGAAAAAAGCCCCTAATTACCCAGCAACGCTGCGGCGGCCTCGGCACAGCGCTCGCCATCGACACCGGCACTGACGATGCCGCCTGCATAACCGGCGCCCTCGCCACAGGGGAAGAGACCACGGATGCGGATGTGCTGCAGGGTGTCCGAGTCGCGGATGATGCGGACGGGACTGCTGGTGCGGGTCTCGACGCCAATGACGGTGGCCTCGTTGGTGAGGAAACCGTGGTGACGACGGCCAAAGCTGAGGAAACCCTCTTGCAGACGGGAGGCTATGGGACGGGGCATCCAGAAGTGCAGGGGACTGCTGATGAGACCGGGGGCATAGCTGCTCTGAGGCAGGTCGTAGCTGAGGCGATTGTTGACGAAATCGGCCATGCGCTGCGCAGGGGCGGTCTGCTTCATGTTGCCTTGCTGCCAGCACTGGCGCTCGAGCGACTCTTGGAAAATCATCATCCGCAGAGCGGGATGATTTTCGGTTAGCGATTCGCGATTAGCGATTAGTGATTGGGCTGGCGCGGTGTCCTCTCCCCCTTGGGGGAGCAGGAGGGGGGCTAGGTCTTCGGGACGGATCTCGACGACCATGCCGCTGTTGCTCCACTTGCCACCGCGATTGCTGGGGCTCATGCCGTTGACGACAATCTGCTGGGGACCGCTGGCGGCGGGCACAACGAAGCCTCCGGGACACATGCAGAAGCTGTAGACGCCACGGCCCTGGACTTGCTGTACCATGCTATACTCGGCTGCGGGCAACCACTTGCCACGACCCTGGCGCGAGTGGTACTGTATCTGGTCGATGAGCATGGCGGGATGCTCCAGTCGCACTCCCACGGCGAGTCCCTTGGCCTCGATCTCGACATTGTTGGCGGCCAGCCAGCGATAGACGTCGCGGGCACTGTGGCCGGTGGCGAGGATCACAGCGGAGGCGGTGATAGATTCGGGATTCGGGATTCGGGATTCGGGGTTTGTTGACTCTACTTCGATACCGCAGACGCGGTCCTGGTGGATGAGGAGGGAGGTCATGCGGGTCTGGAAGTGGACCTCGCCGCCACAACGGAGGATGGTGTTGCGCATGTTTTCGATGACACGAGGCAGGCGGTCGGTGCCGATGTGGGGATGGGCGTCGACGAGGATGGCGGGGCTGGCGCCATGCTGGACAAAGACGTTGAGTATCTTGTCGCTGTTGCCACG
>JAZRYA010000022.1:0-27529 GCA_045600505.1 Bacteroidaceae bacterium
ATGATGCCAAATTCCAAAAAAAGTTTTGAAAATTTGCTTTCAGCTTTCAGGATTGGAAGGACAGGAGGAGGAAAGAGTACTCTTGCGAGGGGAAAAGAGGACACCTGTGACCCAAAAAGAGAACTCTCTCGGGGTCAAAAGAGTACTCTCTCGGACCGGGATAAGTACTCTTTTTGGGTCAGTTAAGTACACTTTTGCCATCAGGCAGATACATGCCTCTTGGTGAAAGGCTGAAAGCTGAAAGCAAATTTTCAAAACTTTTTTTAAACGGAAGCCTAATTGTATATTGTTACCATCCAGTTTCATGCAAAGCAAGGCGCATTAACATCATTTAACAAAAATGCGTGTTAGGTTTCTTCGCTCTGCTCGTATTATAGATGAGAGGCGATAGAAAAGCCATGTTCATAATACAAATATGACAGAAGAGAGATACATAAATGAAGTAAAAAGGTCGCGGAGCCAGATGGTAGCCATAGCTATGCGCTATTTGGGAAATCATGACGATGCAGAGGACATCACTCAGGATGCCCTGATCAAGCTATGGGCTATGCATGAAATGCTTCGCGAGTCCGAGGTCGAAAGGATTGCCTTTGCGGTTCTCAAGCACCGATGCATAGACGAGCTGAGACGGCGTGAATACCGCAAGGGTAGGCAGACGGTAAGCATCGACAGCGTCGACGTAGCGATGGAGTCTGTTGACCCCCACGAGGTAGAGGAGCGCGAAAAGCAACTGATGATTGCTGTGGGAAAACTGCCTTCCAAGCAGCGGTTGCTCTTGCAGATGCGTTATCTGAGCGGCAAGGACGTGCACACTATTGCACAGATTACCGGCAGCAGCGAGGAGAGCATCAATATGGCGTTGAGCCGAGCACGCAACAGGGTATATAAGCTTATGGCCGTAGTGGTGGCAGTAGTATGCATGGCGTTGCTCCCCATGCGATGGAGCCAGACCATTACCCAAAAGGACATGGCTCATGTGCCGGAAAAGGAAGAGACGAAAAGGCGACAAGAGGGAGTGAAGCCATTGATGGATGCTCAAACTACCAGCAATGAAATGGCCTATGCTAAGCCCAAGAAACCGGCTGCTGACATTGAGCATAAGATGCAGGCAGATGTCGAAAAAACCTTACTAGAAGTACAGCTACACTACCAGCAAGTCCTATCAGATTCTTCTCGACAAAGTATGCCAACAGAAGATATGGATCCTGAGTTTTATGCCTTGTGCGCCTATGCTGATGAGCGAGCAGAAGCATTGTCAAATGAACTGGTGGGGCAACGTACGGATGGCGCAGCCAATAGAGTGAATGTCACTAATAAATACGACGACTTATAAAAACTTTTCTGTATGAAAAAGATAGCTATAACCTTTTGTTTACTAATCCTTGCTATAGGCACTTTTGCCCAAAACAGCCTCAGAGAAGAAGACCACCTCAAGTTTATGGGGATTCCTATTTGTGGTGATATCCAGAGTTTTTCAAGGAAACTCATTGATAGGACAAACGCGTCGCCTTCGAGTTACTCGAATGGACTATATTCTTTTAAGGGATTTTTTGCAGGATACAATGCAGACATTCATGTATGCTTCAGCAAAAAAAATAAGGAAGTGTACATGGCGTATTCCGTTGTTGACAATAGATCAAAGGAGAAAGCAATGGATGTCTACAATGAATTCAAGACACTTCTTCTCAAAAAATATACAGATAGTTATACCAGGGATACTGAAGCCAACGGTTTTGAGTCGTTTGTTCTTTGGCCAAAGATAGATCACTCTATCAAAAAATTCAACAAAGACAATGTTTATGGCAAAATTTTTCTGCAGATACAATATAACAAACAACTAAGAGTATATGGTGTGTTCTTAGTGTATGAAGATCGAACAGCAGAAGTCATGAGAGAAGAATCAAAACTCGCAGATTTCTAAGCGCAGTCTTATCTAAGAAAGATATTCCAGTTACTTACTGACTAATTCATGTTCGGCAAGGGGCCTAAAACTGCTTGCCAGCCCCCACTGTGCCCATACCTTAAATTAAATTATACACTTTACACAAATGAAAAGATTTCTTTCTGTTTTACTGGCGTGTTTTATAGCACAACTTGTTTCTGCCCAGCAGAAAGCCCTCGTCGTTTTTGGCGTTTACGATCGTATCACGCAAGAAGATATTGATGATGCTCATATTGACTTGCTGTATCAAGACACAATAGCCGTGGAGTACAAAACCAACCGACAAGGGAACGGTATCTACAAATTAGAGTTTGATTACCGTCCGGGAGTCTATACTATCCTTGTGGACAAGGATGGATATACTACGGGAATGCACAGTTTTTCCATGACCAACTACAGAAACAGTATGAAGGGAGAGGGCAACATTTTTCTAGACAAGGAACAGGTTCTAAAAGAGGTCACCGTTACTGCAACTAAAATCAAGATGGTGATGCATGGCGACACCATTGTCTATAATGCCGATGCCTTTCAACTTGCAGAAGGGTCGATGTTAGATGCCCTGGTGGCTATGCTGCCTGGAGCTGAGTTGAAAGATGGAGAAATCAAGGTCAGCGGCAAGAAGATAGAGAGCCTGATGGTGAATGGTGAGGATTTCTTCAGTGGTAATCCCAAGGTGGCCCTGGAAAACCTGCCTGCCTATACGGTAAAGAAGATTAAGGTGTATGACCGTGCCGCCAATGATGAGTATCTGAAAGGCGAGGCTGCAAAGAAGCTGAAAGCCGATGAACACATGGGCATGGATGTTGTCTTGAAGAAAGAGTATTCGAGAGGATTCCTTGGCAACGTGGATGCAGGCTATGGATTGCCTGGAAATATGTATCAAGGCAAAGCCTTCGGGCTGGGATACTTTGCCCATTCGCGTATAGCTGCATTTGCCAACGTCAACAACATCAAGAATACTCAGACAGGAAGCACCGGTGGCAACTGGGGAGGCGGTTGGGATCAAGCCGGAGAGATGGACATACAGATGGGCGGATTGGATTACCTGTATTCGAGAGGCAAGATGAAATATGCAGCCAACGCCACGCTGACTCACGAGGAGCCTCTTGTCGTACAAAAAACCAGCGCGACAAACTTCTACACCTCTGGCAATACCTTCGGTCGTACGTTATCCCGAACCACAGACGAGAAGATTCACCTAATGTCTAACCATAACTTTCAGTACAGTGGTGATCGTGTTTATGCCGAGGTGAAGCCACAGCTGGATTACTTGCACAACAATTACACTCGCCTGAGGCGAAGTGCTGAACTCTCTGCTGAGCCACTGGAAACTTACAGACTTCAAGCACTTGACTCCTTGTTTACTCCCTCTTGGCAGACATCGCGCTACGCATCATTGCTTCTTAATCGACATAGCCGTGAAACGGACGGTATAGACAGATGGCTTATAGCAGGAACTGATGCTATGGCAACGATTGCTTTTCCCAAGACAGGAAAGGACGTACTGAAACTGTCTGCAGGAGGGAAATACCGTAATGATGACAACGACTCGCAGGTAAGTATCAATCGCATAGCGGGCGTTAGCGGTAAGGCTGACAACACGTATCAAGACACACGATACGTTTCGAACAACTATGATCTCTATGCCAATGTTGCATACAGATGGAACTACTGGCCTTACAAGGAGAACAACTGGAGTATTTTTGTGGTAGAACCTCACCTGGAAGCGAGACGCAATCACTACGACCGTGCAAATACCATCTACCAGTTACACGAGACATCTGATAATCAGGCGGATGCCATCGCCATCATCCCTCCATCAGCAATTTCTGCGATGCATTTGCTTTTCGACCGAGATAATAGTTACAATTCCGTCTTCTCTCAGAATCATTACAAACCAGGAGTAGATTTCACATGGGCTTATGTCCCCTCTGCAACATCAGGGAAACAGGTAGAGGTGGATGTAAGTATTGATGATGACATGACGGAAGAACGTCTACATTACAACAAAAATCTGATTGACACTACCATGACTCGATTCTCCCATTCCTTATTGCCTACTGCTGAGTTGCGATATGTCCAGAATGGCGAACACCTAAAACATGACTTGAAACTATCATACAAGTTCCGCTCGTCCTTGCCCAGTATCTACAATCGGTTAGGAACCGTCAATAGCAGCGATCCTTTGAACATCTATGTTGATAACCCCGATTTGGATAGACCACTAACCAATTCTCTCAATTTCAGTTACAACCGCTATGAGAAGACAAAGTACAGGAATCTGACGTTATATGCTTCGTACAATCATGTTGATCGTGCCATTGCCAATGCGAAATATCATGATAGACAGACAGGAGTGAACACATGGAAGCCCGAGAACATTGATGGCAACTGGAACACAAATGCCTCTGTCAACTTCACAACGCCGTTTGGCAAAAAGCGTCTTCTGGATTTCTCAAATAACGCATCTGTAGCCTATAATCACTCCGTTGACTATGCATCAGAAACAGACGTTCCAATTCGTAATGTCGTCGGTAACCTTTCTCTGAATGAAAACGCTTCTTTAAGCTACAAGCTTGGCAAACATCTCATCGGAGGACGTCTTGGTGCAATGTGGCAACACAGTCGTTCTGACTATTCCGAGTATGGCAACTTTGATGCGTTTAACATAAGTGCAGCTGCAAACACGACCATCAACCTGCCCCTGAACTGGCATTTTGCCACGGACATGAACGTGCTTTCCCGCAAAGGTTATACCGACAATCTACTCAACAAAACCTATTGTGTTTGGAATGCATCCATTGCCAAGACAATGTTGAAAGGCAATCTCACCCTGCGTCTCAATGCCATAGATATGTTGGCGCAGATAAGCAATATTCAGTACAATATCAATGCACAAGGCAAGACCGAGACATGGACAAATACCTTGCCACGCTACGTCATGCTGCACGCTGTCTACAAGTTCAATGTGATGCCTAAAAAGAAATAATCATCAATCGTCTCTACACAGTGCTTTAGGTTAAAGTGTATAGATAATAGAATAGAGTTAATAAATTAGGTAAGACGCGTCAGCTGCTCCCTGTCCGTGAGGATGGGGAGTTGCTTTTTATTGTAACTGTCTCCACTGTCGCCAACTCGATAACGAAATGTTATTGAATTTTCTTCGTTAGCGACGTGGTCTGCAATTAGCCCCACCTGCGTTCCCATTTTAGGTACGCAGGTAGTTTTAATTTATTTCTCTACACAAAAAGAGCCCCTGCCATAACCTTCACGGTCGGGGCAGGGGCAAGACAATCTAAACAATATGCAGGGAAAACACTCACTTGTGTTTTGTTAACCGAAGGCAAAGTTAAGGGCTTTCCTGGCGTGTTGTACCAGAAAAGCCCTATCTGTGTGTGGTATTTTCCCTAAATCGATGGGGGAATTATCCGTTCTGCTCGATGACAAACAGTTTGTCGTTGTGACGAATCTTGGTGCCCAGAGGGATGCTGACGTGCCAGCTCTTCTTGCCCACCTGGACGGGACGCAGGTCGAAACGCATCTCCTCTACGGTGGCATACAGGGCGCCTGTGGTGGGACCAGTGATGAGGATCTTGTCACCAACATGCAGTTCGCAAGCCTCGATCTTGAATTCGGCAACACCCAGTTTGGTGAAGTAACGGATGCCCTTGCCGCAGTAAACTTTTTTCTCGGTGGACACACTGCCGGGCTTGTCGGTCCACTCGCCCAGGAACTGGCCCTGGTAGTAGCCGTCCCAGAAACCGCGATTGAAGACGCGCGCGAGTCGCTCGTCCCAGTCGGCCTTCTTGTCGGGGGTGAAGGTGCCGTCGAGCACGCTCTGGATGGCCTCGCGGTAACAAGTGACCACGGTGTCGACGTATTCTGCTCCGCGAGCACGGCCCTCGATCTTGAGCACGCGCACGCCAGACTGCATCATACGGTCGAGAAAACCTATGGTTTTGAGGTCGCGAGGCGACATGATGTACTTGTTGTCGATGTCGAGTTCGGTGCCCGTCTCGCGGTCGCGCACGGTGTAGCTGCGACGGCAGAGCTGCATGCACTCGCCACGGTTGGCCGAACGGCCCATGTTGCCCAGACTGAGGTAGCACTTGCCGCTGACGGCCATGCAGAGGGCGCCATGGCAAAACATCTCGATGCGGATCTGCTGTCCGCTGGGTCCGCAGATGTTCTCCTCCTGTATTTGTCGGAAAATTTCGGCAACCTGGTCCATGTTCAGTTCGCGTGCCAGCACGACGACGTCGGCAAACTGGGCATAGAAGCGGAGCGCCTCGATGTTGCTGATGTTGAGCTGCGTACTGAGGTGTACCTCCTGTCCGATGCGGTTGCAGTAGCTCATCACGGCGATGTCGCTGGCGATGACGGCACTGATGCCGGCCTGCTTGGCAGCGTCGAGTATCTGGCGCATCAGGGGGAGGTCCTCGCCATAGATGATGGTGTTGACGGTGAGGTAGCTCTTCACGCCACAGCGGCGACATTCCTCGGCGATGCGGTGGAGGTCGTCGATGGTGAATGTGCTGGCCGAGTGGGCGCGCATGTTGAGGTTCTCGATGCCAAAGTATATGCTGTCGGCGCCAGCGCGAAGGGCTGCTGCCAGACTCTCGGGTGAGCCCACAGGGGCCATGATTTCAAAATCCTTTCGGGTCATGTCGGGTAGTAGTTTTTAGCGAGCTAGGTCGTGTAGCATCTCGCGGGTATGTTCGATGATGGCAAACAGTTCGTCCATCGTCTCGGCTCGCAGCATCTGTATGCGCGTGTCGCGGAAGTTGGGAATGCCCTTGAACACGGGGCTGGCTGCCAGGTGACGGCGCACGTGCAGTATGCCTCGGTACTCGTCGATGCGCTCTACGCTGGTGCGCACCTGCTCTTTCAGTACGTCTATCTTCCAGTCGTCGGTGAGGGGCTCCTCTATGCCCTGGAGATGATTGGTGATCTCGCGGAATATCCAGGGGCGGCCAAAGGTGGCGCGGCCCACCATCACGGCGTCGACACCATAGCGGTCGAAACATTCCTTGGCTCGCTGGGGAGTGGTGATGTCGCCATTGCCGATGATGGGGATGTGCATGCGGGGATTGTTCTTCACCTCGCCGATCAGCGTCCAGTCGGCCTCGCCGGTGTACATCTGAGCACGGGTGCGGCCATGCAGGGTAAGTGCCTGGATGCCACAGTCTTGCAGACGTTCGGCCAGGTCGACGATGAAGGGACGGCCGTCGGGCAGACGCAGGGAGGGCTCGTCCCATCCCAGGCGCGTCTTGACGGTGACGGGAGTGCCGGGAACAGCGTCCACCACGGCTCGGGTCATCTCCAGCATCAGGGGCACATTCTGCAGCATGCCTGCTCCGGCTCCCTTGCCAGCAACGCGCTTGACGGGACAGCCGAAGTTGATGTCCAGCACATCGGGATGGGCCTGCTCGACCACGATCTGCGCTGCCTCGCGCATGGCGTCGACAAAGCGGCCATAGATCTGGATGCACACGGGGCGTTCGTCCTCGCTCACCTGGAGTTTCTCGAACGAGCGGTTGACACCACGCACCAGGGCGTCGCTGGCCACAAACTCGGAGTACACCATGGTGGCTCCCATCTGCTTGCAAAGCAGGCGGAAACCGATGTCGGTGACGTCCTCCATAGGAGCCAGGAAGACGGGGTATTGGGGAAATTCCAGATTGCCTATCTTCATCCTTTAGCCTTGAAAGCCAGTGCGTAGAGTTTCATCTGCTTGAGCATAGCCAGCAGACCATTGCTGCGGGTGGGGGAGAGGTGCTCGCGCAGACCGATCTGCTCGATGAAGTAGAGGTCGGCGTCGAGGATGTCCTGAGGGGTCTGATTGTTGAGCACGCGCACTAGCAGGGTGACGATGCCCTTGACGATGAGGGCGTCGCTCTCGGCCTGGAACTGGATGCGTCCGTCCACCAGGTCGGCCTGCAGCCACACGCGGCTCTGGCAACCGTCTATCAGGTTTTGTTCGGTCTTGTACTTCTCGGGAAGGGGCTGCTGGTCGTTGCCCATGTCGATGAGCAGTTGGTAGCGGTCCATCCAGTCCTCGAAGTCGCTGAACTCCTCGATGATTTCGTCTTGTATTTCGTTGATTGTCATAATCTTTAGTTTATTTCAAACAGAGCCTTTAGCCCTTCGCCTTTAGCCTTTAGCCCTTCGCCTTTCGCCCTTCGCCTTTCGCCCTTCGCCTTTCGCCTTCACTCCGCGTTGTCGTTGTAGATGAGTTGCAGGACGCTCTGTCCCACAGCCTCCAGCACATTGACGTCGATGTTCTCGGGCGTGTCGTTGATGGTGTGCCAGGTGGGACCGAAGGTGCTGGGACCACTGGTGTGGTAAGGCACGATGTTGACACAGGGCACACGGGCAATCTGGTTGACGGGCACGTGGTCATCGATGATGCCGCCACCGTCGCGCAAGGGGAAGTAGTGGCCATAACCTATCTGGTGTGCGATGTGCCACAGCATCTCGAGTACAGGCTCGGCATACATCTTGGAATAGTATTCCTTGCTGAAGGTGCTGCCACGGCCACCTACCATGTCGAAGAGCAGGCCAAAGCGTGCGTGGTAATTGTTCTGCGCAGCCTGTTCGGACCAGTATTTAGAACCCAGGCACCAAGTGGTCTCGGTGTCCACGTCCTCGGGCTCTTCGGCCCAGTCGGGCCAACCCAGGTCCTCGGCGTCGAAGCACACAAAGTCGATGCCGGTGCGGATGCCTGCAGAGTCCTGCTGGATGACGCGAGCCAGCTCCAGCATCATGGCCACGCCACTAGCTGCGTCGTTGGCAGCCAGGATGGGGGTCTTGTGATTGGCCTCGTCGGGGTCGTTGTCGGCCCAGGGGCGACAGTCCCAGTGAGCGCAGAGCAGGATGCGGTCGGTGTTCTCGGGATTGAGTCGGGCGATGATGTTGCGGCAGGGCAACTGGCTGCCGTCCCAGATGGTGACGGTGGTCTTCTGCTCCTCGACGGTCAGTCCCAGGGTCTGGAACTGCTCTACAATCCAGTTGCCGCACTGCTCCCATGCGGGTGTGCCGGTAACACGGGGTCCCATCGCGCACTGTGTGATGATGAGTGACAAGGCGCTGTCGGCGCAGAACTGGGGACAGGGTTGCATAGCAATGGTGTCGGGACGATTGCGCCCGCTGCCAGTCTTTCCACCACAGCTCATCAGAGTCAGGGTTGCCACGGCCAGAATGGCCCATACGTATTTCTTCATATACCTTATTTATTATATTGTTGTACCTCGCGCATGACGCGCAAGAAGTTCTCGCCCCACAGCAGGCGCAAGTCGGCCTCGCTGTAGCGCTCGCGCAAGAGTCGGCGTGTCAGGTTGATGACCTCGCTGGCACTAGCCACTCCGGGCACACCACCGTCTCCGTCGAAGTCGGTGCCTATGCCCACGTGCTCGATGCCCATGATGGACACGGCGTGATTGATATGCTCGATGGCGTCGAGTATCGAGGCCTGTCCGTCGCGGCGCAGGAAACCCTCGTAGAGCGTGACTTGCATCACACCGCCGTGCTGGGCCAGTGCGGCCATCTGCTGGTCGGTGAGGTTGCGGGGATGGTCGCAGAGGGCCTTGCAGCTGGAGTGGCTGCACACGATGGGCGTGCGCGAGAGCTCCAGAGCGTCCCAGAAGCTCTTCTCGCCACCGTGACTCAGGTCCACCATCATGCCCACTCGGTTCATCTCCTGGATGACCTGTGCGCCAAACTCGCTCACACCGCCGTGCTCGTGGTTGCCGCGTGCCGAGTCGCAGATGTCGTTGTCGCCATTGTGGCAGAGGGTCATGTAGACGATGCCTCGGTTGCGGAAGTGCTCCACCAGACTGAGGTCGTGGCCGATGGCATAGCCGTTTTCTATGCCGAGCATGATGGCTCGCTTGCCCTCTCGCTTGAGGCGATAGAGGTCGTCGGGCGTGTGGGCAATGTCCACCGCGGTGCAGTTGGCAGCCACCATCTCCTCGATTTGGTTCAGGATGCGGTCGGTCTTGGCCGTGGTGGCACGATGGGTGTCCTCATCGCGCTCGCCCTGGGGCAGATAGGCCACCATGATGGAGGCGTCGAGACCGCCCTCGGTCATCTTGTGGAGGTCGACCAGCACACGGTCGGAACGCTGGGCAAACATGGCGCAATTCTCCTCGGAAGAGGTGAAGAACATGGGCGTGTCGCAGTGGCTGTCGAGGGTGAGGATGCGCTGGTGCACCTCTCGTGCCTCGCGATAGTTGCGAGCCTCGCCGGTGAGCCACTCAAACAGGGGCATCATGCAGCGCTCGCCTCGCAGGATGAAACACTCGGGGTGCCATTGCACGCCCAGGATGCTCTTGTGCTCGGTGCTCTCGATGGCCTCGATGACACCGTCGGGTGCTGTGGCGCAGACGCGGAGGTGAGGCCCTGGCTTGCTGACCGACTGGTGGTGGAAGGAATTGACGGCCAACTGCTCCTGTCCCAGGATGGTGTGCAGCAGGCTGTCGGTCTCTATTGCTACAGTGTGGGAGGCATACTCACGAGCCAGGTCCTGGCTGTGCTTGATGAGGTCGGGATACCGTCCGCTCTCGGCCATGTCCTGGTGGATGCTGCCGTCCAGCGCTGCTGCCAGCATCTGTATGCCTCGGCATATTCCCAGGATGGGAATCTGTCTGTCGTAGGCCAGGCGGATCAACAGCAGTTCGGCCAGGTCACGACGAGGATTGATGCCGTGGAGCTTGGGACTGGGCTGTTCGCCTACCCACAGCGGGTTCATGTCTGCTCCTCCAGAGAGCAGCAGACCGTCCACCTGGTTGAGCACGCTGATCAGTGCATCCTTCTCCTCAAAGGGAGGGATGATGAGCGGTGTGCCGCCAGCCTCGATGATGGATCGGTAGTATCCCTCGGCCAGTTCGCACCCCTTGTCACCGAAATTGCCGGTTATGCCGATGACGGGTTGTCGTCGGCTGCCAGGGAAGGTGTGGTGCAGGGCCTTGTAGGTGGCCTTCCAGTCAAACTGCATGATCAGTCGGTAATCTTTTTCCAGTCCTCCTCCATCTTGGGAGCAGTCTCCTTCTGGGGAGCACCGATGGGTACCTCCTTCTTGATGTCCTGCTTGAGCGAGATGAGGGTCTCGGTAGCGATGACGCCGGGAATCTCCTGCAGCTTGTTGTTGAGCAGCTCCATCAGGTGAGCATTGTCACGCGCATAGAGCTTGATGAGCATGGTGTAGGGACCGGTGGTGAAGTGGCACTCCACAATCTCGGGAATCTTGGTGAATTCGTTGGTCACGCGCTGGTACATGTTACCACGCTCCAGGGTGATACCTACATAGGTGCAGGTGTTGTAACCCAGGCTGACGGGATTGACATGATAACCCGAGCCCACGATGACGCCCATGTCGATGAGACGCTGCACGCGCTGGTGGATAGCTGCACGGCTGACACCGCACTCTGCTGCTACATCCTTGAAGGGAATGCGTGCATTGTTGGAGATAATTTCTAGGATTTTCTTATCCAAATTATCTATCTTTTCCATATCGTTTAGTAAGTTAAGTATTATATTATAGGTTGCAAAATTACTAAAAATCCCCCAAACTAGGGCGTAATCGGGCAAAAAAAGACACCAAACCCGAAGATTTGGTGTCATTTTATTATATTTTAAGTCCTTGGACTACTTCTCGATGCTCAGCAGTTCCACCTCAAACACCAGAGTGCTGTAGGGAGGAATCTTGCCGCTCTCGCGGTCGCCATAGGCCAGTTCCTGAGGAATGTAGAGCATCCACTTGCTGCCCACGGGCATCATGGTCAGGGCCTCGGTCCATCCCTTGATCACCTGGTTGCAAGCAAAGGTAGCGGGCTGATTGCGCTTGTAGCTGCTGTCAAACTCGGTGCCGTCGATCAGTGTGCCACGATAGTTCACCTTCACCTTCTGGGTAGCGGTGGGAACCTCGCCAGTGCCCTGGGTCAGTACTTTGTACTGCAGTCCGCTGGGAGTAACCTTCACGCTATCCTTCTTGGCATTGGCAGCGAGGAAGTCCTCACCAGCCTTGCGGTTGGCACCAAACTTCTTCTCCATCTGCACGCTGTGGTAGTATTCCATCTGCTTTCTCACTACAGTCTGCAGGCTGTCGTCGCTGATGGGCATCAGGTCGTTCTGACCGCTGATACCAGCGCGGAAACCAGCAATGAAGAGCTGGTGATTGAGCACATCGACACTGTCGTTGACCTGGTTGGCAATCTGGGGAATGATCTGCTCCTCGACCTGAGAACGGATCTCCATACCGGCCAGACGAGCCTTCTGCTTCTTGTCAGCCTCGGTCATGGTGCCAGCGTCGAAACCCTCGACAAAGTCGGCGATGTAAGCAGCCTCCACACCCATGCGCTGAGCCAGATACTGAGTCAGGCCCTGGGTGTTGGCCTTACCGATAGCGTAGCTGAAGCTGTCGACACTCAGGGTGTCCACCTTGGCTACCTCTACCTTCTTGGTCTTCTTGGTCTTCTTGGTTGCAGCAGTAGCGCCGATGCAGCACAGTGCAACCAGAGACAAAGCGATGAATTTCAGAGACTTCATTACTTCTCGATGCTAAGGAGTTCGATAGTGAATACCAGAGCCGAGAAGGGCTTGATGTCACCAGCGGCACGCTCGCCATAAGCCTTCTCCTGGGGAATGTAAACCTTCCACTTAGAACCTACGGGCATGTGAGTCAGAGCCTCGGTCCATCCGGGAATCACCTGGTTGCAACGGAAGGTGGTGGGCTCGTTGCGACGGTAGCTGCTGTCGAAGATAGAGTCGTTGATCATCTTACCCTCGTAGTTTACCTTTACGCGGCTGGTGTCGGCGGGAATCTCGCCGGTACCCTCTTCGATAACCTCGTAGTAAACGCCGCCCTCGAGCTGCTTTACACCGTCCTGCTTAGCCAACTTGGCCATATACTCCTCGTTCTCGCGCTTCCAGGGGCCATACTGCTTCTCGGTCTGAGCAGCCTTTACCTCGGTCATCTTGCGCTGAGCAACCTCCTGAGCCTCCTCGAGGGTCATCAGGCCACCCTGACCAGTGGTACCGCTTACGAAACCTGCCAGGAAGTTGTTGACGCTGATGGTGCTGACAGAGTCCTCGCCAAAGATTTCGTAGTTGATGCCCTTTACCATCTGCTGGCTGATCTGCTGACCGATCTGGATACCTGCATAGTAGGCAGCCTTCTTCTTGTCGTCACCAGCGTTTGCACCTTCGTTGAGACCCTTGATGAACTCATCGATGTAGGTGGTATCCATGCCCATGCGGCCTACCAGATACTCCTTCAGACCCTGGGTCTGTGCCATACCGATGGCGTAGCTCAGAGTGTCAACATCGTCCTTCAGATTGGCCTTGGGAGTACCATTGCCACAAGAAGCCATGATTACAGCCACGATGGCTGCGATTGCGAAACTAATCTTTTTCATTTTCTTATTGTTTGTTTTGTTAGATTATTTAAGTCTTTGGGGAGTTAACGGGAGTTAATGGAAGTTATCACTCGTTTCACTCGCTAAGGTAGTTACCGCTCTCCTTGGTCGCTCAGGACGATACTATTAGCTAAGTACATTCGTCCGTTAACTCCTCGCCGGAGGCGTTCACTCCTCTTAACTCCTGTTTACTCCTATTTTACAATACAGCGATGAGCTCTACGTCGAAGATCAGGGTGCTGTAGGGAGGAATCTGGCTGCCTGCACCACGCTCGCCATAGGCCAGCAGGTAGGGGATGAAGAAACGATACTTGGCACCCTCCTTCATCAGCTGCACACCCTCGGTCCAGCCGGGAATCACCTGATTGAGTCCGAAGTCAGCGGGCTCGCCACGCTGGTAGCTGCTGTCAAACACCTCGCCATTGAGCAGACGACCCTCGTAGTGGCAACGTACCTTGTCGGTAGCCTTGGGGCTCTTGCCGGTACCCTCGGTCAGCACCTCGTACTGCAGACCGCTCTTGGTGGTAACCACGCCCTCGCGCTCACCGTTGGCCTTCAGGTAGGCAGCACCCTCGGCGATAGCCTTCTCGCTCTCCTCCTTGGCCTTGTTCTCGAAATACTCGTTGAGCATCACCTGTGCCTCGCGAGCGGTCATGGCGGTCTCCTTGTCATTCATCACGTCCACGATGCTCTGAGTGAAGTCCTCGACACAGAAATTCTCGATATTCATGTTCTTGAGCTGCTGGCCGATGCCCAGGCCCAATGCGTAACTGATTTTATCCATATATTATAAAAGATGTGTAAATACTCGTTTCGGGGTGCAAAGTTAGCATATTTTCCTTGACTAATGATAGTATGTGCCAAATTTTTCATATATTTGCGTGTAAAATGTTGTTAATATGAGGAGAATTGTGGTCTTGACGGGTGCTGGCATGAGCGCAGAGAGCGGAATCAGCACGTTTCGCGACAATGGCGGATTGTGGGATCAGTACAATGTGGAGGACGTGGCTACACCCGAGGGATGGGCACGCAATCCGGCACTGGTGACCGAGTTCTACAACATCCGTCGCCGACAGTTGACAGAGACCCAGCCCAATCTGGGACACCGATTGCTGGCCCTGCTGGAGGATACCTACCAGGTGACCGTCATCACCCAGAATGTTGACAACCTGCACGAGCGTGCCGGCAGCACCGACGTCATCCATCTGCATGGCGAACTGATGAAGGTCACCAGCAGTTGGAACCCCAACGACCCCCGATACATCCGTACCCTGGGCGAGGACGAACTGGAGGTGAAGATGGGAGACCGAGCAGCCGATGGCAGTCAGGTGCGTCCCTTCATCGTGTGGTTTGGCGAGGCTGTGCCCAACATCGAGAAGGCCGCAGAGATTTCGTCCCAGGCCGACATCTACGTCATCATAGGCACCAGTCTCAACGTCTATCCAGCTGCCGGACTCACCAATTTTGTCTCCCACGACACCCCCATCTATCTCATCGACCCCAAGCCCGTGCAGTGGAATTCCTCACGCCCCTTTCATCACATCATGAAGGGAGCTAGCGAGGGTATGCAAGAGCTGCTGAAAATACTGAATAACAAGAACTAACAATAACAACCATGAAACAGTTACTTACCAGTTTATGCTTGCTTTTTGGTCTGACCTCGGCCGTGATGGCCCAGATCGACGTAACAGCCAAGTACATCGAAAACCCCGATTTCGCAGCACGATTTGCTGCATGGGAGAATGCCGGCAGCATGACCTTCAACACCGCCACCAGTTTCTCGGGCAAGAGCGGCGACGTGTGGATGGAGAAATGGGTAGCCAGTGGCGGCAAACTGAACAACAACAATGGTATCTACCAGCAGTTGCGCAACCTGCCCACCGGCACCTACACCCTGACCGCTGCTGCCCAGCACATCAATCAGGCCAACAAGACTGCCACTTGCACGGGCGCTTTCCTCTATGCCGATGACGCCTCTACCGAGATCCACGAGGCAGCAGACTACAGCACCACATTCACCGTCATCGACGGTCGTGCAACCGTGGGCGTAAAGCTCGTCTCTGCCACAGGTAACTGGTTGTGTGTCGACAACTTCCGTCTGGTGTCCAACGGTGTGGACCAGGCTGCCATCGATGCAGAAATCGACAAGCTGGTAGCCGAGGCCGAGGGCGTCCTCAAGGCCGATGGAGCTACTGCCAGCGAACTGCAGCAGGCCATCGACGCTGCCAAGGCCATCAAGGGCCAAGGCGCTGATGGCGTGAAGGAAGTGGCTCTAGCCCTGAAGCGTGCCACCCTCAACTTCCGCGTGCAGAATGCCACCGGCACAGCACCCAAGGTCACCACCCATCCCTTTGTCGCTATGGGTACTACCATTGCCCTGGGTCGACTCAATGTTACCGGCACCGCTGCCGAGCGTGGTTTCTGCTGGAGCAAGGATCCCAATCCCACCATCCTCGACGAGACCTCGACACTCTATTACAACAACAATGGCAACATCTACCACATGGACGGCCTGGAGCCCGGTACTATCTATTATGTACGCGCCTATGCACGCACATCGGGTTACAAGGTGGGCTATGGCGACGTGGTGAAGATAGCCACCCTGCCCAAGGGACAGGTCAACTACAGCTATGACTTTGCCGGCGACGAGATGCAGAATGCCCGCATCAACTCAGCCTCGGCCGAGACCGTGTGGATGTACAACAACCTCTCCAACATCCGCGGCTTCTACCTCCAGGTACACTACGTCTGGGGTGCTGGCGCTGGTGACGGTACGGCCGACTGTTCGTATGGCGGATGGATGCGCGTGAGCCAGAAAGAGGCTTACCAGCAGACAGGTACCATCCTGCACGAGACCAACCATGGTGTGGGCGTAGGAACCACCGGTGCATGGTACAACAACAGCAATCTGCGTGCCGAGACCAGCCGCGGTCTGTGGCTCGGTCCTCGTGCCACCGAGATGGTGCGTTTCTTTGACAACAACAACACCTCGAACCTCAATGGCGACGGCACACACATGTGGCCCTATGGCATCAATGGTGTTCACGAGGATAGTTACCAGCCCTCGAACAAGGCCCTCTATTATGCCAACATCCTCATCACCCACGCCCTGCATCAGGACGGTCTGCCTTGCTCCAACTCGGTAGGTTTTGCCACTCCCGCCTATGTCTTCACCCAGAACGACGAGATGAAGTACTACATCAAGACCTCGGACGAGGGTTGCGGTCTGCTCACCAGTTATCTGACAGCCACCACCTCGGGCACGCTCAAGAGTGTAGAGATCTCGGCTGCCGAGGCCCGCAACGACGACAACTATGCCTGGTACATCACCTACAATCCCAAGACTAGCCTCTATCGCATCCAGAATGTGGCCACTGGCAAGTACTTCACCTATGCCAGCAATGCCATCAAGGCAGCCAGCAAGACTACCCCCTCTACCAGCGAGGAGTTTATGCTGATGCCTGCTCGCCAGCAGACTACCATGGGCACCTACAAGGGCACCGCCTACTGGATCATCAAGAACAGCGCCAGCAACCATCCCGCGCTGCAGGTTAGCACCAATGGTTCCACCACTGCAGTGGGTTACAATGCTGCCAACAGCGCCACCAATCAGCAGTGGCTCTTCATGTCTGCCGATGACCTCGACGCCATTGAGACCCAGGCTATCAGCACCAAGGTCAATGAGTTGACCGACCTGATCAGCAACGTGCGCAAGGTTGCCCAGACAGCCCACGTCTCACGTGCCGACACGCTGGACGTAGCCACCATCGACGAAACCCTGGAGGACGTGCTGACCCGTGCCGAGTCAGCCGAGGACTACACCTCAGTCTCTGCCATCAACGCCCACATCAGCGACGTGGAGGCAGCTCTGCAGCAGTTCCTGGCCACCACCACTCCTGCGTCGGTAGGCGAGCCCTATGACCTCACCTTCCTGCTCGTCAATCCCGACTTTGCTAAGGATGCCGAAGGATGGAGCACTGCTGCCACCTACAGCTACTCGTGCTGCGAGTTCTTTGAGAAGACCTTCGACTTCAACCAGACCACCAAACTGAAGCTGCCTGTTGGCACCTACGAGGTGCGCATGCAAGGTTTCCAGCGTCCTGGTGCCTATGCAGCCGTCTACACCGACTATGTCACCAACGGCAAGAACAACGTCAATGCCAGCCTCTATGCCAAGACCAAGAACCAGAAGCTGCTCAACATCTACGACGACGCCAAGACCCTCTCTCAGGGTACCGGTAGTGTGGCTGCTGCCAGCAAGGTCTACATCCCCAACACCATGCAGGGTGCCTCGGCATTCTTCAAGAAAGGCTATTACGAGAACAGCGTCCTGGTCACCAATGCCAGCACCGTTGCCATCAAACTGGGTGTCAAGGGAACTGCCGGCACGGGTTACTGGACTTGTTTCGACAACTTCCGCCTGCTCTGCCATGGTGACTACACCACCGACGATGTGACTCCCATCCAGAGCATCGAGGCCGAGGAGACAGCCGACGAGATATACTATGACCTGAGTGGTCGTCGTGTCGTGAAGCCCATCCGTGGCATCTACGTGCGCGATGGTCGCAAGGTGTTTGTTAAATAAACTGAGTTTATTTCATTTCCTCGCCAAAGGCGTTCCTCCCGCTAACTCCCGTTAACTCCTATAAACTATGGCCAACGAAATCCACATTCGCTGCCGCAACAATGGGCAGACGATAGCCATGCCACTGGGCTGTACCCTCCGCGAGGTCTTCGAGCAATCGGGACTCCAGATGGAGTACGGCCCCGTGTCGGCACGCATCAACAACAAGGTACAGGGGCTCAACTACCGCTTCTACAACTCCAAGGACGTCGAGTTCCTGGACCTGCACTCCAGCAGCGGTATGCGCACCTACAGTCGCACACTCTTCTTTGTGCTCGCCAAGGCCGTGGAGGACCTCTTCCCTGGCGGACAACTCATCATCGGAGCTCCCGTCAGTCGTGGTTTCTACTGCGAACTGCGCATCGGTCGTCCCGTGACCGACGAGGATGCCCAGGCCCTGTTGTGCCGAATGCGTGAAATCGTGTCGGCCGATATGCCCATCCATCGCATCCAGTGTCCCATCGAGGACGCCATAGAGCTGTTCCGTGGTCGAGGCATGACCAGCAAGGCCCAGCTGCTCGAGACCCAGGGCTCGCTCTATACCTATTATTATAAGTTGGGCAACACCATCGACTATTTCTACGGTTCGCTGCTCACACGCACCAGCCAGTTGCACCTCTTCCACCTGTTGCGACTCGACGAAGGTCTGCTCTTGCGCATCCCCTCGCAGCACGATCCCTCGCAGCTCGAGGAGATGGTGCCCCAGCAGAAGATGTTGGGCGTCATCCGCGAGCACCACCACTGGCAAGACATCATGGGCGTGCGCACTGCGGGCGAGTTCAATGCAGCCATCCGTGCCGGTCGTGCTGCAGAACTGATCAACGTGGCCGAGGCGCTGCAAGAGCGCAAACTCACCGAGATAGCCAACGAGATCAAGGCTCGTGGCGCCAAGATAGTCCTGTTGGCAGGTCCCAGCAGCAGCGGAAAGACCACCACCAGCAAGCGCATCGCCATACAGATGATGTGTCTGGGCATGAGGCCCCACACCATCAGCACCGACGACTATTTTGTCAATCGTGTGGACACCCCCAAGGACGAGAATGGCGAGTACGACTTCGAGTGCATCGGCGCAGTGGACACCGAGCTCTTCAACAAGCAGATGAACCAGTTGCTGGCAGGCGAGGAGGTGGAACTTCCCCGTTACGACTTCCCCACTGGCCGTCGCGTCTACGAGGGCAATATGCTGCAGATAGGGCACGACGACGTCATCATCCTCGAGGGCAACCATGCGCTCAATCCCATCATGTCGGCCCTCATCCCCGAGGAGCAGAAGTACCGCGTCTATGTGTCGGCTCTCACCACCATAGCCCTCGATGACCACAACTATGTGCCCACCATCGACATACGTCTGCTTCGTCGCATCCTGCGTGACTACAAGTACCGTGGTTTCTCGGCTCTGGAGACCATCCGCCGCTGTCCCAGTGTGACCCGTGGCGAGGAGAAGTGGATCTATCCCTATCAGGAAAATGCCGACGCCACCTTCAACAGCGCTCTGCTCTATGAGCTCAATGTCATACGCGATCAGGTGATGCCCATCCTCGAGCAAGTCAGCGAGCGCGAACCCGAGTACAGCGAGGCCAGCCGTCTGCGCAAGTTCCTCCACTACTTTGTCTCGGTTCCCGGCGACCAGGTGCCTCCCACCTCCCTGCTGCGTGAGTTTGCCGGCGGTTCTTCATTCCAGTACTGATGGACAACAGCAATATCGAAGAGCGTTTCCAGCAGCGTGGCATACGTCCCACGACCATGCGACTGCTGGTCTACCGCGAGTTGGAGCGTTGCCATTCGCCTCAGAGTCTCCGCGACCTCGAGGACCGGATGGTGACGGCCGACCGTAGCACCATCTTCCGTGCCCTCACGCTCCTGTTGCAGCACCACCTCATCCATGCCATCGAGGACGGCAGTGGTTCCCTCAAGTACGAGGTGTGCCATGGCCACGACGACTGCACCATCGAGGACCAGCACACCCACTTCTACTGCGAGGTCTGCCAGCACACCTACTGCCTTCACCACACTCCCATCCCCCAGGTCGACCTTCCCGAGGGTTTCCGTCCCCACACCATCACCTACCTCATCAAGGGCATCTGCCCCAAGTGTGCCGAGAAGCGGTAATTAGGGGTATTTGTAATTGACGCAATTGACGCAGCAGCGAGAGCGTTCACTTGGAAATATGAAGTTGTATATCGCAAATGTAAAATGAAAGAAAGAGCCATAAAATACTTCCAACACAGAAGAAGACTGTAATGAAACCCCATTTCCTGTGCCATGCAGCAGATTTACACTGGAAACACTTAAAATTTTCCTTGTATTTATCCTTCCAGTCCACAAAATATGCTATTGCCAAGAAATTAGGAACAAGAGCAAGCATTGCCAGAAGCAACATGTGTTTATCGGTGACGAATAACGAAAAGACAATATTTCCCCACCCAAAAGCCCACGAACCAGTGGAATAGATAAATATCGTGTAACTAGTCAACCCAATATCATAATTTGTTCTTCTTATAGATACATTATGTCTCTTCACGGTTGGCCCATGTAAAATCCGCTCCAACAATTGTCCAACAAAAATGTCGAATACCAAGTCTATTCTCCATATAAAGTAAAGCACTACATTATATAAATATGCTATAGTTTTTATCATTGCCGTCAATTAGGATATACTTTGCCACAAAGTTAAGAAATTCTTGATAGAAAGATGATTCTTGTCCGCAGATTTTTCTTGCGTCGTTGCAAATTTCATAGAAAACGCATAATAAACGGGACCCCAGACTCTCTACGAGTGAGGGGTCCCGGTGGTTAGTGAGGATTCTCTTGGACGAGCCGCTTGTGCAAACGAGAGCAAAGCCAAGCTTGCTTGAGCTATGCCGAGTGCAGCCAAGGTTCGCCGATAGGCAAATGAACGGAAATTTTCATTTTTTGTGAATTTACAATTAAATTGCATTAAATATCTGCACAGAAGAAACCTATAAGTTGCGAGCTTAGATATTTTTGTATATCTTTGCACAGCAAAATATGATAATGGCTATTAATCTTTCAAGTCAATGGTAAACGAAATAGTAAATGTGAATTGCAACTTTATCAATGATATCAAGTCGTTGGTCAACAAGGCTCGTAGTCAGGCTTATGCTGCTGTGAACCAAGCCATGGTTGAGGCATATTGGAATATTGGTAAGCGTATTGTGGAAGAAGAACAGCAAGGCAAAGAGCGTGCAGATTACGGCAAACAGTTGCTCAAGCAGTTGTCTGTAGCTCTGACAGAAGAGTTCGGAAAGGGCTTTTCGACGGGTACATTATACTATATGCGACAGTTCTATTTGACCTTTCCTGAGATTTTCGCTACACCATGGCGAATTTTGTCATGGTCTCATTATAAACGTATTATGCAGGTTCCGTCAGAGACTGCCCGCAACTGGTACATAAAAGAGGCCTCCGAGCAGATGTGGAGTTATGCAACGCTGAATCGCAATATCTCTACGCAATACTATGAGCGTCTGTTGATGTCGCAACAAAAAGAACCTGTAGAGGCGGAAATGAAGGCTCTGACAAAGGATTTTGATACCGACAAACTAGAATTTATCAAAAACCCTGTGGTGGCAGAATTTCTCGGAATGTCACCTACAAAGGCATTCGTTGAGAGTGAGTTGGAGACAGCCATCCTGAACAACCTTCAGAAATTTCTACTCGAACTTGGCAAAGGTTTCTCATTTGTGGAAAGACAGAAACTTGTTCGTACAGAGAACGATAAGTATTTCATAGACCTAGTATTCTACAATTTTCGTTTGAAATGTTTCGTGCTTGTTGACCTTAAGGTTGGCAAGATAACCCATCAGGATGTTGGTCAGATGAAGATGTATGTGAATATGTACGATAAGATGATGCGTGATGACGATGATAATCCTACACTTGGTATCGTGCTATGTTCTGAAACTGACGAAGATATAGCTGAGTTCTGGCTTAATGACGAGAAGAACATCTTCATGTCAAAATACATGCTGATGCTTCCGTCTAAATTAGAGTTGAAGCAAGAGATTGAACAACAAAAGGCTCTGTTTGCCCTACAGCAAGGATCCATTAAAGATAGTGAGAACTTATAGATGTAATTTTCAAAATGAAACAGAAGACTTTAGACTTTTTGGAGGCACACAAGAGCGAACAGCCTTCAACCTTTACCAAAGATGCAAAGTGGCGTCAAGAGAACGAAGTGTGGCTAAAATGGTCACGCGGAATTGCCTTATCCATCGTTGACTATATGCAGGCAAATAGTCTCAGTCGTTCAGATATTGCCAACAAACTTGGTGTGTCACCTCAGTATGTCAGTCGCATTCTCTCTGGCAATACAAATTTCTCATTCAAGAGTGTTGCCGAAATAGAAAAAAAACTCGGAATTTCTTGCATGAAGGCAGCAATGGTGTAAAGAATCTTTATCCCACACAAAGGCAGGGAAAGAAGGGTGCGGGCGATGCCCATCCCCCAGGTCGACCTTCCCGAGGGTTTCCATCCCCACACCATCACCTACCTCATCAAGGGCATCTGCCCCAAGTGTTTCGAGAAACAGCGCTAGGGGTTCTCTATCAGGCCTTCCCACACTCTGGTGACATACTGATACATGCCACGGTACTTGTTCTGTGCGTTCTGGTCGGCTCGGGAGAGATTGTCGGGCGAGATGTGCTTGTATGCGACATACAGGTGCCCTAGCATACCCACCTTCTTGGCGATGGAGGCACGGTCGCTGGAATATTCCTGACCCAAGTGCTTCTGCACAGTTGCCAGGAATCCCTGCAGATTGTCACGCAAGCCGTGTTGCTCGCGATAATAGATGTAGATGATGCTCCACAGCAGGGTCTTGCTCATGTGCTTCTGCTCGTCGAAGAAGAAGTTGTGCTTGGCCTGTGGACCCATGTCGCGCCAGTAGAGGCCGATCAGCTTGCGACCACGCACGACGAAATCCTCTTCCACCGCGGAGGATGGAAAAGGATTCACTTCGGGACGTCCCGCTTTGCGTTTCTCCCGGATGGGGGTATCGTCGTCTGTCCAGATCATCAGTCTTCCCAGCTATCTTCGTCTTCGAAATCACTCTCGTAAAACATCGATATGCCGAGGACATCTAGCGTGAGTATGTTCCAACAATAGTTGGGGTCGGGCACACTGACGCCGTGTTTATCCAGCATCGATGTGTAGACGCGGTACAGCTCGTCCACACGCTCTTGCGAGGGATGTGGTTCGCCGATGGTCCAGTGCTCGCGCAGCCAGGCACTCATGTCGAGAGCGTAGCCTACCTGGCGGTAGCGATAGCTCTCGTCGATGTAGGAGTTGGCTGCATCATAGACGCTTTGAGTCAGATGGTCAAACCCCAGCATACGTCCCACCAGCATGTGGTTTTCGGTATCCAACATTGTGCTGGCAAATTTCTGCAGCAGCGTCACTTGTTGGATGTGTTCGTCCTCGTCCTTGGCGGTGTGCCAGTGGTTCTTGATGCCATAGTCGAAGCTTGCCTCCAGCTCGTTCTTGGCTACCGAGGAGTAGAATTCCTCGTCGGCCCACACCAGTTGCAGCAGATCCCAGCAGACTGCCATGGAGAGAAAGACGTAATCGCCACTGGTGACGAAGGCAAACAGGTCGTCGTTGTCTATGCTGTTGCGTGACTGGGACATATTCCATGGCCATGCCGTCCAGTCGACTTGCTGGGCACGGAAGAGGGGATAGCACACATCCTTCACGTCCAGATAGAAACGCAGTCGGGTGCGCTTGTCCTCGCCGAGGGCGTTTATCTGGGTGAGGTTGTGAATGGCTTCCTGGGTCTCTGGCACGTCGAAAAGCTCGAGAGTCCACTCCGAAATTGCGCTATAACGGCCATCGGAGAAGATAAAATCGCTCGTTTTCAGTACCAGCTGGCGGTATTCCTCGCTATCGCGCTGAGGCATGTCGTGAAAGTCGACGCCCTTTACTACGTCGTCGAAATGTTTGATTATAAGATTCAAGTCGTTGTAATTCATCGTTTTATTAATTTGTGTGGGTGGGTGTCGACCCTCTTCCGAGGTGTAAAGTTACGGAAAAGAATCGACATTCCACACACGGTTATACACTATTTTTCTTAATGTAAGTTGTAAGTTGTAAGGATCAGGCAACCTGCTCGCCTATCGACGACGTCACCTTGTGGTAATGTCCCTTGCGGTCAGAGAGGATCAGTCCATCCTGTGCCCATCGATGCAACACGGTGTAGACGCTGGCACTGTCGCCGTTCTTCACTCGCAGCTGGATGACATCCTGTATGGTGAAGTCGGTGGGAAGCAGTGAAAAGAGCTTCTTGTTCTTGCCCATGCGGCTTGCACTCTGCTGCTGGTAGAGGTTGTCTGCCTCGGCTATCTGTTCGTAATCCTTACCCGAGAATGCATAGACACACTGTCGCATGGCATCGGCCATCCAGCGCACTACCTTGCAGATCTCGCGCAGCTGCTTCTCGTCGGTGGGACAGCCTCGCAGATGCCACTGCAGCACACCCACTCGGAAGGCTACCACCATGGCTCGCTTGCCCAGGTCATACCACACCTCGTTGGGGTTTTCCTCATCTTCCTTGTCCCATCGGTTCTTGATCGAGCAGATGGCCTTGTTGAGCCAGGGAAGTTCCACTTTCTTGCCATCCTGACCTGCTTGCCACAGACGGTCACACACCTCGTCAAATTGCTGTTGCTCGGCCTCAGTCAGTTTGCCGTAGTGAGGGAAACCCTTGGCATGATTGCGAGGCATGAAGGCATAGATGATGCGGTTGTTGAGTCCACCCTCGGGATTGCTGTAGAACTTGTGCATGGCACCAGGAGTGCCGCAGAAGAGCGTGTTCAGATAGATAGGTATGCGTATGTTTCGCGTGAGCTTGCTCTTGCTCTCCTTGCCGCCGATGGCGTTGTCAAAGGCCTTGCAATAGAGGTCGTCGTTGTCGCCATAGGCCGTGCGCTTGGCCTTCTGCAGTCGGGCTACCTCCTCGGTGAACTGCAGGCCGTGCTCGCCACCCAGATTGTCCAGGTACTCCAGAAACTGACTGGTGGTGATGTCGTCGCCATAGAGTCGTACGCGAGGTCTGGGATCATCGGGTTTCTCTTCGCTGTCGCCCATCTTGTTCACTACTGCCAGGTACTCGTCGGCCTTACGTCGCTCTTGTGCGTCTTCTTCGCGGAATCGCTTGGTCATCAGGTCAAACAGCTGCGAGGCAAATCCCTTGCCGCTGCCGCTCTTGCCGACTACGGCTGTCATAAACGAGAGCGAGTTTTCACGGCCATCCAGATAGTCGAAGCGCAGGTGAGTGCCATAGAGTCCCCAGATGGGTAGCATGGACATGTACGCTTGGCTACGCAGGTACTTGGGGTATTTGCTCAGGATCATCTCCTCCACGGCCGAGAGTCGAGGCACTCGAGGCAATGCGGTGGCATCGTGCTGCTCGTCGACGTTGATGTCCTGGTGCTTCAGTTCGTCGATCACGCCACGCAAGGTGGGTGTGATGGTGCGACCGTTGGTGGTGATGGCACTGTGGATGGTGCGACGCACCTCGCCGTCGTTCAGTGCAGGGAAGTAGGGACTAAGCAGCATGTGCAGCATCTGGAAGTTGTAGTTCGTGATGTGTCGCAACTCGCGTGCCAACAGGAAGAGGTCGTCGTTGCGCTCTCCCTCGACGGGCTGTCCGTTGCTGGCAATGCGCTGCAGCATGGTGTCGATGATGGCGCTGAACTTGATACCCTCGTACGAGATCGAGTCTGCGACGCTGGTAGAGCTATTGGAAGCCCCTTCCCCGACCTTTCCCCCAAAGGAGCAGGGAGACTCGGTATTGGGAACCAAGCTCGTTGACTCAGCCACCTCCTCGCTGTTGTCCGTTGTCTGTTGGCTGTTGTCCAAGTAGAACAATCGTTCGCTGTCGAGGTACATCTGGTAGTCGTCGCTAGGGAGAAACGACAGGCGAGTCAGGTCGCGCACTTTCTCGTCGGCATAGGCCTCCATGTGGAAGAGGGCAGCCAGGCGGCGCTGACACTGAACGGTTTGTTCACCGTCGTGCAGCGTGGTCACCAGTCGCAATCCGTGGCCACGAGGAGTGACGTGAGCCATCACGATACCCAGCTCGCGCTCGCGACCCGCGATGTGCATGAGATAATAGGTACGAGGCTCCAGAGGCATGTGATCCCAGTCGTGCATGCAGAGTCCGCTGGGCTGTGCAGTGGCAGTGGTGGGTCGGTGGCCATCGAGGGGCATTAGGCACTGGAAGAGGATGGCAGGGAGCTGCTTCTTCAGTTCGCTCTTCTGCTCCTCGTCGTTGGAGGTCTCTATCTGATGCATCGTCATGCGGACGCGCTCAGATTTCATCAGCTCGTCGAGCTTCTGTGCGTCGAGGGGCTGCATCTTGGTATCGTAACACGAGGTCAGATAACCAATCTTTGGAATTTGATTTTGTTGCATTTTGCAATTTGTTTTTTTACGGGTTTTACAAAAAAAATGAAGTCTCAAAAGCCGGCTTGTCATCGAAATGACATTGCAAAGGTACATCTTTTCTAGGCAATTTGTTATGTTTTTCGGCCTGCCCATAATTAGTGTGTCATTCTACGGAATTAGTGTGTCATTTTTGGGAATTAGTGTGTCGTTCTTGGTTAATTAGTGTGTCATTCCTAGCCGCAGAAATCTTGCAAACTTACAACTTACAACTTACATTAAGAAAATCAGTGTAAGCGACGACTCCACACCTTACATTTTGCCTTACAGGTGGTGTTTCACGACATCGCTAGACCCCTCGTATTCTGCGTCAAAACTCGATATTTTTTGCAAAATCCGTTTCAAAAATGAAAAATAGCATTACGTTAATGTAAGTTTTATGAAAATGTCTAAACGCCTATGAATCAATAGGACAACTACATTTTTTATGCTATATATAATAAGGTATATATATAAACTCCTAGAAAATTTCCGGTAAAATGCTGCCCTATGCACACATTTCCTTAATGTAAGTTGTAAGTTGTAAGGATGCCTCTTTCGTGCGCGCGCGAGTACTCTTATGAACTGAAAAGAGTACTCTTTTTGTGTCACAAGTGTACTCTTTTTTTGCGTTTTTCACGGTTCTTATTGTAAGTTGCCAGCAAAAGACAAAAGGGGACACGCCTGTGCGACGTGTCCCCTATATTATATATAATGTAGTATCTTGCGCTGCTTACTTGGTCAGTGTCCAGGTGAAGCCGTCCTTGGTGTCCTTGACCTCGAAGCCCAGGGCAGCCAGGTCGTCGCGAATCTTGTCGCTCAGGGCCCAGTTCTTCTCGGCCTTGGCCTGCTGACGCTGCTCCAGCAACATGTTGACCACTGCGCCATAGGCTTCCTCACGAGCCTTGTTGCTCTGGCCTACCTCCTCTTGCAGACCCAGCACGTCGAAGGCAAAGGTGTGGAACACCTCGGTCAGGGCTGCCACCACCTCGGCAGTGATGCTGGCCTTCTTGTCCAGCACCTGATTGATGATGCGGCAGGCGTCGAACAGGTGACTGATGACCATGGGGCTTGCCAGGTCGTCGTTCATGGCCTCGTAGCACTTCT
>JAZRYA010000023.1:0-10601 GCA_045600505.1 Bacteroidaceae bacterium
CAAGCGCGACGAACTGCAGTTCAATGAGAAAACCCTTTGGACTGGTGGCCCCAACGACCTGGGTAGTTATGGTCAATACAAGAATTTCGGCTCTGTCTACGTAGATGACCTGAGTGGAACCATCGGCTTCTCTGCAAGTGATGGGGCGAAGGACTACTGGCGCAGTCTGGACATCCAAAACGGTCTGGGACACGTACACTACACCAATGCCTCGGGCACTACCACCTATGACCGTACTTACCTGGCCTCACATCCCGATGGTGTCATCGCTGTCCAGTACAAAGCAACAGGTAAAGACAAATTGCATCTCCTCTTCAGCATGGAGCCTGGTGCCGACATCAGCGCCAGCAATGTCACCTACAGCAAGGGTGCCACAGGTGCCGCCTATGGTGCATTTGCTGGTAACCTTACCACCGTCAGCTATGTAGCCCGCATACGCGTAGTTCCTGTAGATGGTGAGGTAACCAAGACGGACGAGGGTCTGGAGGTAACCGATGCCACCGAGGTAATTCTCTACCTGACCGCAGGCACCAACTTCAGCTGCGAGACCAACACCAGAGTGACCGGAGAGAGCAATGCAGACCTACGTTCACGCTATCTCAAGCGCATCACCGATGCTGTGGACAAGGGCTACGAGGCCATCTTGGCAGACCATCTGCAGGACTTCCAAGCCATGACTGGCCGTGTGGACATAGACCTGAACGGAGCAAGCGCTCGTACAACCCCCGACCTGATTCGCTACTACAACACCTTGAGCAACCTCAACAATGCCGAGGCTCGTTTCCTAGAGCAGCTCTATTTCTGCTATGGCCGATATCTGGAAATCAGCAGCAGTCGTGGTATAGATATACCTAACAACCTGCAAGGTATCTGGAACAACAAGAGTAAAGCCCCCTGGAATAGTGACATCCACACCAACATCAACATCCAGATGAACTATTGGCCTGCCGAGCCTACTAATCTGAGCGACTGTCACCTGCCCTTCTTGAACTACATTATCAAGAATGCTCAGAGCAACAACTGGCAGCGAGTTGCCAAGTCGTATGCAGGTGTCAATCACGGATGGACCGTATTCACCGAGAGTAACATCTTTGGTGGTATGAGCACCTGGGGCAGCAACTACTATGTTGCCAATGCTTGGTACTGCAGCCACCTGTGGCAGCATTTCCGCTACACCCGAGACGAGGCCTTCCTGGCCAAAGCATTCCCTGCAATGTGGAGCGCTGCTCAGTTCTGGATGGAGCGAATGATTGAGGACAAGGGCTATGATAGCAAGACACAAAACAGCGGATACAAAGGTTTAGCCTATAAGGCCTCGCCCGATGGCACCTACGTTGCACCCAACGAGTATAGTGCAGAACAGAACGACCACAACAGTGAGGATGGCACAGCTCACGCTCAGCAGCTCATCTACGACCTGCTGACCAGCGTCAAGGCTGCAACTCAGATACTGGACCCTGCTGTCACAGGATTGTCCGAAAGCGACATGGCCAAACTGGACAAATATCTGGAGAAAACTGACCGAGGTCTGCATACCGAGACCTACACTGCCAATACTGCATTGAATGGAGGTTGGACCAACCCTCGTAATGGTATCAAGAAAGGCGAAACCATCTTGCGCGAGTGGAAATACAGCCCCTATGATGTCAGCAACGATCCCAGCCACCGTCACATGAGCCACCTGATGGCCCTCTATCCTTTGACCCAGATTGATCCTAGCAGTCCCTACTTCGAGCCTGCCGTCAACAGTCTGAAACTCCGTGGCGATGTTGCTACCGGATGGTCTATGGGTTGGAAGGTCAACCTTTGGGCTCGTGCCCAGGATGGCGATCACGCACACATCATCCTAAAGAATGCACTAAAGCATAGTACCGACTATGGTACAAACCAGTATGCCGGTGGTGTATATTACAATCTGTATGATGCACACTCTCCCTTCCAAATTGATGGAAACTTTGGTTGCTGTGCTGGTATCGCCGAGATGTTGCTGCAGAGCCAAACCGACACCTTGCAGCTATTGCCCGCTCTGCCTTCTACTTGGGCACAGGGCCACATCTATGGATTGAAGGCCGTAGGTAACTTCGAGGTTGGTGAGACATGGGAGGCTGGCAAACTGACCACCGCTACCATCAAGAGCATCTGCGGTCTGCCTTGCCCTGTCAAATATGCAGGCATCGGGGACCGTAAGGTGACCGACGAGAATGGCAACGAAGTGAATGCTCAGGTTTTGGACCAGAACACCATTATCATTCCTACTCAAGTTGGTGCTACCTACACCATCGACATGAGTCAGCAGCAGACCGCAGTTCGGGATATCAAATACCGCGAGAAACTGGTTTTTAAGGTAGCCCGCACCGAGAGTAAGATCACGGTGTCGGGCAACAATCTGGCTCGTGTACAAGCCTATGATGCCAATGGTCATCTATTGGCAGAAACACAATCACATACGCTGAAACTGCGACCCGGTATCGTATTGCTGCGCATCACCGATACTGCAGGAACCGTAGAGACACACAAGATCAAGTAACGAGACAAAAGCATACAACAAGCCCCCTGTCAGCATCACTGGCAGGGGGCTAATTATATAAATAGGTATATATACTTATTTCAGCTTCCAGTCTTCACCCACACGGACGAGAGGTAAAGCAACTTGCTCAGTAGTGTTGTCTCCAAAAGTCAGTTCGACAAAGGCACTAGCAGTAAGGCTATCTGCAGAAAACTCACAACGAGTAGCCTTGGCAGATTTCAACCCCTGATGCGCTTCCTCTTCATCGCCGATATACTGCAAGAACATATCGCGCAACTGGTCGCGGTACTCCTGAGGCAAACTGTCGGCATCATGGATAGCAGCTACATAACGGTCAGCCTCGCCATTGATGAGGTAACCATAGTATTCCTCGGCAGCAGCACAGACAGCTTGTTCTTCTGTGTCATAACGCTTGCGGCCATTGCACGCGCTCATAACCAGCAAAACGGCCAAAGGAAGGAGTATCTTTCTCATTACTTCTGACGAATAAAAACATTTATGGGGCAACCTGAGAAGTTCCAGCGCTCACGAATCTTGTTCTCCAAGAAGCGGCGATAGGGTTCCTTGACATACTGAGGCAGGTTGGCATAGAACACAAACGAGGGAACTCGTGTGTCAGGAAGCTGCATGCAATACTTGATCTTGATATACTTACCCTTGATGGATGGTGGAGGATATGCCTCGATGAGGGGAAGCATCTCCTCATTGAGCTTAGCGGTAGACACGCGGCGACGACGATTCTCATATACATCCTTGGCAGTCTCGAGCACGCGGAAGATACGCTGCTTGGTGAGAGCAGAACCAAAGATAATGGGGAAATCAGTAAATGGAGCCATACGCTCGCGGATAGCATCCTCGAAAGTATCCATGACCTTTTGGGTCTTGTCCTCGACCAGGTCCCACTTGTTCACCACAACCACGATAGATTTCTGATTCTTCTGAATGAGCTGGAAGATATTGAGGTCCTGGCTCTCGATACCACGAGTGGCATCAATCATCAGCACACACACGTCACTGTTCTCGATGCTGCGAATACTGCGCATCACACTGTAGAACTCCAAATCCTCGGTAACCTTGCTCTTGCGGCGGATACCGGCAGTGTCCACTAGATAGAAATCGAAACCAAACTTGGTGTAACGCGTATAGATAGAGTCACGAGTGGTGCCAGCAATCTCGGTAACGATGTTGCGATCCTCGCCAATGAAAGCATTCACGATAGAGCTCTTACCCGCATTGGGTCGACCTACGACAGCAAAGCGAGGGATGTTTTCCTCGGGCATCTCGTCACTGTTCTTGGGGAGTCGCTCGATGATCATATCCAGCAAATCGCCCGTGCCACTACCTGTGGCAGCAGAGATGCTCTGGGGCTCACCCAAACCGAGGCTGTAGAACTCGGCAGCAAGCCAAGTCTCGTTGTTGTCCATCTTGTTGGTGACCAAGATCACAGGCTTTTTGGTGCGGCGGAGAATGCCAGCCACAGCCTGGTCCAAATCGGTAACACCATTCTGTATGTCAACGAGGAAGAGGATGAGATCGGCCTCATCTGTGGCCAAAGTCACCTGCTTACGGATTTCCTCCTCAAAGATATCATCACTATTCACAACCCAACCGCCGGTGTCGACAACGGAGAACTCATGCGATCCCCACTCGCACTTACCGTACTGACGGTCGCGGGTGGTTCCTGCCTCGTCACTCACGATAGCGTGGCGAGTCTGGGTCAGTCTGTTGAAAAGAGTGGACTTGCCCACATTGGGACGTCCTACAATTGCTACTAGGTTTGCCATATTTCTTGTTTTTGCCCCTCACGGGGAATGGTGGAATTCGGGTTATTCTAAGTTGTATCCGTAGTTCTTCAGTGCACGGTCACTATTACGCCAATCCTTGTCGACCTTGACGAAGACCTCGAGGAAGATGCTCTTGCCAAAGAACTTCTCCAGGCTCTTGCGGGCCTCGGTGGAAACGCGCTTCAAGGCTACACCCTTGTGTCCGATGATGATACCCTTCTGACTATCGCGCTCTACATAGATGACTGCATTGATGTGGATATTCTTGTCACTCTCCTTGAAGGACTCGACGACGACTTCCACCGAATAAGGTATCTCCTTGTCATAATAGAGGAGGATCTTTTCACGGATGATTTCTGTCACAAAGAAGCGAGCAGGCTTATCGGTCCACTGGTCCTTGTCGAAGTAGGCAGGAGACTCTGGAAGTAGTTCGCGGATGCGATTCAGCACCTGGTCCACACCAAACTTGCACAAAGCACTGATGGGCATGATCTCGGCCTGAGGTAGTGCAGCATGCCACTCCTCGACCTTGCCCACGAGGTCCTGCTGGTTCGAGATATCAATCTTGTTGATAAGCACGATGATGGGACAGGTCATGTGCGACACCTTGTCCAGGAATTCCTGGTTCTTGTCGGGAGTCTCGACCATGTCTGTCACATAGAGCAGGACATCGGCATCTTGCAACGCGCTCTCGCTAAACTGGAGCATGGACTCCTGCAACTTGTAATTGGGCTTGAGCACGCCGGGAGTATCGCTGAAGACAATCTGCATCTCAGGGGTATTGAGGATACCCATGATACGATGACGTGTGGTCTGAGCCTTGAAGGTGGCAATAGAGATGCGCTCACCGACGAGGAGATTCATCAGTGTGCTCTTTCCCACATTGGGATTGCCAACGATATTTACAAAACCTGCCTTGTGCATTTTACTGTATTTTGTGGGTGAATATTATGGACATTAATCCTGCTTGGCACGCAGGGCATACCACTCCTCGCGAGTCATCAACCCTTCCTTATAGAATTGTGCGGGCTCCTTTGCTGCCTCGGGAGCACCATCGTAACCCCAGATCATGTAGCTTGCACCCCAAGTAAATCCGGCGCCAAAAGCGGTGAACACCAACTTGTCGCCCTTCTTCAGTCGAGGCTCGTACTCCCACAGACAGAGGGGAAGCGTACCGCCACTGGTATTGGCCATGTGGTCGATATTTATCATAATGTGGTCTTCCTCTACCCCGATGCGGCCTGCCACTGACTTCTCGATGTTGATGTTGGCCTGATGAGGCACCACCCAATCGATATTGTCCTTGGTGAGACCATTGCGAGAGGTCACCTTCTTGATGGCAGAACTCATGTCGAGCACAGCATGCTTATAGACTGCACGGCCCTCCTGATAGACGGTGTGCTCCATAGCATCCACACTCTCGTGGGTAGGCATCTTGGCACTGCCGCCGGCCTTCATCTGGAGGTGTTCCAGACCCTTGCCGTCCACACGGTAGTAACCATCGATGAGGCCCACCTCCTCGGTGGTTGCCTCCATCATCACGCAAGCTGCTCCATCGCCAAAGATGGGACAGGTATTGCGGTCTGTATAATTGACCATCGAGCTCATGTGGTCGCCACCACATACGATGATGCGCTTGTATCGACCGCTACGGATGTATGCTGCAGCCGACTCCATACCATAGAGGAAGTTGGCGCAAGCGGCCTCTTGGTCATATCCCCAAGCCTCTTTCAGGCCACATGCACCGATGATGATGGATGCTGTGCTGGGGAAATGATAGTCAGGTGTAGTAGTTGCACAGATGAGGAGCTCCACAGACTTGGGGTCGACACCTGTCTTTCTTAGCAGTTGGTTGACGGCACGTATCATCATATAGGAAACGCCGCTACCCTGCTCCGGCTTCAAGATATGTCGCGTCTTCACTCCGATGCGCTCCATGATCCATTCATCACTGGTCTCGACGATGGTCGACATCTCCTCGTTGTCGAGGATGTAGTCGGGTACATAGCCACCGACACCAGTAATTACCGCATTGATTTTTTCCATAATTAGTCTTGGTTTAATAAAAAATAAAGCCGTAAGGGCCTTAGGCTCTAACGGCTATATTTTGAACCTAAATGAGATTAGGCCTCCTTCTCGATAGCAACCTTACCGCGGTAGTAACCGCAAGCGGGGCATACAGTGTGGTAGATGTAAAACTCGCCACAGTTGGGGCATACTGCCAATGTGGGTGCTACAGCTCCATCGTGAGTTCTTCTCTTAAGGGTTCTAGTCTTGGACTGTCTTCTTTTAGGATGTGCCATTTTACTTTATTATTTAATTGTTATCTAATATCTTTTTCAATGCGTCCCATCGCGGATCGGTTTCGGGCTCGCCCTCTTCCTCTGCAACAGAACCGGTGTGCTGGTCTATGGCCTCTGCCATGCTTGCCTCGCACTCGCCGTCGGGATGCACGTGTCGCAGGGGAATCTCCAGTGCCATGAACTCGTAGAGGTTCCAGGCTACGGAGAGGGTACCGTCCTCATAGGGGATGGTGACCAACTCGCCATCATCTGTGTACTCCGACCCTAACTTGACCTTCATGGTCTGCTCGCCCTCGATGGGCTGTTGCATAGGCTCGAGACAGCGGTCACAGATGAGAGTCAACACTCCCGAGAAGCGGAAAGTCAACTCGAAGGCGCCACTGGTGCGACGAACCTGGAGGGTTGCATCGGCATCGCCATGCTCGATTTCTGATCCCTGAACCGCAGCAAAGAACTCATCATCCAGGTGCCACTGGTAGGTTTCCAGGTCGGTCAACTGGTCCTTTAGGTTGATTACAAATGGGCTCAATTTATCCATTGTCGTCTGTGCATACTCGCATTCGGACTGCAAAATTACGAAAAAAAATGGATATCACACCTATAAAACCACGCAAAAGTTTCTTTTTTAGTGCTTTTTCAGCTCAATTCGGAAGGTTGTACCCCTTCCAATCTCGGAATTTTTCACGAATATGCGTCCTTTATGGTATTCTTCTGCAATTCGCTTGGCCAGAGAGAGACCCAAGCCCCAACCGCGTTTCTTGGTGGTGAAACCGGGGGTGAAGACGGTGTGGAATCGGTTTTTGGGAATGCCCTTGCCGGTGTCGCTGACCTCGACGGCAAAGCAATCCATCTCCTCCATTGCCGTGATGGTGATGCTGCCCTGGCCTTCCATAGCGTCGATGGCATTCTTGCACAGATTCTCGATGACCCACTCGAACAAGGGGGCCGACATCTTTACAATCAGAGGCTGCTCGGGCATCTTGCACGTGATGGACACTCGGTTGCTGGTTCGGCGGCTGATGTACTCGGCCACATTGCGTATCACTTCGTTGAGGTTCTCGGGCTGGGGCTCGGGCAGCGAACCTATCTTGCTGAAACGCTCGGCTATGCGCTGCAGTCGCTTGACGTCTTTGTCCAGCTCTGGCAGCAGTTCATCGTCGGGATAACTCTCGCGCAAGACCTCGGTCCATGCCATCAAACTGCTGATGGGAGTGCCCAACTGATGGGCGGTCTCCTTGCTCAGGCCCACCCACACCTTGTTCTGCTCGGCCTTTTTGCTGCTGAGCAGGGCAAAGATAGCTACGACGACAAAGATGAGCACCACGCCCAACTGGACATAGGGATAGTAGGCCAGACGCTGCAACATGATGCTTTCGTCGTAGCACACCTCCAGATAATCCTTGGTGGGATTTCCGTCCTCATCGTCTAGGGCAATACGGATGACATTGCCGCTGCGTCGCATCGATTCGGCTCGCTCGGCCAGTTTCTGCTGCACCTCGGCATCGTTCTTGCCGTCCACATTCAGATTTCGATAGTCGCGCACCACGCCGTCTCGCTCCAGCACAATGACAGGAATGGTGTTGTTGCCCTGGATGACCTTGAAGGCAAGGGCTATGTCGGTGTTGCCATCGGCATTCTCTATCGAGCGCATAGCCTCGGCCCAGACGGCCATGTTGTTGTGCTCCTCGAGGCGGAGGTCACGCACCAGAAAATGGGACACGACCAGCGAGGCGACGGCTATCAGTACAGCCATCACCACCAGCAGAATCTTGACCTGGCGTATCTTATCCGTCCATTGCATACATTTATAATAACGAAAAAAGTGCCAATATATTGTGTTTTTTGCTATCTTTGCAGACGTGAAACGCTATTTTCTACCTTTTTTATATATAGTAGTCCTGCTGCTGACCTCCTGTCACGACAAGATAGAGGTGCAGGACCGACGTACCGTCATCGTCTACATGATGGGCGAAAACTCGCTTGCACGCTATGCCCAGAGCGACATCTCCGAGATGATTTCGGCTTCGAGCCGCATACCCAAGGACTGCAACCTGGTGATTTACCTCGACGACACGGGCGACCCGGCCATCTACACCATAGACGCCAAGAAGGGGAAACGGATGTGGAAGCAACTGCCCGAGCACGACAGCTGCGACAGCACGACGTTTCAGAAGAACATACAGGAAATCCTGCGCAACTTCCCCGCCGACCATTACGGTCTGGTGCTTTGGAGTCACGGCTCGGGCTGGCTGCCCAAAGCGCGCAAGACCATCGGGGTGGACAACAACCAGAACACCACAGCCAACAGAGGAAGCGAACTGGAGATTCCATCCCTGAGCCGAGCGCTGGAGCATTGCGGGGTGCACTGGGACTACATCCTGATGGATGCTTGCTTTATGCAAACTGCCGAGGTCGCATACGAACTGAGGAATCTGACGGACTGGACCATCGGTTCGCCTGCCGAGATACCAGCTGCCGGAGCGCCCTACGACCTGATTCTGGACGGACTGATGCAGGCTGACCCCAAGGCCATCGTGGAAAATTACTACGCCAACTACCGGTACTATGTGGGCGTAGCCATTTCGGCCGTGCAATGTCGCTGCATGCAGGAACTGGCCGACGCAACCTCGCAGCTCATTCGGCCCTTGTTTGCCAACCGCTGGGAGGCGGACACCAAGGACATTCAGCACCATTGCATCTACCACACCTGGAACTCACACGGCCAGGACATCTGGACGCCCGAGTACCTCGACGCAGGCAGCGCCATGGCACAACTGGTTAGCCAAGAGGACTACGAACAGTGGTGTCAGGTGGCCAACAAGACGGTGCCCTACCGCATGACTACGGATATTTGGACCACAGACTATCCCGGATTCGACGCCTACATGGCCGACCGCGAACACTGGCTAGGTTTGTCCATGTTCATCCCGGCAGGCAAATATGACACAGACGGCTTGACTTTCAACGTCGACTTCCGCCAAACCCGCTGGTATCGGGCTGCTGGCTGGGACACGACGGGCTGGTAAACCTATCGTAAGAATAAATCCTAGTTTTTCCTCTCTCAGATTGCCAGATTTACCACAACTGGCGACTCGTCGGCATAGGGCAAAATCTCAAGAATTTCACACCAGGTTGATTATCAAAAACTTGCAATCCTACCTCGCCGAGAGAGCAAGCGAAAGGTGCCAAAAGAGTATATGTCCCGCATCAAAACCTAGGGCTTTCGGGGCAAAAAGGTTAACCGTGTGAGCCAGAGAGAGTACTCTCTCGGAGCCAGACATATACTCTCTCCGAGCGACGGTCCGAGGAAACCCTTTCGAAAACCCATTTCCTCGCCGATTTTCATCCTAGAAGGGCAAGAAAACCATACCAGATTTTGTCGTGATTTTTTATCTCTACAGAGCAGAAACTGTACAAAATGTGTGACAAACAGCCACGGCTCGCCGTCGAAGAAATAAAGAAAGCGTGCACATAAACTGCAAAAAAAAGCAAAAAGATAGGAATTAAGAATTTATTTCACTACCTTTGTAAGGTAGAAACCCTAAAACACACAGTTATGCTATTCAACAAGCAAACCTATATCACCCGTCGCCAAGTGCTCAAGCAGCGCATCGGCAGCGGACTTATCGTCCTGCTGGGCAACAACGACTCGCCCGCCAACTATCCCGGCAACACCTACAAGTACCGTCAGGACAGCACATTCCTGTACTACTTTGGTCAGCACCGCGAGGGCCTGGCTGGCGTCATCGACGGGGACAACGACCAGGAATATCTGCTGGGCAACGACATCGACATCGAGGACATCGTATGGTTTGGCTCGGTGGACAGCGTGGCTGACATGGCCGCCGAGGCAGGTGTAGCCAACAGCGCCCCCATGGCCCAACTGGCCGTGCTGGTGGAAAAGGCCAAGAAGAGCGGCCAGCGCATCCACTTCCTGCCTCCCTATCGTCACGACCTGATGATCCAGTTGATGGACCTGACCGGCAT
>JAZRYA010000024.1:0-10296 GCA_045600505.1 Bacteroidaceae bacterium
ACACAGAGAACGCAGAGGTTTTATTTATTCATTCCTCTCACATCCCGTCATTCTGAGCGTAGTCGACTGCTTTAGCTTGATGAGACGAATGTCGAACTAATTATGAATTATGAATTGAGAATTATGAATTAAAATATAGTCTCCAATATCCCCTTTCTCCTCCTTCATGTCCTTCAATATATCACTCACATGAAAAGTGGCAATGTCCTGCATAGTAGCGAGGGCCTGCTTCCATTCCTCGTGGGCATCACGGTCCGGGATGACGATGACACGGCGGCCACGGAGGGCCTCTAGGACGGGACGCTTGAGCTGTGATTTGTTGCCCGTGGCAACCCAGATGAACTGGGGGCATACCGCAGCACCCAGCAGGGCATTCTTGGGGCTCTCCACCAGCACCACAGTCATGCTCGGGTCTTCATCCAGCAGGTGCTCGCCAAAGAGGCAGTCGCGGTCTATTCGGCAGTCACTGGGGAGCTTCTCTGCCACCCCTTTCATGCCAGCCAACCACAGAATGTGCTTCTTGTCGCAGTGGAAGAAATCGGGACTACTGGGGTCAGTGCAATAGTTCTGAATCTTCACATCCCGCACCACCATGTCCCGGTCGATGCTGGGGAACATCACATCATCGTCCCGGTCAGCCTGGTCAAACAGCCCCAGATAATACAGGTACGTCACCCGTTTCACATCGTCTATTGGAAAAACATGGGCCATGCATTTGGAAAAGGAGTTTTCCAAACTTACCATAGATGAAATATTAGAGAGACCGAAGTCCAAAAGGGAGCCCTCACCCCGCAGACCCTCACCCCGGCCCTCCCCCTCTATGGGGAGGGGGCGTTTCCTCTTGCCATTAATGATTTCCTGGTCACTCCGCTTCCTACCCTGCACCCTTTCCTTTGGGTTAGGGCTTGGCCTCTCCACATTATAATGCTCTGCCAACCAATCCGTTGCCTCCCGGAAATCCATGCAATTCTGCTCCATGACCAAGCCGATGGTGTCACGGGTCTTGCCACAGACGAAGCACGTGACCGTGTTCTGCTTGCCCCCGATAACCAGCGAGGGGTGCTTGTCGGTGTGCCAGGGGCACAGGGCACGGTAGCCGTGGCCGATCTGCTTGGGGTTAAGGCCCAGGTCACGGGCCACGTCCACGATATCTATCTCTCGGAGTTGTGTATAAAAATCGTCCCACGTCATTGCCATTCATCAGTTTTGATTTCCAGTTCCATATAGTTACATCCCTGATAGGTAAACTCCTTCACCCCCGATGTCCTCATAATCTCACGAAAATTAGACTTTCGGAAGCGATTAGTAAAACCCTCTTCATTGCAAAAATTGCAATATGCGATGTACGCATCTTTCAACTTCGTGCGGCCCTTGCCAAACACACATCGCTCTGTGATGAACATCAAAGCACTATTAGAAGTTCTTTGGTACTCGCTCAACGCAGTCTGACACACAACACTCTTGGAAAAAGCTCGGCGAGTAAGCAGTCCCTGCAGACCGCCGATGACCCAGTTGAAAATACCAGGCAGTTCCTTACTCAGTTTCTTAGTCAGGTCAGGATCCTGCTCTTCTTCCGAAATGGTAACCTCAAATGGGAATAGAATCCAACGTCGGAAAAAACCATGTGTCGACTCCGTTGGGGGCAGTCTGTTGAACGACGTAAAGAACTTGGCGTAATGGAACATAGTATGAGTGCCCTTGTACAGGAGACGCACTTCGGTGGGTTCTCCACTGACCAGCTGCTTCATCATGGCATTGTCCAGTTTACGGTCACTTTCGTGACTTACGTTCACCAGCTTATTCTCCAGCATAGCACGTTTTTCGGGATCCAGGGTCAGAGCGCTCATGCTCACGTTGCTCACATTTTCCTGGCCTACAAGCTTTTCCACCATGTCCAACACCACTGACTTACCATTACATCCCGTGCCATAGAACACCGCCATCTTCTCCAACTTCAGGTCGCGGGTGAAGCAATAGCCAATGTACTCGGCCAGCAAAGTCTGCGTATCCTTGTCGGGTAACACTCTATCCAAGAACTTAATCCATTTCCGACACTTGGCTCGCTTGCTGTAGGGATAAGGCAGGCAATACAAGAAGAAATCCTCAGCCCGATGTTCGTGCCATCCCAACTTGCCGCTTTCATTGATCTCTAGTGTTCCGTTCTGGAAGTTGATCCACTGTTCGTCAGGTGGAAATGTCGCGATGCGATGCACGGCGACACGAAATGCGACCTGTTCAAACACCTTGTTCATGTAATCCTGGTCTTCGTAGAACATCTCCTCCAGTCCGGTCTTTTGCGCAGCCTTCTTGACGAAATCATAATAGACCTGAATCGGAATATACTCCCAGTGGGTACCCACAAAGACATAGATCTGCTGTTTTGAGCAACTCTTTTGCGAGTATTCTGTTACTGTAAGCGTTTCTTCTGATGCCCTCGCTATCTCACTAGATACCAAGGATCTCACCTTCCGGTCACGTTCGCTGACCTTGGGATTGCTTTCGGCTAGTGCAGAAATATCATCGCTGCGATCTGCAATTCGATCTATCAACTTTATCAGCACCAGTCGAGCCCGTTCACGGGCCCGCGTCTCATTCTCTATCTCCACCTGGCGCACATCCTGCGCCAGAGCGGCACCCACCCCGTCACCTGTCGGTGAGGGGGCGGGGTTCTGGGTTACTGGATGCTGCTCAGACATTCCTTCAACTCCTTGATGATGTCACTCAGCACCTCGCTCACGATGGTGTTCTGGTGGAGCATGATGGTCACGCGGCGAGAGCCGTTCTGCTGCAGACGCATGTTCATGTAGTCACCGGTGAACACGGCAGGGTTCTTGGGAGCCGACTTCTGTCGCTTCGGTGTCTTCTGGAACACGAACTGCTCCTTCTCTGCGTCATACACTCCGGTGCCGCTCATGCTCACGCCATCAATGTCGACACCCTTCTCACGCTCAATCTTGAGCTTCTTCACAGGATACTCCTGCTGAATCATTTCATTCTTCATATTACTACGATTTTGGTTATTACTCTTCCACGGATTGGTTACTAACTATGTGATAGATAAAATTATAGAATTCATCCAAGTCTGGCTCTGGCAACACGATAGGCTCATTGTTCACGACAAAGCCCAGCAGACCCTGCATCACAAGTTTCTCGTAGCTCTGTCGCATGCTCTCTATCATGCGTCTCACCTTCATCACGCAGCGGCGTGGCAGGTTGCCCTCCAGACTGTCCATTTTCTTGTACAGCCCACGCTCCACCAGCGTCTTGCAGATGCCCTCGCACAACTCAGCCTCAAAGGCATTGACGCACTTGGCAAACTTGGGACGAAGCACTTTGGCGATCTCCAATCTGCACTTCACATCTACTTTCTCCAGATTGCTTGTAGCTTCTTCCAGGTGCATGTCCTGTTCTGCCGATTTTCTTCTGTATCCTCTTGCCATTGTTGTTTGATTTTCTGCTGCAAAGGTACGGCGAGAAATTAAGCAAAACAAGATACTATTTAACTCCAAAATAACTACTAATTATGGCATAAACCTCTAATTGTTCATCACTTAGCTGACAACCAATTTCTTGATTCCGTTTCTGCTTTAGATACTTTACATGGAAATATTTCTCCAGTTTGGCAGAGGGAAACGTACGGTTTCCTTTTCTCCAGAAACCATTGCGCACCCGGTCGCCACCCCACAGTACGCCACACAACAGTGCCAGGGTACTATAATTCTTGCCATACCAGTGCACCTCCGCGTTCTCTATACGCAAGAATCCCTCTTTACAAAGTGCATCCAGCACCTCTCTACGACCTTCTGACAGTGGCAGCCCAGCGGGCCAGTCCACTACCTCGTTACAAACCATCAGTTGCTTCAGCTCTCTCACTTCCTTTTCCAGCGCAGCAACTCGTTTTTCTAATTCTACTACATTGTTCATGTGTGTAATTGTTAAGTTTAACATACACACATCGGGCCCAATGTGTTCCTGGGGTTACTCACACACTGAGCTCCCCCAGATTTTTCGGTGCAAAGATAAACAAGTCTGAAAAAGAAAAGTCTTAAAAAGTGCTAGTTCGAACCACCACTACTGATAACTTTTACGTTTTATACGTAAAATCCATTTTCCAAGCCGAAAAACGAATAAATTGATGCTAATAAACGTCTGCCTGGTGTCGCACAATCCACACCTGGGAAATAAAAAAAAGGTGTGAGCGGGATTTCCGCATCACACCTTTTATTGTGTATGGATAAAATCAGAATAAGGCCTTTCTAGACCCACGGGCTAGGGGCAGACGGCACGGACTGACCGGCCGTAGTAGCGGTAGTGGTAGTAACAGTCTACATAGCCCGAATCGAAGTAGAGGTAGCACGCGCTGTTCGAGTTAGATGTGTTGAGCGACGACGACCAGTAGTAGCCGCGCAAACCAGCGTCGTAGAGGTCTCCACCGTTGCGAAAGCCCGCAGCGGGAAGGAAAATGGAGTTGCCGTTAGGACCTGTCACCTCTCTACCATATACACCATTCCTTGATGTCCATCTCCATGTACACTTAGTTCGCAGCTCGTCCTGTTCGGCGAGGGTGGGCATGCGCCAGTCGCCGCCCCAGTTCACGTGGGCGGCATCGTCCTCGGGGTCGAGGGTGGTCTTGCCGCCACCGTCGTAGTACTTCTTGAAGTTACTGCTACTGCCGTTCACGGAGTCAAAATAGGTGTCCCAACTGTAGGTGGTCTTCGGCTCAGTCTCGCCCCATGCTAGATACCAGCCGTAGTCCTCGGGAGATGATGCACCGATGTTGAATGATGCCCATTTGACAGAGAGGCCAAGGTCTACGGCCTCGCCTGCTTTCATCTTAACCGTACCTATCTTTGCAGCGCCATAGTGGGCCACTCCATCAATCCTCACATAAGCTCGGTAGTAGATAGTGCCACCGATCTGAGGCTTGATAACATAGTAATTCTCATCATCCAGCTCGTTGGTCTTGGCGCTGTTGTCTGCGATTGTGGGCGCTGCGTTGGTTCTGCTCCAGCAGAGGCCTACCTCCAGGGTGCTGTAGGCACCGCCACCGATGGTGAGGCGAGAGCGTACATTACCCTCGGCATCTATATCGCCTGTGGTGACCACATTGTCGACAAGTGTCTTGAATGAGGAAGTGGGTCCGTAAGAGATGACGCTGTTGACCACGGCGTATGGACGGTAGTAATAGACGGTGTTGCCCTCCAATGCACGCAAGGTGGCCGTGACGCTGCCATCTGACCCCTTGGAGGTGAGTCTCAGGCGGTCAGTGGGATTGTTGGCCGTGCCATAGCAGATGCCGTACTCGCTGGGTGTTACGGTGGAAGGTGTGTTGATGGTGGCCGACACCTTGGCACTGAAGCAGGTGATAGAGGTGGCTGCACCTGTGGTGAAAATCAGGCCGGTGGTGTTGAAGCTGCGCACCTTGCCATAGAACCACAGTCCGCTCTGGTAGACAAACGAGCGATAGTAGTAAGTGGTGCCGGGGCCGAGGCCGGTGATGTCGATGGTGTACTTGCCATCCTTGGCCACCTCGCTCTGCTTGACGGTCTTCTGGATGCCGTTGCTCTTGTTGGGAGTGCCCTCGGTACAGTAGATGATGCCTATCTTGAGGTCGGTCGACTCATTGTCGCGCACATTGTTGGCATAGCCCACGATGGTGGCCGAGTTCTCGGTGATGTTCGTGGCATTGCCCGTCACGGTGGGGTCATCGGGGTTGTTCTCGCCCGTGTCGTCGGTCGAGGAATCCCATGTCACGCTCTCTATCTCCGAGACAAAGACATTCAGCATGCTGCCGTCCTTCAGGTTCACATGCATCTGGTTCTGTGCCTGCATGCCCAGCGAGAGGGATACGAGGGCACAAAGTGTAAGTATGTATTTCTTCATCGCTTTGTTATTTTGTAAGTTGATGTTCCGTTCTTAATAATGTAGATGCCCCGGGGCAGGTCGGTGGTGGAGAAACCCGCCGTTCCGTCACTCTGGCGGATGGTCTTGACCAGCATGCCACGGACGTCATAGACACGGATGTCGTCGCTGGTGCCTGTGGTGTGCAGCTGCTCGATGCCTATGGTGGCATCGTCCGAGAAGGTGAACTTCACCAGGTTGTCGAAGGGATAATCCATCTCTACCCGGGATGTCGAGAGGTGGATGCCAGTGCTGGTGTACGTCACCACCGGCTTTTCACTGAAGGCGTAGCTCACGAGGCCACCACTCTTCTGATGGATGTTCAGCGTGTTCTGGGCCAGGCACACTGCCGAACCCCATAGCAGGCCGAAGATTGTGAATAAGATTTTGTTTGTCATATTGTGTGTATTTTAAAGATTTCTGATGTCAAAAGAAAATCTTCATTGTTATAGAAAACAAATTACTTGAGCCGCAGGGTGATGATGTTGACCGAGAAGGGTGCTACGGGGAAGGTGATGCGCTGGCCAGAACCGTCGACATCCACGCGAGCACTACGAGGAAGTATGTTGTGGGGGTATTCCATCGTGTTCTCGTCCTGACCACTCTCGCTGCTGAGGCGCACCATCTGGGCCGTAGCGGCTGCGCCATTCTCGAGGTTCAGCGTGCCGGTGGTGCCGGTATCGCCTACGTTGACTACCTTGACATAGAGGGTGTTGGTGGATTCGTCGAGCGTGGCATTGCTGTAGACACCACGCATGTTGGCATTGCGATGCAGGGTGGCAAACTGCAGTTTGCCGTCGACATAACAGAACATGCTGTCGCCATCGGCACGCACCTCCAGATCGTACCACTGGTCGGTATTCACCTTGTAATTCATGCCGCTGGTGACGGTCATCTTACCACCATCCACAGTCTGCTCGATATTGTTCTGGGTGTTGTTCCATCCACCCACATTGAACCAGTCAAACTCCTTGTCATTCTGGTAGTTGAAGACTACGAGGAAGCCCTCGGCACCGCTGTTCTTGCGAGCACGCACACGGTAGGTATAAGGTTTGCCGGCAGGAATCTGCACAGGACACATCCATCGGAGACCCTCACCACTGCCCTGACTGGTGACCATGCCATCCTCGACATTCCACTGGCGAAGGGCGGGCACATAGTTGGGACCACCGGGACGATGAGCGGGAGTGCGATTCAACTTCTGCCACTCATTGATAGCGGGCAACTCCACGGGCTGTCCATCGACAATGAGCTGAGGATCGCGGTAACTGGAATTGGTGTTCCATGTGGCCACACCCACTTGCATGGGCACCGTGGCACTGGCAGGAAGAGACTCGGGCAACTTCCACTCCATCTTGCTGTCCACCAACACATTTCCCAGATGGCTGGGGAACAACTGCTGCACCCAATAAGAGGGTGTTCCAAAGGCCTTGGCGGAATTGAAGCGAATCATATCGGGAGCCCAGTTGACGGCATTCTCGTTGACGAAAATGGGGGCATAGCTATTGAGACGCACAATGTCACTGTTATTCTCCATGCCCAGCATGTAGACTGCCTCGCCCAGGGCAGCATTCATATTACCTGTGCGACCAGCCTGACTGGTGACAGCATACTCGCCCACATAGATGCCAGGGCCCTTGCGGTCATAACCATCGTACTTGTGGTAAGCATCGGCAAACCACGAGGGATTGCGGTAGTAATGCTCGTCGAGCAGGTCGACAGGCTCCTTGGAACGCCATGAAGGCGTGTCGGTGCCCCACGACTGCACATTGCCGATGCACTGGATATTGGGATAGCGGGCCTTGATGGCCTGGTAGAACTTGTGATAGCGCTCGAAATAATGGTCGCTCTGGTCCTGGTTGTTGTCGAAATGGAAGTTGGCATTCTCGTTACCAATCTCCAGATACTCGATGTTGAAAGGCTCGGGATGACCATTGTCGGCTCTCATGCGGCCATACTTGGTAGTGACATCGCCATTGGCATACTCCAGCGCATCGAGACATTCCTGCAGCCACGTTCCATCTATCTCGTCCACAGGGTCGCAACCCCCATGCCAGATGCCGACATTGACAACATAGAGAGGTTTGGCACCGATGTCCTCGGACAACTGGAGGAACTCGTGGAAGCCCATGCCATCGGTGGTCCAGTAACGCCAGTTGGCATCGTAGTGACCGGGACGCTGCTCGATGGGACCAACGGTGCGTTCCCAATGGAAGGCATTGGCAGGATCGGCTTCACCCTCGACGTAGCAGCCACCAGGGAAACGCATGAAACGAGGATGCATGTCGGCCAACATCTGGGCCAACTGGGGACGGCAACCATTGGGACGACCCTTGTAGGTGGGTGGGAAGAGGCTGACCACATCCAGCGCCATTTGGCAGGGACGCTCCATGGTCAATCGGAAGCTGGCCCTAACCGTTTCCCCTGTGGCAACTATCGTGGCTTCGTATTTCTTCCAACTGCCACTCACGCTCTCACGGATAACGGTCGATCCGAGGTCGTTGCCCTCGCCATCTACCAGAGAAGCAGTGATAGTGCCGGGCTTGCCCTTGACGGCACGTGCCCAGAGGGTGAGATGATACTGGGTGCCACGAACGGCGTGGATGCCCCAGAAACCCTCGTTCTGAACGCCCCCTCCAGGAGAGGTGACACTCACCTGCAGGGCATGCTTCTGATTGGCATTGAGTAGATTTTTCTCGGTGAGTGACATCTCGGTGCCCTCGCCCACAGTGCGCCATGCCATGACGTTGCTGTGGCGACGCTCTTCGGCTGCAGCTCCGGCTCCCTCGGGGGCATTGCCTGCAGCGGTGCGACGAGCTCGCTGACCCGGGTGTGGCCCATCCTCCTCGAACGAACGGTTGCGAATAAGTTCGGCATACAATCCGCCATCAGCAGCATGATTGATGTCTTCGAAAAAGATTCCATAGTGTGTGGGGCTGATGTTGATGCCCCGCTGACTGAGATTGACGTCGATGCTGACCTGAGCAGAAGCTGAGAGGGCAAACATGCTGGACAATCCTAGAAGCAGTGATTTTGTGTTCATGACATTCAGTATTGGTTACTATGACTGCAAAGATAACGAGAAATTTCAAAACTTACAAATTTTCTAACCATATAATACATTATGCGCGCGCACGATGAATGGTGACAAAATGACAAACTCGCCCTAACAAGTGTCACAATGACACCTATTCCTTGATTTAAGTCAATTATGTAGGGTTTTTATGTCGAAAAACATGTTTTCATTAGGTTTTTAATCAAAATTGGCCTTACCTTTGCACCGTCATCAAGAGAAAAGCACCTCAGGCGTGAGGTGGAAAAGAGTAAGAATAACACTAAGGTAAAAAGATTGTAAAATGAAAAAGATGATGATCATGGTAAGCGCCATCATGATGGCAGCTGCCGCAAACGCAAAAAGTATCGAGACAAAGCCCTTCAACAGCGTCATGCTGAGTATCCCCAGCAACGTGCGTGTCCTGTATGGCGAAAGCTACCAGGTGGATGTACGCTCACTACAGCCCGAGCAGATAAGCAACCTGAAACTGACCGTAGAGGACGGCGTGCTGAAAATACGCTGGGAGAAACAATACGATAACGCGGAGGCAAAACCCGTTCGCCTTACCATCATTGCTCCTGTGGATCCCGAAATGAAGAGCAGCCGCAATGTATCGATGAAGACCGTGAAGCACATAGATACACAGCGCGACATGGCAAACAACGACTAAAAGAAGACCTTTCGAATAGGTATTACTGGGGAGGCTCAATCGTGGGCCTCCCCTTTTTTCTCCTTTTTTTTACTTTTTTCGAAAAAAAGGCCGAGAAACATTTGGTGGTTTCGTAAAAATCGCCTACCTTTGCACTCGCAAATGAGGAACAGCGGTTCACTCGGGCGCTTAGCTCAGCTGGTTCAGAGCGTCTGCCTTACAAGCAGAGGGTCGGCGGTTCGAATCCGTCAGCGCCCACAAATTTACTGAAAAGATGGCTCCTTAGCTCAACTGAATAGAGCATTTGACTACGGATCAAAAGGTTGCAGGTTTGAATCCTGCAGGAGTCACTTCCTGCGAAAGCAGTGGATCGGGTAGGTAGGTAAGTGGTTAAAACGGGCAGACTGTAAATCTGTTGCTTCACGGCTTCGGCGGTTCGAATCCGTCCCTGCCCACACAATGCGGAAATAGCTCAGTTGGTAGAGCATAACCTTGCCAAGGTTAGGGTCGCGAGTTCGAGTCTCGTTTTCCGCTCTCAGAAAGACTTCAAAGAAGGTGCGTTAGTTCAGCTGGTTAGAATACATGCCTGTCACGCATGGGGTCACGGGTTCGAGTCCCGTACGCACCGCCTCCTTTGATTCTTTTCTTTTTTTACTGGTGCGTTAGTTCAGCTGGTTAGAATACATGCCTG
>JAZRYA010000025.1:0-16205 GCA_045600505.1 Bacteroidaceae bacterium
GCAGTATATAGAGTAGAATGACACGAGACGAGTTCCAGCAGATAGTGCCCAGACTGAGGTCCGCGATGGTGCGGACGGGACGCGACTTCTTTGGCAATCAGGCAGATGCCGAGGATGTGGCGCAGGACGGACTGGTGCGCATGTGGACCTACTGCGAACGACTGGACGCCCATCGCAACCTGGAGTCACTGGCCGTGACGGTAGCCAAGAACATCTGCGTGGAGCGATACAAAGCCCGGCAACCCAACCGAGTGCCCATCGAGATGGAACCGCCGGCACAAGCCTCGTACGAGGCCGACGCACACCTGAGAGCCGAGGAGGCTGGCCGACGAATAGACCAGGTGCTAGGCACACTCAGTCCACGCGAGGAACAACTGGTGCGCAAGCGGCACCTCGAGGACAAAAGCGCCGAAGAGATTGCAAACGAGACAGGCCTACCCAAGACATCCGTCAAGAGCATGTTGTCCATGGCACGGGCCAAACTGAAAAAGAGATTCCAACAATGAAACAGCACGATAGACATAACGACGACGAACTCTACCAGCAGATCATGGCAGAGCTGAGACCCGGAGCCGACGAATATGACCGGCTGATGGCTGCAGGCCAGAACCCTGGCGCCATGCGTGCCACTCGTCGCCTGATCTTCCGCTATGCGGCAGCAGCCTGTGCGCTCATCGCCATCTCGACCCTGGCACTGGTGCTGTGGCAGACAGAACGCCAGCAACAAGTCCCCCAGATGGCCCATCAGGAGTTGCCCACGTCGATTCCAGGAGCCCCTCCCGAAGGTTCCCCAAGGGGAACCGACGCATATGCCCCTCAGACGCCCAAAAAACGGTTCCCCGTGGGGAACCTCCAGGAGGCGCCTAAAGGCCCTCAGAAGGCCCTCCAGGCGCCTCAGAAGGCCTCTGGCGATGAGGGCGCCATCCAAGCCGAGATAATGGCTCAGATAGAGGAAGAAATGGCGCGCGCGATGGCAGAGGAAGAACTGATGCGCGTGATGATAGAAGATGAACTGATCCAAGAAGTGGTGGCCACCGCTCTTCGAGATATCGAACAACCTCAAACAATCCAATTCTCATTATGAAACGAACACTATTTTCTGCAATGCTGATAACCCTCGCCACCATCGGCGCATGGGCACAAAATCCCTTCCACACCATGCTGAAGGACTACAAAGTAGTCAACACCGCGAGCGAACAAGGTCGCGACCGACTCGACTCGACCTACTATCTGCACGCCCAGATCTACCAGGTACCTCGCAAAAGCAAGAAAGAGGTGGCGCATACCGACGCGCTGGTGCAGCAGTTGGTGGACACCTACAACACGCAGTTGGCCAGCCACACAGGCGGTTTCTGCAGCAGCAGTGACCTGTCCCACGGCAGCAACATCGAGAGCAAGCAGGTGAGCGCCTACTATGGCGAGAATCTGGAGCCCCTGGTGGTGGGCGGACTGGGACGCAACTATGTGCTGCTGCGCAAGCAAGACCCAGGGAATCCCAACTACCGCACCGTCTATGGCGTGGAATGGTGGATGGAGAAACCCGAACTGGTGTATTTCCGTGAGTTCCGCCTGTTTGGCCCTCTCACCGAGCACAACTACCAGAAGGCGGCTCTGCAGGACAATCCCGTCTTCTCGGACCCCCTTGCCGGCTCTATGCTGGACGGAGGGGCGAATGGCAACAACGGACTTCCAGCATACGATCCTGCCGATTATTATGCCCGCTCGATGACATACTGTTGCAACATGTACAAGGGCGACGGAAGTGTACTCGACGCAGCCATAGCCAAACTGGCCGCCAAGCGATTCCTCGACTACATGAGCAGCCCCGATCGCACCGACGAGGGTTTCATCCGTGTGCTGCGTGCACTGCAGCTCCCAGGCTTCTACGCCGAGATAACCAAGGACAGCGAGGTGCAGCATGGCGACATGCCCTGGCTAGCCGACCGCTGGAAGGGGCTCGATATCTTCTGCACTTCACACGTGGAAAAGGGTGATCCCGACTGCATGAAATACGGAAAAGATGCCCAGTTTGTGCTGCAAATATATTTAGAATAATCTTTACATTTTACCTATGAAACGACTCCTTCTGCAGGCACTTTTGTGCCTTCAAATCCTCGGTCTGTCGGCAAAATCAGACCTGCACACCTTTGCCATCGAGAATGGCCAGTTCCTCTACGACGGCAAGGCCGTGAACATCTATTCGGGCGAAATGCACTATGAGCGAGTGCCTGCCCCATACTGGCGACACCGACTGCGCATGATGAAGGCCATGGGTCTCAATGCCGTGGCAACCTATGTCTTCTGGAACTTCCACGAGGTGGCACCCGGACAATGGGACTGGACTACCGATGAGCACAACCTGCGTCAGTACGTCCAGACGGCCCAAGAGGAGGGCCTGATGGTCATCCTGCGACCTGGTCCCTACTGCTGTGCCGAGTGGGAATACGGAGGGTATCCCTGGTGGCTGCAACAGGAACCCGAGTTGGTCATCCGTGCCTACAATCAGCCTTTCCTCGACTCCTGCAAGGTCTATATCCGTCAGTTGGCCAGCCAGTTGCGTGACCTGCAAGTTACCCATGGAGGGCCCATCATCATGGTGCAAGCCGAGAACGAGTTTGGCTCGTACGTGGCTCAGCGTCCCGACATCCCACTCGAGGAACACAAGCGCTACAGTGCCGCTATCCGCCAGTCGCTCATCGATGCAGGCTTCGACATCCCTATGTTCACTAGCGACGGTTCGTGGCTGTTTCAGGGCGGTGCCATCGAGGGTGCCTTGCCCACTGCCAATGGCGAGGACAACATCGACAACCTGCGCAAGGTGGTCAACCAATACCACGGTGGACAAGGGCCCTATATGGTTGCAGAATTCTATCCTGGCTGGCTCGACCACTGGAACGAGAACTTTGTGCACACCTCGGCCACACGAATCGCCGAACAGACCGAGAAATACCTGAAAGAGGGCGTCAACTTCAATTTCTATATGGTGCACGGAGGCACCAACTTCGGTTTCTGGGCTGGTGCCAATTACGACACCGACACCAACATACAGCCCGACATCACCAGCTATGACTACGACGCACCCATCAGCGAGGCCGGTTGGGCTACGGACAAGTACATGGCCATCCGCCAGGTGATGCAGCGCCACGTCCCCTACTCTATCCCCGAAGTGCCCGACCGCATCCCCGTCATCCAGTTGCCCGAGGTTTTCTTTGACCGTGCTGTCGACGTGCTCTCGGTGCTCGAGAAACAAGCTCCCGTGCAGGCCGACGAGCCTCTCACATTCGAGGATCTGGGACAGGGCTTCGGCTATGTGCTCTATCGCCGGCACTTCAATCAGCCCATCTCTGGCGTCATGCATGTGCCAGGTCTGGCCGACTTTGCCACCGTCTATGTCAACGGCAAGAAGGTGGGTGAACTGAACCGTGTGCTCGACGTGGACAGCATCCTCGTAGACCTGCCTTTCAACAGCACACTGGACATCCTTGTGGAGAACCTAGGCCGCATCAACTATGGCGCACGCATCACCCAGAACCACAAGGGAATCACACAGCCCGTCACCATCGACGGCAGCCAGATATCGGGTCAGTGGAGCATGTACGGTCTGCCCATGAGCGAGATGCCTCGCGTGTCGGAAATGCCCGATGGATACAAGTCGGGGCGTCCCACGCTCTATCGTGGTACATTCTCTCTAGACCGCGTGGGCGACACCTTCCTGGACATGGAACGCTGGGGCAAGGGCATCGTCTTTGTCAACGGACACAACCTGGGTCGTTACTGGCACGTGGGGCCTCAGCAGACGCTCTATCTGCCTGGCTGTTGGCTACACGAGGGCGAGAACGAGGTGGTGGTGTTTGAGCAGTTGAGCGACCATCGCAAGTACTCTCTCACCAGCGTCACTACGCCCGTCCTCGACCGTCTGCAGACAGCTCCTTCCGAGGCCGATGAGACGGAGGCTATCATCACTCGTCTCACGCAAGAAAATGCCACCTTGCGCGCTCGCATCACCGAACTAGAGCAACTGGCAAGCAAGCGCAAGCGGAAGTAAGACATATTGCTATGGGTATTAGATTAGAATTAATAATAGCGATGCATCACCAGCCCGCCTGTCTGTGAAGATGGGAAGGACCGATTCTTTGGCAAGAGCGTCACCAAACTGTTCTCGTTCCTGGTGCGTGATGAGAAACTCTCGGCCGATGAGGTAAGGGAGATCCTGAAACTGATAGAGAAATAACATTCCGCCTATGCACCTCTATATCTTGAAATCGGCCTGTTTGCTGGCGCTGCTCTATAGCGGCTATGTGCTGCTGTTGAGCCGCGAGACCTTGCATCGGTTCAATCGGGCTGTGCTGTTGTCCATCTTGCTGGCGTCGTTGCTGATACCCGCCCTATCCCTGACTCTGCATGGCACAAACCCCGTGGACGAGGTGGTGCAGGCCGTCTATCCCGAACGCACAGAACCCGTGACGGTGATTCCAGAGAAGATAAAGGTCGAGTACCGGGGTTACAATGTCATCAGCAAGGCCAACGGACGCAGCATCTTCCTACCCTTTACTGGTGGTCGCGAGGGTGATCTGCCGCCCGATGGACGCGTTTGGAACCGCGTGGAACACCGAGGCGATGGTGGCTACTGGACTCGCACACTATCCACCATGTGGAGCGCCTATGCCTATCACTTGACATCTGCTCGTCCGCTCCCTTTCCATCAGGAACACGTGTTCGAGGTATTTCGCTCCAAAGGCCTGAGCATACGTCCCGTGATGATGCTGAACAAGAAAGAACTCAAGAACAAACCGTAAACCACTAAAAACCAATCTTATGAAACACCTTTTCCTGCTGGCACTCGCGTGCCTGCAAGCCCTTGTCGTATCTGCAGATGTCCTGAAAGGACGAGTGATAGACGCCGTAACAAAAGAGCCCTTGGAGCAAGCATCCATCGTGGCAGACTTGACTTCTCCTGGTCTTGATTTTCAACAACAGACGCCTTTGACGACAGATTCTGTCGGTCGATTTGGCTGGGAGATGTCTGGGATGCAAGTTCGAGTAACCCTGAAGGTAAACTACTTTGGCTATCACCAGTCAAAGGTGTCAACCATGTTGTACAACACCAATGACACAGTAGATGTTGGTACGATAGAGCTCAGACCCAGTGAAGAACTGCTGAAGGAGGTAAACGTAAATGCCAAGATGAAACGCTTTTACATGAAGGGCGATACCGTGGTGTTCAATCCCGAGGCTTTCCATCTGGAAGAGGGTGACAGACTGATCACCCTAGTCGAGAAACTACCAGGAGTGAGTGTGAAGGACGGACAGCTGCTGTGGAATGGTGAACCACTGAAAATCATGATGAACGGCAAGGATGCACTGAGCGAGAAACTGCTACTCAACCAGTTGCCCGTGGAGGCTGTGGACAAGATAAAGGCCTATGACCAGACCAGCGAGTTGCAGGACCGTACAGGCGTTGCCGACGGCAATCAGCAGCACGTGCTGGACGTGACTATCAAACCGGGGTTCATGGACAAGGTCTATGCAACCATCGAGGCAAAAGCCTACACGGGCAAGGAATATGTGGCCAGCATCGATGCTACGAAACTGAGCGACAATAATCCATTTATGCTATTTGGCAGAGTGGCAGATGACACAGAAAGGAACGATTATACGATCATGAGCAGCCAGGCATATAGACAAAGTTCGTTACCCGTCCGACAACAAGTAGGAGCACTGGCTTACCGCCATCTGTGGAAACCACAAAACGTGGACACGAAGAGGGACAACAAATGGGACATCACGGCTGGTGCCAATCATTGGGATGAAAGCTCAGAAGAATGGAACAACCAGCAGACCTTCATCCCCGGAAGTGCGTCGACACAGAGCAACACAACCAACCGCACCTATGACCACAACCTCAAGGTGCCTGTCGACTTCTCGTCCTACTTCAACCTGGGCGAGAAAAACACCTTGTCGCTGGACGCCAGTCTCTCCTATATCCGCGAGCGAAAAGAAGAGAAGTCCGAACAAGAAACGACAGACCTAGATCTGGGCACAAGAATCAATGCGTCGACCTACAATTCTATTGAGACCAGAGAAGGAATCAACATGAGTGGAAACGCCCGTTTCACGCATTACCTCCCAGAGGGTGGGTTATCCTCGATGGTTCGCGTGAATTATGAAAACACGAATCGCGAAGGCTTGTCACAGGGTGATTATCAATACTTCCACAATGGCACAGCAAATACCGACCGCCAGCGCTTCAATTCGCCCAATCACAATTTCATGACCGCTTGGTCGCTGGAGTATAGCAACTCGGTGGGCAACAACGTCATGCTTCACGGCTTGTGGGAAACCAGTTATGCCAATCGCTATCAAGACGAGAGTCGATGGCGTGATGATGAGGTCGATATCGAAAACAGCACCTATCGGCAGGACAACAACTGGAACAATGTCCTGATGCTAGACGCCAACTACAAGACAAGCCGATTCAGTATGAGACCCGAACTGAGGCTAATGCATCAGCACGAACAGACGGAATATAGGCGTGGCACACTCGATACCCTAGCCCAGCGTAACCTGTTACAGATGCGTCCCTCCCTGGAACTGAACTATCGGCTGCAGAAGCAGATGAATCTGAAGGGCACACTGGCGTACAACAACACCCCTGCCGACCTGATAGACTGCATCGGTTATGTGGACAACACCAACCCGCTCTATGTGCGCATGGGAAATCCAGACCTGAAGATGTCGCACTCGCTGAATGCTGGCATGCTCTACACCCTGATGATGACAAAGCACAGCCAGGCCATTTCGCTTTCGGCCAACTATCTGAAGAGGTACGACCCCATTGGCACGGTCATGCACTACAATTCGCAGACGGGTGCCTATCGGGTGCAGAAACAAAATGTGCAAGGTGGAAATCTTTTGAGCGCTAAACTGTCCTACGATCGCGACTTTACAGATAATCTGCAGTTCAAAAACACAATATCAGGAGGCTACGACCGCACATACGGCATCATGACCCTGGTGGACGATGCTACGGGACTTGCCTATAATCGTCAGAGCGAGTCAATCTTAAAGGACAACCTCAATCTCGCCTACGAACACGAAAACTGGTCAGTCTCCTCGTTCCACGTCTTCTCGTGGAGCCGCTACGCCTATAGCGACAATGCACAACTGACGCGTAACATATTCCGTTACAACACAGAACTGCGCACTCGCTACAAGTACAAGAATTGGAAATTTACGCTTGCGCCCAATTTCATCCTTGATCGTGGATATGAGTCTAGTCATATGAACGGAGGTCAGTTCCTGCTCAATGCACAAGTCGACTATTCGTTCCTGAAGAACCGTGCACAAATCGTCCTCAGTGCCCATGACCTGCTGAATCAGCAGAAACACAATTTCTCCACCATCACGGCCACAACCCACACCGAGGGTGGAGAAAGATTCATGCATCAGTATGCGAGCCTCTCATTCAGTTACAGATTGGATCCGAAGTCAAAAGATAAATAACAGCAGAGCATCACCCGCCCACTTGTCTGTGAAGACAGGTGAACGGGTGACAATTGCGACAATTGCGACAATTGCGACAATTACTAAATAAGTGAGGCCAGCTCGTTTATCACACCATCGGCAACCATGAGAAACAGTTGAGCTGCAGGGACTATGACGTCGGCTCGGTCCTCACGCAGGTCGTTGTCTATCTCCATCTCGACTCTCTTCGATTCCCGGCTCACTGGGGATGACGTACCATCGACCTACGGTGTTGACCGGCAAGGGGAAGAGTGCATAGCGGACCTTGTGCCCCTCGCGCTTCATGCGCGCAATCATATATATATTGTCATCGGCCTCTTTGTCGAAATCGTGCAGATTCTCGAACCACACGGGCGAAATCCTGCCGATGAGCTTGGCACGGTAGAACTGGTAGACGTGCTGTCGCTGGACCTCGTCGAGCTCCTCGTCACGCAAGATGTGGATGTGGTAGGAGGCTAGAGCCGAACGCACTGCATCGACAGCCACAGCATATTCCTTGGCGTACCGAGCATTGAGCTTGCTGATGGCACGCAACTGCTGCCGAGCCCTGCCGGTTTCCTCGCGAATTTCCTTGGTGGGGTGGCCATCAGCCAGTGTGGCGACTCGTCCAAGACTGGCCATCCTGATGCGAAAAAACTCGTCAAGATTGTTGGAATAGATGCCCAGGAACGACATGCGCTCGAGCACAGGAACCTCCTCTCGCTGGGCCTCTCCCAGAATGCGGTGGTTGAAGTGCATCCAGGAAATGTCTCGTTCTACATAGTTGTTTTTCGTATGTTTCACCATAGTCTTTCTGATAATATGAGCGCAGCCGGAATGGTCCGACTGCATTGCAAAAGTACCATCGGGATATTACAATACGTTTACGAACATATGAATATTTCAAGATGTCGTCTGGTGGCTCATCACCAGGGCTGGTGACGCAAGTCTGTCAAGGAAATTAAAAGGAGGTTAAAATATGTATAAAGCCACCGTGAATTGCAGTACAAAAGGGATTTTGTACCGAAATTCTACCCCAGAACGAGCCAAGTTTACTACTTTTGCAAGAAACACAAGTGAACACAACAAAATTATTACTCATGAATGACATCGCACAAATCGGAAAGAGGCTGAAGGGCCTGAGAGAGGTTTTGGAAATCCCCATAGAGGAAATTGCACAAGTGTGCGAGACCTCGGTGGAATACTACAGACGCATAGAGGCTGGCGAGGTGGACCCATCGGTCTACCGAATGACCAAAATCTCACGCAAATATGGCATCTCGCTGGATGTTCTCCTCTTTGGCGAAGAACCTCGCATGCATGGCTACTTTGTGACGCGCAAGGACCAGGGACTGAGCGTGAAACGGTCCGAGGACTATAGTTACAAGTCGCTGTCGTCGGGATTCCAGAATGCCAAGGTGCAACCTTTCATGACCGAGGTGTTGCCATTGCCGGCAGGACACCGACACCAACAAAACTGCCACGACGGACAGGAGTTTGATTACGTGCTGGAGGGCAAACTAGAGATAGAGTTCGGCGACCGCACTATCGTGCTGGAACCTGGCGACAGCATCTACTTCGACGCACGGCAACTCCACTGCATGCACGCGCTGGAAGACCAACCTGTACGCTTCCTGGCAATCATCATCTAGACCACACATAACACACTAGACCGACGAAAAAATCATGATTGAAAGATTTCTTACACAGACCCACTTCACCAGCGAGGAGGACTATCGCGACAACCTCCATTTCATCATCCCCGACCACTTCAACTTTGCCTATGACGTGATGGACCAATGGGCCATGGAACAGCCTGACAAACTGGCTCTATTGTGGACTAACGACCAGGGCGAGGAGTATCGATACACCTTTGGCGACCTAAAACGCGAGACGGATCGCGCCGCATCGTACTACAGCCAGCTGGGCATAGGCCGAGGCGACATGGTGATGCTGATTCTGAAACGCCGCCGCGAGTGGTGGATCACCATGCTTGCACTCTGCAAGATAGGCGCTATCTCGATCCCTGCCACACACATGCTGACCAAGCACGACATTGTCTACCGCAACCAGGCGGCATCGGTTCACGCCATCGTCTGCGTGGGCGAGGAATACGTGCTCTCGCAAGTGGAGGCTACACTGCCGGAAAGTCCCACCGTCCAGGTGCTGGTGAGCATGGGACCATGCTGTCCCGAGGGTTTCCATGACTATCATGCCGAAGTGGCACATGCGCCCGAGTTCCAGCGTCCAGGGCACGTCAACGACAACCGCGACATCATGCTGATGTACTTCACCTCGGGTACCACGGGCGAACCCAAGATGGTGGCTCATGACTACCTCTATGCCCTGGGACATCTAGGCACCGGCGTGTGGTGGCACAATCTGGGACCCGAGAGCCTCCACCTGACCGTGGCAGACACGGGATGGGGTAAGGCTGTGTGGGGAAAACTCTACGGACAATGGTTTGCCGGTGCTTGCGTCTTTGTCTATGACCACGAGAAGTTCTCAGCTTCGGCCATTCTCTCGCAGATGGCTCGCTACCGCGTCACCTCGTTCTGTGCTCCTCCCACCGTCTACCGCTATCTGGTGCGCGAGGATTTCTCCAAGTACGATCTATCGGCCCTCACCTACTGCACCACGGCTGGCGAGGCGCTCAACCCCGCCGTCTACGACCGTTTCCTGGAACTGACGGGCATCCGACTGATGGAGGGCTTTGGACAGACGGAAACCACAATGACGCTGGGAACCATGCCCTGGATGACACCCAAACCGGGTTCGATGGGTAAACCCAATGCGCAGTACGACATCGATCTGGTGAGACCCGATGGATCATCGTGCGAGGATGGCGAGAAGGGCGAGATCGTGGTGAGGGTGGATCCCGATAATCCACCCCTGGGACTGTTTCTGGAATACTACCGCGACCCTGAACTGACCCGTCAGGTGTGGCACGACGGATGTTACCACACGGGAGACATGGCATGGAGAGACGAGGATGGCTATTACTGGTTCGAGGGCAGGGCCGATGATGTCATCAAAAGTTCGGGCTACCGCATAGGCCCCTTTGAGGTGGAAAGCGCGCTGATGACTCACCCGGCTGTGGTGGAATGTGCCATCACGGGAGTACCCGACGAAATCCGTGGTATGGTGGTGAAGGCGACTGTGGTACTAGGCAAGGACTGGCGGTCACAAGCCGGAGAGGCAATGGTAGCCGAACTGCAAGAACATGTCAAACGCACAACTGCCCCATACAAATATCCCCGAATCGTGGAGTTTGTGGACGAGTTACCCAAGACCATCAGTGGCAAAATTCGCAGAGTGGAAATACGAGAAAAAGACCAAATTGAAAGAAGTAATGGGTAACATACGGTATAAAATGGTAACAAAAAGTACATTTTTGCCGACTTTGTGATAAATTTAGCACAAGTGTTTCAGTTAGTTGGATAAAAATACATAAATTTGCACACACGTTTTCCACTCTTGAAAAGACAATCACAACAATAACACATAAATCACATGGCATACGATCCTCAAAAACTGATGCGCCGATACAATCAGCTGTTGGCGACTCGCAAGGAAATCTTCCTGGATCCCTCTTTCTCTATGGCTAAGTTTGGCCACGAGATGGGCCTCAACCGCACCTACACTTCTCAGTTTGTTAACCGCGAACTAGGTGGCAACTTCCGCAGTCTCGTTCACAAAATCCGTATGGAGTTTGCCGAGGCATATCTGAAACAGCATCCTGACACAACTATCATTCGCCTGGCCAAGATGACTGGTTTCACCAGCGACACCAGCTTCCGTCGTGCATACTTCCAGCACTACGGCCGCAAGCTCTCCATCAGCGAGATTCGCGACTATTAACGGATACCCTAATTAGTAGTATTATAAAAGTAAAAAAGAGGTAATCGCCCGCAAGGGTGGTTGCCTCTTTTCTATGTTGTGGGTTCCTCACCTCACTCGGTCGAGCAGTGGAATGGTGGGACACTCATAGTTGGAAATGCCGAGTCGCACATGCCTATAGTGCTCGAGGGAATGAGCTGGGGCTGGAATGCCCTGCGGCAAAGGCAGGTGGCAGAAATCCTGGAAATAGAGCAGACAAGCATCGCGCCACCAGCAAGCATCGGCATACTGGCACTGGATACGTCGCTCCATGTCGGCATACAAGGCATCGGGCACCTGGCCACGAGCACTCTCCCACTCGCGCTGCATCTGCGCCACCTCGTCCACTCCGTGCTGGTAGTGGTGGCAGAGGGCGTCCCAAAGGGGTTCGCTCAACTGGCGGTCGCCCAACTGGTGAACGATGTTGCGCGTCCAGGGGATATGATGGAACCAGAGCAGATGCTGACTAGGACACCACTCGGGATTGTCGAGTAACTCGGCCAGACGGGCTGGATACTGGTGAGTGGTGTCGGTGCCACCGTGACTGCTGCGATTGAATCCCAGACCCTCGGCGTCGGCACGATGATAGTAACTGGGCATCCAGTCGGCACGGGCACCAGGCTGCTGGCAATAGGGCTCGGGACCGTAGTGGTGACCCCAGGCAAACAGGTGGTGCAGACCGAGAGGCATCATGTAGTCGACCACAGCCTCGCGCGAACGGAGCAGCATACTAGTTACACTCTGCTGAGCTGCATGGTCGCGGACACCCAGTTCCATCTTCACCCAGTCCTGAGCGATGCGATGAGCCGACAGCTTGGGATTCTTGGCCAGACGACCAAAGGCATACCAGTTGGCCTCGGCCAGACGATTGCCGCACAGAGTGGTGGGGTCGTTGCCAGACATGCTGCCATCACCGACATTGGAGACGCCAGCCAGTCCCTCGAGTCGGCAGTGGGTGTAGCGACGCAGGTCTTGGAGGAACTCTGTCCACATGGGAGCCAGAAAGGCAGTGTGGAGGCTATGGCCCAAGTACTCCTGGGTAATCTGCAACTCGGCCATCACACGGGTGTGGGGCATGGCGTCGAAGAGAGGACTGAAGGGTTCGCGTGGCTGGAAGTCGATGGGACCGTTCTTGATCTGTATGATGACATTGTCCAGGAACTGTCCATCGAGGGGCTGAAACTCGAGGTAGGCCTGCTTGGCACGGTCGGGATCACTGGGCGAATAGACAAAGGCACGCCAGATGACCTGTCCGTGATGGGGCTGCAGGGCACGAGCCAACATGTTGGCGCCCTCGGCATGAGTGCGTCCGTAGTCGATGGGGCCTGGCTGTCCCTCGCTGTTGGCCTTGACGAGGAAACCGCCAAAGTCGGGAATCAGGCGATATATCTCGTCCACCTTGTCACTCCACCAACGAATGACGTTAGCGTCGAGTGGGTCGGCCGTGGTGGTCGCTCCAAGCATGCGAGGCGAGGCAAAATTGATGGACAGATAGAGGCGTATGCCGTGAGGGCGCAGGATGTCGGCCAACTGACGCAGCTGCTGCAGTCGGGGCTCGGTGAGCACGTCGGCCGTGGCATTGACATTGTTGGGCACAATGGCGTTGATGCCCAGGGCCTCATTCGTCTGGGCATACTGCTCGATCTTGTCGGTCTGCAAGGTAGGCCAGAAGATGCTGCGACCGGCATAACCGCGCTCGATGGTACCGTCGAGATTGTCCCAATGATTGAGCATGCGCAACTCGTAACCTCGTGCCCCAGCGGCAAGACTGAGGAACGAGGCTAAGAAAAGGGATAGAATGCGTGTAGTCATGGTGCAAATGGGGGATTACTTCACCTGGATGCCACGAGCGTCGTACACACGGTCACCCTGACGAATGTAGAGACGTCCGTCGCGCAAGAACTTACCATCGGCCTTGCGGTCCTGGGTAGTCTGCTCAATGGCATCCTCGTCGCCTGCAGCGTTGGCGATCTTGCCCTCAAAGACAGCGTGCACAGTAGAACCCTTGGCAGTGGTGGCGTCGATGGTCATCTTCACGCCCTTGGCACTGGGCTCTACCTTCAGGGTTCCACTCACCAGATAGTAACTGGCGGTGTAGTACCACTCCTCGTAGTCCTCGTCGTACTGGAAACCGGTGGCAATGTAGGCGGGATAGTCGTAGTAGTCGTCACCACCGGGAGAAGCCTGCACGGTGCCATCCTCATAGGTGTCGGTGATGGCATAGGTGCCGGGAGCCAACACGGTGCCAGGCACAGAGGGAGCAAACACGGCCACCTCCATCTCATAATCCTCGTCAACGAAGTAGATGTCGGTGTAGTTGTAACCGACAAGCTCGGAATAGTCGGAATACTGGGCCTCGGTGAAGGTGATGTCCAACTTGCTGGCCACGTCGGGCTCGTAGTCAAAGTTGAACTCATCATCGCCTCCGTCGCCAAAGCCGCCCTCTATCTCCACATCGGGATTGGAAACGAAGTAGAACTCCACCTGATAGCAGCGCATCTGCTTGTCGCAAGAGAAGGTGATGCTCTTGCTCATGATATCGGTGACGATGACCACGGGATCAGCCGTGACTTCTGCCTCGCTAGCGTCGACATACTGGATAGTGCCATGGTCGGCAGTGGCAGCAAAGTCCTTCTTGACATAACCGTTGATGACCACGGCCTGGATGGGCTGAGTGGCGGTAAAGGTGATGGTCTGACCGGCGTTGCAACCAAAGTAAGCAGCACTAGTTTCACTGCCTGCTGACTGACCACCGACAGAGGCCTTTACCTCGATGTTGTTCTGGATGAAGGTGTAGGCCTGATTGCTGCCAGTCGCTCCAGTGGGCACTACCACGGTGGGCTCGGCATAGGTGTAGGTGGGGTCCAGTTCGGTCTTGTCCTCGCCCTCGTCACCACCGCCATTGCCACCGTCGACATCGCCAGTGACCACGATCTTCTCGATGTAGACCGACTTCTCGGCACGGGTGATGTCAATCACCAGGTCTCCACTAGCAGCACTGCCGGTGAAGGTCTTCTCGACATGGGCTTCCTTGGCCAGGGTCTCGGTGCCCCAGGTCTTGCCGGCAACACTCACGGCGATGGTGTTCTTGGTGGTGTTGGAACTGCAGATGATGGTCACGCTGGTGACGTTCTTCACGTCAGCGAGCTTGAGAGCTGTGGTGGCTGTCCACTGGGTACCACGAGCGGGATCTGCTGTCTCGTAACCATTGGGAGCAACGCTGGATGTCCAGGGTGAAGGAATGGATGTGGAGAAATCAAACTCCACGGTGTCGCCATAGGCAAAAACTGCAGCCACAAGGACTGCCATCAGGGTAAAGAGTCTTTTCATATTTATCATTTTTACTTATTATTCCGGTATCATACTCTGCGAAATGCACACAGAATGACTGCAAATCTACTCATTCTCGCTTATATATCCAAAGGAATGCGCGCCCACATGCACGTGTGAGGCTCATTTTTTCAATTTCAGGGGGCGAAAATCAGAGATTCTTTGTATCTTTGCCCTAGATAACACACATAACGCATCCATGAACGAACGCATCAAATTCCTGATCCAGGGCCTGCTGGCTGGCATGCTCATCGGTATGGGCGACATCGTCTATGTCGTCAACGAGTCCCACATCGTGGGTTCCTTCCTCTTCTCGCTGGGCCTCATCAGCATACTCGTCAAGGGCTACCCCCTCTACACGGGACGCATCGGATATGTCGAGCGACCCTCGGACCTGTGGAACCTGCGTCAGGGCATGCTGCCTATCATCCTGACCAACTTCATCGGCATTGCCATCGTCTGCGCATTGGTCAATCAGACGCGACTGGACGTGTCGGCCGTGGAGGGCATGTGCCGAGTGAAACTGGACCAGAGTTGGGTCTCGGCCCTCGGTCTGTCGTGGGGTTGCGGTGCGATGATGTATCTAGCCGTCAACGGTTGGCGCAAGACCAGCAACCCTCTGTTGGTGATTCTGCCCATCATGTTCTTCATCCTTTGCGGATTTGAGCACTGCATCGCCAACTTTGGCTACTTCTGGATGTGGCTCACTGCCGGTGGCTGGGACCAGTTCCTCACTCGCATGGCCGAGTGTCCCATGGGCTTCAGCGTCAATCTGCTCATCATGATTGTGGGCAATGCGCTGGGAAGCCTGACTTTCAGCAAAATATAGTCCCCTGCCCTACTGCGCTATGATGCGGTAGAGCAGTGCATTCTGCAGCACAAGCGGACGATGGTGTGAAAAGAAGATGATGCCATCGTGGGGACTTCGTACCTCCTCGAGCACCTTGCCATCATAGGGATGCAGGATGCGTGCCAGCACCTCACCCGACTTGATGGAATCTCCGGCCTTGTGCCCACGCACATAGATGCCTGCCTTGTGGGCGGGGATGCTGATGAGCTCGTCCTCGTTGACAAAAGCGGACTGGAAACCGGGCACGGACAAGGTGTGCTCGATGACCTCCACACTGGCTAGGAATCGCAGGACTGCATCAACAGCCAAACGGGAATCCTCCTGGTCAATGGAGTCGGTTTGACCGGCATAGAGGCTGAAGGCCGAGGTGTTCCAGATCTGCCAATTGTAATTGAGCAAGGTGGTGTCAAAGGGCAAAGGCTTGCGCACCGTGACATAGGGCAAACCAAACATCTTGGCCGAGTCCACATCCTCGTAACCCGTGCGAAGCATGCGGATGTGGGGCACAAACTCTCCTGGCACATAGAACGAGGCCAACTGCATGCCATAGGCAAAACCCTCGAGATGACGGAAGATGGCTGCGGCTATGCGCTGGGTGGTCTCACCCTGGTCGTAACCGGGGAACATGCGGTTGATGTCGGTG
>JAZRYA010000026.1:0-7235 GCA_045600505.1 Bacteroidaceae bacterium
TCGAAGGGTCTTTCACCCTTTAGGTCAGTATTAGACTGTGTGCAAGATGCTTCGACTTCGGCCAAGGCCTCCGCTCAGCATGACATAGAAAAAACTCTGTGTCTTTGTGTGATCATAATCACTCCAGCGCATCCAGCATTCTCAGCATCTTGGTCCCCAGGTCCTGCTGGTCTCCGTGAGTCTCGGCGATCAGGCGAAGCTCCAGGCCGTGGTGGGTGCGGCGAACGTAGCTGCGGTAGCCACGCCAGAGCCACTGGCCACGGGGCAGCAGAGTGTCGCGAACATCTACGTCGACGATGTCCTGCAGGCGGCTGCGCTTGACGCCCATGATCTCCTTCAACTGGACGCACAGGGCGTACTCGGTGTTCACGACAATGCGGTTGTCGATCTCGATACGCTTGGCCTCGATGGCGCCGCAGAAGACCATCAGGTTGTGCAGCATGTCGCGACCGTACTCGTCCAGGTCCATGTGGCGCAGGCAATAGGCCACCTTTTCATTCCACTCACTCAGTGCCTCCTTCTTCTTGGCACCTACCTTGGCTGACAGATGATTCATCATCTTGTTCAGCATCACATCAATTGTCTCAGTCATAGCTCTAATTATGAATTATGAATTAATAAAAATCCGTTCACTGCGTTGAAGTACAGTCCGGTGGTTTTGCTCTTGTAGCACTCGAACGTGATGTTCATTTCCACCTCGTCGCCCAGCTGCACGCCCGCTTCCTGGAACTGCCTCAGGCTCTCGCCCTTCAGTCTCAATGCCAGGGCATGATCCTGGATGTAACCACTCTCCTGCACCTCTCTCCAGCACACCACAATGTCCTGGTAGCTGTAGGTTGCTGTTCCGTCACTAGTGGGCTTCTCCCCAATGGGTTGAATGCCCCTTACAAATACTTTTTGTACCATAATTTATAGAATTAAAAACCAATTTTCGTTTGTTTGATGATGCAAAGGTACGGCAAATATCATATTCAAAAATTGGCCTCAAATTGGCCTCAAATTGGCGCCAAAATCTCATAAATCATTGATTCTTCTTCGGATAGATACGTGTTTATTCGAGCATCTCTTTTCTTTCTGAGCTGCTTTACAGAGAAGTATTTGTCAAGCATTGTGCCAGGGAATTCTTTTCTTCCCTTGCACCACAAGCCCTTTCTCACACGATCACCGCCCCACAGCAAACCACACGCAAAAGCCAGGCTGGTGTCGCACGAACCACACCAGACAACATGTCCTTCTGTATCAATACGCAGAAAACCCTCGCGTCGCAGCGCATCGAACGCACGTCTCAGTTTCGTAGTCATCGGTAATCCCGCGGGCCAGTCGCAGGCGTTCGTCAGTTTGCTTTCCAGCACTGCAATTCTCAGCTTCAGCTCCTCTACTTCTTTCACGAGCCGAGCCATTCTCTCTTCAATTGTTTGTTCCATGTGTGATGTTTTTGATTTGTTTTCATTCACACATAGAAAACATGGTTTAGGGTCTACTTTTTGTTTTTGGACATAACAAAGCAATAGACGCGCAAGACATCAATCTGGCATAGTGTCAAGACGATGTCACGCGAGATTTTCCATCAAAGAAAAGAATGTTTCGTTTTCGTTTTGCGTAATCAAACAAAAACACTAACTTTGCCAAATGAGGCATTTATGGCAAAGCCATAGCGGGGTGTAAGGATACAAAAAAGCCCCCGTTAGAGGACGAGGGCAAGAACCTAAATGTTTTCACAACGGAATAATCCTTATTGTGAATTGCTTAGAATTGATGGCAAAGATAGAGGATTCTGTTGAAATGGCAAAATAAAAACAGAAAAAACAGATATCATGAAGAAGATTTTAGGACTGGATCTTGGAACTGGCAGCATCGGTTGGGCACTCGTCAACGAGGCAGAAAAGCAAGGCGAACGTTCTGCAATCATCAAGACGGGAGTGCGTGTCAACCCCCTGACTGTGGACGAGCAGACCAACTTCGAGGCAGGTAAGACCATAACCACCACAGCAGACCGCACCCTGAAGCGCAGTATGCGACGCGGACTGCAGCGATACAAGTTGCGTAGAGAGAAACTGATAGAGTGTCTGAAGAAATATGGAATCATCAGCGACGAGACACCCCTCAACGAGGGTGGCAACAAGGTTGTGTTCCAGACCTATGCCTATCGTGCCCGCGCAGTGACCGAGGAAATCAGTCTCGAGGAACTTGGGCGAGTACTCTTGCAGATCAACAAGAAACGCGGATACAAGAGCAGCCGCAAGAGCATGTCGACCGACGAGGGTCAGCAGATAGATGGCATGACCGTGGCCAAGCGTCTGTATGACGAGCAGCTCACTCCCGGCCAGTATGTACTTGCCCTGATGCGTAAAGGCAAGCGATATGTTCCCGACTTCTATCGTTCGGACTTGGTGGCAGAGTTGAACCGCATCTGGGAATTCCAGCAGCACTTTCACCCCGAGGTTCTCACAGACGAGTTTCGCCAGCAGATCGAGGGACATACCAAGCAGGCAACCAGCAGGGTGTTTTATGCCAAATACAACATACCGACAGCTGACAACAAGGAAAAGGACAAACGACTGCAGAGCTACAAGTGGCGTGCCGAGGCACTGGAACACAAACTGGAGCCCGAGGTGCTGGCCTATGTCATCTGCGAGCTGAATGGCGCCATCAGTAACTCCAGCGGATACCTGGGTGCCATGAGTGACCGCAGCAAGGAACTGTATTTCCTGCACAAGACCGTGGGTCAGTACATCATGGAACGTCTGGCCCAGGATCCCCATTTCAGCCTCCGCAACATGGTCTTCTATCGTCAGGACTATCTGGACGAGTTCGAGGCCATCTGGCAAGAGCAGAGCAAACACCATCCCCAGCTGACCGATGCTGCCAAACGCGACATCCGCGACATCTGCATCTTCTACCAGCGCCCCCTGCGCAGCAAGAAGGGCATGCTCGATGTCTGCACCTTTGAGAATCACACGGTGCAAGTGACCGAGGACGGCAAGACACGCACCAAGGTGGTCGGTCTGAAGGTGTGTCCCAAGAGCTCGCCCCTGTTCCAGGAGTTCAAGATCTGGCAGATACTCAACAACCTGACCATCACCGACACCACGGCCAAAGAATGGCGCAATCTCGACCAAAGCGAAAAGGAACTCCTGTTTGCCGAGGCATGCCTGCGTGACAAACTGAGCAAGAGCGAGGTGCTGAAACTGCTGTTTGGCAAGGCCTCCCGCACCCTGGAACTGAATTACAAGGAGATAGAGGGCAACAGGACACAGGCCGCGCTGGTGCGTGCCTACATGACCATCATGGAGATGTCGGGCCACGATGCTATCGATGTCACCAAGGCATCAGCCCAGCAGGTGATGGATGCCATTGCCCGTGTGTTTGCCGCCATGGGCGCAAAGACGGATTACCTGCAGTTCGACAGTTCTCTGCAGGGCCACGCTTTTGACCAGCAACCTGCATACCAGCTGTGGCACCTGCTCTACAGCTACGAGGGAGACAATTCCAAGACAGGCATCGAGAGCCTGATCACCAAGATTATGGACTTGACAGGACTGGAGAAGGATTACGCCCGAGTGCTGGCCAACGTAAGTTTCCAGGAAGACTATGGCAGCCTGAGTGCCAAGGCCATCCGTCGCATCTTGCCCTATCTGCGCAGTGGTGACCAGTATGACCAGGCATGCGCCATGGCGGGATACAAGCACTCCGAGCGATCGCTGACTCGCGAGGAACTGGACGCCAAGGTACTGAAGGACCGATTGGAGATCTTGCCCAAGAACGCGTTGCGCAATCCTGTGGTCGAGAAGATACTGAACCAGATGATACACGTGGTCAACGGCGTTATCGAGTGCTATGGACAGCCCGACGAAATACGAATCGAGATGGCGCGCGAACTGAAGAAGAACGCCAAGGAGCGTGACCAGCTGAGCCGCGCACTGAACGAGGCCACCCGAGCCAACGAGAATTACAGAAAGATTCTGCAAGAGGAATTCGGCATCCCCCATGTCAGTCGCAACGATATCTTGCGTTATCGCCTCTATGAGGAACTGAAGAACAACGGTTACCGCACCCTCTATTCCGACACCTATATCCCACGCGAGAAACTCTTCAGCAAGGAGTTTGACATCGAGCACATCATCCCTCAGGCACGACTCTTCGACGACTCTTTCTCCAACAAGACCCTGGAGGCCAGGAGCGCCAACATCGAGAAGTCAAACCAGACTGCCATGGACTATGTAACCGGCAAGCACGATGCCGATGGTGTGCAGCAATACCGCGAGCGAGTGGGTGCCCTGCTGCGGGATGGCAGCATATCCAAGTCGAAGCACGACAAGCTGCTGATGACACTGGAGGAAATACCCCAGGACTTCCTGGAGCGCGACCTGCGCAACACCCAGTACATCGCCGTCAAGGCTCGCGAGATACTGGAGACCGTGGTGCGTCGGGTGATTCCCACCACAGGTGCCGTCACCGACCGACTGAGAGAGGACTGGCAACTGGTGGATGTGATGCAGGAACTCAACTGGGACAAGTATGACCGCCAGGGACTGACAGAGAGCTACAAGGACAAGGACGGACGCGAGATACGCAAGATCACGGGGTGGACTAAGCGCAACGACCACCGCCACCATGCGATGGACGCTCTCACGATAGCATTTACGAAGGAGGCCTACATCCAGTACCTCAACAATCTCAATGCTCGTAGCGACAAGGCTGGTGCCATCTATGCCATCGAGAAATCGTGCCTCTATCGCGACAACAAGGGCAAACTGCGTTTCTGTCCTCCCATTCCTCTCGACGAGTTCCGTGCCGAGGCTAAAGAGCAGTTGGAGAATGTGCTTGTAAGCATCAAGGCCAAGAACAAGGTGATGACGCCCAATGTCAATCGCACCGCCTCACGCAACGGCAAGAACGCCAAGGTGCAGCTCACACCCCGCGGACAACTGCACAACGAGACCATCTATGGCAGCAAACAGCGCTATGTCACTCGCGAGGTGAAGGTGGGCAGTGCCATGGATGCAGCCACCATCGCACTGGTGGCCAAGAAGACCTATCGAGAGGCCTTGCAGCAACGACTAGCCGCCCACGGCGGTGACCCCAAGAAGGCATTCTCGGGCAAGAACAGCCTGGAGAAGAACCCCCTGTGGCTCGACGAGATGCACACTCAGGCAGTGCCCCTGAAGGTGAAACTGGTGGAGATGCAGACGCTGTACCCCATCCGCAAGGCTATCAGCCCCGACCTGAAGATAGACAAGGTGCTGGATGCTGGGGCACGCCGAGTCCTGGAGGCTCGATTGGCCGAGTATGGTGGGGATGCCAAGAAGGCGTTTGCCAATCTGGGCGATAACCCCATTTGGCTCAATCGGGACAAGGGTATCGCCATCAAGAGTGTGACCATATCGGGCATTGCCAATGCCACACCGCTGCACGAGAAACGCGACCAGTATGGCAATTATGTGCTGGACCAGAATGGGCATCGCATACCCGTGGACTTTGTCAACACAGGCAACAATCACCACATTGCCATCTATCGTGACGACAAGGGCAAGCTGCAGGAACATGTGGTCAGCTTCCTAGAGGCTGTAGAGCGTGCCTCGATGGGATTGCCCATCGTGGACCATGACTACCGTCGCGAGGATGGTTGGGAATTCCTGTTCACCATGAAGCAGAACGAGTACTTCGTCTTCCCCGACGAGCAGTCTGGCTTCGACCCCAGCCAGATCGACCTGCTGGATCCCGCCAATGCCTCGCTCATCAGTCCCCACTTGTTCCGTGTGCAGAAGTTAGCAACAAGGGATTATTTCTTCCGCCACCATCTGGAGACCACTGTCGAGGATAATCTAAAGTTAAAGGGCATAATTTGGCGACGTATCTCATCGGCGGATTCGCTAAAGGGTATCATCAAGGTACGCATCAATCATATCGGTCAAATCGTCAAAGTAGGAGAATACAGATGATCAAGAAAACACTTTGTTTCAGCAACCCGGCTTACCTCAGCCTGCGCAATTCCCAGTTAGTCATCAAACTGCCCGAGGTGGAGACGAACGACAATCTCCCGACCGAAACGAAGAAAGACAAGAAAGCTTATGCCGACTTCCGAAAGAACCTGCAAAACGATGGTTTCACTATGTTCCAATTCTCCATCTATGTGCGGCATTGTGCTAGTCACGACAATATGGAGGTACACGTTCGGCGCATCAAGAACTTCCTTCCAGAATTTGGCAAGGTGGGTATTCTGACCATTACGGACAAGCAGTTTGGCGAAATGGGGCTTTTCCATGGTCACAAACCTCAAAAGCCCAATGCTCCAGGTCAGCAATTGGAATTGTTTTAGAAAAGGGGAATCTCACTTTCTTCATGAGATCCCCCTTTTTAAAGATACCTTTTTTTAATTTCTAATTATCTTTGTAATATTCTGATTCTTAGCACAATGCTGAAAATCAGGTATCTTTGACGCTACAAAGGTAATAATTCTAAAGCAATTCACAACAGGTTTACGGATGGCATCAAGGCCTCAAGGGGTATCTTTGACGCTACAAAGGTAATAATTCTAAAGCAATTCACAACACATACCGCCGCCACCCATGCCTCCGTTCAGGTATCTTTGACGCTACAAAGGTAATAATTCTAAAGCAATTCACAACGCTTTTTAACATCTATATAAGTCCGTTATAGGTATCTTTGACGCTACAAAGGTAATAATTCTAAAGCAATTCACAACTATGCGCTTGTCATTTTACCGCAGGTGAGAGGTATCTTTGACGCTACAAAGGTAATAATTCTAAAGCAATTCACAACAACGTAGTTGGCACTCGCCCTATGGAGCGGGTATCTTTGACGCTACAAAGGTAATAATTCTAAAGCAATTCACAACACCAGCTTTGCGTAAATCTCCGTCGTCTTGGTATCTTTGACGCTACAAAGGTAATAATTCTAAAGCAATTCACAACATGCTGATATTTACATTTGCAAGAACGACAGGTATCTTTGACGCTACAAATATAGCACATTTCCCCGAAACATCATCATAGATGAATGTTTTTCTTGCCGGAAGGGGCCATTTCTGGGCACGGGGGATTTTTCTGGGGATTTTTTTAGCAGGAAAAACAAGAGTTAAAAAATTGAATATCAATGTAGTATACCCATATTGGGGGAAATTTTCTATTTATTCTTATAAAACCCTTTACTACGTACGCGCATAGATAAAGTTATACCGAAAATATAGTCATAAATCCCCAATACCAACCATA
>JAZRYA010000027.1:0-17387 GCA_045600505.1 Bacteroidaceae bacterium
CTGGCTTTTTGCTGTTGTTGCCATTCCGGCAAGCATAGTCAGCAGAAATAAGTACTTTTTCATGTTTTTGTATCCTTTTTAGTAAATAATTATGTTGCTGATAGGGATAAACACCAGTTTAATGTGCTCTATAGTTTGCAGATTTATTCTTTGTGAAATTAGTGCCATTGAATTTAGCCGTTCTGTTCATAATATCTCACAAGCCTTGCGACTTGCGAGATATTCTTGTGTGCTAGTATGATAATGGCGTGAGTCATCGATTATTTAATAAACATAAAACGCTCCTTCGTAAACCATGCCAGCCAGGGTAACTCTTATTATGTATTGTGAAGGAGGTAACCCCGGAAGAATGACTGAGTAGACGCCATCTGCATCATAGTTGATGACACCATTGGTAACCACGGTTTCACTCATATCCAAAACCTCATACTCAATTTCAGTCGTGATTTCACCTGACACAAAGGTCAGACGAGAATTGTCGTTACACCAGTAAACACATGGAAGGAGACTCTGCAAAACAGGGGCCTTATGTGGTTTTGTATGGATAACAAGGTCTTCATTGTTTTTAAATGTCAAATTAACTAAACAAGAATCACTAGGATTCGCAAATACGCAAAGACCTTGCAGGAACAAAGCTATGCATAAACTCATTTTCTTGACGAATGATTTCATAGATTTTACTTATTTTATTAGTTATACGAGTGGGCCTCAACTCCGCCGCAAAATTACTGCATATTCGCCATTTCCTCCTCATTTTTATTGTATCATGTTGTCTCACTAAAGTGTTAAAAATTGTTACCCCCCCCTATTTTTGTAGCGTATTCTATTGGAATACAATATTATATGAATATGACATCTTTTTGTATTCAACTGAGACTGAATGAAACACATTTTTGCTTTTTCACGAAAGAATTTGGCAAACGCAATGATTTTTCGTAGCTTTGTGGGAAAACAAACAATATCATGATGGGAAAAAGAACGATATTTTCACTGCTAGCTCTCCTAGTCCTTGCTTCTTGCAATAGACAAGGAGGGGTTGCAGATCGGCTGGACGGCATAAAGACCGTCGGGGACTCTAACCCAGAACTGGCACCGCAAATGCTGGATTCCCTAGCGCTGGACGTACGTCGAGAGTCGAGACACACTCAGTCAACCTTTGACTTGCTACAAATAAGGTTAAGTGACAAGGCTGACATTGCGGCTACTTCTGACATTGCCATCAGAGAACTGCTGCCCTATTTCGAGAATGCGGGCAATAACGAGGAGCAACAAGAGGTGTACTACTATGCCGGCAGCGTGTATCGTGACCTGCAAGACGCCCCACGATCACTGGAGTATTTCCTGAAATCAGCAGAGACTGCGGAATCGGGAGCTATAGACTCCGTTATGCTGAGAAACACCTATTCTCAGTTGAGTTCCCTGTATTTCAGCGTTCAGGACTATAAGAACGCGCTGGAGATGGCCCTGCGTCAGAAGGAAATTGCAGAGCAACTGGGCATGATTGACGCCACCACCCTGTCACAGATTGCATGTAGCAAACTGAGGGTGTGTGGCTACAAAGAAGCCAAGACAGAATTTGACGCCACACTTGACTACATCGTGAAGCACAAGACTGCAGCCTATGACACGGACGTGCTGAGCGACCTGCTTTATTCCTACTCGAAGGGGCATGACACACTGGGTGCAAGGAAGTGCCATGACATACTTGCAAGCTTGGAACGAGACGGCAAGTACAGCATGCTGTATGACTCGTGGGCATCTTATTATATGCTAACAGAAAACGTTGACTCTGCCATTTGTTGCTATCAACGTGCATTGGAAACTGGCAATCTGGAAAACCGATACGACGCTTCCAGACATCTGCACGAGATATACCAAGCCAAAGGCGACAAGGAAATGTCGCTGAAATATGCCAGAATGTATATGGAAATCAGCAACGAACTGGACCTGGGTAAGCGACAGGAACTGGCAGCAACAGTGAATAACATGTACACTTACCACAGGGACATGCAAGAGGTGCGCGACCTGCAGGCCAAGGCCATGAATTCCCGACGAGTGACATGGTTAACCGTGTTCCTCTCGGTGCTGGCCATTTTAGTGTTCGGAATGTATATGCTCATCCGCAAGAACAGGTTCCTGAAGCAGTTGGTCTCAGCCGAGTGCAAACTGAAAGACGCGCAAAAAGAGACGGAGAGAGTCAACGGGGAGCTTCAGCGAGAACAGGCAACGGTGGAAAACCTGAATGCAGGAATAACGCGAAGCAGGGAGCAGCTGGCCACTTTGCAGTCACAGATGCAGGACATGAAGAGCCAACTCGGCATGCAGCAGGAGAAGTTTGGGAAGAAGGAAAAGGAACTGCATGAACTGAACCAAAAAATTGCCATGCTGGATGACGAGAACAAGAACAACGCAAAGCTGCTGACAGAGAAAATGGAGCAGAACAAAATGCTGTTCCGCCTGCTGCATCAGTCGGAGATCAAAGCAAGTTCGGAAGATGTGATCCTGGCAATCAAGGAGGCCTCGAAGGGCAAACGAGTGCTTTCAGCGCAGGAGTGGTCACAATTCCTAAGCGCCATGGACCATGTATATCCCATGTTCCACGAAATGCTGGTACAACGTCTGGGGAAGATCAGTGAGACGCAGATACGCGTGTGCTACCTGATGAAGGCCGGCATTGTCAACTCGCAAATCCAGAATCTGATAAAAAACGTTTCCCGAGCCACCGTATGGCGATGGGTGAAAAAGTTTGGAGAGGAACTGGGGGACGCTCTGTACGACACGAAATAGCTCATTGCAGAAGGGCGAAGGTGCTATGTCTTCCCCTAACGAGCTAACTGACGCACGTCGGCATAGGGTGGGTCGACGACCAAGCCGATGACAGGAAACACCAGGATTCTACTTGCCCAGCAGAAAGCGGTCGATGTAATCGCCCACCAACTGGTACTGTGACTGGGGCAACTGGCAATGAGGATGGCCACCTACGATGGAAACATCCACGCGATCACCCACACCAAAGTAGTCCCAGACCTGGCGGGCTGACTCCATGCTCTGACGGGCTGACTCATCGGCCAACCATTTCCAGTCGGGATTGCCCAAAACAAGCAAAGCACGAGGGAAGACCATGGCACAGAGTTGGTTGTGGTCATAAGGAAGACGATAGACATTGTCGTCGTGGAACTGCTCGCGGAGGGATTCCTTGAACCAATGATAGTCGGTGTGGTCGAGGTCCTCCACACCCTCTATGGTGTGCGAGGTACGCCATGCTGCTGCACCGCCACCACCAGGTTCCTGGGAGATGGTGAGTGCCACTCGCTCGTCAAAGGCACCGCAGAAGAGGGCCATCTTGCCTGCATAGGAACATCCCGTGACACCAATATGCTCGGTGTCGATGCCCGTCACCTCAGGACCAAGCATCTGCAGTCCGTCTATCAGACGGCTCAATCCCCATGCCCACTCGCTGTAGGCGCCATTGTCTATCAGATGGGGATAGAGGTGAACAAAGGGATAGGTGGCGCGGTCAGTGTTGCCAGGCACTTTCCAGATGTGGGAATAACGGTTGACCTGGGCCTCGTGATAGGTCATGACGGCCAAGGGGCGCGTGGCTAGCAGTTCACCAGGCAGCGAAATCATGCTGGTGCCGATGAGCAAAGGATATCCCTTGCTGGGACGCTCGGTAGAAGGGTACATGATGACCGAACGAAGAGTGAGCGTGCTGTCGCCCACATGCACATCAACCACCAGGGTGTCGCCTGCCATGCGAGCTTCCAGTTGGTCACGACTGACGGTGGGCTTCTCACCTATCTCGTACTGCTGTATCAGGTTGCCTATCTCGGCCCTGCGGCGTGCCCAGTCGCGAAAACGGGTGACTTGTCCCTTGCCATTGACCCAACTGAGGGGGTTGGGCAGTTCGCGCTGCACAGGCAAGGCATCGAAGGAGGGCATCACGGGAGCTGCATATTTGGCTCCAGTATTCTCCACAGAATAGCACAAAGGAATGCGATTGCGCTTACGGGCATTTCCTGCCACAGCCAATGCGGCAAGGACGAGGAACAAGGCGATTCGTTTCATGGTATGGATGTTATTTTAGGATTTTCTATCAGAGTATCAAGAAGATGGCAGGCACCTTGCTCAGGTCGGGCAACGTCAGCCGTTTCCACTCGCCGATGGTGTGGGTGTGTATCCACTCGTCGGGGGTGGTGATGCCTGCTGCCACGCACATACGGGTGCTGGGACGGAGGGTGCTCACCAGCGTGTCAAACATCTTCTTGTTACGATAGGGCGTCTCTATGAAGAGTTGGGTTTGCTTCTCCTTTTCCGCCCGTGTCTCCAGCATCTTCAGGCGCTTTGCTCGGTCGGCTGGGTCGATGGGCAGATAACCATTGAAGGCAAAGCTCTGTCCGTTCAGCCCACTTGCCATCACGGCTAAGATCATGCTCGATGGACCAACAAGGGGGATGACACGCAGCCCCTTGTGCTGGGCAATGGCAACCACGTCGGCACCTGGGTCGGCCACAGCAGGACAACCTGCCTCGCTGATGACTCCCACGGGATGTCCCTCTTGCAAGGGTTTCAGATATTGGGCAAACTGATCGGCATTGGCATGCTTGCCCATCTCGTAAAAGGTGCTGTCGTCGATGGGGAACTCTCGGTCGACCTTGCGCAAGAAACGACGTGCGGTGCGTATTTCCTCCACAATGAAATGACGGATGCCCATGATGACATCGTGGTTGTACGAGGGCAGAACCTGCTCCACTGGGGTGTCGCCCAGCGTGCAAGGTATCAGATATAGAGCTGTTTCCATGTTTTCTTACCTTTTATATAATACTGCCACAGCAGACTGAATGTACCTTGTTCGGGTATGGGGTTGAGAACGGCAAGACGGAGGTTTTCCTCACGATCCTTGGCATAGTCCGACTTGATGCGGGCAAACTCTCTACGGGCACGCCATACGGCCAAGAACGACCTACCCTGCCCTGTCACCAAGAACTGGATAGAGGCCAGAGCGTCTAACCAGAAACGGATGCACATCACGGGACGAAGTCGACGTTCGGGCAAGTTCTTGTATAGCAAGAGAAGATTGTTGCGGAAGTTGAGGAACGTCTTGCGGGGATTGCCCTGAGGCAAGGTACCACCTCCCAGATGGTAGGCCACACTCTGGGGAACGCACACGATGCCACGTCCCCTGGAACGGAGTCGCCAGCACAGGTCTATCTCCTCCTGATGAGCAAAGAAACGGCCATCCAGACCGCCCACCTGCCAATAGTCTGCGGAACGGATCAGCAAGGCAGCGCCTGTGGCCCACATGACAGGGGCGATGTCGTCGTACTGTCCCTCGTCACGCTCTACCGTGCTGAAGAGGCGGCCACGACAATAGGGGTAGCCCAGTGCATCGATGTATCCACCCGAGGCACCGGCATACTCAAAGTCCTCGGGGCTCCAATGGCAAAGCAGCTTGGGCTGAGCAGCTGCCACTTCGGGATGCTCTGCCATATACTGCATCATGGCATCTAGCCAACCCTCTCGCACCTCCACGTCGCTGTTGAGCAACAGGTAGTACTCGGCCTCTATCTGCTTCAAACCTAGGTTGTAACCCTCGGCAAATCCATAGTTCTTGTCCAGCAGCACCTGCCGCACCTGAGGCATCTCGCTGGTGAACCATGCACAAGAGTCGTCTGTGCTGCCATTATCCACCACCACGACCTCGGCACCGGGACTGTTCTTCACCACACCTGGCAAAAAGCGACGCATCATGTCGGCTCCATTCCAGTTCAATATGACGATAGCTAACTTACTCATACCAATTCTCCCTTTAGGGCTGTCTTGTCCTTGTTCCACTCACCTAGGCGCACACTGACAATCTTGCCGTCCATCTCCTTGGGGCACTCTACCTGCACCTCCACCTTGATGTAATTGTCGGTGAAACCGTTCATAAAATGTGCCTTGCGGCTATGTTCCAGCAGGACAGGACGCACCTGCCCCTTGAATCTATCATAGAATGCGGTCAACTTGTTCTCGCTGATGGCAAGTATCTGCTGACTGCGCTCGTGCTTCTGCTCAGGCGTCACCACATGAGGTATCTCCAAGGCCTTGGTGCCAGGGCGCTCGCTATAACTGAACACATGGTACTGGCTCACATCGACACGCTGCATAAAGTCGCGCGCCTCGGCAAAGAGTTCCTCGGTCTCGCCTCGCGTGCCCACAATCACGTCGACACCAACAAAGGCATCGGGCATCAACTGCTTCACCTTGTCTATCTTGGCAGCAAAGAGCGCCGTGTCGTAACGACGATGCATCAGACGTAGCACCTCGTCCGAACCACTCTGTAGGGGAATATGGAAGTGAGGCATGAAGGCCCTACTCTGAGCACAATACTCTATCACCTCGTCAGTGAGCAGATTGGGCTCAATGCTCGAGATGCGGTAGCGCTCAATACCCTCAACCTGATCAAGGGCCTTCACCAAATCGAGGAAGCTCTCACCGGTGGTCTTGCCAAAGTCGCCTATGTTGACACCCGTGATCACTATCTCCTTGCCTCCACGGGCTGCCACAGCCTCGGCCTGTTCTACAAGGGACTGGATGCTACCATTGCGACTACGTCCACGGGCAAAGGGAATGGTGCAATAGGTGCAGTAGTAATCACAGCCGTCCTGTACCTTGAGAAAATAACGGGTGCGGTCGCCACACGAACAAGAGGGAACGAAAGTACGTATCTGGGCTGTACGCACCGTGTGATGCTCATTTGCCAACGCCTCTCTCTCCTCCATATCCATGGCCAGACGCTCCACCAGATACTGCACGATCTGACCTTTCTGCTCACTGCCGAGCACCAGATCGACACCTGATATCGAAGCTACCTGCTCAGGTTTCAACTGAGCATAGCAGCCAGTAACGATGACATAGGCACCTGGATGATTCTTCACCAGTTTGTGTATCGCCTGTCGGCACTTGTGATCTGCCACCTCGGTGACGCTACACGTGTTGATGATACAGATGTCAGCCACCTCACCTTTCTCCACATTTTGTACGCCCACGTCACGCAAGGACTGGGCAACAGAGGATGTTTCGGCAAAGTTCAACTTACACCCCAGGGTAAAATAGGCGGCTTTTTTGCCTGCCAAAGAGGATATTCCGTTCATGACTACAAAGATAATAAAAAAGAATCAACTGCACCAACAATGAGAAAACTAAATGTGAGAAGAAAAAATGCTAATTTTAGTATGTGCTGATTATCAAGCATTTACATTTTTGCCCGAAAAAATTTACAAAAAACATTAAAAAAAACTGCCTAAAAGTGATACAACCTATTGAAAAACTCCGTACCTTTGCATCGGTTTAAAAAGCAATTGATTGTTTTACAGATTTAAAAAGCAAAAAAAATGAAGAAGTTAGCATTTTTGTTCGTAGCTGTTTCAGCTATTTCTTTCGCATCTTGTGGTAACGCTACTGAGGCTGCTGCTGAGGTTGAGGATACTCTGGCTGCTGACACCGTTGAGTGCTGCGACAGCGCATGCTGCGACAGCGTTGTAGCTGACACCGTAGTTGCTGAGTAATTAGCACGCGTAAGCGAACAACAAGGATTTATAGGAATCGCACTCAGTGCGGTTCCTTTTTTTGTGTCCTTATCGGACCTCGACGGAGCTTGGAGCATAAAGCCCTGGTGTAAACTACCAGACAAAACGACTCCCAGCTCTATTTTTATATAGCCCAGATAATACAAGAAAAAGAAAAAGGGGCTGTCCCTTTACAGGAACAACCCCTCGAATATCAATTGAGAGCTTTTACAGTTATGCCTCAACGGGAGCCTCAGCAGCGGGTGCCTCAGCAGCAACCTCGGGAGCAGCAGTCTCCTCACCCTCAGCTACAACGGTGAATGCTACGGTAGCAGCAACCTCCTTGTGCAACTTGATGGTAGCAACGTGCTCACCAACGGTCTTAACATCCTTGACAGCGATGATCTTACGATCGATCTCGAAGCCCTTCTTAGCGAGCTCGTCAGCAATCTGGAGAGCGTTGACAGAACCATAGATGGCACCATTGCTGCTCACCTTTGCGGGGATGGTCAGAGTTACGACATTCAACTTCTCAGCGAGAGCCTCAGCCTCTGCCTTGATCTTAGCGATCTTGACAGCCTGCTGACGGAGATTCTCAGCCAGAACCTTCTTGGCAGAATCAGATGCGATAACACCCTTGCCAGTGGGGATAAGATAGTTACGACCGTAACCAGACTTCACATTCACGATATCGTTCTTGTAACCCAAGCCGATAACATCTTCCTTCAGAATAATTTCCATAATCTTACCTCCTCTTTATTACTTCATCATATCAGTTACGAAGGGCAGCAAAGCCAAGTGACGAGCACGCTTAACAGCCTGAGCTACACGACGCTGGTACTTCAGTGAGGTACCGGTGATGCGACGGGGAAGAATCTTACCCTGCTCGTTCAGGAACTTCTTCAGGAACTCGGGATCCTTGTAGTCGATATACTTGATACCGCTCTTCTTGAAACGGCAGTACTTCTTCTTTTTAGTATCGATCGCGGGAGCGGTCAAATAGCGGATTTCTGATGTCTGTGCCATGATTAAGCCTCCTTTTGTGATTTGTTGTTACGACGCTTTTCTGCATACTCTGCAGCGTACTTCTCCATCTTTACAGTCAGATAGCGGATTATACGCTCATCACGACGGTACTGGGTCTCCAACTTGCCGATAACCTCGGGCTCGGCCTTAAACTCGATCATGCAGTAAAAACCAGTTGACTTCTTCTCGATAGCATAAGCCAACTTCTTCAGGCCCCAGAGCTCCTTGTTGATGATCTCAGCACCCTTGGTGGTGAGATAGCTCTCGAACTTGTTTACCGCTTCCTTCATCTGTTCATCAGACAAAACGGGAGTCAAAATGAAAACGGTTTCGTATTGATTCATAATACGTTAAATTGATTAATAAATTATTTATGTGCTTAAAGCGGTGCAAAGATACTAATTTTTAGCCACATGGCAAAACATTTCTGCTATTTTATGCTTTCTTTCCTCTTTCTTCAGTACCTTTCTACAGCTCTCAAGCGCCTTTCTGACCCCTCGTTTGCCTAGTATTAGCAAAAGAGAACAAGATTTTCTTCGAAAATGTTTCGTTATCTCGAATAATTTTTGTTAATTTGCAATCGAATAGAATAGAAAAACAAAAAAAACGATATAATTATGAAGAACTACTTAGGAGTTTTACTCATTGTGCTTGGCGCTATCATCCTGTTTGTAAGTCACTTGATGGAGTGGGTAGATGACAACTGGAACCTGTTCTTGGCTCTCGGTCTGATCATCGGTGGCCTGATCGCTCACATCTATTTGACCAAGAAGGCTGACAAGCTGGACTAAGTTTCCTGCTAGCCAACACGAAATAACCCCTGAGCCAAAAGGTCTCAGGGGTTATTTCGTTTATTACTCCTCGCTGTAGGACTCGTAGGGTACGATCAGTCGGTAGCCCTTGCCATGAACATTGTTGATCTCGATGGTTTCATCATCCTTGAGGTGCTTACGCAACTTGGTGATGTAGACATCCATCGAACGCGCATTGAAGTAGTTGTCGTCGATCCAGATGGTCTTCAGGGCCAGTTCGCGCTGCAGCACGTCATTGGCGTGGCTGCACAGCAGGGCCAACAGTTCGCTCTCCTTGGTTGTCAACTTCTCCTGGACATCGCCGATGCATAAGAGCTGACGCTGGGTGTCGAAAGTGTACTTACCCAGATGGTACACGGTGACGGTCTTGCTCTTCTTACCCTTGACACGGCGCAGGATAGCTTCCATGCGGAAAACCAACTCGTCCATCGAGAAGGGCTTGGTCAGATAGTCGTCGGCGCCAATCTTGAATCCTTCGAAGATATCCTCCTTGAGGTTTTTGGCAGTAAGGAAGATGATGGGTACCTCGGTATTGACCTCGCGGATGTCCTTGGCCAGTTCGAAACCGTCCTTCTTGGGCATCATCACGTCGAGCACACACATGTCGTATTTGCTCTTCATAAAGGCGCGGTATCCTGCCTCGCCATCCAGAAACAGCTCAGCCTCGTAACCCTTGGCCTGCAGATACTCTCTCAACAGCATACCCAGACTCTCATCGTCCTCGCATAACAAAATGTGCAGTTTGTTCTCCATAATTCTATTCTTTTTGTTGTTACTAATCCATTTTTATACTTGGGAGCACCAGGATAAACTTGGTGCCCTGTCCCAGTTCGCTTTCTACCTTGATGGTGCCATGATGCAGGTCGATCATCTTCTTGACATAAGCTAGTCCGAGTCCGAAGCCTTTGACATTGTGCTGGTTGCCCGTGTGCACTCTGTAGAACTTCTCGAAGATGCGGCGCAGATCCTCCTTGCGGATTCCGATGCCATTGTCCTGGATGCTGATGCAGAGTTTCTCGCCCTGGTTCCATGTGCGCACCACCAGTTTCAGATCCACGTCGTCGCGCTTGTACTTGACGGCATTGTCCATCAGATTGAAGATGACATTGGTAAAGTGCATCTCATCGACCATCACCAGCGGATTGCGGCTCTCCAGATGAGTTTCTATCTCTCCCCCATTCTGGCGCACCTTGAGCGAGAAGGTGTTGACCACGCTGTCTATCAGCTCGTCGGCATTCAGCTCCACATACTTCAACGCAATGTTGTTGCGGTCAAAGAGCGACATCTGCAGAACCTTTTCCACCTGGAATCGCAGTCGACGCGTCTCGGTGGAGATGATGTTACCCAAGTTCTCATACATCGAGGGACTCTTTGTGATGGACTTGTCGGCCAACATCTGAGCTGCCAATGAGATGCTAGAGATGGGCGTCTTGAACTCGTGCGTCATGTTGTTGATGAAATCGTTCTTCATCTCGCTCACCTTCTTCTGACGGATGGTCAGCCAGATGGTCAGGATGAACACGCCAAACAACAGCACGGTGAAGCCAAAGGCGGGGATCATGGTGCGCACGGCTCCCATGACATAGTGCGACAAGCCTGGGAAATGGACCCTGACGACACCCATCTTCTGTGAGGGATCGTTGCGGAAGAGCGTCTGAGTGTAGACGTGGTCCATGCCCTCCTCGTCATAGTCGGGACAGCGGTACACCTCGCGACCATCGCTAGTGCAGATGGTGAAGTGGAACGGCAGAGTGACACCATTACGCTCTAGGCTGGTACGCATGCAGCCATCCAAGAAACGAGGATCGATGCGGTCCTCAAAACTCTTTTCACTGGCATTATAGAGCACGGCATAGACCACCTCGTCCAGGACACCACGCTGATAGAGGTAGGCATCACGCACAGCCTTCTGGAAATGCTGGGCCGACGACAAGATGGTGGGTCGCGGTGCCACTTGCAGCGACAGAGGCTGATGCACAGCACTGCTGCCCACGTGATGAACCTTGAAATTGGGCTTGGCCTCTACGCTATCGCCGGGCAACAGTCCCATCGCCATGGGGCTGTCCATCACACTGGGCGCAACATGCGATACGGAACCCAGCGAGTCGTACTCCACCTGATAGTTGGCCATCACTGCCTGCAGGTAGTTGACAGTCTCACTACGTTCTAGGTCACGGGACGCCTGATCGAGGCTGCGCTTGACACTTTCATCAAACTGGTCCTTGCGCATGCGCACCATCTCCTCGGCATACTCGCCCTGGAGATAGAGCAGCGTGATGAAGCAGATACCCGTGATCACGCATATTATTATCATCAATGATCGTTTCATGGTAGCAAAGATAGGAACCTTGTACACAAAATGCAAAAAAGGAAGGCCAAATCAGCCTTCCTTTTTAACTTGATTAAGATATCTTTTCTAGATATGTTCAGATTCCGACATTACTCCTGCACCTCAGCCTCGTGAGCCTTGATCAGCTGCTGCTGTACATCAGCAGGTACGAGCTCGTAGCTAGCAAACTTCATGATGAAGCTAGCACGACCACCGGTGAGCGAACTGAGAGCGGTGCTGTAAGAGCTCATCTCCTTGAGGGGAGCCTTGGCAGTCAACTTCTCATAGCCAGCCTCACTGGTCATACCCATGATCATAGCACGGCGTCCCTGCAGGTCACTCATCACGTCACCCAACTTGTCACTGGGCACGAATACCTCTACGTCATAGATGGGCTCCAGAATCTTGGGACCAGCCTCGCGGAAGGCCTGAGCAAATGCATTGCGGCCAGCCAACATGAATGACAACTCGTTGCTGTCTACGGGGTGCATCTTACCATCGTATACAATCACGCGCACGTCACGAGCGTAGCAACCGGTCAGAGGACCCTGCTCCATACGCTGCATGATACCCTTGAGGATAGCGGGCATGAAGCGAGCATCGATGGCACCACCCACTACCGAGTTGATGAACACCAGCTTGCCACCCCACTCCAGGGTAACCTCTTCCTTGCCCTTGACATTGATGCGGTACTCCTGGTTGTTGAAACGATATACCTCGGGATCGGGCATGCCATCATAGTAGGGCTCCACGATCAAGTGCACCTCACCAAACTGACCTGCACCACCCGACTGCTTCTTGTGGCGATAGTCCGAACGGGCAGCCTTGGTGATAGTCTCACGATAAGGAATCTTGGGCTCATCGTATACGATCTGAATCTTCTCGTTGTTCTCCATTCTCCACTTCAGGGTACGCAGATGGAACTCACCCTGTCCGTGTACGATGATCTGCTTCAACTCCTTGCTCTGCTCAATCTGCCATGTGGGATCCTCCTCACGGAACTTCTGCAGGGCGTTCATCATCTTCTCAGTCTCCGACTCGTTGACGGCACGGATGGCACGAGAATACTTCGAGTTGGGATACTTGATAAAGTTGAAACGGTTCTCACTATTCTTGTCATTCAGGGTGTTGCCAGTCTTCACATCCTTCAGCTTCACGGTGCAACCGATGTCACCAGCTACCAGCTTCTCCACCTTGATACGGTTGGCACCAGCGCAGCAGAACATCTGAGCAATGCGCTCCTTAGAGCCACGGTCTGCATTGGTGAAGTCGTCACCCTCGGTCACTGCACCACTCATTACCTTGAAGTACTGCACCTCACCGATATGGGGCTCGACAGCAGTCTTGAAGAAGAACAGACTGGTGGGACCAGCTGCATCAGGAATTACCTCCTGACCACGAGTGTTGAACACGCGAGGCATCTCGTCAACGAAGGGAACCACGTTGCCCAAGAATTCCATCAGACGGCGCACACCCATATCCTTCACTGCATCTACGCAGAAGACGGGGAACATGCCACGACTGGCAAGACCCTTGCGGATACCCTCACGCATCTCGTCCTCGGTCAGAGTCTCGCTCTCGAAGAACTTCTCCATCAGGCCCTCATCGTTCTCGGCAGCAGCCTCTACCAGAGCCTTGTGCATCTCCATAGCCTTGTCCATCTGGTCTGCAGGAATCTCCTCGATGGTGGGAGCGCCACCCTCGGGACCCCACGAGTACTTCTTCATCAGCAGTACATCGATCAGAGCATTGAAGTTGGGACCGGTCTCGACGGGATACTGCACAGGCACTACCTTGGGACCATAGATCTCGGTCAACTGCTCGAGCAGAGCGTCATAATCACAGTTCTCATCGTCCAACTGGTTAACCAGGAAGATGACGGGCTTGCCCAACTTCTCGGTATAGCGGAAGTGGTTCTGAGTGCCTACCTCGACACCAGCGCCGCCCTTCAACAGCAGGATGGCAGTGTCAGTCACATTGAGGCTGGTCATGGCAGCACCTACGAAGTCATCACTTCCAGGGCAGTCGATGATGTTCAGCTTCTTGCCGTTCCACTCTACATGGAACACGGTGCTAAATACACTGTAGCCATACTCCTGCTCCACGGGGAAGTAGTCGCTGACGGTGTTATGCTGGGTGATGCGGCCGCGACGCTTGATGATACCTGCCTCGTACAGGAGAGCCTCAGTCAAAGTCGTCTTGCCGCTACCATCATTGCCAAGCAAGGCAATGTTCTTGATCTCGTTAGTTTGATACGTTTTCATTGTATTAGTATTTTAGGTTTTCAGATTTCGAATTGCAATTTAGCGAATTTCCACGAACTGACAAAATATTTAAGAGCAAATTAACATCAATTAGACGAAAATCGCTAACTTTGCGCCATGAAGGACATCGGAATCTACATCCACATCCCATTCTGTCAGAGCAGATGCATCTATTGTGATTTCTACTCCACGATCCTCGGCGCCGAGTGGCAGATGCGCTACATCGATGCCCTCTCGCACGAAATGAGGACTCGCCTATCCGAGAGCTACAAGGACGAAAAACCTCGCGCGCGTACTATATATATAGGTGGTGGAACACCCTCGCAACTGACCCCTGCGGCCCTGTCCCAACTGTGGATAGAGCTGTCACAACACTTCCTGATTCCCGATGATATCGAAATCACCCTCGAGGCCAATCCCGATGATGTCACGCCCCAGTGGATAGCCTCGCTCCAGCAGACTCCCGTCAATCGTATCAGCATGGGCGTGCAGAGTCTCTGTGACGACACGCTCCGCTTTCTCCACCGCAGGCATACTGCCGAACAGGTCTACCAGGCTGTCAGTCTACTCCGTCAGGCGGGTTACCACGAACTCAGCCTCGACCTCATCTACGGTCTCCCCCACCAGTCGATGGCCGACTTCGAGCGCGATGTGGCAGCCATACTCCAACTGGGCGTGCCGCACCTCAGTGCTTACGCTCTACAATTCGAGCCTGGCACCCGCCTGTGGCAGATGCGCGAGCGAGGCGAAATCAACGAGGCTGAAGAGGAACTGATGCTGGCCGAGTACCACTATCTCATCGACACCACTGCCGCCCACGGCATGGAACATTACGAAATCAGCAACTTTGCCCTACCCGATCATCATTCGCGACACAACAGCTCGTACTGGACAGGACTGCCCTATTTGGGCTTTGGACCTGGGGCACACAGTTACGACGGGGACCGTACGCGCCGTGAGAATCTGGGTGATGTGCGACGCTACATCCAATACTACACCTCGGCTATGCCCGAAGGAGAGGAACCTTGCATCGTAGAGACACTCAACCACGACGAGCGGTATGAAGAGATGGTGATGCTGCGGTTGCGAACAGCTGCTGGCCTCGACCTCAACCAACTCGAACAGCAGTTCGGAGCCTCCTCCCGTCGCTACATCGAGCGTGCCGCCAAGCCCCATCTGGACTGTGGCAACTTACAAAAGACGGGCGAGACACTTCGTCTCACCCGCCAGTCGTTGTTTATTTCGGATAGCGTTATACGCGACTTAATCTAACCTCTAACCCATAACCATAAATCAATCCCTCATCTCCTGATAGGTGATTTCGTAGAAGCAAGGGTAGACATTGCTCGTGGCATCGGTATGGCCACTGCCGTGAGGCACAATCACACGCACCTTGGCAATGCCATCATCCTCAGCCTTCTGGCGACCGATGTTGATGTATGACAGAGGCACAATCCATCCCTCGGGCACGCTAGTGCTCTTGTACGTCATGTACATGGCTCCACCACCATTGATCTCCGTGTTGAAGCTAGCTGTGATGGTACCACTGTTGTTGTTCAGGTCCAGGATCTCGGGGTTGGTGGCCCAGTAGAGCACATTGTTGGCGGTCTGCACGCTGTCACCCAGGATATTGAACTCCCAGTAACGGCACAGCACACGCTTCGACTCGCCGTGCTGAATCTTTTCACCGGGACCCTTACGCACAATCTGCATATAGATACCCGTGCCACCAAACAGCACATACTCGTTCTTCTCCACGTCCGTCATCGAGTCCTGCTGCTCAAACTGCTGCTGACTGATCACATTGATTCTGCCCGTGTTGAGCAATGTATCACCCGAGGCATTCAAGATCACCAAGGGGTCGCGAGAGATAAAGGCATTCACTGCCTTGCGCTCCTTCTCCTTCTGGTCGGCATAACTCTCATCATCGTGGCAGGCCGACAGGATTCCGCCCATCAGCACACAAGCCAGCAATATGTATGTTAGTTTCTTCATATCGGGTGCAAAGGTAATCAATCTCAGCGACACGACCAAATGATTACATCATTTTAACAAGTCAGCATATGCTGCCAGCGCCTTCTTGGTGATCTCCACTGCCTCTTCCATCGAGCATTCCAGTCGGCCTCCCGACGCATTTTTGTGTCCACCACCATTGTAGAAGCGTTGGCACAACTCGTTGCAAGGGAAGTCATCCACGCTGCGGGTCGACACACGGATGACACCGGGGTTGTCCGTATCCTGACGCAGGAAGATGCTCAGTCGCATGCCCTCGATCTGCAGGGGCAGATTAACAAATCCCTCCGTGTCGCCATTGCGAGTGCGGTAGTGGCGTCGCTCCTCATTATCCAACGTCATCAGCGCAGCATGGTAGGGATGCATGACCTGCATCTTGACGTACAGCATATAGCCCATCAACTTCAGTCGGTCGGTACTATAGGTATAGAACACATTGCGATAGATGCGGTCCTTGTCGATGCCCTGACGCAACAGCATGCTGATGATCTCATACACCTCGGGACGGGTAGACGCAAAGGTGAAGGCACCCGTGTCGGTCATCATGCCCGTGTAGATCGACACGGCCTCGTCATGCGTCATCTCCTCCAGCCATCCCATCTGCAGGGCCACGGTGAAGAGCACCTCACAGGCACTACACATCTCGGGGCGCGACACCAGCAGCGTGCACCAGTCGGGCGCGGGTTTCAGATGGTGGTCCATCACCACGCGTGGTGCAGGGCAGCGCAGTATAGCTTCGCCAAGTGCTGCCATGCGTGATGTCTCGGCATGGTCCAGGCAGAACACCAGGTCCGTCTCGGCCAGCAAGGCCTCTACCTCGTCGGTCTGTGTGTCATAGATCATCACTTCGCGCGCAATGGGCACCCATTTCAGGAAGTCGGGGAAGTCGTTGGGCACCACCGTAGTGGCGTGCTTACCCATGCGGCGCAGTATCTGTGTCAGGGCTGTGGTACTGCCTATGGCATCACCGTCGGGGCTCAGATGTCCGGTGATCACGATATTATGTGCATTGGCTACCAGGGTTGCCAGTTGCTCTTGTTGCTCAGCAGTCAGTAGTTTTTGTAACATGTCTATTTTATATTTATTTTACGCAAAGATAGACTTTCTCGGCGAGAAATTCAATAGCCGGGGCAGCTTTTGTCCTCCGAGAGGTCGTTTTTTTCGTTATCGAGTGCAAAGTTAAGACAAAAATTTGAAATTTCCAAATATTTTATTGGTTTTTTAATATAGAATTTAGTTTTTATTACTTTTTATCACTACTGTCCCGTTAAAGTGGACTAATTGATCTTTGAAATAGTTGAATTATAGTCTTTTAGAAGCTATTGGGCGAGTCAACGGACTTGAATTTGTAACTTTGCAGGCAAAATCAATGACTGCATATGTTCCAAGACAA
>JAZRYA010000028.1:0-2670 GCA_045600505.1 Bacteroidaceae bacterium
CTTATTATTCGGGCACCCCAGGGTCATTGTCCCGCTGTCCCTGTCCCGCTTGTCCCGATACAAAATGAAATGTAACTCTATGAAAGACAAATACATAATGACCATCGTCGGCATACAGCACTATGTCCGCAGCGAGACAAACGAGCCCGACTATTGCACCCGATGGATCAAGTCGCTTCAGCACGGAACACCCCTCACCCTGGTGCTCGACACGCACAACCCCTATGCCACACGATGCTTCGCTGCCCTCATGGACATGGAGCGCACCATCGGGTCGCTGGGGTGTGACTATGTGGAGGAGGCCGAACTGCTGATGGACGAGGACCAGAGCCTCACCGTCTGGGTGCAAGAGGGGCACCACAAGTGCATCGATGTCTACGTCGACGACCCCGAGGGACGACTGCGCCAACTGGCCGATGCACCCTACCAGCCACGCATCACCACATCGGCCCTCGACCGCATACCCAGCCCCAAACTCATCCCCGGCGAAAAGGTGCTGCAACTGAGCAGCAAGCAACTCATCCAGCAGTTTGACAACTACATCCAGGCCAATCAAGTGCCCGATGAGCAACTGGTGGAAAAACTCGAAAAATGGTTTGAGTGCTACCAGAAATTCTACCACAAGACGCTCTGCCGCGAGGACCATCGCATCTGGAAACGCATCCGACTGCGCCTCTCCGAGATGCGCCTCGACGACATGCAACAGCCTCTGCGCCAGCGATTTGACACCGTGTGGGAGAATTTCTACGACATGCATCGCCACATCACGCAACGAAAGGGCTGCCTGGTGGCCATGAACCACCAACTGGAACTGCTGCGGCAGATGGCGCTGCAACCCGACGGGCTCATCGACCAGTACCAGCGCGTCTACCTCTACGACGCCACCGACGCCCAGCGAGAGGCCGAGCGACAGCGCATCATCGCCTGGCTCAGGGCCATCCCCTACAACATCTATTCCCTCTACAGCGACCGCCCCGAACTGCTCGCCAGCAACATCTACTATGCCAGTTTCTCGCGTACCGAGATCTATCAAATCTATGCCCACATGCTCGTGCTCGAGTATCTGGAAGGCCGACTCACACCGGCCCTCGACATCGACGCTCACGCCCCGCATCCCACCTCCCACGGTGAAGTTCGCCAGCGACATACCGCACTGATGGTCAAGATGTTCCGCCCCCTGCGCGATGCAGGATTACTGGCAGGACAGTGGACCGATGATTTCGTGGCCGACCTATGGATCAGGATTTTCCTCGACCCCATCCACGACCGCGAACTGCAGACTCTGCGCGAGACCGTGTGGAGCGACATCGAGAACATGAAGAGCCAAACTCAGTGGCAGGGCCTCAAGCTCAATCGTCCCATGGAGATGCTGGGTTACCTCAAGGCGTGTGACATCGTCACCGGCTCTGCCTCTCAGGTGGCTTCGGTGCTGGTGCAACAGCTCAAACTCTGTGACCTGGCCGATTGCAAAGCCGTGAAATCTCGCCTCCGCAAGTACATGCAAGAGGCCATCGGCCGCAGCAAAATGCACGACTACACCCCCGCCATCACCCTGCTCTCGCGATTTGTGAAATAACACATACTGATAAAAAAAGGGAGTCGCGAATCGCGACACCCTTTCTCTGGTGACCTCGGTGGGATTCTAACCCACGACCTTCAGAACCGGAATCTGACGCTCTATACAGCTAAGCTACGAGGCCGAAATGCGATGCAAAAGTAGCAAAAAGATTGCACACGCACAAGAGATTGCGGGAAAAGTTGTATGGCAAAAACCACAACGAGCATGCCACTGCAAGGCCGAAACGTGTCAAAATGAGAAAATATTGACCGAAATGTTTGACACATTGAATAAAAATGACTAACTTTGCAAAACAATTTGTAAGCACAAAGCAACTGACAAACTTTTATTAGCAATGAGTAAATTACAGATACCTGCCAATTATCAAGCTCCCCTGGACTTGAAACAGACCGAGCTGGCCATCAAATACGTCAAGGACTTTTTCCTGAGCGCCATCAGCACCGAGCTGAGACTGCGCCGCGTGACAGCACCCCTGTTTGTGCTGCGCGGATTGGGTATCAACGATGACCTGAACGGCATAGAACGCCCCGTGGCATTCCCCATCAAGGACATGAACGAGGCCACTGCCGAGGTGGTGCACTCGCTGGCAAAGTGGAAGCGCGTGACGCTGGCAGAATATGAGGTGAACCCCGGATTTGGCATCGTGACCGACATGAACGCCATACGTGCCGACGAGGAGCTGGACAACATCCACTCGATGTACGTGGACCAGTGGGACTGGGAGCGCGTGATGATGGCCGAGGAGCGCAACATCGCCTACCTCAAGAAGATCGTGAGAAAGATATACAACAGCATACTGTGCACCGAGTTCTACATCTGTGAGACCTATCCTCAGCTGAAGCCTTTCTTGCCCGAGGATATCCACTTCATCCACAGCGAGGAGTTGCTGCAGATGTACCCCAACATGACTGCCAAGGAGCGTGAGGATGCCATCTGCAAGAAGTATGGTGCCGTGTTTATCATGGGCAGCGGCGGCAAACGGAGCGACGGCAAGGAGCATGACCTGCGTGCCCCCGACTATGACGACTGGAGCACCCCCAACGAGGAGGGTTACCAGGGTCTCAACGGTGACCTGATGGTGTGGTATCCTG
>JAZRYA010000029.1:0-3538 GCA_045600505.1 Bacteroidaceae bacterium
AGCGGTCTTCTCGTCGATCAGACCCTCGTGCAGCAGATCCATGGCGATCTTAACCATTGCAGTACCGGTACGCTTACCGTTACGAGTCTGCAGGAACCACAGCTTGCCCTCCTGAACGGTGAACTCCATATCCTGCATATCATGGTAGTGGTTTTCCAACTTGTTCTGCAGAGCATCCAGCTCCTTGTACAACTCGGGCATAGCCTCCTCCATAGAAGGATACTTAGCAACGCGCTCCTCCTCAGAGATGCCAGCACGCTCGGCCCAACGCTGTGAACCGATCTTGGTGATCTGCTGGGGCGTACGGATACCAGCCACAACGTCCTCACCCTGAGCATTGATCAGGTACTCACCATTGAACAGGTTCTCACCGTTACCAGCGTCACGGCTGAAGCAAACACCAGTAGCAGAGGTGTCACCCATGTTACCGAATACCATAGCCATAACAGAAACGGCAGTACCCCACTCGTCGGGAATTCCCTCCATCTTACGATACAGGATAGCACGCTCGTTCATCCAGCTGCGGAATACAGCGCAGATAGCGCCCCACAATTGCTCCTTGGGATCGGTGGGGAAATCCTGACCGGTCTGGTCCTTGATAGCCTTCTTGAAGAGCTCAACCAGCTTCTTCAGAGACTCTACGCTCAGGTCCTTATCCAGGGTTACACCCTGCTCCTCCTTCACCTTCTCGATGATAGCCTCAAAGGGATCGATATCCTCCTTGTTCTCGGGCTTCAGACCCATTACAACGTCACCGTACATCTGTACGAAACGACGATAGCTATCATATACGAAGTGAGGATTGCCAGTCTTCTCGACCATACCTGCAGCAACCTCGTCGTTCAGACCCAGGTTCAGGATGGTATCCATCATACCAGGCATAGATGCACGAGCACCCGAACGTACAGAAACCAACAGGGGGTTCTTGGGATCACCGAACTTGCAGTTCATCAGAGACTCGGTGTGAGCAACAGCTGCATTCACCTCGTCAGTCAGCAACTCGACGATCTTATCTTGACCAACTGCATAATACTCATTACAAGTATCAGTGGTGATAGTGAAACCGGGAGGAACAGGGACACCAATGTGGTTCATCTCTGCCAAATTCGCACCCTTACCGCCCAATGCTTCACGCATCTGGGCATTACCTTCAGCTTGTCCATTACCAAAGGTGTAAACTCGTTTTTGACTCATAAGATTGTATTTAAGAAATTTGTATAAGTTTTGTTTACGCAAATTTACTATTATTTTATCATATTGCCAAAGGAAAGACTGCTTTTTCGCAGAATTTTGTGTAAATTTGCAGAAAATTTAGATTGGGGGAATATGGTCCCCTACATTATTAATAATATAGAACATGGCTAGAAAGCGCAAAGAATTGCCTATTTTAGAGCAAATAGAGATAACCGATGTGGCTGCAGAAGGCAAGGCCCTTGCACGTGTCGAGGACCTGGTGGTGTTTGTTCCTTACGTAGTTCCAGGAGACATCGTTGACCTGAAAGTAACCAAGAAGAAGCATCACTATGCCGAGGCTGAGGCTATACATTTCCACAAGTATTCTGAACTGAGAGCAGAGCCTTTCTGTCCTCATTTCGGGGTGTGCGGAGGTTGCAAGTGGCAATGCCTGCCCTACAGTGAGCAACTGCGATGGAAACAGCGCCAGGTCATGGACAATCTGACCCGAATCGGCAAGATAGAACTGCCCGAGTGCTCACCCATCCTGGGCTCGAAGAAGACGCAGGAATACCGCAACAAACTGGAATTCGGCTGCTCAAATAAGCAATGGCTCACACGCGAACAGATACAGAGTGGAGAGGACATGGGAAGAGGCGAATCAATTGGTTTTCACGCAGGTGGAGCATTTGACAAGATCCTGCCCATACGCGAGTGCCACCTGATGGACCCTGTCAATGACCGCTTGCGCAATAGCATTCATCAGTATGCCTTGGAACACGACCTCACCTATTACGATGCACGTGAGCGAGTGGGTCTGCTGCGAGGCATGATGATCCGTCTGTCCAACAGCGGCGAACTGATGCTTCTCATCCAATTCTGCATCCTCAACGACCAAGAACAGCAACAAGCCAACGACTTGCTCGACTGGATCCATCAGGAGCATCCCATGGTAAGTTCGCTGATGTGGGTCAACAACACCAAATGCAACGACACCTTCGGAGACCTGCCCGTGCAGTTGCATAGCGGCACGCCTCACATCTTCTTGCTGATGGAGGAACTGCGCTTCAAGGTAGGTCCCAAGTCGTTCTACCAAACCAACACTGACCAGGCTCTGGAGCTCTACAGTGTTGCTTGTGATTTCGCAGGACTTACCGGCGAGGAACTCGTCTACGACCTCTACACAGGAACCGGAACCATTGCCAATTTCGTGGCTCGACAGGCACGTCAAGTCGTTGGTATCGAGTATGTTCCCGATGCCATCGAGGACGCCAAGGTGAACAGCCAGATCAACAAGATAGACAACACGCTCTTCTATGCCGGAGACATGAAGGACATCCTGAATCGCGATTTCATCCAGAAGCACGGACGTCCCGACGTAATCATCACCGACCCACCACGTGCAGGCATGCATCAGGATGTAATTGACACCATCTTGTTTGCCGATCCCAAACGAATCGTATACGTGAGCTGCAACCCTGCCACTCAGGCAAGAGACTTGCAATTACTTGATACACAATATCGTGTAACTCGAATACAGCCCGTCGACATGTTCCCCCACACTCAGCATGTCGAGAATGTGGTCCTGCTAGAGCATCGGTAAGTCATGACGGCATCCTTGCTCCAAATAGACATCAAATGGAAGGATGAGTTGGTCAATATTCAAGAGGCAGAACGACTCATCCTCTCCCACCCTGGCAGCTTGCTTTATGTGCTGCCCGAGATGTGGAGCACGGGATTCCTGACAAGCCCTGCCTCTCAAGAGATTCCGACAGAAGACGATTCTCTTGCTCTCAACTGGATGCACGAGATGGCAAGGAAAACTGGCAGTGCAATAGCTGGAAGTTTGGCCATTCGTGAGGTGGACGGCAAACTGCGTAATCGTTTTTACTTCGTCACCCCTACCCACACCTATCATTACGACAAGCGTCATCTCTTCACTATGGGTGGCGAACAGAAGGACTATGCTGCTGGAAAAGACCGAGTTGTCGTCGAGTGGCAAGGCATTCGATTCCTGCTACAGGTATGTTACGACTTGCGTTTCCCCGTATTTGCTCGCAATCAAGAGGATTATGACTGCATACTCTACGTAGCCTCGTGGCCTGTTCCGAGGATTGCTGTTTGGCGAACTTTGTTGCAGGCAAGGGCTATAGAAAACCAGTGTTATGTCATGGGCGTCAACAGAATCGGCAGCGATCCCAGCTGCGAATACAATGGCGCAACGACCTATGTAGACGCATACGGACGTAGCACAGAGACCACAGAAGGAGAAGTGCAAATACTTGACATAGAGATAGATATTGACAAACTATCACGCTTCCGCCAGAAGTTCCCTGTGCTGAAGGATCGCGACTAGATGCAGGCT
>JAZRYA010000030.1:0-7344 GCA_045600505.1 Bacteroidaceae bacterium
ACCAATGCATCTGCTGAATCTCTCAATGCAAAGATCAAGCAATTCAGATCTTTGCTACGTGGCATCGTTGACAAAAAGTTCTTCCTCTTCAGGCTAACAAAGATCTATGCCTAATCCACACACTTTTACGGGTGACCCCAAGAAGGTGCTGATACCGGTGGACAAGAGGGTGGACGCTATCCTGACGAGATACGGAGGACAGGTGCCGCACGTGACTGGGTGTAAGTTCAATGCTTACCTGCGTGTGGTGGGGATATTGCTGAACTGGACCTTCAAGGCGAAAATAGATGAGTTGCGCATGGGAAGCAAGATGGGGCCAAGATTCTGTGACATGCTGATGTCGCACACGGGGAGACGCAGTTTTGCTACGAATGCGTATGCTGCGAGGGTGCCGCTGTCGTCGATCATGGTCATCACGGGACACTCGAGCGAGAGTTCGCTGAGAAACTACCTGAAGCTGCAGGCTGAGGACAAGGCGCTGATGGCGGCAAACGACTTTGAGGGCATCATTCTTACCTAATAAATATACGCGCGCATGGATTACATAATTGTGCCCTCGAAGAAGAGGGGGATGACGGAGTATGGGTCTGTCTTTGCTCGTGTACGCACGACGGGGATAAACCGAAAATATGCAATAGGACTGAAGGTGAAACTGGATGAGTGGGAACTGTACAGGACAGAGCGATATGTGGCCACGGAACTGATGGAGAGCATAGGGATGACCTATGGCCAGTTTGTGAAGATACTGGAACTGATACGCCAGGAGATGGAGTCGGCTTATGACCCGAGCACTGCTGCCGAGCGAATAGGCCAGATCAGGGAGCAGGCAAAGGCGTCGGCAGAGGAGAAGCAGAGAAAACTGGAGAACGGGCTGTGTGACTACATCGAGAAGTGCATCGTGGAGTATAAGACGGGGCATCGATTGTGTCCTAAGACAGCCAAAAAGGTGTCGAGGAGTACCATCGCACGACTGACGGGGCTGCGCTATGCCGTGAAACTGTATGAGAGCGAGATGGGGAGAAACTATTCGCTGGAGGACATCGACATGAATTTCCAAAGGGGATTTGTCCTGTGGAACAAGGAAAGGGGGATGTTGCCAAACAGCATCAACAACCTGATGTCGACGACGCGGAAGCTCTTGCGATTTGCCTACGAGGAAGGGATATCGAAGAACAAAAGCTTTAGAAACAGGGATTTCGTGCCTCACAAGCAGGAGGTGGATCACGTGTATCTGAAGCCCGACCGGATAGCGATGATGTATGAGATGGACCTGTCCTCACGATCCGAGATACGCAAGATCATAGACCATGCTGAACACCTGACGGCGAAAAGGAAGGCGGCGATGAAGAAACACGTGTCGGCTCAGGTGGCGTGGAGGTTGATGGTGGCGCGAGACATTTTCCTGGTAGGTTGCTTCACGGGGCAACGATTCTCGGACTACTCGCACATCAACAAAGATATGTTTGTGAAAATCAAAGGGAAAGTGTTTATCGACCTGACGCAGATAAAGACTGGGAAAAAGGTGCTGATACCACTGGACAGACGGGTGAAGGCTATACTGGACAGGCACCGTGGGTATCTGCCGAAAGATGACAACAAGAGGGTGAATGAGAACCTGAGGTTCCTGTGCGAGATGCTGGGTTGGGTGGAACTGCCTGCAATAGACAAGAGGAGAATGGGCTACAAGTTTGGACCTCGGTTTTGTGACATGGTGACGACGCACACGGCTAGACGAAGTTTTGCCACGAATGCTTACTCGGCGGGGGTGCCTCTGTCGTCGATCATGGCCATCACGGGGCATAGTAGAGAGGAGAAGTTGAGGACATACCTGAAGTTACAAGCGGAAGACAAGGCCCGAATGGCCGTCAAGGACCTGACGGGGGTGCTGTGGCTGCGATGAATGAAACAAGGTGAGGGATAAAAATATCGGTTGCTTGCTGCATTTTTCTGGCGAAAGTGAGGGGTTGTTTGCAAAAGAATTTGTAAATTTGTGTCCCGTATAGTGCGAAAATAGATTTTTAACACATCATAAATACATCACGATAGTTATGAAATACGGGTTCGACAATGAGAAATACATTCGTATTCAGAGTGAACACATCAAGGAACGCATAGCACAGTTCCAGGGTAAATTGTATCTGGAATTGGGCGGCAAGTTGTTTGACGACCATCACGCTAGCCGCGTGTTGCCTGGCTTCCAGCCTGATAGCAAACTGAGAATGCTGCAGCAGCTGGTCGACTCGGCCGAAATCATCATCGTCATCAGTGCCATCGACATCGAGAAGAACAAGATCCGTCAGGACCTGGGCATCACCTATGACGAGGACGTATTGCGCCTGCGTACCGAATTTATGAACCGTGGCTTCATGGTCAACAATGTGGTCATCACTCATTACAACGGACAGGGTTCGGCCGACGCTTATCGCCGTCGTCTGGAGAGTCTGGGCATCAAGGCCTATTACCACTACACCATCGAGGGATACCCCAACAATGTGGAGCTGATCGACAGCGACGAGGGCTTCGGTAAGGACGATTTCGTGGAGACCACTCGTCCCCTGGTGATCGTGACTGCTCCTGGTCCTGGTAGCGGTAAGATGGCTGTCTGCCTGAGCCAGCTGTACAACGAGCACAAGCGTGGCAACGACGCCGGATACGCCAAGTTTGAGACCTTCCCCGTGTGGAACCTGCCTCTGAAGCACCCCGTGAACATCGCCTACGAGGCTGCTACGGCTGACCTGAACGATGTGAACATGATTGACCCCTTCCACATGGAGGCATACGAGAAGGTGGCCATCAACTACAACCGTGATGTGGAGATCTTCCCCGTGCTGAATGCCATCTTCGAGGGTATCTATGGCGAGTGTCCCTACAAGTCACCCACCGACATGGGTGTCAACATGGTAGGATTCTGCATCAGCGACGATGAGGTATGCCAAGAGGCTCCAAAGCAGGAGATCATCCGCCGATACTACACTGCCCTGAACGACATGGCCGACGGTGCTTGCAACGAGGCTGAGGTGAGCAAGATCCAGCTGCTGTTTAAGCAGGCCAAGATCAACACCGACTACCGCAAGTGCACCCTGGCAGCCAAGGCTCGCCGCGAGGAGAGTGGCGTACCCAGCAGTGCTATCGAACTGCCTGACGGACATATCATTACCGCTAGCAGCAGTCCCTTGCTGGGAACCTGTGCTAGTCTGCTGCTGAATGCAACAAAGCACCTGGCAGGTATCGACCACAGCGTGAAGTTGATTTCGCAAGATCTGATAGAACCTATCCAGAAGACCAAGACCGAGTATCTGGGCGGACACAACCCCCGACTGCACACCGACGAGGTGCTGGTAGCCCTGTCTGTACTGTCGCAGGATGATGCCAACTGCCGTCGTGCGCTGGCTATGCTGCCCCAGTTGCGTGGTTGCCAGGCTCACACTACCGTGATGCTGAGCGAGGTGGATCGCAAGATCTTCAAGAAGCTGGGCATCGGTCTGACTTGCGACCCTGTGCACAAAGACTAATTCCTAAATACTAGATGACCAACGAACAGATTATCCAACTGATCAAGCGCGAGGTGGTGCCTGCCATAGGCTGCACCGAACCTATGGCCGTGGCATTGTGCACTGCCTATGCGCGCGAACAAATTTCTGAAGCACCTAACCACATCCAGGTGATCCTCTCGGGCAATATGCTCAAGAACGCCATGGGAGTGGGCATCCCGGGTACAGGCATGGTGGGACTGCCCATTGCTGTGGCATTGGGAGCACTCATCGGAAAGAGTGAATACCAGTTGGAGGTGCTGCGCGATTGCACACCCGACGCTGTAAAGCAAGGAAAGCAACTGATAGCCAGCAATGCCATCGACATCAAACTGAAGGATGGCATCAACGAAAAACTGTATATCGAAGTCAACTGTAGCAACGAGATTGGTGAGCAATCGACTGCCATCATCGCCCACGGGCACACCAATCTGGTGTACCTGACAGGCCCCAAGGGTACGACGGGACAACCCTTCGTAGACAGTGACAGCCAAGAGGATAAAGAGGAAGAACTGACCCTGCGCCAGGTCTTTGATTTTGCCACCACTGCCCCACTCGAGGACATCGAGTTCATCAACGAGGCACGACGTCTCAACGAGTCGGCTTCGAAACAAGCACTACTGGGAAATTACGGTCACCAGTTGGGCAAGACCCTGCAACGTCCCTTGGGCCGCGGCATCATGGGCGACAGCATGTTTAGCCACATCTTGTCGGCCACCAGCAGTGCCTGCGACGCACGTATGGCAGGAGCCATGATTCCTGTGATGAGCAACTCGGGCAGCGGCAATCAGGGTATTGCTGCCACCATGCCCGTGGTCATCTTTGGCGAGGAAAACCACAATACAGAAGAGGAAATCACGCGTGCTTTGATGCTAAGTCATCTGACGGCCATCTACATCAAGCAGAGCCTAGGCAAACTGAGTGCGCTGTGTGGTTGTGTGGTAGCCTCGACGGGTAGTAGTTGCGGCATAACGCTGCTGATGGGCGGCGGTTACGAGCAGGTGGCTTACTCGGTCAAAAACATGATTGCCAATCTGGCAGGCATGGTGTGCGACGGTGCCAAGCCCTCGTGTGCACTGAAGGTAAGTAGTGGCGTGAGCACGGCTGTGCTGAGTGCCATGCTGGCTATTCAGAACAAATCTGTGAGCAGTGTCGAGGGCATCATCGATGATGATGTGGACCAGAGCATACACAACCTCACCCGCGTGGGTGCTAAGGGAATGAATGAGACGGATCGCCTCATATTGGACATCATGACGCATAAATAAAGGGTATTGGGTATTCGGTATTGGGAGTTAGATATTTCCCACTAAAAAAACCGAATACCCAATACCGAATACCCTCGACAAAGTCGAATAAAAGTCTCAGAACTGCTCCAAATAACGAATGCGGCTCTCGATGCTAGGATGAGTGCTGAAGAGTTCACTCATACTGCTGAAGAAACTGCTGGAGAAGTGTGGACGGCAGATGTAGAGCTGTGCCACATCCTCGCGATCGGTGTCACCCAGCGCAGGAGCACTGGAAATCTTGCGCAACGCACTGGCCAGTGCAAGAGGATTGCCACAGAGCTCGGCTCCACCAGCATCGGCCATGTACTCGCGCTTGCGGCTGATGGCAAAGCGAGTGAGCATGGTGAAGAGGTAGCCTAGAGCTGCCAGCACCAGTGCAACAATCATGGCCACGGCAATGCTTGCTCCCCCACTCTTTCCGTTGTTGCTGCTGCGACGACTGCGACCACCATACAGGAAATTGTTCCACACGATGCGCGTGCCCAGATTAAGCGCAGTACTCATAATGCCCACAAAGACGATGCTTACGATGAGCAGACGAGTGTCGCGATTGCGGATGTGCGTCAACTCATGACCGATGACACCCGCTAACTCCTCGTCATCCAACCGATTACAGATACCGGTGGTGACGGTGACGGTATAGGTCTTGTCGTCGATTCCGCTAGCAAAGGCATTGAGCATAGGATCATCGATGACATTGATTTGAGGCATGTTCATACCGCAAGACATGCAGAGATTCTCGACGATGTTGTAGACACGGGGATTCTCGCGACGCTCCAAGGGACGAGCACCAGTGGCACGGCGTATCATGGCCGTGTTGGTGAAGTAGGCGATGCAGAACCAGATACCCACGATACCCACCACCCAAGGCACAGTCATCAGGAACTGATAGTTGATGACATCCCAGTCCATGTAATGACCTGAATAGCTGTCAGATGCAGACAGATAGGCCATGATGACCAGGAAGGCATAGACCAACCCCAATATCAGTGCCGGGAAGCAGCACAGCAGCAACATGCTCTTCATGTTGTTGCTGGCTTGCTGGGTATAGATACCGACGTATTTCATAGACAATTAGAACTTGATTTCAGGAGCCTGCTCATAGGTCTTGCGATCCTCGACCTCGAACATCACCTCGCGATGGAAACCAAACATGCCAGCCAGGATGTTGCCGGGGAAGGTCTCACAAGCATTGTTGTACTCCTTGGTAGCGCTGTTGAAGTTGCGGCGAACGGCAGCCAACTTGTTCTCGATGTCGGCAATCTCGTTCTGCAGCTGCAGGAAATTCTGGTTGGCCTTGAGGTCGGGATAAGCCTCGACGCTCACCTTCAGACCAGCCAGAGCGTTGGTCAACTGGGTCTCGGCCTGGATCTTCTCGTCGATGGTGCTAGCATTCATAGCAGAAGTACGAGCGCGAGTGATGCCCTCGAGCAGAGACTTCTCGTGAGCAGCATAGCCCTTGACGGTCTCCACCAACTGGGGAATGAGGTCGTGACGCTGCTTGAGCTGCACGTCGATGTTGGCAAACGCATTCTCTCGATTGTTGCGCATGCGCACCAAACCATTGTACACACCGATTGCCCACATCACCAGCAGGGCAACAACTACCAAAACAATAATAAGTGTCATATTCAATAATTTTTTAGTTAATCCTACAATCATTGGACGCAAAGGTCGTGCCAAAGTTACAACTTCTGCCAACATTTTTCATGTTTTTCGCAAAAAAACTCAATTTACCTAATGTTTTTTAACGAAAATGGCCAAAAAACAGGACGACCGAGATTCACATCTCAGTCGTCCCCACCATAACTAATTCACGAAAAATTCGCAAACTATCCAAAATCTATTATCATGAATAAAACTTCATACAAACAAGTTATCAGCGCTGACCGCCACGCTGTCCCCAGCGCTGCATCATCTCCTTGACAGACTTGTCATAGGCCTCGAACTGCTCGGCAGAGAGGATAGCCTTGAGCGCAGCCTGAGTCTTCTCCTGGCGCTTCTGCCACTCCTCGCGGTTGAAGTTCATACGCTGACCCTGACCCTGGCCCTGCTGACCTGCAGCACGCAGAGAGTCGCGCATAGCCTTCATCTCGTTGGCATCAGCCAGGAAGAGCTTGTACATAGCGCTGTCCTGCTCAGCACTGGTTTTGCAGATCTCGTGGATGCGCTGCATCTGACGAGTAGCCTGCTCCTTGGGTTCCATAGCGCGACCGCGCATCTGATTTTGTGCCTGAGCACCGATAGTCAGCAACATGGCTGACAGAATAACTAGAATCTTTTTCATATAGCGATGTGTTTGGTGTCTATATTTTATTCCATCCATCCCTATGACACATTTACTCGAAAAAGGTTTATTCCAGCCATGAAAAAAATCAGATATGGTTGTGCGGACGAAAATAAATGCGTATATTTGCAAAGGAACACGCGCGTACATGAGACAAATCATAAGAAAAACCATCGTGACACTGACGCTGTTGACCGCATTGGGCCAACTGCAAGCACAGACCAGCCCTGCCGAGGAC
>JAZRYA010000031.1:0-47991 GCA_045600505.1 Bacteroidaceae bacterium
CACGCTATTTCCTGTTCAGCGCCACCTGGAAATTTCACAAGTCGCCCAAGAAGAAATAAGACAACACCGTTCCTATGCCCTTAGACAAGTTCCCTTTCTACAGGCAACAAGAATCCGCAGACTGCGGGCCTGCATGCCTGCGGATGGTTGCCAGATACTATGGCCGTCGGTATTCTCTGGATATGCTGCGAAAACTTTGCTATATATCACGTGAAGGGGTGTCGATGCTGGGCATCAGTGACGCTGCGGAACACATTGGCATGCATACAATCGAAGTGATAACATCCTTTGATCATCTAGCGAATGATGCGCCCATGCCTTGCATTCTTCACTGGAACCAGAAACATTTTGTGGTATCCTACAACATCAATACCAAAAATGGCAAGAAGAGTACTGCATCCTACTACTTTACAGAAAAGGCGGACTAAGAATTAAACTGTCAGATTAGTAATAGAGATAGTAAACAGACCGACTGGCGACTCCCGGTCTGCGATAGAGAGGGAGCCGCCAATGCCCACAAAACGTTTGAAGACCTGAAGACCTAAAATCAAACTTTTTATTTTTTTTGATCGTTGTCATTTCTCCTCATTGCACAGCTTACTGCCATCTTCCCCACTGCCTATGGCAGAAAAAGAGCAAAAGATTTGGTCATCACGATTTTTTTGTGTTAATTTGTACCCTAATATTGTGAATTGCCAACCGAATCATTACTAAAACAAAGTAAAATGATGGACTCTGAAGAACTGCTCTCCCCCGCCGAGGAGACTCTGGAAACCCCTGTGACTGACAACGTAGAAACCCAGGAAAGCGCTCCCGCCGTGGAGGAAAGCCCCGCTGCTGACGAGGCTCCCCAGAACGAGGATACTCCCGCTCTCCCCTTGTTCACCAGCAAGGAACAAGTGTTGGCCCGTGCCCAGGAGATTGCTGCCAGTGAAGAGGCAGGAGACAAGCAGGAACTGGACTTGCTGAAACAACTGTATTACAAATTCCATAAAGCTGACGGACTGGCTGCACGACAGGCCTACATAGAGGCTGGCAACGACCCCGAGAGCTTTATGCCCGAGATAGACCCCACCGAGGAACAGTTCAAGGTGGCCATGCAGACCATCCGCGAGCGTCGTGCCGCCCTGGCCGCAGCCCTGGAAAAGGAGCGCGCCGAGAACCTGGCCAAGAAGCTGCAGGTGATCGAGAAGATCAAGGAGCTGGCCTCGACCCCCGAGGAGGCTAACAAGTCGTACGACACATTCAAGCAACTGCAGGCCGAGTGGCGCGAGACTGGTCCCGTGCCTGCCGAGAACATGACCGAGGTGTGGAAGAACTACCAACTCTGCGTGGAGCAGTTCTATGACATGCTGAAGATCAACATCGAGATGCGTGAGTATGACTTCAAGAAGAACCTGGAGGCCAAGACCCGCCTGTGTGAGCAGGCTGAGAAACTGGCCGAGGAGACTGACGTCATCGCTGCATTCAACCAGCTGATGGGTCTGCATCAGGAATACAAGGAGATCGGCCCCGTGGCCAAGGAACTGCGCGAGGAGATCTGGGCTCGATTCAAGGCTGCAAGCACGGTCATCAACAAGCGCCACCAGGAGCACTTCGAGGCTCGCAAGGCCGAGGAGGAGAACAACCTAGCGCGCAAGACCGAACTCTGCGAACAGGTGGAAGCCATCTCGACCGAGGGACTGAAGACCTATGCTGACTGGGAGGCCAAGACCCAGGAAATCATCGGTGTGCAGGGCGTGTGGAAGACCATCGGTTTTGCTCCCCAGAAGTCCAATGCACAGATATTTGAGCGCTTCCGCGCTGCTTGCGACAAGTTCTTCACCCAGAAGGCTGAATACTTCAAGGCTGTGAAGGAGGAACTGAACCAGAACCTGGCCAAGAAGCGAAGTCTGGTGGAGAAGGCCGAGGCGCTGAAGGACAGCACCGAATGGCGCAAGACTGGCGACATCTTCATCGAGATGCAGAAGGAGTGGAAGACCATCGGCTCGGTGCCCAAGAAATACAGCGAGGAACTGTGGAAGCGCTTTGTGGGTGCTTGTGACAGCTTCTTCGAGGCAAAGACCAAGGCTACCGCTGGACAGCGCAACGAGGAGCAGGCCAACCTGGGCCGCAAGAAGGAGATCATCGACCAACTGAAGGCGCTGGCCGACGGTGCTGCCGAGGACGTAGCTCAGAAGGTGCGCGAACTGCAGGCTCAGTGGAACGAGGTGGGCCATGTGCCCTTCCGCGACAAGGACAAGATATACAAGCAGTATCGCGAGGTGGTGGACCAGCTGTACAAGGAGCTCAATCTGAGCCAGGCTCGTCGCCGTCTCAACAACTTCAAGAACAACCTCCACGACCGTGCTTCACAGGGTGGCTCTACGCTGAGCCGCGAGCGTGACCGCATGATGCGTGCCTATGAGGTGATGAAGAGCGAGATACAGACCTATGAGAACAATATCGGCTTCCTCTCGGCCAACAGCAAGAAGGGCAACTCGCTGGTAGTGGAAATCCAGAAGAAGGTGGAGAAACTGAAGGACGAGCTCAACCTGCTGGCCCAGAAGATCAAGGCTGTAGACGAGGAGATGAAGGCTGGCGAGTAAGATCGCAAGCGACATAGAACAACAAATGAGGAGGCCACGACGGTCTCCTCATTTATTTTGCCGAAACGACAGAAAACAAAGAGAGAAGCATTTCTGCTTCTCTCTTGTGTTGGGCTACCCGGACTCGAACCAGGAAAGGCAGGACCAGAATCTGCAGTGTTACCATTACACCATAGCCCAATCTTTTCGATTGCGATGCAAAGGTAGGCACTTTTTCTGATTCCACAAAACATTTTGCCGAAAAAATGTCCATTTACTCTTAAAAAAGCAAAAACTAACAAGATTTTCTGCGTAAGATTTGAGGAAGACGATAAATACTCGTATCTTTGCCTAAGATATACACATTATATAATATATATGAAGAAAGAAACCCAGCATCTGGTAGATAAGATAATAGACGGATTACAGGACAAGAAGGGCCACGACGTGGTGATTGCCGACCTCTCGGAGATCGACGACACCATCTGCCAGGCATTTGTCATCTGCACAGGAAACTCGCCCTCGCAAGTGCAGGCGTTGGCCGACAGCGTGTCGGAGACTGTGAGAAAGACCACCGAACTGAAGCCCACCGCAGTAGACGGACTGCGGCACTCGATGTGGGTGGCCATGGACTATACCGATGTGATCGTACACATCTTCTTGCCCGAGACCCGCGACTTTTATGACCTGGAACATCTGTGGGCTGACGCTATGCTCACCGAAATTGCCGATCTGGACTAACAACACGAACAAACGAACAGATGAGTAACAAGAATACTAAAATGCCTCGGTTCAATCTGCCCTGGATCTACGTCATCATCGTAGTGGTCCTGGGATACCTGTTCATGACGAGCGACGGAGGCGGACTCTCGGGTGCCTATTCCAAGAGTGCAACCTATACCGAATTCAAGACCTACATCAGCAAGGGATATGCCTCGCGCATCATAGCCAACAAGGACGATTGCAAGCTGGACATGTACGTCAAGTCGAGCCACATACGCGACGTCTTCAAGACCACGTTCGACAGCAAGGGCAAGGAGCCTTTTGTCGAGGTGGAATACCCCTCGAATGACAAGTTGGAGGAGTTTCTGGAACAAGAGCAACAAGCCAAACACTTCACGGGCGAAGTCACCTATGAGAAAAGGGACCGCATGTGGACCAGTCTGCTCTGGAACATAGGCCCCCTGGTGATCATCGTGTTCTTCTGGATGTTTATCATGCGTCGCATGGGCGGCGGTGGCAGCGGCAGCGGAGGCGGTGGCTTTGGCGGTTCAAACATCTTCAATGTGGGACGCAGCCGTGCCCAACTGGTGGACAAGGACACCAAGGACAAGGTGACCTTTGCCGACGTGGCAGGACAAGCGGGTGCCAAGCAGGAGGTGCAGGAAATCGTGGAGTTCCTGAAGAACCCCAAGAAATACACCGACCTGGGAGGTAAGATTCCCAAAGGCGCGCTGCTGGTAGGCCCTCCTGGAACGGGTAAGACCCTGCTGGCCAAGGCTGTAGCTGGTGAGGCAGACGTGCCCTTCTTCTCGATGTCAGGTTCTGACTTTGTGGAGATGTTTGTGGGCGTGGGTGCTAGCCGTGTGCGCGACCTGTTCCGCCAAGCCAAGGAGAAGAGCCCCTGCATCATCTTCATCGATGAGATAGACGCCGTGGGTCGTGCTCGTGGACGCAACGCTGCCATGGGTGGAAACGATGAGCGCGAGAGCACGCTGAACCAGCTGCTGACCGAGATGGATGGATTTGGCACCAACAGCGGTGTTATCATCCTGGCTGCAACCAACCGCGCCGACATCCTGGACAAGGCTCTGTTGCGTGCTGGCCGATTTGACCGACAGATACATGTGGACCTGCCCGAGGTAAACGAGCGTAAGGAGATCTTCCAGGTACACCTCCGTCCCCTGAAAATCGCCGAGAACGTGGACCTCGACTTCCTGGCTCGACAGACTCCTGGCTTCAGCGGTGCAGATATTGCTAATGTATGTAACGAGGCTGCTCTCATAGCAGCACGAAACGACAAGCCCTCTGTGACCAAGGACGACTTCCTGGCAGCAGTGGACCGCATCATCGGTGGTCTGGAGAAGAAGACCAAGGTGATGACTGCTGGAGAGAAGCGCACCATCGCCCTGCACGAGGCTGGTCACGCTACCATTTCGTGGAATCTGCAATATGCCAATCCTCTGGTCAAGGTGACCATCGTGCCACGCGGACGTGCACTGGGTGCAGCCTGGTATCTGCCCGAGGAACGCCAGATCACGACCAAGGAGCAGATGCTGGATGAGTTGTGTGCTCTGTTGGGCGGTCGTGCCGCCGAAGAGCTGTTCACTGGCCACATCAGCAGTGGTGCCATGAACGACCTGGAGCGTGTGACCAAGCAGGCTTACAGCATGATTGCCTACATGGGCATGAGCGAAAAACTGCCCAACTTGTGCTACTACAACAACGAGGAGTACCAGTTTGCCAAGCCCTATAGCGAGGAGACTGCCCGCCTGATAGACGAGGAGGTGAAGCAAATGATAGCAGAGCAGTATGCCCGCGCCAAGGCGCTGCTGCTGGAAAAGAAAGACGGACACGCACAACTGGCTCAACTGCTGGTGGACCACGAGGTCATCTTTGCCTCGGACGTAGAAGGCATCTTTGGCAAACGTCCCTGGACAAGCCGCACTGAAGAACTGCTGGAGGCAGAGGGAGAGACCGAGGCTCCTGCTGAGAACGACAACCAACTAAATACCGAGAATCAAGAATAACACCATGAAGAATCTGGTAACACGCGCTGCTACGGGCATCATCTACGTAGTTTTGCTTGTGGGAAGCACCCTCTATGGTCCTCTCACATCCTATTTCTTCTTTTCTATCGTGTGCGCTGCCGCATTGTGGGAGTTTGGCACCGTGGTCAACAAGCACGCTGGGGCACAAGTCAATCGCCCCATGAATGCCCTGGCAGGATTCCTGCTGGTGAGCGCAACTTGGCTTTACTGCATCGGATATGAGCAGAGTGGAAAGGTCTTTGGAATGTATGGCATCTTGCTGCTCTACATCATCGTCACGGAGCTCTATCGCAACAACGAGAATCCGCTGAAGGACTGGGCCTACAGTTTTGCCTCGCAGGTCTATGTTGCCCTGCCCTTTGCACTGATCTCGTTCGTCAGCATCTTCTACGACGCTGCTGCTGGAAAAATTGCTTACATGTGGATCTATCCTCTTGCTCTGTTCATCTTCCTGTGGACGAGTGACACGGGTGCATACCTGTTTGGATGCAGCCTCAGTCGATACATCCCCTACAAACTGTTCCCTCGCATCTCGCCCAACAAGTCGTGGGTGGGCAGTTGTGGTGGTGCTCTGCTGGCAGTGATTGCCGCTTGCATCATCGCACATTTCTTTGACAAACTCACCCTGCTGCAGTGGATAGGATTTGCACTGGTGGTGGTAGTAATGGGAACCTGGGGCGACCTGGTGGAGAGCATGCTGAAGCGCCAGGTGGGCATCAAGGATAGTGGTAATATCCTGCCCGGTCACGGTGGTTTGCTCGATCGCTTCGACAGCTTCCTTCTGAGCTGTCCTGCAATCGCTATTTACTTGTATTTCATCGGATAATAATAAATCCAAACATACAAGAAATGCCCATTGCTAGAGTCCTTCTGGCAATGGGCATTCCCTTATATCATGGTCCTAGGAAAATCAGTATCCCTGTCGGTACTTTTCCTCGTCCTTGTCCTCTAGCATACTGAGGTAGGAGGTGTAACGACTCTGGGCAATGCGATGTTCCTCCAGGGCTTGCAACACGGCACAGCCTGGTTCGTGGGTGTGAGTGCAGTCGCCAAATCGGCAATCGCTACCGATCTCAAAGATTTCGCGGAAATAGTGTGCCACCTCCTCGCGCTCCATATCAAATGTGCCAAAGCCCTTGATACCCGGAGTGTCGATAATCTGTCCACCCTGAGGCAGGTCAAAGATTTCACTGAATGTGGTGGTGTGCATGCCCGTGTCATGGGCTTGACTGATTTCGGCAGTCTTGACCTCTAGGCCAGGGATCAAGGCATTCAGCAGTGTGCTCTTTCCCACGCCACTGTTGCCACTCAGCAGGGTCACCTTGTCACGCAACATCGTATCTAACTCGGCAAGTCCTTCTCGGGCCTTGGCAGAAATGGCAAGACACTGGTAATCCAGGCTCTCGTACAGGTTCTTGATGGCATCCAGATAACTCAAATCGGCCTCATCATAGAGGTCTATCTTGTTGAAAAGCAGCACCACGGGGATACGGTATGCCTCGGCCGATGCCAGGAAACGGTCGATAAAGGTGGTGCTAGTCTCGGGATGAGCCAGGGTGACAACCAGGAGCACCTGGTCCACATTGGCTGCCAGGATGTGGCTTTGCTTCGACAGGTTTGAAGCCTTGCGGATGATGTAGTTTTTGCGATCATCAATAGCCGTGATGAGCGCAGTCACTCCATCGGGACTAGGGACTAGGGTGACCAAGTCTCCCACAGCCACAGGATTGGTGCTGCGGATTCCCTTGAGTCGGAAATTTCCCTTGACCTTGCAATCAAAAAGTTGGCCGTCGTCTGTTCTGACAACGTACCAACTTCCTGTATTCTTGATGATCTGTCCGTGCATTAGACGGTCATGATCTCCTTTTCCTTAGCAGCCAGCTGCTCCTCGATCTTCTTGACAAACTTGTCGTGGAGCTTCTGTACACTCTGCTCAGCATCCTTTTCCAGGTCCTCAGAGAGACCGTCCTTGACAGCCTTCTTCAGCTTCTCGATGATTTCACGACGTGCATTGCGGACACTCACCTTTGCCTGCTCGCCCTCCTGACCGCACTGCTTGTTGAGCATGCGACGACGCTCCTCGGTCAAGGGAGGAATACCCAGACGAATGATCTCACCATTGTTCTCGGGCATGATACCCAGAGAACTGTCGATGATGGCCTTCTCAATCACACGAAACATGCTCTTGTCCCAGGGCTTGATAGCGATGGTGCGAGCATCGGGGGTGTTGATGGCAGCAACATTGTTCAGGGGAACAAGACTGCCATAGCTGTCTACACGGATACCATCCAGAATCTTCACGTTGGCCTTACCTGCACGGATGTGAGCCAAAGCCTCCTCCAGATACATCACAGCCTCTTCCATTCTCTCCTCAGCATCTGCCAAGATTTCCTTTACGTCTACCATATTTAACGCTTCTTTTAGGTTGTTTTCCTTGTTTTATCTTCAAATATTTGACAAAAGTAGAGTATTTTTCTCATTTTTGCAACACTCACGTACAAATTACTGCTATTTTTTTGGTATATTTGCAGTCGAGTTAGATTGCAAATTTGTGCCATGACACCAGAAACACTACCTATTGACCAGCGCATTGCCGAATTGCTGGAGCAACTGGAGCCCATCACCTTGGAGCAAATGTCGGAGATTCGATTGATGAATCGCACCGACACCAAGTTTGTGACCAACAAGCACAAACTGGCACAATTACTGGAATTGGCGCAAGGACATTACTACGCTCAATTCAATGCTGGCAGCAAGATTGCGGCCTACATGACCACTTATTGGGATACCGACGATCACCACTTCTACATGGAGCACCACAATGGACGTGCACCTCGACAGAAAGTGCGTGTGCGCACCTATATGGACAGTGGCGTCACCTTCCTGGAGGTCAAGACCAAGAACAACCATGGGCGAACCAAGAAAAAACGCATAGAAGTCCCCGGACAAGAACGTGAAAAGCTGATACAGGGCGAGGGTAACCCCTTCCTAACCGGACTTGTGCACCGCGACTTTGACGATATCCGTCCCACTGTGCGTAACCATTTCCACAGAATCACATTGGTCAACTACGGCAAGACCGAGCGATTGACCATCGACTTTGACGTACGATTTGAGAACTTCGAGACTGACAACAATGCCGAGACTGGCGAACTGGTCATCATCGAACTCAAGCGCGACGGCAATGTCTACTCTCCCGTGCTGGACATCCTGCGCCAGCTGCGCATCAAACCCAGCGGCTTCAGCAAGTACTGCATCGGCTCTGTGATGACCAACCAGAACCTGAAAAAGAACATGTTCAAGCCCAAACTGGTAAAAATCAATAAACTCGTAAACGCAAAAAACTAAAAACATATGGAAGAACTGATCCAAAACCTGAATTACACTTTCGGTGACACCATCGGTATGACACTGATCGAGCCCAAGGAATTCCTCTCGCTCGTAATCCGTTTCCTCATCAACTTTGCCGTTGTAGGCATCATTGCCCGCGCTTTCTACTTCCCCCGCAGCAAGCGTCGTGACTACATGTTCATCTTCATCATCATGAGCATGAGCATCTTTATGCTGGTTAGTCTGATGGGCGGTGGAGCCATGAAGACCGGTGCTGCACTAGGTTTGTTTGCCATCTTTGGTATCATCCGCTACCGTACCGAGGCTGTGCCCATCCGCGAAATGACTTACCTCTTTATGCTGGTGGCAGTCAGTGTGGTCAACGCTATGGGCAAGGCTAGCTATCATGGCAGCACCGACACTTGGGAAGGTATGGGTCTGCTGACTCTGCTGTTTGCCAACCTGGTGTTCATCCTGCTGGCATACCTGTTCGAGAGCAGCAAACTGCTCAACGAGCACTGCAGCAAATACATCAAATACGATAATGTATCACTGGTTGCTCCCGGCAAGCGCGAGGAACTGGTTGCCGACCTGGAGAAGCGCACTGGCCTGAAGATCATCGGTATCGAAGTGGGCACTATCGACTTCCTCAAGGACAGCGTCATCCTGCGTATCTACTATGATGAGGACATGGACCGTGGTTCTAGCATCATGGAGATGGGACGCATGCCCAAACTGAAATAACCCATTATGAAGAGAAAACTGATACTCTGTCTCTTGGCAATTGCCCCTGCCCTGACATGGGCTGGAGACAATGACGACTTTGGTGCCTGGCTCGAGCTGGGTGCACAGAAGGCATTGCCTCACAACCTGACCGTCGGTCTGGAGGGAGAATTGCGTACCGAGAACAACAGCAGCCAGATAAACCGTCTGAGTGCTGGCGTAGCCTTGGGGTACAAGGTCAACAAGTACTTCAAGTTGGGAGCTTCGTACAATCTGATGGGCTCCTATACTGCCGAAAAGCGCAAGGAGCACTACAAGGACGACATCGAGGATGACGCTCACTGGAATGGCTACAAGATTGTGGACAACTACTGGACACCCAAGCACCGTCTGAATCTGGAGGCTACTGCCACCATCAAGTTGTGGAAATGGCTCCGCATCTCGGCTCGCGAGCGCTACCAGTACACCCACGCCAGTTCGGTCGACTTCAACGAGACAAAGTATCGCTTCACCAAGATCATCGACTCGACCACAGGTCAGACCGAGTACCAGCTACGCGATGGATACCCCGTCACAGAACCCAATGGCAAGGTCGCTTCCGACGCACAATACATCCGCAGCCGCATCAAGTTGGAGGTGGACAAGAAGCGCCTGGCTTGGAGCCCCTTTGTCAGTGTAGAGTTCCACAACAGCATCGACCGTTCGTTCCACCTGCACAAATTGCGTACATCCGTGGGTACAGAATACGCTATCAGCAGCGACCACAAGGTGGGACTAGCCTATGTGCTGACCAACGAGTTTGACGAGTCACCCAACGAACGCATGCACGCAATCAGCGCTAGTTATAAATTCGATTTCTAAAACACAAAATGATAAGCATTATGAAAAAGACAATTCTGATGGCTCTCCTGCTTTCTGCAGGCAGCATGGCAGCAATGGCTGACGATTACAAGTACCTGACCGTAGCTACCAACAGCGCAGAAGAGAGCATAGAGCTGGCCACTATCCAGAAGATAACCTTCGAGGGCAAGAACGTGGTTGTCACCACCAGCGCCGGCCAGGCCACCTTCCCCCAGAGTGAGATGCAGAAGATGTTCTTCAGCGCCACGGCAACTGCCATCGAGGCTATGCCCCAGCAGAGCGAGTCGCTGAAGGTAGCTCAGGGCGTACTGAACGTCAAGGGCAACGGCATGTTACACATCTACAGCAGCAACGGTGCTCTGCAGCGCCTGGCAAAGGTAGAGGGCGATGCCAAGATTTCTCTCAACAATCTGCCCAAGGGTGTCTACATCATCAGCATGGGTAACCAAACTATCAAGGTTTCTAAGTAATGAAACGCTATACCTTATTAATAATAGCCCTCCTGGCAACAGTCATTGTCAGTGCCCAGAGCCACATCCGTGTGTGGAAGGGTGGCGAGGACAGCAAGATGTCGATTGCCAAAGTAGGCGATATCACCTTCAGCGGCAGTCAGATGACCATCAAGGGAGTTACCTATGCCCTGAACGAGGTGGACAGCATCGTAGTTGTACCCGAAATCACTGTTGCATACAATGGCAACACCGCTACTGTCAACGTACCCGAGGCTATCAAGAAGGACGTGACCGTGCAAGTGGATGGAGCCAACGTGACCCTCACCAACAACAATGTAAGCAACGAGGTGGACCTTATCCTCTCTGGCGAGAGCAGCAACGGCAGCTTCACTTATGTGGGCAGCTACAAGTGCTCTATCTTCCTCCAGGGACTCAACCTGACCAGCCAAAAGGGCGCCGCCATCGACATACAGTGCGGCAAACGCATAGCCATGACTCTGGTAGACGGCACCACCAATAGCCTCACCGATGCTGCAGCAGGCACTCAGAAGGCTTGCCTCTACTGCAAGGGACACCTGGAGGTGGAAGGCAGTGGAACCCTGAACATCACCGGTAATGCCAAGCATGGAATTGCCACCAAAGAATATCTGCAACTGAAGAAGAGCACCGGTAGCATCAACATCCTGAAAGCTGCCAGCGACGCTATCCATGCAGGTCAGTACTTCCAGATGAATGGTGGAACCATCAGCATCGACGGCAACACTGCAGCCGATGGAATCCAGGCTGAATACGTCACACTGGACGATGATATCACCCCCGATCCCGAAGAGGAGAACAACGGACAGATCATCATCAAGGGTGGCACCATCAATGCAACCATCACCCACGAGGACTGTAAGGCCATCAAGGCTGACGCCCTCATCACCATCAGTGGCGGTACATTTGACCTGAAGGCTCAGGGCAACGGATCACGCGGCATTCAGACCGACGGCAGTCTAGTCATCAACCAAGAGAGCAACACCACCAGCATCACCATCTTGGCTGCAGGTGGCAAATGTACTCTGAACGAGTGTGCTGCAGATCCCCACAAGTGCATGGGAATCAAGGCAGATGGCGACATGGACGTCTATGCTGGCACACTAAATGTGACAGCCACAGGCAAAAAGGCAAAGACCGTGAAAGTGGGTGGCACTTACAATGCACATGGCAACACGCTGAATGTGGGTGATGTAGACGCTACCACCATTATTCTGTAACCGATCATCATTCCATCGCATGCAAATAATCCCGGCCAGATTGGTCGGGATTATTTCGTTTGTTATGTGACAAAGGATCAATTGTGCACCAGGGTGCCTATCTCCTCACCAGCCATCACCTTCTTCAGGTTGCCCAGGATGTCCATGTTGAAAACATAGATGGGCAGATTGTTCTGCATGCACATGGCAGTAGCAGTAATGTCCATCACCTTCAGACCACGGGCAATCACCTCCTCGTAAGTGATATCGTGGAACTTGGTGGCAGTGGGATCCTTCTCAGGATCTGCAGTGTAGATACCGTCCACACGAGTACCCTTCAGCATCACATCAGCCTCGATTTCAATACCACGCAGTGAAGAACCGGTGTCGGTAGTGAAGTAGGGACTACCCGTACCAGCGCTCATGATGACCACCTCGCCATTCTCCATAGCCTCGATGGCCTTCCACTTGTTGTAGAACTCACCGATAGGCTCCATGCGTATAGCAGTCAGCACGCGGCTCTTCTGACCAATTGCACCCAGAGCACTGCTCAATGCCAACGAATTGATGACCGTAGCACACATGCCCATCTGGTCACCCTTGACACGGTCAAAGCCCTTACCTGCACCGGTCAGGCCACGGAAGATGTTACCACCACCGATGACGATTCCGATCTGTACACCCATCTCTGCAATCTCCTTGATCTGCTCGGCATACTGATTCAGTCGCTCTACATTGATTCCTTGTTTCTGTTCGCCTGCCAGACTCTCGCCCGAGAGCTTCAGCAGGATTCTCTTGAATTTTGCCATTGTATACTAGTATTAATGTTATATCAAAAATTTCACTTCCTTGAAGGCATAGCGGCGCACCTGTCCCTCGCTATCCTGCAGCACCAGATGACCCGAAGGTTCCACGTCTTGCAACACGGCACGGAAAGCGCCTTGCTCATCGGCATAGCCGTGTTCCTCTCCCTTGCGATAGAGACTATCGACAAATGCCTGGTGTATCTGCTGATACTCGCCCTGCTCTACCCTATCGAGATAGCTCGAGAAACAGTGCAGAATTGCCTGAAGCACCTGTTCTCGGTCCTGTTCCTTCCCCATAATGAGGGCGAGTGACGAGGGGTTGGGAGCATCGCTGAGGAAACGTGTCTGGTTGACATTGACACCGATTCCCATCACACAATTCAGTATCTGGCGACCTCGCAAGTCGTTCTCGATGAGCATGCCCACCACCTTGTCATTTTTGTAATAAATGTCATTGGGCCACTTGATCTGAAAACCCTCGCAGAAGGAGTTCAAGGCATCGCAGACACTCAGGGCAATGGCTTCGCTCAGCACAAACATTTGTGAAGGCGGCACACTAGCAGGATGGGTCAGCAGACTGAACAAGAGATTCTGATCAGGCTCCGACTCCCAGCCACCAGTGGCACCTCGTCCCGCCGTCTGATAGCGAGCCGTAGCCAACGTGATGCGGTGCGGCACCTCGTCGGCATACTGGTGCAGGAAGTCGTTGGTCGACTTCACCGTTTCCAGGTCTATTCGCTTGATATCCTCTTGTTGGTTCATCTCAATAATATCTGACAGGTGGCAAGAAAGCACGCTCGATGTGGTCTATCTCGACACCCTCGTCGGTCTGTACAATGCCCACGACATCAAATCGGATGGGCAGGTCGATCTTGAATGCGTTGACGTAAGAATTGGCTGCACGAGAGAGGTTCTGCACCTTGCGCCAGTCCACTGCATCCAGGGGCTCGCCATGAGCACGGCTGCTGCGGGTCTTCACCTCCACCACCACAAGCCAACCTCGATAGCGACACACGATGTCCAACTCGTGACGCGAACGAGGTGCGTGCCAGTTGCGATGCAGCACCACATAGCCTTTCTTCGTCAAGAAATCTGCCGCCATCTGTTCGCCTTCGTGGCCCAAGTCGTTGTGCAATGCCATAAAACTCTCGTTGTTGGTACTGCAAATATAAGGAAAAATCCGTAACTTTGTGCACTGAAATTGTAAAAGTATATATGGCAGACGACAAATACTACATGCAGCAAGCCCTGAACGAGGCTCGCAAAGCCTTTGACGCAGACGAGATACCCGTAGGCGCAGTCATTGTATGCCGCGACCGAATCATCGCTCGCACACACAATCTGACCGAGACGCTGATCGACGTGACGGCTCATGCCGAGATGCAAGCCATCACGGCTGCAGCGGCAGAACTGGGTGGAAAGTACCTCACGGAGTGCACGCTGTATGTAACCGTAGAACCCTGCATCATGTGTGCTGGCGCACTAGGTTGGTCGCAAATCAAGCGTGTCGTCTTTGGTGCTTCGGACGAAAAACGAGGTTACCAGCGCTTTGCACCCGAGGCTCTGCACCCCAAAACCGAGGTGCTAAGCGGCGTGATGGAGGAAGAATGTCGCCAACTGATGCAGGACTTCTTCCGCAGAAAAAGATAGCCCTAGGTGTCCGACATAAAAAGAGTACTCTTACAACCCGATAAGAGTACTCTTTTTGCCTCGAAACAGTACTCTTTTTGGCCCAAAAGAGTACATGTCTATCTTGTTGATTATCAGCTTTAGTTGAATTTAGTTAGAGGAATCGTCCTTGATTTCCTCAAAATCGACATACTCACCCTCATCATCATTGAAGACAGAGCGTTTGGATGTCTGCTGTTGAGGTTCGTCTTGAGGCTTCTGCTGCTGTTGTTGCTGACGTTGCTGCTGGTGATGTGACTGCTGAAACAGGTTGACATCGATGCCGAACATACGGCACAATGCCTGGAGCGCCATCATAAACAAACTGCCGCCAAAGAACAGAACACCCAGAATAAGGCCAAATAAACATCCTAGAAATTTCATAAGTCAATGGTTTAGAGATGGAACTTCGGCTTACTTACTCAGGCGGCCAGCCACCAGAGAAAGAAGCACATACCACACGATGATAGCGGCCAAACTGCTGTATCCCAACAGGAAACAAGGCAGACAGCCCAAGAGGAAGATCCACTTGATCTTATTGTCTTGCCAACCGAGGTTCTTGAACTTCAGGGCAAAGAGAGGCACCTCGGCCACCAGCAAGAGGCAGAAGAGGAACATGAAGAAGAAGAGGAACACGCCATTGAACATGTGTGACACCAGAAAATCGTGCTGACCCAGCACCAAAGAACCCCAGAAAAGGGCATTGGCAGGAGTGGGCAGACCGATGAAAGAGGTGGTCTGACGAGTGTCGAGGTTGAACTTAGCCAGTCGAAGTGCCGAGAATGCAGCCATCAGGAATGCAGTGTAGGGCACAAAACGCACCACGGCAGCCATGAAAGCAGGATACTGCACCTCGCTGAAGAGGAAGAACAAAATGGCCGAGGGGGCTACGCCAAAGGTAACCACGTCTGCCAGAGAATCCAGTTCCTTGCCAATGGGGGACGAAACACCCAGCAGGCGAGCCGTCATGCCATCAAAGAAATCAAACACAGCACCCACAATAATCATGAGGACAGCCGTCTTGGTGAAACCACCAAATGCAGCAGCAGTTGCCAAACAACCCGACATCAGATTGCAGCAAGTAATAGCGTTAGGAATATGCTTCTTGATCATTTCAGTTTTGCAATTACGGTCTCGTTGCCCGTAGTGCGCTGCCCCATTTCGACACAGACCTCTGTGTCCAGAGGAAGATACACATCGACACGAGAACCAAACTTGATAAAGCCCATGTGCTCATCGATCTCGTACTCCTCGCCCTCCTGCAGATAGGTCACTACACGACGGGCTACGGCGCCTGCAATCTGGCGAGTCAGAATCTCGGTACCACTGGAAGTGGCGATGACCACTGTGCTGCGCTCGTTCTCGACACTGGCCTTGGGCAGCCACGCACAATGATAGTTGCCATCGTGGTGACGGACCACCTTGACCGTGCCATCACAGGGAATCCAGTTGGCATGCACGTTGAAGAGATTCATGAATATGCTCACCATCAGTCGGCGATCGTGGAAATACTCGTTTTCCTCGACTTCCTCGATTACCACTACCTTACCATCGGCAGGAGCCACCACGATTCCCTCGGTGTTTCCCTCGTAGGCACGGGGAGGACAGCGGAAGAAATTGACAGCGATGAGGTAAACGATAGAGCAAATGGCCGATACTATATAAAAAGGTATATGCGAGGCAAAGGCAAAATAAACACCCAGATTGAGCAACACCAGGCCCATCGCACCCCAAGTCAGGATGTGGGTTCCCTCGTGATGAAGCGTCATCTTTCGGCGCAGTTTTTTGAGTCTTTTCCCCATTTTATACAAATATAGTCACGCAAAGTTAATGTTTTTCTGCCAATCAGCAAAGGGAAAACCTAAGGTTTCGCTATTTTTTTGGTCAAAACAAGTTAAATAATGTTATATCCAAACAAAAATACGGGATAAGTTGTAAATCTCGTGAAAGTGCCGTATCTTTACTCCAAATTTTCGCTTCAAGGAGTATTATGCAGGATTTTGTACATCTACACGTTCATACACACTACTCGTTACTCGACGGAATGTCCAAGGTTTCGAGTCTGGTCAGCAAAGCTGTCGACAACGGCATGCGAGGCATGGCTATCACGGACCACGGCAACATGTTTGGCGTCAAGGAACTGTTTGACGAGTGCGCTGGTCTGAACAGTAAACGCAAGAAAGAGGGTCTGGAGCCTTTCAAGCCCATCTTTGGTTGCGAGGTGTACGTAGCACGTCGTCGCAAGGAGGACATGGACCACATGCAAGGCGACCGAGGCGGTAACCACCTCATCCTGCTGGCCAAGAACTTTCATGGTTATCAGAACCTGATCAAACTGGTTTCTCGTGCCTGGGTAGACGGTTACTATGGCCGACCTCGTACGGACCACGAGGACCTGAAGCGATTTCACGAGGACCTCATCTGCTGCAGCGCTTGTATCGCGGGAGAAGTGCCTGCCAAGATACTGAAGGGCGACCTGAATGGTGCCCGCGAGAGCGCCAAATGGTTTAAAGAGGTGTTTGGCGACGACTACTATCTGGAGCTGCAGCGTCACGAGGTGACGAACCCCAACATCCGTGCCAATCGCGAGACCTTCCCCTTGCAGCAGGTGGCAAATGCCGAGATCATCAAGATTGCACGCGAACTGGACATCAAACTGGTCTGCACCAACGATGCCCACTTTGTAGACGAGGAGAATGCCGAGGCCCACGACCACTTGCTCTGCCTGTCGACAGGCAAGGACCTGGAGGACCCCAGCCGCATGCTCTACAGTAAGCAAGAGTGGTTCAAGACCCGCGAGGAGATGAACGCCATCTTCTCGGACGTCCCCGAGGCACTGGACAACACGTGCGAGATTCTGGACAAGGTGGAGTTCTACAACATCGAGAGTGACCCCATCATGCCCTTCTTCCCCATCCCCGAGGACTTTGGTACCGAGGAACAATGGCGCCAGAAATTCAGCGAGGAGGACCTGCTGCACGAGTTCACCAGCGATGAAAACGGACAAAACACCCTACCCCGCGAGGAGGGAGAACAGAAGATAGCCAAATTGGGAGGCTACAACAAGATCTACCGCATCAAGTTTGAGGCCGACTATCTGGGCAAACTGGCCTACGAAGGAGCCAAGCGTCTCTATGGCGAACCCCTGAGCCAGGAGGTCGATGACCGCATCCGATTTGAACTGCACATCATGAAGACCATGGGATTCCCCGGTTACTTCCTCATCGTGCAGGACTTCATCAACTCGGCCCGCAAGGAATTGGGCGTGTGGGTCGGCCCTGGTCGTGGATCAGCAGCCGGTAGTGTGGTGGCATACTGTCTGGGAATCACCAAGTTGGACCCCATGAAGTATGACCTCCTGTTTGAGCGTTTCCTCAATCCCGACCGTATCTCTCTGCCTGATATCGATACCGACTTTGACGACGATGGTCGAGGCAAGGTGCTGCAATGGGTTATGGACAAGTACGGCCACGAGAATTGTGCCCACATCATCACCTATGGCACCATGGCCGCCAAGAATAGCATCAAGGACGTAGCTCGTGTGGAGCGTGTCCCCCTGAATGTGGTGAATGCCTGGTGCAAGGCCATGCCCGATCGCTTGCCCGATGGCATGAAGTCCAAGTTGGTCAACTACCTGAAGGTGGTGAAGGAACTGCAAAATGCAGAGGCTTCCTCAGAGAAGAACGAAGCAGACACCATCAAATACGCCAAGATGCTCGAGGGCACCGTGAGAAACACAGGTATTCATGCCTGCGGTTTCATCATCTGCCGCGACCCCATCTCGGACCATGTACCTGTGTCCACGGCCGATGACCCCGACTTCCCTGGTATCAAGACGGCTGTCACCCAGTACGACGGCCATGTCATCGAATCTACTGGATTGATCAAGATGGACTTCCTGGGACTGAAGACGCTGTCCCAGCTGAAGGAGGCTTGCCGAGTCATCAAGGAAGCAGAGGGTGTGGACATCGACCTGGACAACATACCCATCGATGACCCCCTTACTTATAAACTGTATCAGGAGGGCCGCACCGTCGGTACTTTCCAGTTTGAATCGGCTGGTATGCAGAAGTACCTCAAGGAGCTGCATCCCACCGTGTTTGAGGACCTCATCGCCATGAATGCCCTGTACCGACCAGGCCCCATGGACTACATCCCCAGCTTCATCGCCCGAAAGAACGGCCGTGAGGAGATCAAGTACGACATCCCCATCATGGAGAAGTACCTGAAGGACACCTACGGCATCACCGTCTATCAGGAGCAGGTCATGCTGTTGAGCCGCTTGCTGGCCGACTTCACCCGTGGTGAGAGTGACGCTCTGCGTAAGGCGATGGGTAAGAAGAAGAAGGACATCGTAGACAAGATGAAGCCCAAGTTTATCGAGGGCGGAAAGAAGAACGGCCACGACCCCGAGGTACTGGAGAAGATTTGGAGCGACTGGGAGAAGTTTGCCTCCTACGCGTTCAACAAGTCTCATGCTGCCTGTTACTCGTGGGTGGCCTATCAGACGGCTTACCTCAAGGCACACTACCCTGCAGAGTTCATGTCTGCCCTGCTCACCCGTGGACAGAGCGACATCAAGGAAATCACCAAACTGCTGGACGAGTGCCACGCACTCAACATCGAGGTGCTGGGTCCTGATGTCAACGAGTCGCATACCAACTTTGGTGTGAACAAGAAGAAGCAGATCCGCTTCGGTCTTTCGGCCATCAAGGGTCTGGGAGAGGCCGCTTCCTCCGCCATTGTCGATGAGCGAGAGAAGAACGGTCCCTACAAGGACATATTCGATTTCCTGCAGCGTGTACCCATGAATGCCGTCAAGAAAAGCGGACTGGAATGTCTGGCCCTGAGCGGTGCCTTCGACACATTTTCCGACCAGATCCGACGCGAACAGTTCTTTGGCACCTCACAAAGGAACGAGCCCTTCATCGATGTGCTCACGCGATACAGCAACCAATACCGCCAAGCCCAAGAGGAAGCCAAGTTCTCTCTCTTTGGCATGGACGCTATCGAGGTGAACACCCCCGCCATTCCCCAGACCGAGTCCTGGACTACACTGGACCGTCTGAACAAGGAACGTGACAAGGTGGGCATCTACCTGAGCGGTCATCCCCTGGACGACTATGCCGTCATCCTGCGCGACGTGTGCCAGCTGCACATGGAGAACATGAAGGAGTTGGAGCCTTTCAAGAACATGGACGTCAAGGCTGGTGGCATCGTGACCAGCATCGCCAAGTCGGGCATGACCAAAAACGGCAAACCCTTTGGCATCGTCGTCTTTGAGGACTACTCGGGTTCGGGCGAACTGGCTCTCTTTGGCCAGGACTGGCTGGCTTACCAGCACCTGATGGTACCTGGCAACCTGCTGCTCATCAGTGGTCGTGTGCAAGAGCGACAGTACAGACAAGACGAACTGGAATTCAAGATCACCAAGGTAGACCTGCTCCCCGACGTCAAGGACGACATTGTCAAGGGCATCACCATCACGATCCCCATCGACAGTGTGGACGAGGACGTCATCGGAGAGTTGGAAGAAAAGATTCGAAAATCGCGCACCGAGGTCACCAAATCCGACGAGAAACCCACCGATACAGCCCATGTGGAAATCGTGATTCGAGACCTCGACGGGAAGACCGTCAGTCTGAAATCCACCGATGCCCCCATCACAGTGACCAAACTGCTGGTGGACTATATAGACGAGACAGAAAACTTATCGTACAAAATTAATACTTAAAACTATGGCACTTCACATCAACGAAGAGAATTTCAAGGAGTTGGCCCAGAGCGGCAAACCTATGGTAATCGACTTTTGGGCTACCTGGTGTGGTCCCTGCAAGCGCATGGCACCTATCGTAGAGCAGCTCGCCGAGCAGTACGACGGCCAGGTGAACATCGGCAAGTGTGACATCGAGGAAGCCGAGGACATCGCCACCCAGTACAATGTCACCAGCATCCCCACCATCGTGTTCCTCAACGCTCAGGGCGAGGTGGCCAGTCGCCTGGTAGGTGCACAGAGCAAGGCCAAACTGGAAGAAGAAATCAGCAAACTGTTGTAATATGGCAAATGTATTGGACGATATCCTGTCAATGGCAGAGATAGACCCCGAGGAGATTGGCTTCATCCGCGCCCACATCCCCGCCGAAGTGATCGAGAAGTACGACGACGAGCAGCTGCAGTACGTCATCGACGTCATCTTTGAGTACATCGACGAGAAGGACGAAGAGGATGAAATCGCAGTTGACGACGTAGCTCAGTACGTGGCTGCACAGGCCAAGAAGGAGGAAATGGGCGACTTTGATGCAGACGAACTGTCTCTCATCGTAGACGCCGACCTCGACTTTCTGGAGGGAGAGGAGTAATCGTTAGGCTTTTACCGTTCTGGTCCCATCGGGGTTTTCCTCGATGGTGACGCAGATTGTCTCTTCGGGAAGAATCTCCTCAATCAGTTCTGGCCACTCGATGAAGCATAGGTTGCCGCTGTAAAAATAGTCGTCGCAACCCATGTCATAGGCCTCGCTGAGTTTCTTGATGCGATAGAAATCGAAATGATATATGGGGCGGCTACTGGCTGCCTCATATTCGTTGACGATAGCAAAGGTGGGCGAGTTGATCACATCCTCCACACCCAGGGCCTCGCACACGGCCTTGGTAAAGGTAGTCTTGCCTGCTCCCATCTTGCCATAGAAGGCAAACACCCGAACATCTCTGCCGCTCTGGGCTTCATCCAGATGATAGTGAGCGATGAACTCTTGGGCAGCTTGTCCTATTTCCTCTATCGAATTTATCTTTATCTCCATCGTTTTTTATCTTTTCTTGCCCTGCAGGGTGATCAGGGGAATCAGCATCTCCTCCATGGATATACCTCCATGCTGGAAGGTGTTTTTGTAGTAGCTTACGTAATAATTGTAGTTGTTGGGATAGGCAAAGAAACTGTCTCCCGTAGCAAAGATGTAGGCAGTGCTCAGATTGGGAGCGGGCAACTGGGCACGCTGGGGGTCCTTGATCTCAAACACTTCCTTGGGATTGTAGTTCAGGTTCTTGCCCAACTTGTATCGCAGGTTGGTGTTGGTGTTCTTGTCACCTATCACCTTGACGGGGTTGCCACAGCGGATACTGCCGTGATCGGTAGTCAGAATCACACGATAGTCGCTGGCAGCCAGGGCGCGGAACAGGTCCTTGACGGCCGAGTGACGGAACCAACTGAGGGTGATGCTGCGATAGGCAGCCTCGTTGCTGGCCAACTCGCGCACCATTCGGCTCTCGGTACGGGCATGTGACAGCATGTCGATGAAGTTGAGCACCACCACATTGAGATCATACTTCTCCAGACTGGGGAGCTGCTGCACCAACTTCTCGGCAGCGGCAGAATCATTGATTTTATGATAGGTGAAGGTGTTCTTGCGACGATAGCGGTCAAACTGGGTCTGGATGAGGGGCGCCTCGTTGAGGTTCTTGCCCTCCTCGCTGTCCTCGTCCACCCACAACTCGGGAAACATCTTGGCGATGATGTTGGGCATCAGGCCGCTGAAGATGGCGTTGCGGGCATACTGGGTAGCCGTGGGCAGGATACCGCAGTAGAGTTCCTCCTCGACATTGAACAGGTCGGCTATCTCGTTGTAGAGCATGCGCCACTGGTCGAAGCGGAAGTTATCCACCACCAGCAAAAAAACCTTCTCCCCCTGATTCAAGGCAGGAAACACCTTGTTCTTGAATATATCGGAACTCATGATGGGACGGTCCTCGTCACCATCCATCCATTTCATATAGTTCTTGCGCACAAACTTGCCAAACATGTGGTTGGCCTCCTGCTTCTGCATGGCCAGCATCTCGTTCATGGTACTGTCGGTGTCCGAGAGTTCCATCTCCCAGAATACCAGTCGCTTGTACACCTCTGTCCAGTCCTGGAAGGTGAGCGAGTCATTGATCTGCATGCCTATCTTGCCAAAGTTCTGCTGATAGGCCGTCTGTGCCACCTCGTTGACGATCTCGCGCTGGTGGATGTTCTTCTTCAGTGTCAGCAGGATCTGCGTGGGATTGACGGGCTTGATCAGGTAATCGGCTATCTTGCTGCCAATGGCCTGGTCCATGATGTTCTCCTCCTCGCTCTTGGTGACCATGACCACGGGAATCGAGGGCAGTATCTCCTTGATGCGGGCCAGGGTCTCCAGACCGCTGATTCCTGGCATGTTCTCATCCAGCAGTATCAGGTCGAAAGTCTGTTCGGCACACATGTCCAGAGCATCATAGCCATTGGTCACGGTGACCACCTCATAGTCCTTTTTCTCGAGAAACAAGATGTGTGCCTTCAGCAACTCTATCTCGTCGTCCACCCACAACAATCTGTATTTCATAGTCCTGCTTTCCTTGTTTACTGTTAGAAGCCGAAGCGGAAGTCATCCTCGTCCTCTTCCACCTCCTCGCCCTGCTCCTCGGGCACATAATCATCGGGATCTATCACCTCCAGGTCGGTAGGCTCGTCGATGATCAGGTCCTTGGGGATATTCAGGGGAGCAAACTTCTGCTCATAGAATTCGGCATATTCGTCGAAGCTGAACGAGGTGCCCAGCAGCTTCAGGTTATCCTCGCTGATGAGTACGGAGCGGATGCCCTTGAGCACCGCATTCATGTGTATGTCGGAATAGAGTTTCTGGGCATAGGCATGCACCTCGTCGAAACTGAGGAAACCCTTGACACACATCATCGACAGGCCCTGGTCCTCCAGGATCTCTATCTCGAAGTTACGCACTATAAAGCTGGTGAAGTTGTATCGCGCCACCTCGAAGAGCAACTGGTCCTCGTCCAGGCTGTTAGTGGGATAGGCCAGCACGAAATTGAAGGTCGAGTAGCGCTCGTCAGAGAGCTGTTCCGTGGTCTGGGTGTTGTCACCCGACTCCACTCCCACGCGACGACGCTTCCAGATGTCGCTGCCCGTAAACTTGTCCGAACTGAGCGATCGACCCTCCTCCATGCCCTTGACGATGTAGCTGGCCATCTCGGCCACTTCATCCTTGCCATAGGTCTTCACGATTTCCTGCAACTCCTCGAGGAACTCCTTGCGATGTCCTGTGTAGAGGTTGCTCATGGCGTGCACAAACATGATGCGAGCACGGTGCTTGCCCTCGGGGAAATTGTCGGTGTGGAAGGCATAGTTGCTCATCACCTCGGGATAGCGGTTCTCCTTGTAGGCATCAAATGTGGCGGCATAGATCGAGTCCTCGACGTGCTTGCCCTCGCGCGCAATCATCTCATAATTGGGATTGGCCAGCAAGACGGACTTCTTGTCCTCGGGATACTCGGCCAGCATCAACTGGCGATAGCGCTCTGCCTCCTCGGCATTGCCCAGTCGACCATAGAGCAGGAAGAGGTGATAGTACACATCCACCTTGCTCTCAAAGTCGGGATAGTCACTCAGGACACGCAGCAGCGTACGCTCCGACAGGGGGAAGTTCTCCAGCTTCTCCATCTCCAGCACACCGCCGTGATAGAGTCCGTCGCACAACAATTGGTGACTGGCCTCCATCTGCTCCTCGGTAAAGGGGATCTGTGCCAGGTAGTATTCGCGGTGATGAGGGTCATTGGCCAGCGAGTCCTTGATGCGTTGCTTCTCCTCGTCATATTCCTCGTAGTCCGACTGCAGGGAATCGCCTGCCTCGTCGTCATAGTTATACTCCTCGTTGCTGTCGTCCATCTGCTCCGTCTTGTTGCTGCGACGCCAGTTATCCTCGTTCTTGCGGTTGCCCCACCGGCGCTGGAACTCCTGTTTTCCGTTCATCACCGTCTGGGGGTTGTAGAAGTACCAGGCTCCTTTGCGGTTACCCGCAGCAGCATTGTTGCCCGTGATTCCGGGGCGCACCTGCGCATTGCCTGGGGCATTTCCCCCACCGGGTGCTGCACCATTGGCACCAGCCTTCTTGGCCTCCTCCTTTTCCTTCTTCTTCAGGGCATCTATCACTCGGTCGATGGCTGCCAAATACTGTGCCTCGGGCATCTTGGCCAGGGCCTGCAGACTATCCTGCAGCTTGATGGCACTCAGGTGGGGCTCCAGTTCGTCCAGTATCTTGCTCCTTCGCTGCACCTCGGGATACTCGTCGTGCTCCTTGTCCAGTATGCCGACACAAGCCTGATAGGTGCGCTGTGCCTCGATGTACTTCTCCTGCTGCCAGTAGAGCTCGGAGAGGTGGAGCAGCAACACAGCCTTGGCTACACCATTGCGGGTGCTCTCCTCGGCACCCTTTTCCCAGGCTCCGATGCACTTGGCGGTGTCGCCGATGCTCAGTTGGATGTTACCGATGGCATAGTACACCTGGTCCAGATAGTCCTTGTTCTTGTCACTCTTGGCCATACGGGTCAGTTTCTTCACCATGGCCTTGGCCTTGCTGCGGTTCTGCGCCACCACCTCGCTCTGGGCGATGCGGGCATTGAAGGCGAGTTCATAGGGGGGATTGGCCTTGATGACCTTGCCCAGGTGCTTGTAGGCCATCTTCTGGTCACCCAACTCGCGGTAGAGCTGACCGGTGAGGAAGTTGAGACGGGCCTTCTGGAACTTGTTGCGGGTGTGACTGGTGGTTTCCTTGAGCAGGGGCACCGCCTCCTTGTACTGTCCCGTCTGGATGAGGAAGGCGGCCTTTGAGGCATCCCTCTCGCGGGCTCCCTCTCGACTGACGCTGTCGCGCTGCATCTTGTTGAGCACATCCTCGGCATCATAGGGCCACTCCAGGGCCACATAGCAACGGGCCAACCAGGCACGAGCCACGCTGTAGACCTCGGGCTGGGTGGCATAGAGGCGCATGACATAGTTGAACGTGCTGGCTGCCTGGATAAAGTCACCCTGGTTGAACTGAGCCTTACCCATCATCAGCCAGGCGTGGCGCAGGTAGGGGTTGAACTCCTTGCGCTGCATAAACTCCTTCTGCTTGGGAGTCTTCTTCTTGTTGCTGTTGGTCTGGGGACGTTTCTTGATGGAGTGCAACTTGATGGCCTTCTCACACTTGGTGATGGCGTTCTCGTAATTGCTTCTGCCCAGCGTCGCCGTCTTGGCATTGGTCGCAACAAACATGGGCAACAGCGTGGTGTAGTCATCCTGATGGCCATTCAACTGGGCCTCCATGCCCTCTTGGTAAGAGACCTGACCATTGTACAGCGTGTTGAATCGAGCGGTGAGAGAGTGGAACATACGCGTGCCCGACGTGTTCTTCTTGGTAGAACACGCCGCCATCAGCAAGGCTGCACACATCACAGCCACTATCTTAGCGTATTGTCTCATCTACTATATATAACGCACACGCGCGCAATTTATTGTCCGCGGCGCTCTCCTATTATCAGAAACACCTCATCTTTCAGCTCATCGGGCAGTTCCACACGGCGCAGTTGCAGCGACCTTATCCATCCTGCCACCTCGTCCTCGCGCATGGTGTACAGCACATACCGAAACTCCTCGATCTCGGGAGGCAGATACTCGTCCGACGCCACACCGCGGAATCGGTCCAGCTCCTCGTCCTCGTAATATTCTATGTCCCGGCTCACGGCTGCCAGCAGACTGTCCTTCTCGCAGACTTCATGCTGTCCACAGCACTCGGGATCGACATTCACCACCTTGCTCATTCTTGCTCCTCCCCTATTCTTTTTCTTCGATGACAAATCCACAGCTGGCCAGGTCGCTCCAGAACTGGGGGTACGACTTGCTCACCACCTGGGGATTGTTGACCCTCAACTGTCCCAACCGCAGACAACAGGGTGCCAGGGCCATAGCCATGCGATGGTCCTCATAGGTGTCGATGGCGCCATACTCCTCCACGGGGCAGCGCTCGCCGTCCCAATAGAGGATGCTGTCCTCGGCCTCCCCTATCTGGTAACCCCACTTGCCCAACTCGGTCCTGAGGGCTGCTATGCGGTCTGTCTCCTTGATTTTCAGGCTCTGCAATCCGGTGAAGCGGAAGGGGACTCCCATCACGGCACAGGTGGCCACCAGGGTCTGGGTCAGGTCGGGCTGGTTGACGAAGTCGTAGTCCAGTCGCTCCACGCACTGGCCTCCCTTGCGGATGCGGATGCACGACAGCCCCTGCTCGTCGTCGAAGAACTCGGTCACCACGCCCAACTGGGCAAAGATGTGCTGTACCGCCGCATCGCCCTGGGTGCTCTCGCGGAAGAGTCCGGGCAACATCACTTCGGCCTCAGGGTCGTCGCTCAGCGCCACCATCTGGTACCAGTAGCTCGATGCGCTCCAGTCGCCCTCTATATAATATGGTACAGGTCTGTAGGGCTGGGGCGACACGCGTATCACGCTGTCACTCACCCACATGGCCTGGGCACCAAACTGGCGCATGATGGTCAGCGTCATGTCGATGTAGGGCCGGCTGACGATAGCTCCCGTCAGCTCCAGCTCCAGTCCGTCGCTCAGCACAGGGCCCACCATCAGCAGGGCCGATATGTACTGACTGCTCACACTGCCAGGCAACGAGATGCGGCCACCGCGATGACTGCCACCCGTGATGCGCAGGGGCGGGAATCCCTCCTCGCCGGCATATTCCACCTGGGCTCCCAGTTGGCGCAGCGCATCCACCAGTATGCCTATGGGACGATGTCGCATGCGCTCGGTGCCTGTGATCTCGCGCGTGCCGGGGGTGACACTGAGGTAGGCGCTCAGGAATCGCATAGCGGTGCCTGCTGCCATGATGTCTATCACCTGGGGCTGCTCGGTCAGGGCGCGCACCATCACGCGGGTGTCGTCACAGTCAGACACATGCTGGGGCATGCACTCGCTGTGGCTGAGGGCACTGATTACGAGGGCGCGATTGCTGATGCTCTTGCTGGCTGGCAGCTCTATTTTGGCACGCAAACGGGCCGTTGGTGTGATGCTGAGTTGTACCATTTGTTATAAAATTCGCTATTTATGGCACAAAAATACGAAAAATATTTGGTGATGACAAAAAAAGTCCCTATCTTTGCACTCGCAAACAAGGAACGGGATGTAGCGCAGTTGGTAGCGCACACGTCTGGGGGGCGCGAGGTCGCAAGTTCGAGTCTTGTCATCCCGACCTAGAAAAGAGCAGAACTTCGGTTCTGCTTTTTGCTTTTATGTCGGGCTGCTCTCACTTACGACCTGGTCGCAAGTTATTCGCCCACAAGGGGCTCATCAAGCTAAAGCAGTCGAGTCTTGTCATCCCGACCTAGAAAGAGCAGAACTTCGGTTCTGCTTTTGCTTTTATGTCCATTCCTATGTTCTTACCGAAAAAATTCATCTATCGCGTGAATTTTCTTATTTTTGTGCAAGTTTTGGAGCACAAAGTGCGTATATACATATAGAAAACCACAAAAAAGATGCAGGAAAAGAACATACTCGTAGAACGACTGCGCCACCACAACAACCAGGCACAGCGCGAAACACTGAGGCAATTTGGCCCCAGAGTGTGGTCGATGCTCACAAGGATGGGCCTGGGCATCCAAGATGCCGAGGAGGTGTACCAGGACGTGTTTCTGCAAGTCTTCAGGCAAATAGACACCTACGATGCCAACAAGGGCAGCCTGATGGTGTGGATCTGTCACATCGCCTACCACATGTCGGTGTCCTTCCTGCGACGCCACAGGCACGCGCCCAAGTCTGTTGCCCTCACGGAAGAGGAACTGGATGACATCTCGGCCGAGTGCACCGTAGAACCTCTCCCCACCATCCCCTCAGACCGCGAGGAACTGGTGGTTGCTGCCATTCTGCAGCTGTCTGCCGAGGAACAGGCACTCATCCATTTCTTCTACTATGACCAACTAAGCATCAATGAGATAGCCGTGGTGACAGACTCCAATGCATCCACAGTGGCATCCCGACTGAGACGCACTCGAATGAAACTCTACACAATACTAAAAGCACAACCATCATGACCAACCAAGATTCCCAGCGATGCGAGGAAGTTTTACAATCGGCCTTGCAGCATATCCATTCTTCGCTGCCCCAGATGCCAGCCGACCTGGACGATCGCACCCTACGTCGCGCTGCAGCCCAGCGTCGTCCTCGCTGGTGGCGCTATGCAGCAGCCATGGTGGCAGTGGCGATGATGACGGCAGCGGCACTGGCGATGCTGCACCACGGGGGATTCCTCCTGCCACAGCATCCCACCGAGACTCCCTCAACTGCCGAGGACCAGCCTCTGGTGATACAATGGGACGACGCCCCCCTCGACTCCATGCTCCTGCTCATGTCTGCCCACTATGGCGTCCAGGTGCAATACCGAGACACGCAATACCACGCGCTACACCTGCTCTATACCTGGCACACCGACCAGCCCTTGCCCCAGGTGCTGCAGCACCTCAATCACTTTGACAGGATACACCTGCGGCTCGAGGACGATGTGCTGATAGTAGACACCCCCATTCATCACCACGACCATGAGACACACTTGCATCCTCTCCCTCCTGCTGCTCATCACCAGCCTGGTGCATGCCCAACGGATAACGGTGTCCTTTCGCGATACACCACTGGCCCAGGCACTGACACAGATAGGCAAACTGCAGCACGAGTACAACATCGTGGCCATACGCGACGACCTGACTCGCTACACCGCCACGGCCGACATTGTCGATGCCACAGTGCCCGAGGCTGTCGGTCAGCTCATCGAGTGCTACCCTCTGCGCATGACGGTGGGTGATGGCCGGGTGGTGTACGTCGAGGCACCCTACCGCGACTATGTGCACTACCGGGGCACGGTGCTCGACCGCGACGGCCATCCCCTGCCCTACGTCAACGTGACGCTCTACCACCCCGTCGACACCACGCTGCAAGCCCAGGCCCCCAGCAGCAACAGCGGCCTGTTTGTCATCCCCAGCAGACAAGAGAACGCCCTGCTGCGCTTCACCCACATTGCCCACGACACCCTGTGGCTCCATAGCGACACACCCGAACTGGGCACCATCCAGCTGCGCCCCCGACTGCAGCCACTCGACACGGTCAGCATCCAGCCGGCGCAGGCCAATCGACACACCACGGTGCGCATCACCAAGGCCGGTTCGCTCACCTCTCTGCTCACCCCCGAGCAGCAGGACACCATCACCAACCTAGTCATTGAGGGCCCCATCAACTCGGCCGACATCCGTCTGCTGCGTCGCATGGCCGGCTATCGTAAGCACGAGGGTGACAAGGCAGGCCGTCTCAGGACTCTGGACCTGAGAAAAGCTCGCATCACCTCGGACAAAAAGCCCTATCTGATAATAGACGGGGCTGAAGAGGGGCTGATGTTAGAGGCTATAATCAACGTTGCACACACCAACGTACCGACACCCCCTGAACGTTATGGCAAATATGTAAATGACCCCATTGAATGGTATGACATACGCTATATTATCCGGAACGACATGGTCCGGAACAAACACGTTGTGTACAGGAAAGAACACTATGGGTATAAGAACAAAGAAGACGTTAGAATCTACATCGGCAAGGAAGATACGCACGAGATACGCCAGACTGCCCGTTCGCACAACATGAACAAGGCCAAGGGGCATCGTCTGAAGTGGGAAAAGGAAAACGTGCTGATGTATGCCTATCTGCAAGACAACGTCTTTCCCATGGATCTTTTCTACGACTGTCCCGTCATAGATGCCATCTGTGTACCTGAGAGTGCAAAGATCAATGACAATGTCCTGGTCCTCCATGATCCAATACGTTACTATCAGTTCAACAAGAAGGGCACAAAACTGAGATTGGAACTAGATACAAATCTCAGATAAACGGTCAGATTAGTAATAGAGTTAGTAAACAGACCGACTGGCGGGTCCCTGTCTGCGACAGATAGGGACCCGCAATTATCTTGTGCAAGCCCTCGTCACCTCGTTCCGTCCACACGGGTGGACGGGGGCTAATGTCCTGCAAAAACAATCAAAAAAAGTTTGATTTTAGGTCTTCAGGTCTTCAAACGTTTTGTGGGTCCTCCCCAGCAACCTGGCTAGTGACTGACTTTCTAGTATCGTGTCAGCCGACGTGTGATTGCGTGTCACGTGTCATTTGATTGAGTGTCACGTGTGGTGTTGATTGAGTGTCACGTGACACTGAACGATTTTGTTCGGATGTTAGAACGACAGCGTCCTATCCCTACCGCTACCATCTCCTTACTCTCGAGCTACATAACCTATGCTAAATGCCACACAAAACGTTTGAAGACCTGAAGACCTAAAATCAAACTTTTTATTTTCTTGCACATGCGATTTCCCGAAATGTAATTTTTGTAAATCTTCTCTCTATACTTTTCAATAGCCTGATTTGTTGCACTTTATAGTAACTAATTAACATCCGTTAACCCGTGTTCATGTATTCTCGTGTATTTTTTTGCTCGATTATATTTGACATCCTCAGCCATATTGATTATATTTGCGGCCATCACACGAGAAAAGAATGACATGCCCCACGCCATCGTCACACTAGTGCACAAGAATATCTCGCAAGTTACAAGGCTTGTGAAAACAGAAAAATAGGAAAGAATTATCTTTTTTCCGTAATTTTTTCAAAAAAGGCGAGAAGAGCACGGTAACCTACAACTTTACAGAAGAGGCGGATAAGAAATAAAGAGGCTCCCATAAATAACAAGCCCCGCAGCATGATGGCTGCGGGGCTTGCTTTGTGAGAAACATGAAGTTTACTTCTTTTTCTTGACCTTGACGGGAGCTACACCAGTGGTGGTGGGAACGACACGCTGGATGGTGCCATCGGCATTGAAGTACATGCGGTCGATGCAGACCTGACGATGGAAACCGGGATCCATGCGACGAGGGAAGAGGTATCCCTTGTTGATGCGGTGGTAGACGATGTACCACTCGTCCTTGCCAGGAATCTGCAGCACACTGTTGTGGGCAGGGCCGTAGATGTCGTGCTGGGGATCCTGGATGAGCACGATGGGATCCTGAGCCACCTGGATGGGACCCAGAGGCGAATCGCTGGTGCCATAGGCCACATGATAGTTGGGGCTGCCGGTGTCGTCGACACTCCAGTGGAAATAGTACTTGCCATTGCGGTAGAACACATAGGCTCCCTCGCGGAAAGCATAGTCCTGGAGGGTGCCGCCCTGGGGGGTGAGCACGGTCTCAGTCTCGGGCTTGATGGAAAGCATATCCTCGTTCAACTCGGCGCCTGCCATGTAACCATTGCCCCAGTAGAGGTAGTGCTTGCCTGATACGGGGTCGGTGAACACATCCACGTCGATCTGCTGACCGCCACGAACTCCCTTGGGAAGATCGAAGACAATGGGATGACCCAGGTCGACAAAGGGACCGGTGGGAGTGTCGGAAACGGCGACGCCGATGGACTTGCGGTTGCGGTCGATGTCGTGGCCACTGAAGTAGAAGTAGTACTTGTAACTACCGTCCTTCTGCTTCACCTCCTCGATGCAGGGTGCCCAGGCGTTGCCGCTGGCCCAAGAGACATCGGTGTTGAGGTTGAGCATGATGCCCTCATGCTTCCAGTCCACCAGGTCGCTGCTGCTGAAGACGGTGAAGTAGTAACCTCCCCATCCGGCAGCGCCGTCGGTAGTGCTGTAGATGTAGAACTTGCCCGTCTGGTTGCTGTACAGCACCTCGGGGTCGGCATGGAACTCGGGCAGAATGGGATTGCCACTGCTGCGCTTGTCGTTTTTGGCCTGCAGCCCTACTGCGGTGAGCAGGGCTGCAGTCAACAGGATTTGCTTTAACTTCATATTATAGTATTACTTGATGATCATCTTCACGGCGCTGCCATCGCTCATCTTGACGATGTTGATGCCACGCTGGGGAGCTGACAGGCGGACACCACCCAGTGAGTAGTAGGCCACGGGGTGCAGTTCGACTACATTCTCGACACGCTCTACGGGAGTAATCATGTCGTCCAACTTGTCGACGTTGTTGCCCGAACCATAGTAGTAGAGGTTCCACTCGCCCACTACCACATAGTCGTTGGTGCCGATGGTCTCGGGGAGGTAGAGGCCGATGGTAGCCTCGCCCTTGGTGCCTACGTAGAAGGGCAGCTCGTTGAGGTAATAACCTGCATTGAAGCATGCCACGCTAGCGTCGGTGCCATCGGGCACGGTGATGCCGCAGATGGTGCGCGTGTTGATACCCTCGGGCATAGCAGTGATCTCCTTGGCACCCTCGGAGAGGTTAACCACGGGCTTCTCGTAACGCTCCTCGGCCTGGGCATAGAGTTTGCACAGGTGGGTCTCCTGGCCGTTGTTGATGGCAGCCTCTTCCTCCTCGTAGCTACCTGCGCGGTAGAAGGTGTGTACGGTCACCTTGTAGGTACCCTCGGGCAGACCTACCAACTTCTGACTCATGGCAAATGTGCCCTTGTTGTAGCTGGCGGTGTACTTCTTGTATCCGTTCAGAGCTCCCTCGACGGTCCAGCCGTCGATGCGCTTCTCGTCCTTGTTACCCATAGAGGGATCCAGGGTGTTGTTGACAATCAGAGAAGACACGTTTGACTCGTCGAGCTCTGCCTCGGAATTGTCGCCATAGTAGTAGAGATTCCACTGACCTACAACTACATAGTCGTTGGTGCCGATGGTCTCCTCCAACTTCAGACCGATGACAGCCTTGCCATCCTCGCCTACCTGGAAGTTGAGCTCATTGAGGTAGTAACCTGCATTGAAGCAAGCCACACTGGCGTCGGTACCATCGGGCACGGTGATGCCGCAGATGGTGCGGGTGTTGATACCCTCGGGCATCTCGGTGATCTCCTTGGCGCCCTCGGAAAGGTTGACCACGGGCTTCTCCTCACCGTTGGCATAGAGCTTGCAGAGGTGGGTGTCCTGTCCATTGTTGATGGCTGCCTCTTCCTCCTCGTAGCTACCAGCGCGGTAGAAGGTGTGCACGGTCACCTTGTAGTCACCCTTGGGCAGACCAGAGAGCTCCTGAGAGAGATTGAAGGTACCCTTGTTGAAGCTAGCGGTGTACTTCTTGTATCCGTTCAGTGCACCCTCGACCTTCCAGCCGTCGATGCGCTTCTCGTCCTTGTTACCCATAGAGGGGTCGAAGTTGTTGTTGACAATCAGGCTGGTGACATCCTGCTCGGTGACAGCGGGAGTGGGATCGCCCATGTACCAGAGGTTCCATGCACCTACCACGCTGTAGTCGTTGGTGCCGATGGTCTGGTCGAGTTTGATGCCGATGGTGGCCTTGCCGTCCTCGCCTACGTTGAATACGAGCTCGTTGAGGTACAGACCTGCATTGAAGCATGCCACGCTAGCGTCGGTGCCATCAGGCACGGTGATGCCGCAGATGGTGCGGGTGTTGATGCCCTCGGGGAGAGTGACATCCTTGGCACCCTCGGACAGGTTCATGATGTTGGTCTCCTCCTCACCGGCATAGAGCTTCATGAGGTGGGTGTCCTGACCGTTGTTGATGGCGGTCTCTTCCTCCTCGTAGCTACCAGCGCGGTAGTAGGTGTGTACGGTCACCTTGTACTTACCCTTGGGCAGGCCCACGAGATCCTGGTGCAGGTCGAAGGTACCCTTGTTGAAGCTGGCGGTGTTCTTCTTGTAACCATTCAGCGCGCCACTGACTACCCAGCCGTCGATGCGCTTCTCGTCCTTGTTACCCATGCTGGGATCGAAGGTGTTGTTGACAATAGCTGAAGAGTAGTCCACAGGATTCTCCTCGCTGGCAATGCTCTGGCCCATCTTGATGGCTACAGAGTATGAGTTGAGCTTCTCGATAGCAGCCTGAGCCTCCTCGGTGCTGTAGGTGCGATCGGCAAAGGCGGCATAAGCCTCGTCGTAGTAGGCCTTGGCTGCCTCGAGGGTCACCTTGTCGGCATTCTCGGGGGCATTGATCATGGTCTGCTCGAGGTTGAAGACGGCAACCTCCAGATTCTTGTAGACCTCGACACCGGCCTTCACAGCATCCATAGCTGCCTTCAGGCCGATAGCGGCGTCGTAGAGGTCGGCTGCGCTGCGAGCTGTCTCGGCATCACCGATAGCTGCCTCCAGGGCATCCAGTTCGGGGGTACCGCACTTGCTGTCGAGCATGGCCTTGGCCTCGGGGAGGAACTCGGCAATCAGCGACTGCAGGGCCTCGGCATTCTTGGCACGGAAGGTCAACTTCACGCCACCTGCCCAGAGGCTAGCAGACTCGTTGGTGCGCAGACGATTGGCAATACCGATGCGCATGGTGCCGTCGGTGACGATACCATAGACGGTCACGGGATATCTGCCCTCGGCAAAGGCCTCGGAAGCACCAGCAGCGTCGTTGATGTAGTCACCATCGGCCAGAACGCCGATCTTGGTTTCATAGTCATTGATGTAGGCATAGGTCTGACGGATCTCCTCGGTGGCGCTGTACACGGCCTGGAGGCTCATCTCGTAGACACCATTCTGCAGACCGGTGAGCTGCTGATAGACATCGCAGACACGGCCATAGGCCTCGAATACGGGGAAGGTGGCCACGTCACCTGCAGGCCAGTTGATGCCCTGAGCGGCAGTCCAACCACCAGCCTCGCTGAAGTTGGGATTAACCAGCAGATTGGTGCAATCGTCGCCATCGGCCATGCTGTTGGTCTTGGCGTCGTAGAGCAGACCCTCGAGATACTTGGACTCGGCGGTCATCTGCTCGACATTGAGCTCGCCAGCAGCCAGCACGTTGAGTGCAGTGCCATGGCCATTGTAACCGGTGGCCTCATCGTCGTTGACGTAAGCACCCAACAGTTCGATGTACTCGTTCTCCACAGGGCTGTTCTGCAGCCACTCGTTGGCCTGCTCGACCATCAGGGCATAAGCCTCGTAAGCAGCCACGCTATTGTTCAGTGCCTCAGTTGCATTGCAGTAGGCCTTGAAAGCAGCGGCATAGTTGTCTGCAGTGGCGGCCTGGAAGGCAGCTTTTGCCTCGACGTAGGCCTCGTAAGCTGCCTTCTGACAACGCAGGTTGCCGGTATTCTGCATCTCCTCGTAGGGAGGCACAGCAGCCAGGGCCTTCTCGGTCAGATAGGCATAAGACTCGTCGCTTGCGCCCATATAATATAGGTATACGTTGTCCAGGCCGACCCAGTTGGGACCCTTGGCAATAACGTCGAGGCCAATCTCCAGGTTACCGTCAGAAACAGTGTACACGTCGAAGACCTGGTCTACGTCGATCTGGGTGGCACTGACGGGAGTGCGAGCATCGCCAGCATAGAGGAATACGTCTCTGCCGGTGTTGCTATAAGCCAGAGCGCTCAGGTGGTAGACACCTGCGGGGATATCCTTGGCAGTGGCGCTGATCTTACCAGGAGTGAAGGGACCACTGCTCCAGTTCTCGTAGTGATTGCCGGTGACATTATAGTCCTTGGCATTGTTGCCGTTGCTGGCCTGCTTGTTGCTAGCTCCGGTGGTAGAGGTCCATCCGGGGCAGGTGCCGTCGGTGAAGTCGGTGGCGATACCCAGACCTGCCAATACCTCGGCAGGATTGCTGACACTGGCGTTCTGCAGCTTGGCAGCGCGAACCACAATTTCCAGGGCTGCCTTGGCGTCACGCATCTGCTGAGCCGTGCTGCTGGTGTTGTTGTACACAGCCTGGGCCTCGGTGCACTCTACAGAGAGGGCCTTGGCCTCGTCCAGCACGGCCTTCAGCTCGACTGAGGCGTCGTAGTTCTCGCGAGCAACCACATAGGTGGCATAGTCGGCAGGTGACACGAAGATCCAGTTGATCTGCGACTCGTTCTCGGGCTCTACCAGATAGATGCGGGTGTCGCCCTTGCGAGTGAGGTCCATACCCAGGTAGCGAGAGTACTCGTCGTTGAAGGTCTCGTTGGCAGGTGAGAGGCCGATGCGGTAGACGTTGCCGCCCTGGTCCTCAAAGGTGTACTGGTTGTTCTTCTTGCCATCCTTGGTGTTGTCTACATAGATGGCATCCAGTCCGTCCACAAAAATATAGCCAATCTGATTGGCCATACCGCCCTGCAGGACATAGTTGGTGATGTAATAAGACTCGGCCTGGGTGCCGGCCTCGATGTAGACTTTGTGTCCCAGGGTTGGGCTTACACTGGCACGGGTGTTCCAGTCGTTGGCTCCCAGCAGGAAGCCCTCTGCCTCTACGTTGAAGAGGTAACACTCGTCACCCACGGTCAGAGGCTGTGCAGCAGGCACTGCAGGCTTCGTCCACTGGGCAAACGAGGCAACGCTCATCAGCACAGATGCAAGCATCAAAAACATTTTTTTCATTTTGGTAGTAATTATAAAAGTAAATTAAGATTATAAGTCTTGTCCTAACAGCCCATGGCCTCGCGGTAGAAGTCGAGCATCTCGAGGATCTCGTCTCGGGTGGCAGTCTGATTGATGCGGATGTCGCCTATGCCTCCCAGCAGGGTGAAGTTGACCACGCCTGCGGTGTTCTTCTTGTCGTGGGTCATGTACTCATAGAGGCGCTCGTACTGGGTGCAGTCAAAGGTGAAGACGCCGTAGTTGTCCTTGATAAACTGGATGGTCTGGCGCAGTCTGTCTTTGGGGAACTGGGTGCGGCGAGCGCTGAGGTACAGTTCGCACACCAGACCCCATGCCACGGCATAGCCATGCAACACGGTACGAGACTCGGCCATGGCCAGGGACTCGATGGCATGACCTGCGGTGTGACCGAGATTCAGGGCCTTGCGTATGCCGTGTTCCAGAGGATCCTCCTCCACGACACGTTCCTTGATAGCCACGCTGGTGGCCACCATCTGGGTCAGGTGGGCATAGTCGATGTCGTCGAGGTCAAAGTTGACGAGCTCTGCCCAGTTCTCCTCGGTGCTGATGAGACCGTGCTTGAGCATCTCGGCATAGCCCGAGCAGATGTTCTGTCGATCCAGGGTGCGCAGGAACTCAGCATCGAGGATGACGGAAGAGGAGCAGTTGAACACGCCGATCTCGTTCTTCAGACCGCCGAAGTTGATGCCTGTCTTGCCACCTACCGAGGCGTCGACCATCGAGAGCAGCGTGGTGGGGATGTTGATGTACTGGATGCCTCGCTTGAATGTGCTGGCAGCAAAACCTCCCAGGTCGGTCACCATGCCGCCACCCAGGTTGATGAGCAACGAGTGGCGAGTGCCGCCTCCCTGCTGCAGGCAGCTCCACACATGAGCCAGACTCTCCAGGGTCTTGTTCTCGTCGGTGGCGCCTATGGTTATCATCTGGGCCTGAGCTACACAAGGGAAATGCTGAATCACGGGCCAGCACAACTGGCGGGTGGTCTCGTCGGTGAGCACAAAGAGCCTATCGTGAGGGCACTTTGCCACGGCTTCTGTCAAGCACTTTTCCAAGTTGGTGCTGATGATAACTTCCTGTTTTGCCATAAATTCGTACAAATTAGGCAACAAAGATAAGAAAAAAAGGCGATATTTACCGAGAGGTTTCTTAAAAAGAGTAAAAAAGAGTATCTTTGCACCCGATTTATTAAACCTTTTTCGGTTTTGTTCGTCAAAATCCCGGAAAAGCTTAAACATTATAGATAAAACATGAAGAGATTTCAGATGCTTCTGGTGCTGCTGACAGTATGCAGCATTTCAGCATTGGCCCAAAAGATCACCGTGACGGGTGTAGCTTGGGACGAAACCGAAAACGATGCATTGGCAGGTGTTTCTGTCTCGTTGCTCGAACCCAAAGACAGTTCCGTAGTGGCAGGTGTCATCACCAACCCCGATGGTAAGTTTACATTTGCCAACCAGAAAGCTGGTAAATACATCCTGCGTATGACCTATGTGGGATTCCTCACACACTATGCACCCCTGACCCTGACCAAGTCCAAGAAGGAAGTAGACCTGGGTGTCATCAACATGCAGGCCGACGCCAAGATGCTGAAGGAGGCTACCGTGACGGCTGCCCTAGCTCAGGTGGAGGTGAAGGCTGACACCTTTGTCTACAATGCCGACGCTTATCGTCTGCCCGAGGGCTCTGCCCTGGAGGATCTGGTGCGTATGTTACCAGGTGCCGAGGTGGGCGAGGATGGTACCATCAAGATCAATGGCAAGAGCGTAAGCAAGATCATGATGAAGGGTAAGGAACTCTTCGGAAACGACAAGGATATGGCTCTCAAAAACTTGTCTACCAAGATTGTAGAGAAGATCAAGGCCTATGAGAGGAAGAGCGATTACAGCCGCATCACCGGTATCGACGATGGTGAGGAGGAAACCGTACTGGACCTGACCGTAAAGCGCGGCATGGGCGAGGGATGGGTCGTCAATGTGGACGTGGCTGCTGGTGACGCCAAGCAAGACAAGATTCCCAATGCTCCCAAGTCTCTCGACTTCCCCAAGCCTCTCTACACAGGCATGTTCAACGCCAATCGTTTCACCGACAACCTGCAGTTTATGCTGGTTGCCAACCGCAACAACATCAACAACGGTTCTGGTCGCTGGGGCGGCTGGGGTGGTGGCAGCGGTGTGACCACAACCACCATGGCTGGTCTGAATGTAACCTGGACAAACGGAAAACCCCAGTACACGGCTGGTTATCTGGAGATTGGCGGTAATGTTCGCTACAACGAGCGTGAGTCGGAGAACATGACGCTGAGCAACAGTGAGATGTTCCTGGGTGAGAAAAGCAGTAGTTTCTCGAACCGCTTCAACAACAACTGGAGCAAGAACCGCAACCTGAATGCCGACATGCGACTGGAGTGGATGCCCGACAGCATGACCACCTTGACCTTCCGACCCAGTTTCGGACATTCGCAGAACAAGAACCGTACGAACGGTATCTCTGCCACCTTCAACCAAAATCCCTTTGACATAACCGACAATCCCCTGGCTGATTACAAGAAAGACTCCCTCTTTGCCGACAACGAGATTCGCGTCAACAGCGAGGAAAGTCAAAGCCGTAGCTATGGCACAGGCAACAACGGCAACATGAACATGCAGATAAACCGCCGTCTTGCCAAGCCCGGTCGTAACGTAACCCTGGATGTCAGCGGATCTATCAATAAGAACGATAACGAAAGTTTCAACTGGTCCGACATCTTCTACTACCAAGAGGACCGTCGCAAGCTGCAGGATCGCTATACCCTCAGTCCTTCTAAGAGTTGGGATGCACGCACTCGTTTCAGTTATTCAGAACCCCTCACACGCAACCTCAATCTGCAGTTGAGCTACCAGTACCAGCGTCGATTCTCGGACAACGACCGTTCGATGTACAATCTCGAGAACCTGATTGGTCAGCAGATGGGAACGGGTATGATCGACGAGAACCAGCTGTACGACATCTTCACCAACGGCATCAACCCCAGCAACGCCTTTGCTGGAGGTCTTGACTGGCAGCAGATTACACTGGATGCCATGAACAGTCAGTACGCTACCTATAAGGAGAACAACCACAATGCCAACCTGATGTTCCGCTACACCAACAAGCTGGAGAGCGGACAGGAACTGCGTCTGAATGCCGGTATGAGTGCACAGCCCCAGAACACCCTGATGCACTACACCAAGGGTAGCCTCGACACCACCGTCACCCGCACCGTCTTCAACTGGGCACCTCGCGTGGACTTCCGTTGGAAGATCAGCAATGTGAGCCAATTCCGCGTCAACTACAACGCTCGCATGAACCAGCCCAGCATGACCCAGTTGATGGAGGTTACCGATGACAGCAACCCCCTGAACGTAAATACCGGTAATGCAGGATTGCGCAGCAGCTGGAACAACGACATGTATGCCGAGTACAACGGCTACAAGACCGAGACACAGACCAGTTGGAACATCCGTGGAGGATTCAACAACACCCAGAACAGCATCTCTTCTGCCACCATCTACGACAGCAATTCCGGTGCTCGCTACACCCGTCCCATGAACATCGACGGAAACTGGAGCAGTTGGGGTAACATTAATCTGAATTCTGCCCTGGGCGAGAAGAAGTTCTGGAACATATCTAACGGCGTGAACCTCAACTACAACTACCGTCTGGGTTACCTGAGCACCAACACCGACGCAGACATGCAACAGTTCATCGACCCCACCACAGGACGTGTCAACATGGACAGACTCTTCAACGAGATTGACCTGGGTAAGTCCGCCACCAAGACCATGGGTATCGGCGACTGGGCTCGTATCAACTACCGCTACACCTTCCTCGACGAGAGATGGTCGGTAGACTTCACTGCCAATGCTGGTTTCAATTACAACCACACCCGCAGCACCCAGCAGAGCAACAATAACATCGACTCGTGGAACTTCAACTACGGTGGTAACGCCACACTGATGTTCCCCTGGAGTATCACCTTCACCACCAACATCAGTGAGCAGTGCCGCCGTGGTTACGATGACAAGAACATGAACACCAACGAGCTGATTTGGAACTCGAGCTTGCAGAAGAGCTTCCTCAAGGGCAATGCTGCCACCATCAAGGTGGAGTGGAACGATATGTTGCACCAGCGCAGCAACGTGAGCCGCGCCATCAGCGAGTTCTCGCGCACCGATACCTATACCAACAACATCAACAGCTACTTCATGGTACACTTCATCTACCGCCTGAACCTGATGGGTAATAAGGAGACCCGCGGCATGATGATGCCTGGTGGTGGTCGTGGCGGTTGGCCTGGTGGCGGCGGTGGCTGGCCCGGTGGTGGCGCCAACATTCGCGTCATGCGGTAGCCCAATAGTCAAACAAACACAAGAAACCCCGAGGGAAATTCTCTCGGGGTTTTCTGTATTCTCTCGCGCGTACGCGTTATTTAAACAAGGAGAAGTTGACGCTGCCGTACTGGCGATGGTCTACCAGGCGGGGATGGTCGGAAAAGTCATCGGACTTGCCATGTTCCAGGACAAACACGCCATCGGGCTTCAACAGGTTGCGCTCGAGCACCATGTCAGGAATCTCGCTGATGTTGGGCAGAGCATAAGGAGGATCGGCAAAGATGAAGTCGAACTGCTCGTTGAGGCGAGTCAGATAACGAAAGACATCGCCACGCACAGGATAGCAGTTGCGGTCACCCAACTTCTCCACAAAGCCCGTGATGAAGCTGTAGTGCAAGGGATCCTTCTCCACTGTCACCACTCGACTGCATCCACGCGAGAGCAGCTCTAGCGTGATGCTGCCAGTGCCGGCAAACAAGTCCATAGCCTCGGCATCCTCGAAATCCAGGTAGCCTTGCAGCACATTGAACAGGTTCTCCTTGGCAAAGTCCGTAGTGGGACGTGCCTTGAAAGAGCGAGGCACCTCGAAGTGGCGCCCCTTGTATTTTCCAGTGATTACTCGCATTATTCGATATTCTGAATGTATTTCTTCAGCTCCTCACGCAGTTCGGGCACCTCGTCTACCAGCACACAGGCATCCACACGCTGGTCCATGCCCAGGGTCTTCCACACATAGAGCAGGAAGTAGAGCTGATTGGCCACGGACTTGGCAGGATAGGAGTTGGCAAAGCGCAGACGACCATCGGGGGTGTAGGAGAAGAGGAACATCTCGGCACCCTGAGTAGAGACATAGAGGCAAGCCTCCTCGCCCTCGCGCTGACGGTCACGCTCCGAGGCCTGTTCCAGGACATAGCCATAGAAACCATGTGCCTTGGCCTGAGGGAAGCTCTGCAAGAGGAACTTCTCCACCTCGGTATCCACCGAGAAGAGTTCGGCTACCTCCAGCGAAGGCAGAATCTCGTAGCGCACCTCACGGCCATCGGTGCTTTCCAGACCAAAGGTGAGGCGATAGAGCGCCAGTGCCTCGTCGCGACGAAACTCCTCTAGGGGCACTCGCGTGCTGGGTGTATCCATCAGCAGCTGCACCTCCTGGTACTGCACCTCGGTGAGCGAGGGACGATTGACTACGTGCTGCAACAGCGACAACAAGGTCTCGCCCTGCTGCACGACAAAATTCTCGTTGCTGACCTCGGTACCATTGACCACATCAGTTACGAGAAAAGAAAATCCACCCGCATAGACGCGGATGGATAATCTATATTTGGATAAAGAATTATTCCCAGTTACCGGCATTGTTGTTCCAGTTCATGCTGGCCTCGCCGATCTTCAGACCAGGATAAGCACCCTTACCCTCAGCCTCCTCGAGACGGTTGGCGAGCTCACGAGCCCACAGCTTGCTAGCACCCTTCATGTAAGCCTGCAGAGGAGCGTTGCACTCCATCACGTAGATGATAGAACCAGACTTGGTGGTGGTGGGACATGCAATCAGGTCAAACACCTCATTGTCCGAACCGGGGATGTAACGCAGCTGCTCGGGATCAAACTCGGGAGCATACAGTGAATCGATCAGAGAAACCCAAGAGGTATCACGACGGAAGTCCTGCAGACCATTGGCAGCGATAGCAGCAGCATTGCCGCTGTTCACGATAGCAGCAGCCTTCTGCTCGGTCAGACCAGCTTCCATCTGCTCATCGGTCAGAGTACCCTGCTTTACAACGATGGGCAACTTACCACTCTTGACGAATGCGATCAGGGTGTCGAAATCACCACAATACTCACCGTGGGTTGTCTTGTAAGCCTCCTCAGCATTACGGATCTCGATAAGACGAGCCTTGACGTCAGCCTCGCGCTGAGCAACTTCGGCGTCAAACTCCTGCTGACCAGCAATACTGCGATAGCAGATGAACAACATGAGCAGTGCAGAGATGCCCAAAATGACATTAATTACCTTTTTCATGATGATATTTGAATTTTATTTGTTACTTTCGCATACAAATTTAGAAAGAAATAATTGAATTACCACTATTTATAGGAAACTTTTTGCGCGAGAATGATGAGAAAAGAGGATTTGACCGACATAATTTTACAAAAATTCCCTCATGCCCCCACTACGGAACAACAAAAAGTGGTGGATGAGTGGGGTGAATTCCTGTTATCTCCACATCCCGACGAAATATTTCTGTTGAGTGGTTATGCCGGCACAGGTAAGACCTCGCTCATCGGTGCTCTGGTGCAGACAATGCTCTCGCTCAAACAGCAAGTGGTGCTGCTGGCTCCTACAGGACGTGCCGCCAAAGTCTTCTCACTCTATGCCGAACATCCGGCCTACACCATCCACAAGCACATCTACCGACAAAAGGTTTTCTCGGCCGAGATGAACAACTTTGAGTCGGACCAGAACCGCAGCCGATTTACGCTCTTCATCGTCGACGAGGCCTCGATGATAGCCAACGAGGGACTCTCTGGCGGCTACTTCGGGTCGGGTCGTCTGCTGGATGACCTGATACATTATGTATATGCAGGCGAGGGATGCCGACTGATGCTAGTAGGCGACACGGCTCAGCTGCCTCCCGTGGGCGAGGAACTGAGTCCCGCACTAAGCCGACTAGCGCTGACGGCTTACGGACTGAGAGTGAGAGAGATGCAACTGACCGAGGTGGTGCGACAGGTGCAGGACAGCGGCATACTGTGGAACGCCACTCACCTGAGACAACTGATACAAAACGAAGACATATTCGAGTTTCCCAAACTGAAGGTGAAGGGATTCCCCGACGTGAAGGTGATGCCTGGCGACGAGCTGATAGAGGCCCTGGAGGACAGCTATTATAGAAAAGGTATAGACCAGACCATCGTGGTCACTCGCAGCAACAAGCGTGCCAACATCTTCAACCAGGGCATCCGAGGCCGCATACTGGACCACGAGGAGGAACTGGGTAGTGGCGACCAGGTCATCATCGTCAAGAACAACTACTACTGGATAAAGCCCGGCGATGGAACATCCATGGGTCAGGGACTGGCCTTCCTGGCCAATGGCGACACGGCAGTGGTGCGTCGACTGCGTCACGAGCGCGAGTTCTACGGATTCCGCTTTGCCGATGCCACGTTGCGACTGCCAGACTACGATGACCTGGAAATCGACGTCACCGTGCTGCTGGACACGCTGCAGACCGAGGCACCCGCACTGACACGAGAACAGCAGGTGAACCTGTGCAACGCCATCTGCGAGGACTATCCCGAGATCACCAACAAGCGCGACCTGATGAAGAAGGTAAAGGAAGACCCCTACTACAACGCGCTGCAGATCAAGTACGCCTATGCCATCACTTGCCACAAGGCGCAAGGCGGACAATGGCAACACGTCTACATCGACCAGGGATACGTGACCGAGGACATGCTCACACCCGACTATTTCCGCTGGCTCTACACGGCCATCACACGCGCTACAGAGCAAGTCTATCTGGTCAACTGGTCCGACCAACAGGTGTTCTGACTAGTACCCTAGGACATGAGGCTCCGAGAGAGTACTCTTGCGGCACCCCACACCTAGTCTTACGAGGCAAAAACAGTACTCTCTCCCACCCACACAACTAGGGTATCCCGAAGCACCTGTTGCAATTGTTGCAGTTGTTGCAATTACAATTATGACAATTATGACATAGCCAGTGACAACAAAGCCCAACCGAGAATGCTCGATTGGGCTCTGCTATGTATCAGTCGTTACAGGATTATGCTGTCAGGATCTCGATCAGTTTGTCCACTGCAGCCTGGATGGCCTCGGGGTTCTTACCACCAGCAGTAGCGAAGTGAGGCTGACCGCCGCCACCACCCTGAATGAGCTTGGCAGCCTCGCGGATGTTCTTACCGATGTTCACACCACCTGCAACCACGCTGTCTGCAGCAATGGCAGTGAGCAGGGGCTTGCCGTCGCACACAGAACCGATGACAACGAGGCAGTTCTCTACCTCACCCTTCAACTGGAAGGCGATGTCCTTGACTACATCGGCAGGCATGGGCAGAACAGCCTTCAGCACCTTGATGCCATTGACATCCTGTGCACCAGCAATCATCTGCTTCTTGGCCTCTACTGCCTTCTCGCGAATCAGTGTGTCGAGCTGAGCCTTCAGGCTAGCAGCCTCGTTCAGCGCCTTCTGGATAGCCACCTTGGCATCGGGAGCGTTGTTGAGCAGACCACGGATCTCAGCTGCATTGTCCAGCAAGTTGTTGAGCATCTCCTCGACCTTAGCACCAGTGACAGCCTCGATGCGACGAACACCAGCAGCAACACTGCTCTCGCTCAGTATCTTGACCATACCGATGCGACCTGTGCTCTGTGCATGGCAACCACCGCAGAACTCGATGCTGGTACCAAACTGAACCACGCGCACCTTGTCGCCATACTTCTCGCCGAAGAGGGCAATAGCACCCAACTTCTTAGCTTCCTCGATGGGTACATCGCGATGATCTTGCAAGGGGATGTCCTGACGGATCTTCTCGTTGACGATATGCTCTACCTCACGCAACTGCTCGGGAGTAACCTTCTCGAAGTGTGAGAAATCGAAACGCAGTGAGTCGGCTGTTACCAGCGAACCCTTCTGCTCCACGTGGTCACCCAGCACCTGCTTCAAAGCCTCGTCCAAGAGGTGAGTGCATGAGTGGTTGGCCTCAATGGCACGACGGCGGTCTGTGTCCACACAAGCCATGAACTCTGCTGTAGCATCAGTGGGGATGCGGTCCAAGATGTGTACGCTCACACCGTTCTCCTTCTTGGTGTCAATGACCTTGATGGTCTCGGCATCGTTGACCAGGACACCGGTATCACCAACCTCACCACCCATCTCTCCGTAGAAGGGAGTCTGGTCGAGGATAGCCTCGTAGACTACGCCCTTCTTCTGCTTTACCTCGCGGTACTTGAGAATGTGGCAAGTGTATTCTGTGTAGTCGTAACCAACAAAGTTAGAGATGGTCACACCACCATCCTCGGCGTTGTCGCTGACAACATGCCAGTCACCCATCTCCACCTGAGCTGCGTTGCGTGCACGAGCCTTCTGCTTCTCCATCTCCACAGCGAAGCCCTGCTCGTCTACTGTCATGCCGTTCTCGCGGCAGATGAGCTCGGTCAGGTCGAGGGGGAATCCATAGGTGTCGAACAGGGTGAATGCCTTCTCTCCGGCAATCTCTGTCTTTCCTGCAGCCTTGGTCTCTGCCATCACACCGTCGAGCAGACGGATACCGGTCTCCAGCGTACGCAGGAAGCTATCCTCCTCCTCTTTCATCACCTTCTCGATGAGCACCTTCTGTGCCACGAGTTCGGGATAGGTCTCGCCCATCTCGTGATTGAGCACGGGCAACAGACGGTACATGAAGGCCTCCTTCTGACCGAGGAAAGTATAAGCGTAACGCACTGCGCGACGCAGGATACGACGGATGACATAACCGGCCTTGGCATTGCCAGGCAACTGTCCGTCGGCAATAGAGAATGCGATAGTACGCAAGTGGTCGGCAACCACACGCATAGCTACGTCGGTCTCCTCCTTGTCGCCGTACTTCACGCCTGCCAGGTCACCAATGGCCTTGATGATGGGCTGGAATACGTCGGTGTCATAGTTGGAGTGCTTGCCCTGGATGGCACGCACCAGACGCTCGAAGCCCATACCAGTATCGATTACATTCATGCTGAGCGACTCCAGATGACCATCGGCCTTGCGCTCGTACTGCATGAACACGATGTTCCAGATCTCGATGACCTGTGGGTCGTCCTTGTTGACCAACTCACGTCCGGGCACCTTGGCCTTCTCCTCGGGAGTACGGCTGTCGAGGTGAATCTCGGAACAGGGACCACAAGGTCCGGTGTCACCCATCTCCCAGTAGTTGTCGTGCTTGTTACCATTGATGATGTGGTCGGCAGGCACATGCTTGAGCCAGTAGCCAGCAGCCTCATCGTCACGCACCAGGTTCTCCTCGGGGCTACCCTCGAAGACGGTGACATAGAGGTCAGCGGGATTGAGCTTCAGCACATCCACCAGGTATTCCCAAGCCATATCGATGGCACCCTCCTTGAAGTAGTCACCGAAAGACCAGTTACCCAACATCTCAAACATGGTGTGGTGATAGGTGTCGTGACCTACCTCCTCCAGGTCGTTGTGCTTACCAGAGACACGAAGGCACTTCTGGCTGTCGGCACGGCGACGAGGCTCGGGATCGCGGGTACCCAGGATGATATCCTTCCACTGATTCATACCGGCATTGGTGAACATCAAGGTGGGGTCGTCCTTGATAACCATAGGGGCTGAGGGCACGATTAAATGGCCCTTGGACTCGAAATATTTCTTGAACGAGTCACGTATTTCATTAGCTGTCATTGTATATTGTATTTATTCTTTCTCGTAAAACTTTGCAAAGTTAATTTGTTTTTCTTACTTTTGCAAAGTTTTTGAGAACAAACGGACTATATAAGGAATAAATTATGGCACTAACCTCCGATAAAGAGCTGAAGACGTACTTCTCGATTAGAGAGGTAGCAGACATGTTTGGCGTAAACGCATCGACATTGCGCTTTTGGGAGACCAAGTTTCCTACCCTCAAACCACGTGTTGCCAATCGCAACGTGCGACAGTACACACAAGAGGATATCGAAGAGGTCCGACTCATCCACAATCTGGTGAAAGTACGTGGCCTGCACATCTCGACAGCGGTCTCTGTCATCAAGAAGACACGCAACGAGGCTACAGCAACCACTGACCTGATTGAAAAGCTCGAGGCTATCCGCGCCGAACTGGTTAGCTTCAGAAAAGAGCTGGAGGGTCTGGTGTAATCCGTACCTCGACTACGAGATACGAGTCACAGTCTCTACTTCCTCTATCTTCTTCAGATCGCGGCAGATCTGCTGCACATCTTCCACGTCATGCACTTCCAACTGGATGTCGGCATGGAAGATTCCGTCCCTTACATCCACTTGCAGGTGATGCATGTTGACGTTCAACTGCTGAGACAGGATACCTGTAATCTGGTGCA
>JAZRYA010000032.1:0-25251 GCA_045600505.1 Bacteroidaceae bacterium
CTTGCTTTCATTAGGTTTTTATATATTTTTGGTTGCTTTCTTCCTAGAATTCGTTATCTGAACAATCTTTTACCCTAAAAACCTAATACCTATTGTAATCAACCTAGCTCTAACCAAAACTAGCAATAATATAATACCTAAAACCAATGAGCATTCCACCTAAATCGCCGCTGCGTCAGACATGAACTCTCTGCTAGGTTGACGCTGCAAAATTAGTCGGCATTATATATTTATTTATAAAAAAATGTTGCATCGACTAATAAAAATCAGTCAATGCAACAATTTTGGGCGTTATTGCAACATTTTTGTTAATTCATAATTCATAATTGCAACTCACGCATCGCGCAGCCTAATTATGAATTATGAATTCGATGGCGACACGCCATAGTAGTCCTTGTAGCATTTGGTGAAATACGATGGAGCAGAGAAGCCCACTCGATAGGCCACCTCAGAAACCGACAGCGAGGTGTCGGTCAGCAGCACCTTGGCACGTTTCAAACGCTCCTCGCGGATGATCTCCACTGGCGTCTTGCCCGTCATCGTCTTGATCTTGCGGTACAGCTGCACACGCGACAGACACATCATCTCGCCGATGTCCTCCACCGACAGGTCTGCATCCGACAAACGGTCGTCCACGCACTGCAAGAACTTCGACACAAACCGGTTCTCCTCGTCCTTCTTCTCCTCCTGCTGGGGGGTCTGGGTAGCTGTCTCCTTGCCCTCCTCGGGTGTCTTGGGTGCAGTCTGTGCCGATGCCTTCAGCGTCTCGGCCAGGTCCAGCAACTGGTCACGCTGCTCCTCCAGCTCGTCGCGCTGGCGCTCAGCCTTGGCCTTCTCGTTGTTCAGTTCATCGTTCTTCTTGCGCAACTCGCGGTTCAGGTTGTGCTTGGCGCGGTAGGCTCGTATCAGGATCACGAAGAACACGCTCAGCAGCAGCGTCATGATGATGATGCCAAACAGGATGAAGCGCTGCGTGTCCACCAGGGTGAGCATCTTGTCCACGCGCGTGTGCATTCTTCTTATATATTGGCTCTGGTGCTCCACCTCCTTGTGTTGAAGCAGCAGCACACGAGCATTGGCCTGTGTCACCAGGCTGGTCTCCATCATCGTCTCCTTGTCATAGGGGTTGCCCTGCAGGATGTTGAGCGCCAGCTCCATCACCTCGTCACCGTGGGTGGGGTAGATGGCCGACACCGTCAGCACACCGTCGCGTACCATCTCTATGCCGCCCTTGGGGGTGGGCAGCGCGTCCACACCCAGGTACAGAATGTTGGTCGGGTTGATGTCGGCCCCCTGGGGATGGCATTGCACATATTTCTCCAGCGCCTGTCTAGCTCCCACGGTCATGCGGTCGTTGCCGCCAAAGACGCAGTCTATCATCCCATGATGGCCGCGAGGGGTATGGGGCAACTTCATCAGACTGTCCAGCATGGCCATCATGGCATACTCGCCCGAGGGCTGCTTCCAGTGCCCTTCGGCCTGTGCTATGATGTGTATATCAGGGTATTGCGCTATGGCGTCGCAGAATCCGCGATGGCGGTCTATGGCAGGCGACGAACCATGTTCGCCGGCTATCTCCACGATGTTGCCACGTCCACCCAGGTTGTTGGCGGCATACTCACCCAACATCTGGCCTATCAGGTAGTTGTCAGCGCCCATAAAGGCGGTGTAGTTGTCGGCGCCGCTCTTGCGGTCAAACAGGATCACGGGGATGCCCTTGTCCTTGGCATAGGAGATGGCATCCGACAGGTTGCCGGTCTGCTGGGGCGACACGATCAGCAGGTCCACCTTCATGTCCACCAGTTCGCGTATCTGGTTCCTCTGCTCCTCGATGTTGTCGTCGGCAGAGCGCATCTCCAGACTGACACCCTCGTTGAAGTAGGTGGACAGTTCCAGTTCCGATTTCAACTTGGTGCGCCACGAGTCCTCTGAGCACTGCGACACACCGATGGTGTATTGCTTTCGGGCATCGCCACACGACGCCATCACCAGGGCCATCAGCGTCACGATCACTGCTTGGGCCCATCTGCCGATTCGATACATCTTGTTAGTTTTGCTGTACATATTGTGGCAAAAGTAGTGATATTTTGGTAAAAATTTGCTCTTTCTATCCTCTTTTTTCATTTTGTGTGCAAATTATTTGTACTTTTGCCTAGTAAAAACGAGTACAAATCATGAAAAGACTGGAATCTTTGGACGCCCTGCGAGGCTTCGACATGTTCTTTATTTCGGGTGGAGCCGCCCTGCTGGTGGCCCTGGCAGCCCTGTTTCCCGACAATGGGGTGTGGCAGACGATAGAGGAGCACATGCACCATGTGGACTGGGACGGACTGCGTCACCACGACACCATCTTCCCCCTGTTCCTATTCATTGCTGGCATCTCGTGGCCCATGTCGCTGGCAGCCCAGCGTGAGCGTGGCGCCTCGTGCAGTAGCATCTATCTCAAGATATTGCGCCGCGGACTGACGCTGTTCCTCCTGGGCATGATCTATGGCGGTCTGCTCAATATGCAGTGGGACACGCAGCGCATCTGCAGCGTGCTTGGCCGTATCGGTCTGGCCTGGATGTTTGGTGCGCTCATCTACACCTCCGTCAGTGACTGGCGTCGCATTCTGGGTGTGGTGGTGACCCTGCTGGTAGGTTACTGGCTGGTCAATGTGCTGCTGGTGGCTCCCGATGTAGCCCCTGGCACCGACCCCCTGTCACGCGAGGGCAACATTGGTTGCTATCTCGACCGTGTCATCCTGGGTGCGCATTGCTATCGCCCTGGTCTCTATGACCCCGAGGGACTGTTCTCTACCATTCCTGCTATCGGCACCGCCCTGCTGGGTATGTTCACGGGTCGTTTTGTCCTCTCCGAGGATCCCCGACTGACCCCCCAGCGCAAGGCTCTGTGCCTGGCTCTGGCAGGTGTCGCCTGTGCCGTGATAGGTTGGGGCTGGGGCTTGTTCTATCCCATCAACAAGGCCCTTTGGTCCAGCTCCTTCGTCATGGCAGTGGCAGGTTATTCCCTGCTCATGTTTGCCCTCTTCTATTATATTATAGATGTACGCGGGTGGCGTCGCTGGGACTTCTTCTTTGTCGTCATCGGCATGAACTCCATCACCATCTACCTCACCCAGCGCATGGGCCTCTACGACGATGTCTACCATTTCCTCTCCGATGGTACCGTCTCCCTCTTCCCCGAGTCTCTGCAGCCCGTAGCAGCCGAACTGGCCTACATCGCCGTTTGGTGGTGCTTCCTCTGGCTGCTCTATCGTCACAAGATATTCCTAAAGGTGTAATTCCTCTGGATAGGATGATATACAATAAGGGCTCCCATTTGAGGAGCCCTTATTTGTCTATTGTCTAGTCAGTTATTTCTTCTTCTGCTGCTTGAGGTGCTGTGTGCAGTAGCCCTGCTTCACGGCGAGGCGCTTGCAGCGGGTGCCCTTCTGCGTGGTGGCCTTGCAGCGAGGTCCGTTGTTGTGCTTGTTCTTGTGCACGGCGCAGTACTTGGTGCCTTCGATGGCCTTCAGTTTGCAACGGGTGCCTTCCTGTGTGGTGGCTTGGCAACGGGTCTTCTCGGTCTTGGCCTTCTCGGGCTTGTCGGCGTGCACGGGAGTCGTGCTCAGCAGAAAGGCGCCCATGGCCAGGATGCTCAATGCTCTGTTCAGTTTCATTGTAGTTAGTTTTTTAGGTTAGTGAATTACTCGTCCATATCGGGACCCTCGGGCTCGTTCTCGTTGGGGCCATAGCTCTGCAGGCCATACTGCTGCAGCAGGGCGGGAGAGATACCCAGGTCGGTCTTCTTGGGTGCAAACTTGGGCACTACGTAGCCACCCATTTCGCGCTTGTAGGCCTCGGCAGCACCGGGGTAGACGAGACGGAAGTCGATGGTCTTGGTGATGTACTGGCGATTGGGAATCTCGAGCACACCGTCGACGCTGGTGATACCCCAAGGGTTACGCATCGAGAAGAGGTATTCGTCGGGATGGGTGGTCTTCATGACGCTGAAGGCGTGGCCGGTGACGGTGTTCAGGGTTCCGCAGAGGAGGTCGCCCTTGTTGAAACCACCCACGCTGATCATGCCGTTGTCGATGGCCCACTCGGCCAGCAGTTTGAGCTCGCTGGGGAAGAGCTTGCCGGGTGACATGGCGAAGCTGTCGCCACAGCCCGAGAGCAGGGGTGCCACGTGCTCGGTGCCGATACCGCCGATGCCGTTGCACTGGTAGACGCTTTCCCACTTCATGATGGCCTTCTCGATGAGGGTGGCCCAGGTGACGGCGTTGTTCTTACCGGTGAGCTGGGCGATGTTGCCGTTGTTGTCACACAGGATCTTGTTGTCGACAGCCACCTGCACGGGTTTGCCCTGGGGGTCATACATGTCGATGATGTAGCTGGAAGCGCTCACCTTGTGTACGATAGACTTGATGAAGTCGGGATAGATGTAGGCATAGGAAGCGAGCACTGCGCAGAGGCAGCAGTCACCGATGGCGTGCTGGTTGATGTCAGCAGGCATGGGCTCCTCGAAGGGGTAGAGCTTGACGGTCTTGACGTTCCAGCGGGTGAAGCCCTCGACATCCACGGTGGGCTGCTGGGCAGGGTCGCTCAGGTAGGCGATGTCGGTCTCGTTGGTGACATGGCGGTTCTCGAAGTGGCTACCCATGGGGGTCTTGGTCGACTTGCTAGAACCCGACTTCATGTTCAGGATCTTGTTGATGTCGGTATAGGGGACACGGTTGGGCAGGGCCTGGAAGGTGGCATTGTGAGCGGCCTCGGGGCTCTTGTAGAGGTAACGCAGGGTGGTGCTGTGCTTGATGACGAGCAGGTCCACCTCGCGCAGGATGATGTTGTAGTCGTCCTGTCTCTCGCCGTTGTCGAGGGTGAAGGAGTTCATGTCCTCGCTATAGGTGATGGTGTAGTTGTTCTCAGTGGTGGGGGTCTTCCAATTCACGGTGTTGCCCTTGAAATCGAGGCACTCGGTGCCGTCGTAGTGGGTGTTGGTGCCCGAACTGTAGGCACGGAATCCCAGGTACCACTTGCCGTGGATCTGACCGGGAGCGGGCTCCTCGGAGAATGAGATAGACTCGATGTCGCTCACCTTGTAGGAAACCACGCTCTGGTCGCGCAGGGTGATGTCCATGAGCTGGGCCGATGCGCTGCCTGCGAGGCAAAGCAAACTGAGAAGTAGAGTTGTGATGCGTTTCATGATTCGCTTGTATTGGTTTTCTATTATATAGACAAAATTTTATATAGGTTCGGGTGCGTGCGCGTGAAATATTTTATTATTCGAGGAGTTTTTTCAGTTTTTCCTCGTCGTTGTCGTTGGCGTGAGTGGAGACAAATTCCTTGGGCGACAGACCGAAATACTCGCGGAAACTGCTGCTGAAATAGCTGTGGGTGGAGAATCCCACCTTGTAGGCTACCTCGCTGACATTCACGTGATTGTGTACCAGCAGATAGGCGGCTTGCTTGAGTCGGAAACTGCGTATGTAGATGTTGGGCGAGAGCCCGTATTTCTCCTTCATCTTGCGATTGAGGTGCACTCGGCTGATGCCCACCTCGTTGGCCAGTTCCTGTACGCCAAACTCGCTGTCGTCGAGGTGCTGTTTCAGGCACTCACGGATGCGCTGGAAGAGTTTGTCCTCTGCCGAGTCGATGACCACGTCGTTGTAGTTCTGCGAGATGTCGGTGCGCTGGATGTGGTGGTGAAGATTCTCCCTGACACGCAGCACCTGGCGCAGGATGCCTCGCAGGATGACCATGTTGAAGGGCTTCTGCACAAAATGGTCCACATCTGCCTGCAGACTAGCCAGATGCAACTGGTCGTCGCCCTCGCCGGTGAGCATGATCACGGGGGTGTGGTCCAGGTCTGGATTGCTCTTGATGCGCTGGCAGAGGGAGATGCCGTCGCCATCGGGCATCTTCATGTCGGTGACCACCACATCGGGGCGGTATTGCAGGATGAGGTTCCACGCACTGTTGCCGCTGAAGGCGATGATGATGCGGTATTCCTGTCCCAGTTCTCGGCTGAGGTAGTCGATGAGGTCTCGGTCGTCGTCCACGATGAGCAGGGTGAAGTTGTGGCTCTCTTCCTCGCTGGCAGCACCTTCGGAGGTCTCAGCCTCGGTGGTCAGGGCGTCCACCTCGTTGGTCAGTCGGGTCTCGTTCAAGTCACTGTCTGTCAGGTTGATGCCATCGTCTTGCTGCTGGGGCCTGGGCTCCAGTTCGGCTGCTGTCAGATGGGCACAGCCGAGGGGTAGGGTGATGGTGAACTCCACGCCATCGGGGTCCACATTGTGGGCCTGGATGGTGCCGTGATGCAGTTGCACCAGTTCGAAGGCCAGGTTCAGGCCGATGCCGCTGCCGGTGTGGCCCTGTCCCTCATGAGCCTGGTAGAATCGCTCGTAGATGTGCTCGAGGTCTCCCTCGTCGATGTGCGACCCGGAGTTGTAGATGCTGATCTCGATGTCGTTGCCACGTCGGCGGTTGCGCACCAGTATGCGGCCTTGCTCGGGGGTGAACTTGAAGGCGTTGGAGAGGATGTTGACCAGCACTTTCTCAAAGTGGATGGGGTCTATCCATACGTAGATCTCGGGGTCGCTGCTCTCGATGCTGGTGTAGATGCGCTTGATGGTGGCTGCACCCAGGAAGCTCTCGGCGATGTGTTGCGTGTATTGGCAGAGTTCCACCTCCTCGTAGTGGAGACGGAATTGTCCGGCGTCAATCTTGCGTATATCAGTGATTTGGCGCACAATGTCCAACAGTCGGTCACAATTGTGTTTCATGACCTGCAGCGCGCTCTGGGTATGTTCGCCCTCGGCTGTGGTCATCAGTTGTCTCAGGGGCGAGAGGATCATGGTCAGCGGGGTGCGCAGCTCGTGTGTGATGCTGGTGAACAGGCGCAGTTTGGCCTCCTTCATCTCCTCGTTGTGCAGGGCTTCTACCAGGGCGTGGCGCTGTCTGCGGCGTTCGTTCCAGAATCGCCATCCCAGCCAGACAGCTCCCAGCAGGATGAGCAGGTAGAAAAACTGCATCGCGTAGGTCATGTACCAGGGGGCACGCACTCGTACTCGGATGCTACGCTCGATGGCGTTCTCCTCGTCGCCCTCGATGTAGGCGCATACGTGCAGGGTGTATTTGCCGGGTTCCAAACTGCTGTATCTGGCTGTGGGTTGGTCGCCGGTGTGGTTCCAGTCTCGGTCGTAGCCCTCCAGCATGTAGCGGTAATGTACCTGCATGGGGGAGCCCAGCGACGGACTGGCAAAGGAAATCTGGAACGAGTTCTCTCGGGCAGGCAGTTGCAGTTGGGTGGCATAGAAGATGTGACTGTCGAGGTACTCTGTCGAGTCGCTGTATTGCACCGTGTGCGTGCCCACTGTGAGACTGGTGAAAATCAACTGGTTGCGCAAGGGACGGTGATCGCGGATGTTCTCGGGTGTGAGGCAGATGATGCCATTGTCGCAACCAAAGAGGATGTTGCCGGCCTTGTTGTCCAGGGCCGAACTCTGGTGAAACTCTCCCGTGAAGAATCCTCCCATCGAGGAGTATCGGTCCACCTCGAAGTCGCGCTTTCTCACAGCATAGATGCAGGTGGTGGTGGAAACCCAGATGTCCTGTCTTGTCTGGATGATGCTCTGCACCTGTACTCCGGGTATCAGTGTGGTCATCTCATCGGTCTCGGGGGTATACATCTGCAGTCCATAGTCGCTGCCTATCAGTATCTTACGCTCTATGCCATCGCCTATGCTGCTCAGGCAGGTGGCGATGCCCTGGAATCGGCGATTGGGCACTCCGCCGTGGGTGCCTGTGTGCAGGTGGATGGAGTAGATACCACCCACATCACCTATCCAGAGGGTACGGTCGTGGTCGATGTGCAGACTGGCTATCCAGTTGTTGGCATTGTTGTTGTATTTCAGCGTCTCCAGTTGGTGCGTGGTGAGATCCAGAACATAGACACCCGAACCGTTGGTGCCCACATAGAGCTCGTCGTTCTTGCTGTCATAGACCATGGCCATCACGGGCATTTCCTGCAGTTCTTGCAGCCACTGCGGTGTCTCGAAAGCTCCTTTCGATGCATTCCAGCACTGCACGCCGCCACCATAACTGCCCACCCAGGCCACGCCGCGGCGATCCACTTGCACGGTTTGTATCAGTTTGGATCTCAATCCCTTGTTCACGGGCTTTGCCGTGGCCATGTGCATACCCTCGGTGGTGAAGACACCCGCTCCATCGGTTCCTATCCAGTAATTCTGCTTCTGGTCGATGGCCATGCTGGTGATGCACGAACTGTTTCGTGCATTGCCGCTCAGGCTGATGGGGTGATAACGGAAATCGTCGCTGCGTGGGGGGATGATGTAGATGCCTCGCTGCAGCAGAGCGATGATGATGTTGCCGTCGTGGTCCTCGGCCATGTCACGCACCTTGCCCAGGGAGAGGTCGAATAGGGGGTCGTAGAGTTCGTAGGGGTTAACTCGCCCATTATCATCCACTTGCCACACTCCCTCGCTGTCCGTTCCGGCTAGCAGCTGACCGCTTAGTGTGTAGAGCAGGGTCTGGAATCGGTGATTGCTGGTCTCGGGGAGCAGAGCCACGCGATGGGTGCCTCGGTCGTAGCGCAGCAAACCACCATCTGTGGCGATGTAGACGGCCTTACGTGCGCGTACCTCTAATATATCATAGACTTCGTGATTTTCCAGTATCGCCTTTGCCTCGGGGGTGTAGTCCAGGGGCAGCTGCTTCATCTTCTCCAGGTCGATGTGGTGCAGTCGATGATTGCTGGTGTAGACCCACAGCGTTCCCGTGTGGTCGATGTGCGAACTGATGGGGTAACTGTTGCCGATGAGTGTCTGCAGACTGTTGCTGCGCTGCCGGTTCACTTCCTTGGTCTGGCTGTTGATGCAGTAGATGCCATAACCATTGGTGGTGATGATTCTCTCCTTGTTGTCGATGCTGTTGATCAGGATGCGCAGCACCGAGTACTTGAGCTGGGGATCCTCGTTGGCCATCAGCGGTATGCGCTCGTACTGCAGGGTGCGAGAGTCAAAGTCAAACAGCCCACTGGCTGTGCCCAGCAGGTAGTGGTTGTCCGATTCCTCTCTCAGGTGATTTACTCGCCAGAAGTAGGGTTCCTGTGTCTTGGGATCCTTGCATGGGAGGTAGTGAAACGAGTTGCCATCGAAATATCCCAACTGTCCGTTGGCTGCAATCCACAGCAATCCGTGACTATCTAGCGACAGGGTGCTGATGTTGCTGGTTGCAAGTCCTTGTTGGGTGGTATATAGTCTGCTGTTTTGCGCCGCAGTTTGGAGCGCAAAAATGACAGAAACTATCAGAATTAGTTGTTTTAGCATGCTATTTGGTAAAGTTACGCACAAAGATACATATAAAAAATGGTATTTTTCTATTGATTTCGTAACATTCTTTACCAAAAATGTAACATTTTACGCTTTGCGTCATTTTTTCAAGTCCATGAAACATATAAGAAACGCTGTTTCGGGGAAATACTTTATCTTTGCAGCAGAGAAATTAAAAAGCATAACTAATTCTATCGATATACATTTTATTGTGTAACCCGTGATGGGCACACACACCCATTAAGAGGACACCCGAACTGGTAAAGTTCATGTTGTTAAAGTTTTGGTTAAATAATGTTAGGTAGTTTGGTCCTCTTAATAATATAAAAGGCGCGACCCTGTGAAGGTTTGCGCCTTTAGTTAATTCATAATTCATAATTGGGCTGGGTTGGCGTGGGACGTTATTCGCCTGCGGCTCATCAAGCTAAAGCAGTCGACTGACGCTCAGAATAACAAGCTATGAGGACATAATATTCTCCTCTGTGTCCTCTGTGTCTCTGTGTGCCCAAAAAATTATGAATTGTGAATTATGAATTATCTTCAATTCTCTCTATCAGCTCCAGACACATGCGGGAATTGTGATAGGGACATTTCCAGAAACCAGCTTTATCGTCGGTACGATTGATGTTGCCCTGGGGATCGCGGCTCCAGAACCACTCACCGTGCTCGGGGTCTATTAGGTAGGCCTGGATGTAGTGCCAGCAGTTCAGAGCGTGCTGCAGAGCCTGCTCATCGCCAAAGTGCTGGTAGATGTTGTAGAAACCCACTACTGTCTCGGCCTGCACCCACCAGTGACGGTCATCATCGATGTACCCCGTGTCCAGATTGGCCTCATGCACCATGCTGCCATCGGCATTGAGGCCCTTCTCGCTGGCAAGGGCCACCTGCTGCACGATAGGCTCCACACGAGACAGCACCTCGGCATCACCCAGCACCAGCGCAGCCTCGTGCATCAACCACGAGCACTCGATGTCGTGACCATAACTCTCCAGGGCACCAGCGCCACGTGTCCAGTCCATTTCGAAGAACAGGTCCAGGTGATGCGTCTCGGGATTGAGGATACGATCGCAGAAGATGTCTACCAGTCGGCGTACTGCAGCTTCCACCTCAGGGTACTCCATTTCCTTCTCGCGTAACGCGCGTAATAGATTGGTATAGGGCTCTATGATGTGCAGGTGCGTGTTCTGCGACTTGGGATAGTTGGCATCCTTGTCACTCAGTCGCATGTCGGCAATAGGCTGCCAGTCACGGGTGAGGGCCTCGATGTAGCCCCCGTGTTCAGCGTCCCAGGCATATTTCTCGATAGTTTCGAACAAAGAAAGTGCACACTCCAGCGCCTTGGTGTCGCCTGTGGCACGATAGTATTCGCTCATGCCATAGAGCATAAAGCCCAGGGCATAAAACTGCTTCTTGGTGTCCACGGGACGGCCCTGATAGTCCAGTTCCCAGTAGGTTCCACCCAGTTCTTTGTCCACAAAATGATCCAGGATGTAATCGCGTGCCCGTGTGGCCGCTTCCAGGTATTCGGGTCGGCCCAGCACACGGTAGGCAGCCGAGAAGGTCCACAGGATGCGGGCATTCAGTATGCCACCCTTGTTGGCCTGGGGCACCAGGGTCTCGTCGCCTCGCACCTGACCATAGAATCCACCGTTTTTCTGGTCCTGCAGACGTAACCAGTAGGGCAGGATGTTCTCCTGTAGCTCCACGAGAACTTCCTGCCTGAGTTGTTGTGTATTGTTCACTAGATCAATGTTTTAGTTGCTGTTCGATTTCCTTCATCTGCTTGCGATCGAGGGGATACTTCATCACGATGAAGGCCATCAGCAAGGCCACCACAGCGGGGAAGACGCTCATGGTCAGCTTCATACCCAGGATGGCCGTATCGGTCTGACTAGCCGCATTGGGCATCAGTCCGAAGCCAGCCAGCAGCCACATCACAGCCGAACCAGCAATGGCGCCGCCAAACTTCTGGGCCATGCTGCCGCTCGAGAAGATGAGACCCGTAGAGGCAGAGCCCGAGCGAGCCAGCGAGTAGTCGGCCACGTCGGCATACATGCTCCATACCAGGGGCGAGATGATACCCGTGAGCACATTGATGAGGATCTGCAGCACAAACATGCAGATGAGTCCGGTGCCCGTAGCAGGCATGAAGAAGAACAGCACCGAGAGCGCAGCCAGCGCGATGCCGCAGAAGATGAAGGTAGGCTTCTTGCCAAACTTCTGGGTCAGGGGCACGGTGCAGAAGATGATGCCCACCATGTTGGCAATCTCGCCAGCAGCCAGGAATACACCAGCGGTGATGAACATCGTCGACAGGTCGCCCAGGTAATACTTGAAGTAGTAGGCCACCGTGGCGCCACGCATGGTGTTGAACAGATTGGTGCAGAGTGCAGCAGCAGTGAGCAGCCACCAGGGAGCGTTGCGCACCAGTTTGCCAAAGTCCTTCCAGATGGATTCAGGAGGTTCGGGCTTGATGTGCTCGCGAGTGAGTGCAAAGCTCAGCAGGAACATCACGATACAGCTGGCCGCAATGACGAACATAGCATGCTGCCAACCAGCCTGTTGCATCTCGACAGGAGCATCGCTGCTGCCACCAAACAAGCGACAGAGGGGCTCCCAGGCAAACAGGGCGATGAACGAGCCCGCATAGGCAAATGCCATGCGATAACTGCTGAAGACGGTCTTCTCGTTCGAGTCCGAACTGATGACACCCAGCATCGAGCCATAGGGCACATTGATGCCCGTGTAGACCGTCATCATCAGGATGTAAGTGAAGTAGGCCCACAGCGTCTTGCCCTGCTGCGACACATCGGGGGTGGTAAACAGCAGACAGCCTGCCAGGGCAAAGGGCACGGCAAACCACAGCAGGTAGGGGCGATACTTACCCCAGCGCGTCTGGGTGCGGTCAGCTATCACGCCCATCATGGGGTCCGACACGGTGTCCCAGACACGGGTCACCAGCATCAGCGTACCGGTGGTCACCAGGTCCAGACCAAATATATCACTGTAGAAGATAGGCAGATAGTAACTGAAGATCTTCCAAAACATGCTCGACGACATGTCGCCAAAGCCGTAACCTATTTTTTCTTTTAGTGTTGACATTGTTTTTAAGGTTAGAGGGTTAGGAGGTTAGAGGATACCCCTTTCCTCATACGGCTTTCCCCGGTTAACGGGGACAGCCCTGGGTTCGGGGTTCGGGATTAGAGGTTATTCTTTCTGATGAGGGCCTTGATGGTCTCCACACTTGCGCCAGTGGTGTATCCATCGGCAGGGGTGTGCAGGCAATAGTCCACCAGTTGGTCGATGGTGCTCACGGCCACATGCATGCGGGTGTCGCTGCTAGCATAGTAGATGAGCACACGGCCATCCTCGTCGGCAATCCATCCGTTGGTGAAGGCCACGTTCATCACGTCACCGATGTACTCTCCGCCCTGGGGAACCAGCAGATAACCACCGGGTTGCGCAATCATGCGAGTTGGATCCTCCAGCGCAGTCATGTACATATACAGCACGTAACGCAGACCGCTAGCACAGCCACGCACACCATGTGCCAGGTGCAGCCATCCCTGAGGCGTCTTGATGGGGTGGGGACCCTCACCGTTCTTCACCTCCATGATGGTGTGGTAGTGACGCGCATTGATGATCTTCTCCTCCACCACCTCGGCATGCTCGATGTCGTCTATCAGGGCCCAGCCGATGCCACCACCGCTGCCAGCGTCGATGAAACCATCCTGGGGACGAGTGTACAGGGCATACTTGCCATCCACAAACTCGGGGTGCAGCACCACGTTGCGCTGCTGGCACTTGGCCTTCAGGTCAGGCAGACGTTCCCAGGTCTTCAGGTCGTGGGTGCGAGCGATGCCACAGGTGGCCGTAGCAGCGCTCAGGTCGTTGGGCTGCGAGTCATCATGACGCTCCACGCAGAAGAGGCCATAGATCCAGCCATCCTCGTGTCTGGTCAAGCGCATGTCATAGACATTGGTGGCAGGAATCACGTCCTCGGGCATGGTGATGGGCTCGTCCCAGAATCGGAAGTTGTCGATGCCATTGGGACTCTCGGCCACGGCAAAGAAGCTCTTGCGGTCAGCTCCCTCCACGCGCACCACCAGCAGGTACTTGCCGTCCATCTTGATGGCGCCACTGTTCAGCGTCGCGTTCATCATGATGCGCTGCATCAGGTAGGGGTTGTCCTGCTCGTTGAAGTCATAGCGCCACTCCAGGGGCGTGTGCTCGGCAGTCAATATGGGATGTTGATAACGAGTGTAGATGCCGTTTCCCCACTCCTCGGGGATGTTGGGCAACGACAGCAGCTCCTCGTGATGTGCGCGCAAGCGTGCTACTTTTTCCTGATACGTCATGATAGTCTTGTTTTAGCGTTTTTGTTGGCAATACATCACAAAAGTATTAAAAATCCATATAACTCCGAAACATCCATCCAAAAAGTTGTATTATTTTGTTGATAGAGTGTCGTAAAATGACAAAAAAGTACAAGTGTTATCACACAGAGACACAGAGTTCACAGAGTCTATGTGTGTGAAAAACATAAAAAACTCTGTGCTCTCTGTGTCTCTGTGTGAAATAAACATCAAAAATTATGAATTCTAAAAAATTATTCCTACCTTTACCCCGACAAACGTAATCTTAAAGCTATTCATATATGAAAAAAGTATTCTTGTTTGCTGCAGCAGTTGCCCTGATGGCATCGTGCAGTCAGAAGAAGTGTAATTGCGACTGCGAGGCATGCCGCAACTGCACCGAGAAGTGTGGCGACACCGAGGTAGCCGAGGCTCCCGATGCCGAAATCGTAGAGAACGAACAGGTTGACCTGAGCACCCTCCAGCAGGATGCCGATGGCTATTATGTGCTGTATGATGGCACCAGCCTCGACGGTTGGCGTGGTTATGGCATGGACGCCGTTCCCACCAGCTGGGAGAATGCTGATGGCTGCATCCACCTCAAGGGTTCAGGCACCGGCGAAGCACAGGCCGAGGGTGGTGGCGACCTCCTCTTTGCCCACAAGTTCACCAACTTCACCCTCGAGCTCGAGTACAAGATCAGCAAGGGCGGTAACTCCGGTATCTTCTATCTCGCCCAGGAGGCCAAGGACGCCGAGGGCAACATGCTCCCCATCTGGCAGTCATGCTCCGAGTACCAGGTGCTCGACAACGAGAATCACGTAGATGCCCAGCTCGGTGTCGACGGCAATCGTCAGGCCGCTTCGCTCTACGACATGGTGCCCGCCAAGCCCCAGAACGCCAAGCCCTTTGGTGAGTGGAACACCGCCAAGATCGTAGTCTTCAAGGGTACCGTCATCCACTACCAGAATGACGAGAAGGTGCTCGAGTACCACCTCTGGACTCCCAAGTGGCAAGAGATGCTCGACAACAGCAAGTTTGCCAAGGGCGGCGAGTTCCCCTATGCCTACAACATGATGCTCAACGAGGGCAAGGAAGGTGGTTACTTCGCACTCCAGGACCACGGCGACGACGTCTGGTACCGCAACGTCCGCATCAAGGTGATGGAATAATCCCCCTTACCTTATTATAATACATCAGGGCTGCTCTTTCGGGCAGCCCTGATGTTTTTGCACCCTAGTCACCTAGATGGCCAAAATGGCCCACACATATCGCATTGAGAGCCCATAGACGCAAAATCTACAAAAAATATTTTGCTATATATTAGATTATTCCTAATTTTGTAGCGAAAACAAAAAGTTACGCGATATGAGTAAGGACACTATTACAATCAAGGTTCATACCACCAAGGAGGGACGAGCCAAGGCCATGAAGACCATGATAGAACGTGCTATACGCGTAAAGAAGGAGATCCACCAGTATTTTACGGAGCATGGCACCACAGCCGGATTTGATCCAGACAAGTCCTATGCTTCATCACTATGATGTTTCCATCATAGATGAGACAACGTATCTGTTCCATACCGATCGTGGTGCAGAATACGTCCTTTCTTTCGTCTACATTGGTGGTGGCGATATCCCCATGTATGCCTTTAACATCGACAGAAGATGCGAGAGAGAATCCAACGGTGATGATAATCTCATTCGCAATACTGTAGTATATGTTTTGCAACTTTTTTTTGAAGAAGAACAGAATGCAATATTGTCTACATGCGATGCAGACGAGATAAGTTCAGCTGCGCGTTATAGATTGTTTAAAAGGTGGTTTAGGCAGATGGACGATGGTACAATTGCCATCCGTGACGAGAAAATCAGCACGGGTTCAGTTGAGACATGGGCGATGATGTTTTACAGAAAGGATAGCATGCTTGCCGCCCTCTACAATGAATACATGGATGACTATATCAGTCTGATGGACGAAATATAGGTCACCCTCTACCTAACTTTTATAAACTCGCTGGCACGGAAGAGCCTGGGACAATAGGTGTTCATGCGGCGAAGCATGTTTGGCATCTGGCCAATGGGGACTTCGTTTTTGGGATTGAATCGCAGTACAGCATAGTAGGGGGCGTGTTCTGGCGAGAAACCTTTTTCTTCCAGGGTTTCACGACTCCAGATTTGGAATTTACCCATTGTGTTTAGTCGGAAAAGGCGTGCATTCTTGCCTGCTGTATGTATGAGCAGATAGTACATGCGCTCAAATCCTTGTTGCACAAGCAGCGATCCTTGCGTATCGCCAGCACGCAAGTAGCAGATTCCCTTTTCTATCATCATTTCGGCCAGTTCCTTGCGTGCATGATTGGCCAGAACCATCAGTTCTTCAGGGTTCTCTGACATCATTCGAAACTTACGTTTCTCCTCGTCGGGATCCTGAATTTGTTGGTATCGCCGGTATCCTAGTTCTATGAAATTCTTGTCCTGGTCGATGCCTACAAAGTTACGATTAAGCAAACTGGCAGCAATGCCCGTTGTGACGCTGCCAGCAAAGGGGTCCAGGATGGTGTCACCGGGATTGGTTGATGCCAGGATGGTGCGGTAGAGTAGGTGGAGGGGCTTCTGTGTGGGGTGTTTGCCGCATTGTTTTTCCCACATGCCAACAGCGGGAATTCTCCATACATCTGTCATGTTCGCCCCACCTATCAGTTGGCACATCAGGTTATAGTTCAGTGTGTGTCTGCTCTTTTCCGAGCGTGCAGCCCAGATGATGTGTTCCGAGGCAAACTGAAACCGCTTGCGTGTTACCATCGGGGCTGGATCAGTCTTGTTCCATATGACGATGTTGAGTATCTTGTATCCCAGTTCGGTCATGCAAGCTCCCACATCATGGATGTTGTGGTATGTGCCACTCACCCAGATGGTTCCATCCTCCTTCAGCCGTTCTCGGCAGAGGCGCAGCCACTGCATGTTGAATTGGTGGATATGTTCTGGTGTGCCGCCTTTGTCCCATTCACCCTTGTCCACTGATACGATGCGCCCATTACGCACGCTGATACCGCCATTGCTCAGGAAGTATGGCGGATCTGCAAAGATCATGTCGAACTTCTCGTTTATCTTGGCCAGCAATTCCATGCTGTCCCCGTGGTGTAAGGTGAAGGTAGAATCAGGGTTCATGTGATATATTGAGTGACGTTATCCTATCATTGATATCCCCGATTGTTTTCCCGAATACCATGCTCAAAATCTCTGGCGTACAATGTCGTTCAAGCACCAATTGTTTCAAAAGTTCATCATCCTTGCTAGACCATGTAATATGTTCTTCTTTTGATACAAAGAACGCATTTGTCTCATTTCCACTATCATCTATTAGTTCTAGTTCATCAGTACCTTCAGAGAATTTTAGGTCACCCTTGTCTGCCACATTACGTGTGCGTCCCGTAGGGGCAGATGTGGCAGAAGGCTCTCCTCCTACAAAATGCTTCTCCCAATCGTGGTCTGCATTTGGTAATCCAAATGTATGGTGCACACCTACGTTGTCTAAGATGATGCAGTTCGTCTTTCCTTCTGTGGGTCGTAATCCTCGCCCCACTTGCTGCAGATACTTCACAAGCGACTTTGTGGGGCGAGCAAGTTGGATAAATTCTATATCTGGGCAATCAAACCCTTCCGAAAAGATGTCGACATTGACAATGATGTCGATAAGTCCCTTCTTGAATCGCTCAACATAAAGACGTCGTTCGTCTCGTGGTGTTTCGCTATCTATGCGTACAATATTTATTCCTGCTTCGCGAAATTCTTTACAAATATGGTCGCTATGTTTTCGACTAATGGAGTAAATTATACCTTTCTTTCCTTTGGCATATTTCAGGTATGTCTCAAGTAGTTGGGCTCGAATTTGTACATTATCCATCTCTCGCTCCAGTGCCGAAATCTTATAATCTCCCTCAATGTCATATTCAGTAATTGAGCCAATACGTTTCGATACATCACTATTCTCCTTTATCGAGTAATAGGAATATGATGAGAGCCATGTCTGTTGTATGAATTTCTTGATAGACTGTGAGAGGATAAGTTTGTCGTAGATACTTCTAAACCCGCTGTTATTCATTCGCCAGGGGGTTGCTGTCACACCCAGTTTTTTTGAACCTTCATATATTGTCCAAAGTTTTTTATACGAGTTCGCCATCGAATGGTGGGCTTCATCTATAATAATGAAGTTGATATGCAGTTCTTTGACGGCCTCAATGTTCCGGGGATGCATAAGAGTCTGTATGGACGCCACTTGCACCTGTTGCAACAAATCACGCTTGACGCCACCCGCAATCACACCATGCTGTATCTTGTATTTTGCCAGGCTTTCGCTAATCTGTTCAATCAATTCCACACGGTGAGCAATAATCAATATCCTCTCGTCGATGGAGTGTAATACGCCCCATGTCTTGATGTCACTGATTATAGAGGTGAACAATCGTGTTTTTCCGGTGCCAGTAGGCATCTGGAACATGACATTGTCACACTCATCCCATGCCGAGAAGATATTTTCTTTGGCACGTTGCTGATATTCGCGCAGCGAACGATCGTGTCTGGAAATATCTGCAAACATTATTCTTCTGTATAGTTGTTCAGGTGGTTGAAAATAATACCCAGTCTGTTTATGTCGCTTCGTGTCATAGCTGCATTCTTTTTCCCCTTGGGGGTGTCAATAAATGCCATCCATGCAAGTTTTTCCTTTCTGGAATTAAATGGGAGACCTATATTGATAGAAAATGCTTTGGCAAAGTTATCGTTTGCAAAGTTCTTGGTTATATGTTCCTTATAATCAGCAATCTCTATCCAATCCTCCCAATCGTAGCTAGCAAGGTCAAAATCATCCTCATCGGAATGTGCCTTGATAATACGATTCCTACATTCGTTTTGCAATAGCAGAATGTTGTTTTCCCATTTATTTCCGTATAAGGCCTTGAGTTGTACGAAGAACACGTCGTGCAATAATTGTTTTATGTCTTCCTTCAACTTATTTCCTTCGTCTTGCAAGGTTTGATCCTGTGTTTCTCTCCACTCAATCAGTTCAGATGGGCTGTACTCGGGGAATGCCTTGTTAAGTATGTTTTGGTAGAATCGAAGCCAGAATACATCTGCACCTTGACCAAGACTTCCTTTCAGGTTTGCTTTAGCTTCATCGTTCAGGTTATTAAGTGCGTCTGCAAGTTTTTCAAGATAGGGACGAATGGCATCCAGACGCTTTGGCACGATGTCTGCTGGATTTATTTCACCTGTCTTGATAAGGAATGTGTGTAGTGACCCAATAAGTACGATGTTTGCGTAAGTACCGCGATTGGAAAACAGATAATCCTCTCTGGCTTTCTCGTCAAGTTTTTCTTCTAATATTCCATAGCAACCATCTACAAATTTCATGATCATGTGGCGTGCTTCCTTCATGGCCTTGTTGCTGTCTGTTTCAAGGACATTATATAAGCATACGTCTGTGTCACCGGTAAATTGCGAAGCGTTTGCTCGTGGGATTAGCCCAGACCTGCCAAGTGCTGTGTCAAAGGGCTTAAAGGTAAGTTGCGAGGAGTCCTCTCCAATCGAGATTTTATTGTACAGAACATTTGTTGCACTGCCCGCAAGTGCCTTGATGACAGAGGAGCGTAGTGCTTTCATGCGTGAATCTAATCGTCCAGAGTTCCAGTACAAATCCTCCTCCAGGTCAAGTCTAAGGCTTGGGCTTACGGCCTTCTGGTTTTCATTGATCTCCATGAATATCTTCAGTTGTTCTTCGGACTCCATGTTGTCAAACGCAACGACGGGGATGGTGTGCTGATCCTTGAAAGAGGAGTTGGAATATCCATATACGCGATGCTGGCCATCAATAATGTAGGCAATACCGTATGCGTTTGGTATTTCTAAGTAACCAAACTTCGCGCTAGTGTCTGTGTCAGACTTGATAGGAGTAAATTTTACTCTCAAACTATCACGCGATGCACTAAAGTTTACGATAATTGAATTGGGGAAATAACCTCCATCATCAATAAATTTAGTGATGTTCTTCAGTCGTGAGGGAACCAGTAGTCTTTGGTATGTCGGAGCCATCGAATCGTTTACACGTGTTCGATGGAGAACAAAGCCAATTTTTAGTAATGTGCTAGGTTCTAATGAAAAAAGGTAGTAGCTTCTGCTACCCATCTCACCCTTCAAGGCCGGTATCGTGATGCGGTCATTACTGATGATCTCATCCTTAAACATCAGTCCATAGAACTGGTAAATAACAGAGTCTTTGTATGACTTGATGAGATTGTTGATATAGTTGTAACCATTATCATCCAGGTGATAGATGCCATTATCCTTCATCCTCATAGCATCCTCTCCTCCCTCTTCTATGCGATAGTTTCGGGTGGCGAAGATGAATCGGACGCGTTTTTGACCGTAAATCTTGCGCAGGGCCTTCGATACACCATACTTGTATTGAATCATGTTATTCAGATCTTTCTTGAATGATGCCTTTCGTGGTGACTCTGCAGCCTTACATTCTACAACAAAGATTGCATCGTCGCCAACTGCCACTACATCCAATTGTTGAGTATCCGACTCGTTATCTCCCCACTGTATAACAAGTTGTTCATCCGCGTTAAGAATACTGAATCCCAGTTTGTAGAACATGCACCATATATCATCCTCAAACATAGGCCCTGCTTTTTTAGGCCTAGACATATGGACTGTTCTCTTTTTCTCGGAAACTATTGTATATCCTTTTTTCGCATAATCATCCACCTCTCCTGGTAAAACGCGTATGTTGTCAAATTGAGTGTTCTTTGCTTTGTGCTTTGTTTTCATGGCATCAGCCTCATGGAGCATGTGCGACTTGATCTCTCCAATCATTTTCTCTGTCAGTTCCATATCTATAAACTTTTCTTTTTCATGTACTTGATGATACGATCACACCACTTGATGATGTTGCTCGTGCGTCGTTCATACACGGCGTCACTATATCCAGGATATTGCTCCATGACCAGTTTTGTCGCGTATTCTTCAATCTCTTCGTCGGGAAGGACAAAACGACGTGCAAAAATCTTGCCTATGAGATCGTCTGAAATTATGGCTTCATACACACGTTCTGGTATTTCCGCCCTATTGTTCGTAAAGATGTCAATTGCCAACGAGGTAGGAGTGAAATCCTCATTGAGCAAGCCTAGATACATGCATGCTCCAAAATAATAATCTACCTGACGTAAAGTGAAACCAATGTAATCGGCAATATCCTGCTTGGTGCAATCGGGATGGAGATAGATGTAGGTAAACACATCTATCACGGTGTCTAGGTTATTCGCTTGTATTAATGTCTTCTTCATGGCTACTCTGGCACATTAATAAATATTTCCTCGCGGGGAATGTCATAATTCCTTATCACCAGTTCCGTGACTGAGGATCGCTTGGTGGCAAACGCATTGATGTATCGAGGTGCTAGCACACGGCCTATTTCATAGCCGTCGTATAGACCTTCAAAGAAGTTTACCTCTCCATCGTAACTATCACTGTTGCTTGCCATTACCTTATATCCACGACGAGAGATCTCATCGCAGAAGAGTTTGACGTGCAGTTGCTGCTCGTCGCCCCACTTCTGCTGCTGATAATCATTGAAGTTTGACGTCTCGTTGAGGGGACGATAGGGTGGATCTATGTAGAAGAACACGTAGGTGTCCTCTGCTACGTGGTCCAGCGTCAGGTGGTAATCGCCACACAGGATCTCCACGTTCTTCAGCAGTGCGCTGTCTGTGCGTATCGCCTCCTCATCCAGTATGTGTAAGGTCTTGTTTTTCCCCACGGGGACGTTGAACTTCCCTTTGGCGTTCACTCGGTAGAGGCCGTTGAAGCAGGTGTGGTTGATGAAGATGGTATAAGCTGCTCGGTCCAGGGGTTTCATGATGGCCGTGTTGTAATATTCACGGCATGCCAGATAGTATTCCTTGCGGGCATTCATACTGGTTAGTTCGAGGTATTGTCCCTCCATGTCGCGGAGCAGGGAGATAAGTTCCTCGGGATAGTCGCGAATGACCTTATAGGCATTCACCAGATCCTCATTGATGTCGTTGATGACAGCTTTCTTGATGTTGGGGTGGTGCTGCAGCATGTGGAAGAGCATGGCCCCTCCACCCACAAAGGGCTCGATGTAGCAGACGCTGGGCTGCTCGTCAAAATCATTGGGGAGTAGTCTTTCCAGTTGAGACAACAACTTTCCCTTGCCGCCAGCCCATTTCACAAATGGCTTGGCTTTTGCTTGTTTATTGCTTTTCTTTGCCATGATAGACTGAGAAATGCATCAATCTATCATGAGCGACTATCGCACAAAGAAAGCGTGGACACTTTCTTATGCGTTCACCGAGGCAGCCTAGGAATGAAACCTCTTCTCCGAGATAAGTAGTAGTCCACGCCGTGGCGTGAACATCGACTATTATCCAACTCGGATAAGGATACATTCCGGGCTACACCGGATGCTCCAACCATCATTTTTTTTGGTTCGTTATTTCACTGATAAAAGTTTCCTAGGCTTTTCAGGTGAACGCTCAAACGATAGTCAATGCTGTTATGCGATTATATGTAATGAATCTGTATTTCTGTTTCTTTTGCTTCAATTTTACGATTGTTCTACAAAATTAAAGAATGTTTTTCCTGTGTGCAAAATTATAGACCACTTTTTTGTGCTGCCTGGTGCAATTATGAGGGATATGAGTAAGATTATACTTAAAACGTGCATTTGAGTAGCCCTTTTAGCGCAAAATCGTGAAAAAGCACACCTGAAAATATATTTTCAATGGAAAAATGATGTGGGAATGACAAAAACTTCTTATTTTTGCAATGTTAGTTCCCGCCAAGCCTCTCGTAGAAGCTCAAATGCGCGGGGCTTTTTTTTGTAGATATGGCAAGAAGCTTCACTAAAACATATTCAGATCCTACCGACTTAGTTCATCTCCTCAAATCACGAGGAATGGAGATTACTGATGAGCGAAAAGCTGTGCAGTATATAGAAAACATCGGCTATTATCGTCTGTCTGCATATATGTATCCATTTCTGAAGATGCCAAAAGACTTGCATCAGTACAAGTCGGGGGTTTCTTTCGAAAAGATAATGATGCTATATCGATTTGACAAGTAGCTGCGTTTGCTTTTGCTCAACGAGATTGAAAGATAGAGATTGCGGTAAGAGAAGCCGTCATGAATGTCACGGCAGAAATGTCAGGAGATGACTTCTGGTTGATGAATAATGCTCATTTTGCCAATCCGCGCACCTTTGCTGACACTACTATTCTCATAGACAAGGAGTACCGCAAATCAACAGAAGATTTCATACAGCATTTCAAGAAGGAATACGCAAATCCTTATCCGCCTGCATGGATCCTCGGCGAACTTCTGACTATGGGTTCCATCAATATGGTGTATCGAAACTTGAAGGAGGATCGAATCAGAAAGGCAATTTCTCGTAAGTTTGGCCTACAGCCCAAAGTCTTTGAATCGTGGCTTACGACACTGACTCTTGTTAGAAACTCTTGTTGTCATCATTCCAGAGTGTGGAACAAGGTAAACCTTATCCTTCCTATGATGCCGAGGCGCACAAGCCATCCCTGGATCACATTACCAGTAGACCCGCAGAGAGTCTATTTTAATATCTGTGTCATCAAATATTTCCTGGGTGTGATTTCTCCGAGCAACGATATGCTTGCAAAGCTTCGCTGGCTCTTTGTTGACTTCCCAGAGATTGACCTTTCGGCAATGGGATTCCCTAAGGGTTGGGAAATGGAGCCGATCTGGAAGTGATGTTCTCTTGTGTACAAAAATAGCCCCACTTCTATATGAGTGAGGCTATGAGGGGATATGAACAAAATTTACTAGCAATTATGTGCCGAGGGGTTGGTCTTTGTTGTGATGGTCAGTCATCTGTCGGATGAAGGCATCGAGACCAAAAGCGGAAGCGGCGAACAGGAGAGCCTGGGCCACTAGCCAGAGCACGCTGGGATCAATTACCCCGGGAGGGGGCGTGAGTAATGCCACGAAACTGATGGCAATTACGAACAGAAGCATTAAGAGAGCTGAAGCCCCCCTCAGACCTCCGTCGGTCCATTTATTCCTGCGCGGCTGGTGGGGCCGCTCCGGTGTCCCTCCCCAAATCGCTTGCTCGCGATTTGCCCCCCGAAAGGGGGAGGTTTGGTTAGATGATTCATTTTTCATGATGTAATGATTTTTCCATCCCTACACCCTTCCCCTTTGGGGGAAGGGCTTGGGATAGGGCTTAGTCAGTATCCCCGTCGGTAGCCTCGAGAGACTGGCCTGCCTTGCTGGCGGCCTTGGCAATCTCCTGCTGCTTGCGAGTGGGTACGAACTCGAAGGTCATGCCCTGGAAGACATACTTCAGGTCGTCACCGGGGAGCAGGCGAGCGCGCGCTCCGATGATGTTCTGACTGGTGAACTCCTCACGGCTGACAGCGTTGCGGCTGCGCAGTGAAACGCGGAGCTTGCCGATGCCGAACAGGTCGACCTGATAGCCACGGTGCAAAGCGTCGAACACACTCTCACCAACTGCAGCCAATACGGCGTAGGCATCCGCCTGGGTAGCAGTCGTTTTCGCGGTAATCTCCTTGGCGATATCCTTGGTGGTCAAGGTGCCGTAGAGCTGGGGAGTGGCGTAGTAGTGAGTCTTGCCACTCAGCTTGGATACATGCTTGGTAATTGAATAAGGTACAGGCATTTTTTTTAATTCATAATTTAGAATTCATAATTCATAATTAACACTCTCGTACATCGCGATGTTGTGATTTTTCGGGCTTCTCGCCAATCTCGTCGCAGAGCGCAGCTGCTTGTTGACTCGTTGACTTGTTGTCTCGTTGACCTTTGAATCACGATACAAAGGTACGACATTTCTGCCTGGTCGTGACACGGAAGAGGACGGAGCGGGACGCAACGGGATAATATGGGACGAAATGGTAGAAAAGCATCTGCAAGATTGAGCGCATGGAGCTGGCATGCAACAAAAAACCATAGACCTTTTTGGAAAGAATGGTCTATGGTTTTAGGGGAAAAGGTCTAGGGTTTTGGACAAAAAGGTAGACCCTTTGGGACAAAATGGTCTAGGGTTCGCCTAGGGCATCATAGATGGCGCTGGCCTGGGCTGGAGTGAGCACGCGCTGCATCTTGGTGTAGCCCAATGCCTCCAGCTTGTCCACAAGGCCAGGGGAGCGGCGAATCCACTGATTGAGTAGGACGAGGGCTCGATGGGGACTCAGGTCCGGATTGTAGGCAAGAGCCAAATCGGCCTTGAAAATAGAGTTTGCTTTCATACTATTTGTTTGTTGATTATCTACTACAAAGATACTGAATTTCAGTGAGATAAACAAGTTTTTCTGGGACTATTTCCGGTATGTGATGGGCATAGTTTGTCTTGTCCTAAAAAAAGTTGACCACAATCGCTCAACTTATGTTCAAGTACACAACAAGTAAAAAGGAGAAGTATTTTGATGAGGTAATCCGCCTGCATTTCGAGGAAAACCTGCTTCCGAGCAGGATTTCTTCAA